>NZ_JACJPX010000031.1 GCF_014696315.1 Calothrix membranacea FACHB-236
ATTTGCTTCGATGTGATCCAGTACGGAACTCATAATTCTGGTGTAAAAAAACATCTATTATATTCTTTTAGCACATAACATTACTATTTCGGAGATGTCTAAGAGTAAAAAGTTATTTTTTTGTTCTCTAAAAGTTTTACTAAAGCATATAATTCACTACCCATAACACCAAAAATTAGCTGGTTTTGTGAAATACAGCTTTGAGTAATTTGTAATAATTGCTGACGTAATATAGGCGAAACTACAGTCACCAACCTTTGATATTCACCTTTACTCAGCAGTAAGCTAACAATTTCACCATCAGCATAGTTAACTTCTGTAATTTCTGCTGGTGTAAAAATTAATTGTTCAGGTTCTAAACTTTCCCTTAACGCTGAATATGGTTGCAATTGAATTAAGTTCATGCGAAAGTGACGAGCATAGCGATCGCCATTTGCATCCACACCTTCAAGATGCATGGGTAAATCAACTATCACCGCACCATTACTCGCAGATGGCGCACTGACAAAGGTACTCAGGGATGGGGAAAGTAGTTCTGAGGAAGTTTCGGGAAGAATTTCTGCGCTTTCTAACTCGAAGCGGGATGGTTCTACTGTGACATCAATTTCTCTATCTGCTTCCGAGGAAATAAAGTCTGAGGAAATTATTTTTGGTTGACTTTGCAAACGGCTCAGACTGACATCAAACTCACTAGTTATAGCCACTAAAGTTTCAGTGCGATCGCGTTCTGTTTCACTAATAGGTGTTGGTTGTTTGTAGCTATTAAATTCCAGTTCGCTTAATGCCCAAACTGTGACATTAGTTAACTCTTCATTTACTGAGTTTGAGATTTTAATTTCCCATTCACCCACCCAAGTAATTAAATCATCGGGATTAGTAGTAGCAGCAATATTTATCTGTAAAGTAGAATCATTATCTGCTTCTACTGTCATATCTATATAGTTATTGCCTGCAACTAGCAAAATCGAGTTTTGTTGCGGACGATGTAATTCTATTTTTGATTTTTGCTGGTTCTGCGGTAACTGGATACGAATTGTGAGATGTTTGTCAGCTTGCACTACTTGAAAAGCAAACCGGGTTTCTAAGCTGTTATCATTAGAACTTTTTCTGACATCAACTTTTTGTAAACCGCTAGCCTCTGCTATTGTTTCTTGTACTAATGTTGCTAAATTTTCTACACTTTCAGCTAAACGAAATTCAATCCCTGATTGCTTATGAATTCGCTGTGCCAAAAAAGCCAAAATGGGAGCAAAATCTGATAATAAATAGAGTTTATCTTGGAAAGTGAGCATTCGCAGAATTTCCAAGTCTGTTAAAGATATCCGCGTCCCAGCACCTACAACCAAGACTACTACTCGTCGCTGATTATCACATTGCTCCCAAGTCAATTTGAGATTAGCTAATGTCTCCGAGAAAGATAGAGAATTACTACTTTCAGCTACTAAATATTTACCTTGTTCTTGATTACTAATAAGAACTTGATTATTCCCTACAGCTTTTACCAAATTTGCGCCAGCTTGTAATGCTGCTATAAAATTTGCATCATCTAATAATCCAGAATTCCGTTCTGTTTCTGGCTGGGAACGCGCAACTTTAGGCTTACCCGCTAGCCACCAAGCATCTACATCTTGAGGCTGAGACGGCTTAGTATTATTACTAGGTTTATTGCCAGCATTAGTATTAATATTTTGCCACCAATCAAGCTGGCGATCGCGTCGGTCATGATTCCCAGGTGTAGCAGTCCAAAAATTATCCGGTTTGTCAGGCTGTGACTGGCTTTGAGCTTGATTATCTACCCCGACAAATACAGTCCCAGCAGGCGAATTTTTATCTTCGTGTCCATTAGTAATTACTAACGCAAAATCTTGTTGGGGTGTATCA
Organism: Calothrix membranacea FACHB-236; assembly: GCF_014696315.1. GTDB lineage: Bacteria > Cyanobacteriota > Cyanobacteriia > Cyanobacteriales > Nostocaceae > Aulosira > Aulosira membranacea. The sequence goes on from NZ_JACJPX010000031.1 coordinate 1,882, forward strand.
ATTTTGCCTGTCAAACAATTTGTGGTGATATCCAGCGCCGTCACACTCACCTTAATTGTTTGCTTTGCTTCCCCAGCAGCTAAATAAATATTTTGAAGATTATCCCATCCTTCTCGTTCTGCGGCACCATCAGGATATGACCAGCCATGCTGAAACTGATTACCGCGATACAGCTTACCATCTACCTCTACCCGCAACGCTAATTTGTTGACAATGCAAGAAATGTCCGGTGTACCGCTACCAATTGCGCCTGGTGGATCAGTCCAAGCTAAAGTAATTTTCACTGGCTGCTTGGGATCAGTGACGCGAATTTGCCATGTTTGCACCTCACCGCGACGTTTCAACATCATTGTTTGGTCGATGTAGGTATGCTCTACGTCTTCTGCGAGAATGTTGTTTAGGTTTAGCCGTCCCCATCCCTGAACTTTATTCGGAATGAACCCGCCAGATGCGATCGCTTCTGCACCATTGACAATTAAAGCACGTAACATCGCAGGAGAAGGCTCTTTTCCAGCATTATGCTGTTGCCACCATTGAATTAGTAAAGCACAAGCCCCCGCAGTTTTGGGACTCGCACCTGATGAACCACCACCCCAAGTTAATTGCTGACTAATGTACTCTTTTTGACCAGCGCGTGAATCATAATTAGCTGAAGCTGTCCATTCGCCAGGAGTAACTATGTGTGGACGAATACGATTATCTCCGCAATTACCGTGGCTACTTGCTCTTGGGCCAGAATAAACCTCTTGAATATTATCGCTTTGGTCTTTACCAACATCTGGGCGGTAATTCTCCGAATTTCCCGTGACGATGATATTTTTGGCAGCTTTCGGTCTAGTCAGTCCCGCCGCACCTGAATTACCTGAAGAAAAACAGATAGTCAGAGGCTTGGGAATATTACTCTCTGAGTCAGCATTGCGTACCATTTGATCGTAAACGGCTTCCTGCGATCCATAATCCATAGGATTGCGCGTACCTGCGCCCCAAGAATTATTTTGGACGCGTCCCGCCATGCCATTAGGCCCCTTTTGCGTCACAGTTTCTCGGCAAAGCACAGCCGCTGGGCGAGAATTAGATTGCACCAGCAGATTTGCCGCCGGTGCCATACCCAAACCGTAGATAAATTGATTACCATCCTTCTCTGATAAATAGCAGCCAGCCGCATGACCAGCCACAAATGTACCATGCCAGGATTTAGTTCCATCCCCTAAATCTGCAATGCGTCCGGAAAAAGCGGGATGTGTAACATCTACACCATTATCAACAATGCCAATAGTTACCCCCTGACCATTAAGATTATGGTCTTCCAACCACCGCAGATAAGAACCTTGGGGTTGATTACGGGCATTATATTCCCCTGCAATAATTAACCCTGCTACTTCATCCTCTGGTTTTGGTGCTGTATATGGTTCTAACGCCATTACCAGCCGATGTAACAACAGATAACTTTGTCCCTCAGCCGTCACTAAACCACGCAAACGCAGGTAAAAACCTACCTGTTCAATTTCCTGTTCTGGGTATATTTCTACATCTGGTAAAGCGTTTAACTCCCGAATAATCTCGGCTGCTTGCGCCTGAGTTCCTTGAACTACAATCCACACAGGTATCTCGCCTGTCTCTGGCACGGGAGTTTGGGGTTTAGTAGAGTCTGTTGCTGGTGTAATTCGCCACACAAAAGATTGTGCTTGCGCTTGTCGAAAAGCCCCTACATTTCCCCGACACAAGTAAGAATTTTCAGGGTGATATTGCAGTGGTTCTATCCCTAATTCCCTGAGAGTTTGCAACCATTCTGGTGCAACCGGGCCAATCAATTCCACATAAGCCGTGATAATTTCACTATCATTGCTAGCTAGTAGTTTTGCTTGGCTATATTTCAATGTCTGTGCCTGGATTCCTGGTAACTTTACACCAAGCTGCACAGGTATTTCTTCACTCTCCCCAGCCGACTCCTCTACAGGTGCGTTAGTGCGGATCAGGACATCGCCGTTAGTATAAGTATGCAGTTTCTCTGTATTGGGAGATTGCAGTATTTGAGAATCTGCGCGAACAATAACAATCCTTGTCATTTGGTGTTTGTCATTTGTCATTTGTGATAGGAAATAAAGAATAGGGACAAGGAGAATAATTAATCATCCTTGTCCCCCTTTCCCCTTGTCCCCTTGTCCCCTTAACCTCTTATGCTCCTAGCTCAACCAAGATAGACTGAGCATACTCACCGGAATCATCGAGTAGCACTTTAACTTGCTTGCGTCCTTCATCATCAAATGGATCTGCTTCTTTGACGTTGTGTAGGCGTACCCGTTGGCGAGTACCTTCACTTTCAATCCACAGTGCAGCGTCTAAAGCATTGTATTCAACAGCAACTAAGGTACCAGCTATTATCTTGGCGTTACCGTTAGTATCACCGTTTCCGTTACCATTACCATTTGGCACTGTTTCTCTTTCTGTTTCCACAGACTTGACTACAGCATAATGGCCAGCTTCTAGTAAGCTTTGCGCTAGTGCGTCATCTTCTGGTAGAACACTGTCCTGAGAAACTAGTTGAATGCTATCCTTGCTTGCCAGAATAAACACAGCTTCTTCATCAAAGCTAATATTTTGCTCTTTGGAACGTACCAGTTTACCTTGGATAACACCAAAGGCGCTGAATTTAGCTTGGCCGCGATCGCCTGCGGGTGACAGGGGATAAGCAAACTCTAATGGTTCCAAAGGAGTAATCCGCGCTGAATCCTTAACTGGGTTGCGGAGATGCGCCCCACTGTAGGAAACGTTGGCTACTAAGTAATCATCATCGCTAAGTTCAGACAGAGGTACTATTGTGTCACCTTCACGAATAAACATATAAATCATGTGGCGACCAACCCAAGAAGAGGTTTTCAAGACAATTTGGTTACCACCGTCGGCTACAGTCTTGCTTTCCTTTGTTTCAATTACAGGCCATTTAGGTGCTTTGTAGCTAATTTTGGCTTGGTAGTTAATCTTAACGTTATTAGCATTTCTACTAGTAACAACGTAAGTAGAAGTACCGCCAGTTTCGCCAAATACTGGCGCTTCTGGTGATTTACCTTCGCTTGCAGACCAAGAAATAGCAGCGGTTTGCAATTGCTCATCAGGGTCAACGATAATTTTGGCTGGGAAGGATTCTTGAGTTTTGGTTTCGTTGACATAAGAAGCATCCAGCTGGGACAACATTGTAAAAGGTGCATCCAGCTTAGTTGTCAACATTGTCCAACCATTAAAGCCAATTTCCAATGCTAAATTAATGGATTCTTGCTCACTGCGCCACTTCAGAGCAAAGTTTGCACCACCAAAAACACCACCACTCTTACCTGGTTCTGCTGCTTTAACTACAGGCTTGGGTTCAAACAGCATCTTGAACCACTGATCTTGAGCGCGTTGAGAAAAGGTATTAACTAAATCTTGGCGGATTTTTTCAACTTCGGGGTCAGCAGAACCGAAGAAGTCAATTTTAATAATACCTTCACGGGTCATGCGTTCCCATGCGGCATCTATCTTCGCACTGCCACCGTACCACAATCCGTCATAGCTAACATCTAGGGCAGTAGACAAATGCCTAAAGGCACGTTTAGCATCAAGAGTGACTCTAGCCCCTACCCGTGGTAGCAATTGCAGATATTGGTATTTCATCAATACTGCACCAGGAACACCAGTGCGATTTTTGATGCCATCAGCCCAAACTTGCGCGCCTAATTCAGTTAGGTTTAGCAGATAAGAACTAACGGAACCAGAAGTACCAATATCTTTGTCACTGTGCGCTTGGTCAAATGTCCCCAATACTGGATCAATGACAGGGATAGCTTCGCCCTTACGCAGACTCAAAGCGACAAACTTAGGGTTTTGGCTGCGGGCTTTTCCAGAACCGAGAACTTCTGCACGCCACTGTTCTTGAACTTGTTCAAAGGCTTTGGGGTCAAATTGGATGGCGCTAGTAAAGCTAACAACAGCCGAACCACCTGTAATTTTAGTGGTGTTCCCATCACCTGCTGCGACTTGTTGGTTGTAAACACTAACAGTCGATTGATAGCGTCCGTCTGCACCTTTAGCTAAAAGCGCTTGTGCAGGGCTAAAAAGAATAATATCATCACGGCTACTTTGCCAGAGTTTGTAACCAGCAACATCCCACTTGGTTCCAGAACTAGCTACACCCAATTCTTCTTGTAAGAAACTAGACATAAATTTCAGCACTCCTTGGCTGTTTCAAAGTTAATTTGTAGATTTGACTTAGTTGAGACGTATATTGCGCCTTATCTCTGCGGTGAACCAATTCGTAATTAGGAATTCGTAATTACAAAATTCCGATAGCATTTAGGTTTTAGAATTGGAATTTATAACTATCTTTTGACAAATTGGCTCTATGGAGGCAAGGCACACAGTGGCGATATCAATCTGTACCGCCTGGAATTGGTATTTTGCATTTGTGAACTCGTGAAAAATCCTGTAAATTTAAATAGTTGATTTGGGTTAACAATCCTAACCCTAATGTCTTCAATTTTGAATTTCTATTGACGGATGTGCTTGATTTTCTAACAAGCGCTGTGCTAATTCGTCGTCTTCAGATATCACACTTTCTTTACTGACAAGTTGAATTGTATCTTTGCTGACTAAAATATAAACATTCCTTTCATCAGCATTGATATTCTGTTGCGAACTCCGCAACATTTTTTTATTAATTAAACCCAAGACGCTTAACTTTAGTTGACCAGCACTACCTTTAGGGTCAAGGGGAAAAACAAACTCCATAACTTCCTGAGAATTGATGCGAGATGATTCTTTAATTGGAGTTTGTAAATGCTGCCCTTGATAGGAAACATTCACCACCAAGTAATCATCCTTATCCAATTCAGCTAGAGGTTGAATTTCGTTACCTTCACGGATAAAAAAGTAGATTTTGAGCCTATCTATCCATTTCCCAGGCTGTAAGATAATTCGATTTCCGCCTTGAGCAACTGTTGCTGTATTCCTGGTTTCTAGTACAGGCCAGGTTGCAGATGTAAAGCTAACTTTCGCTTGATAGGTAATCGTCACATCCTCTGGTTTGCGACTCGTGGCGAGAAATTCTTTTGTACCGCCAGTACTACCAAATACTAAGGCTTCTGGTGATTTACCTTCGCTAGCTGACAAGGAAATTGCCACATTGGAAATCATCGGATTGCCTTGGACAGTGACATTAATCGGGAAGGAAGTTTCTTGGTAAACAGTATTGATATAATTACTATCAATATTCTGAAAAAGAGTATTGATATCTGTATTCATATAACCTTTGAGCCAAGTCCAACCTTCAACTCTTAATTGAAAAGTTAAATCCAAGGTGTCAGTATCTTTTTGCCACTGGAGAATGTATATAGTGCTATTATCTCCTTTTTCCGATGGGCTGACAGTACCCACTTGGGGTGAAAATAATAAAGTAAATAGACGTTGTCTTGTTTGCTCAATAAAATTATTAACTAAATTTTGTCGAGTCGCTTCTAATTCAGCAGGTAAAGTACCTATTAACTCAACATCAATCGCTTTTTCTTTGACTGCATTTTCCCAAGCTGCTTTAATTTGGCTAGCATCACCGTAATAATATCCATCTTTACCTAATTTCAATACAGCAGTCACAGTATGATAAACGCGCTTACCATCAACATGAATGCGGGCGCTGATTGCTGGAAGTAATTGTGGATATTCATATTCTAATTGCACATCTGCTGCAGGGAGGGGATGCAATTTTAGACCTTGCTCCCATGCTACGCCTCCCTTAGCTGTTAAATCTAGCCACAAAAAGCAAGTTTCGTTATGATCAGGAGTTGTATTATTTTCTCCAGGCTGTTTTACTTGACCTATTTGTGGATCTAATAAAATTTGGGCTGTTAATTGGCGTATTGGTAGGGGTAAAAATTTAGGTTTAAGACTACCAGAATATCCTTGCTTAGTAATTTCTTTCAGCCATTTTGCTTGTAATTCTTCCCAAGCTTGAGGGCTTAATTCAGTTTTGGTTGTCAGTGTAAAGTTGACATGACCACCAGTAATATTATCTTGGGATGCTTGCCATTGGTGGAAGATGCTTACACCAACTTGATAGCGTTGATTTTCTAAATTAATTGCGAGTTTTGGCTGTAGAGGAATATAGAGAATTACATCAGCTTGTGTACTTTCCCACAAGCGAAAATTATCAATATCCCAATTTAAACCCGATGGCGATACACCTATTTCTGATTGTAAAGTAGATGACATAATTGGGTAAGGGGTAATGGGTAATAGGTAATGGGATGAAGGAATAATTTACTGATTAATCTTGACTCCCAGCCCTAACCCTTGGCTGATAACTAATAATTATTATGAATTTTGGCAAATAATAGCCTATGACAACTATGAATTTTGGTTAATATAAGCAAACCAAGTTTTAAAGTCTATTTAGTAGTTTTTAGGATTGTTGGTTTTTGCCAGTCGTTAATAGCTTGATTTAGTTTCTACACTTTTAATTCTGACAAAATTTACACATCAAGCCATTACCCCTAAGGGTACTATTTGGCAGATTAGCTAAATGTGTTGCATCACGGCATTAAGATAGCACAGAAGTTATACCAATTTAAAAAAAGAATGGGACAGATTATAGGGGCACGGCACAGCCGTGACCTCTTAATATTATTGATGTGTCGCAAACATTATTTGATTTGGTATTAGTTTCTAAACTTTTGAGGTAACGATATTCCCTTTTCCCTGAGTTGAAATAGTGCTGAGTTGCAGAGACAGAGACGCGATGAATCGCGTCTGTACAAGAGTTAAAAGTCATTATTCATTTCTTCCCAGTCCGCAGTCCCTATCAGCGTTTCACGAGTGCAGCGATCGCAGCTATTAATTTTGAGGGATCGGCGGGTTTAGCGATATGCAGTTGAAATCCAGCCGCGAATACCTGTTGTTGCGTGGTTTCTGCGGCGTAGGCTGTCAGGGCGATCGCGGGAATTTGTCCACCTTGATGTCCGGGTAACCTGCGGATTGTACGAATTAAAGAGTAGCCATCAACTTCTGGCATACCTAAATCGCTTAATAACAAATCGGGCTTTGTTTGGGCGATCGCAGCCAATGCTTCATTAGCTGAGGCGGCACTGGTGACGAATGCACCATGTTGTTCTAACAAAAAGGCTAAAAATTCTCTTGTATCTATATCATCATCAACAATTAGTACTTTAATTCCTTCTAATGGGGCGTATGGTACAGATAAGGAATAAGAATCTTGTGATAAATCGCTATCTCTTGATGATAATTTCAGCGTCTTTTGCAATGCAGGTAGAGACACTGTAAATGTCGCACCTTTTTCTTCACCGAGACTTTCTGCCCAAACTCTACCGCCATGTAATTCTACAAGTTGGCGGACAATTGCTAAACCAAGTCCTAATCCCCCCGATCTGCGGGTAATTGTACTATCGGCTTGGCGAAAATATTCAAATACATGGGGTAGAAAATCTGAACTAATACCTTTACCTGTATCGCTGACTTGAATTTCTACTTGTGAATTTATTTGTTGTAATTTGACTTCTATTTCTCCACCAGTTGGGGTGAATTTGATGGCGTTAGAAAGTAAATTCCACACAACTTGTTGCAACCGGCTGCTATCACCTTTTACCTGTGCAACTTTAGAGTCTAAATTGAGATGAATTTGAATTGATTTGGCTTCTGCTGCTAATCTTACTGTTTCTAAGGCAGCTTCAATTGTTGCAGCTAGATTCACTGTTTCTAAATTTAAGCCGAGTTTACCTCGCAGTATACGCGAGATATCTAACAAATCATCAATTAACTGCGCTTGTAATTCTGCGTTGCGTTCGATAGTTTCTACAGCGCGCAGGGTAGTTATTTCGTTTAAATTACGTTTTTTGAGTAACTTCGCCCACCCCAAAATCGGGTTAAGTGGCGATCGCAACTCATGAGAGACGATGGCGAGAAATTCATCTTTGATGCGGTTTGCGGCTTCGGCGGCTTCTTGCGATCGCTGGCGGGCATCCGCTTCTGCTAATGCTTTATCTCGCAAGCTTTTATATTCCTGAACTCGGAAGGTTAAATCAGTAACATCTTGAATGGAAAACAAGGCATAAAATTCATCACCATCGGCTTGTACAGCCGTTACTGTGGTGTGCTGAATGCGATATTTTTCTTGGGGTAACGGTACGGGAATAATATATTGATGCAGTTGGGAAGAAAATATTGTCGGTGGGCCACCTTGAAAAATTTGCTGCAAGCGGTTAATGTAGCGCGGTTGATCGAGATGGGAGAAATATTCCAGAATTGAATTACCTAAAATTCGACTGCGAGGAATTTGTGTCCATTCTTCTAAACTGCAATTCCAGAATAAAACACTGTAGTCTGACTGTAGAACAAAAGCTCCTAAAGTAATTTTATCTAGAAGGGCAAATTTTTCTTGAGCTTGTTCGATTCTATTCATATAATCATCAGACTGCTTTTAAATTTTTTTCTACTGCATTTTTGGATATTTTTGCTCTCACGAGATTCCCATTTCCTGATTAATTACTTGAATTAAGGTATCAAATGTATCTAATTCAAATATTAAAATAATATCTCCAATCAGTTCCAATTGTTCAATTGTAAATCTAGCCTGTGCTAGCAACATTTTCGACTCGCTTACAGTTGCAGATGCTAATAAATTTTCAATTTTATCTTCTAAATAAACAGGTAATGTATAATTCATGTGTTGCTTTAACACATTACCGATCGAACCCATTACCCCATTAATTACAATATTCCCGATTTCACTTAATGTACCAATTTTCACTGCGTCTAAGTCAGTTGAATCTGGTTCTTCACCAGTCAAAACTGCTACTAATGAGGAAGCACTGTCAGTCGGGAAAATCAAGCCAGCTGTACCATAAAACGGCCCTGTAAAGCCGAGTCTCACAGCTGCTAAACTATCATCATGAAATCTTAAAGCTAATTCTTCATAGGCATCCGCAGCTGTTAATACTTTCACAAACGGAATTTGCAGACGAATGTGAGAGTTTACCATCTCATTGAGTAAACTTGCTGCCCTACCAACTCCAATATTAATTAATTCTTGTAGGGCATCCAATTGTTCTGCTGTCACATTCATCTTGGCTTTATTCCTTTGTATTGAGAACTTGCTGAACGGCTGCACGCAATTCATGTTCTTTTGGTGGTTTATTAATGAAATTTGCTGCGCCTAACTGATAAATTTGGTTGCGTGAGCCTTCTTGAATATCGGCTGAGATAATTATGGTAGGAATTTTTAATTGTTCATCTTGGAGAGCTTGCAAAAATTCAAAACCATTCATCTCAGGCATTAAAATATCAGCTAAGACACAGCTTGGCTGATGCTTGTGAACCATTTCTAACCCTTCGCGCCCATTACTAGCTTCGAGAATTTCATAGCCATCTACTTGCAGAAACTTCCGAATCATTCTGCGAGAAAAGGCTGCATCATCGATAATTAAAACCAATGCCATCAGCTTTACCCTTTTGACCTGTGACTTTCAAAAATTGCAAAATTAGTCTCTTCTTGAATTATCCGTAAAAATTAAGCTTATTTCTAAAAAATTTCTAAAAATTTATCTTTAGTTAATACAGCAGTTTTTACTCAATGATAAGCAAAGATATGATATTTTATAGTTTTATGTAATTAAAAGGCTATTGTTCTCAGAGTTAATTGATTTTCATTTTAGCTTTTTGCACTCCAGATAAAATTCTTTTATGGTATATTAGCTGTTTACAAAATTGATTACACATTTATGCCATGAAAATGCTATGGTCAAACACACTTTATTGATATAACTTAAGTAACCCCTAGTTTGATAAAATTATAAAAATTGACGATTGCAGCGTTAATACTGTCAATATTGTCTAGTTTGACACTGACCTTTTTGAAGATTTGGATTTGCATAGCAAAAGTGGGTATTGCATTTCTTTACTTTCGTTTTTAAGTGTAGCATTATGTTTTCAGCATTTATGACAATATACATCTCTCATGAGAGAGATATATATTGATTTTTGCAGGTTATTAGTATTAAAATAGTAAATTTTCAATCTATTAACAAAATGGAGTTAACAGAAATAGATGATGACATAGAAGCATTTCTCGTTGAAAGCTACGAGAATCTCGATCAAATTGAACGTGACATTATTGAGCTGGAGAAAGAGTCCGGAAATGGTGAAGAGTTAGCAAGGATTTATCGCTCGCTGCATACCCTGAAAGGCAATTGTGGATTTTTACCGTTTCCTAAGTTAGAAGCGTTGGCTCATGCGGCGGAAAGTTTGCTTTCGAGTTTGCGTGAACGCACTTTAGCAATCACCCCCCAAATCGTCAGTACGTTACTCCAAACAATTGACAGTATTAGGCAAATGTTGTCTGCGATCGCAGCGACAAGAAAAGAAGGCGATCGCGATTATGCAGAACTAATTCAAAGATTAACTGCGTTGCAACAGACTCAGTCAGCAGCAGTTTCCCCAGCACCACAGCCTGTAGAATTATTTGATAGCGATTTAGAAGACTCAACCCTCACCACATCAGAATCTCATATTCGCGTTAATGTTGGGCTGTTAGATCAGGTGATGAATTTGGTAGGTGAACTGGTGTTAGCGCGTAACCAAGTCATGAAATTATCTACCAAGCTAAAAGATAGCAACTTGACTGCGGCTTGCCAAAGCTTGCACACAATTACAGGTGAGTTGCAAGAACAGGTAATGAAAACTCGCTTACAACCAATTAATAGTATCTGGCAAAAATTCCCCCGTGTAGTTCGCGATTTAGCGATCGCTTCTGGTAAACAAGTTGCAGTGGAAATGGTGGGGATAGATACGGAACTAGATAAAAGTATTATTGAAGCCATCAAAGATCCTTTAACTCATTTAATCCGCAACTGTGTAGATCATGGGATTGAGTTTCCCGCCGAACGCACAGCTAAGGGTAAACCTGCTGTTGGTAGGTTATTTCTCAAAGCTGGTTACGAAAGCGGTAAAGTCAATATAGAAATTGGTGATGATGGACGTGGACTCAACCTTGAACGACTCAAAGCGCGATCGCAACAACTGGGATTAGTTAGCGCCAACCAAGCAGCGGCGATGAGTGATTCCGAAGCAATGAATTTAATTTTTTTACGTGGCTTTTCCACTGCTGAACAAATCACCAACCTCTCAGGACGAGGGGTAGGAATGGATATCGTCAAGGAGAATATTGAAAAAATTAACGGTAGCATCGAAATTGACAGTCGTTTAGGACAGGGAACAACATTTAAACTGAAAATTCCCCTGACATTGGCGATTATTTCTGCATTAATTATCAGCAGTAGTGGTGAATTTTATGCCATTCCTCAAGGGAATCTCCAAGAACTAGTGCGCCTAGAAATGGAGCAAGGATTAAAGAATATTGAAATATTTTATGATGTTCCCGTGTATCGCTTGCGGGGTGAACTTATACCCTTAATTTACCTCCATCAAATATTACAAGTTGCCAATAATGTTACCAATAGTGAACTTCTGAGTATAGCCATTATCCAAGCTGAAAACTATCGCTTTGGCTTGGTAGTAGATAGCATTGAAGATATTCAAGAAATTGTCGTCAAACCCTTAGGAAAGCAATTAAAGAACGTCTCTTTATTTGCAGGAGCCACAATTTTAGGAGATGGGAAAGTAGGATTAATTATTGATATCGTCGGTTTAGCCAAGCAAGCTGGTGTTAGCAGCACATATCAGCAGCTGGCGAAAGCTACAGATGTCAGTATTCCAGATGATCGCCAAACTATCTTACTTTTTACAGGCCCTCAAAGCGCACGCATGGGTATTCCCCTAGCGATCGCATCCCGTCTGGCGGAAATTCCCACAACTGCGGTGGAGACAGTCGCTAATCAGACGGTTGTGCGGTATGACAATCAAATTTTGCCGCTAATTGATTTACACAGCATATTTGGAATTGGCGATCGCAACTTTGATGATCTAGCAACAGCAACAGAGACATTAGCAATTATCATTGTCTCTCCCTACCCATCAGTCAGCGTGGCGCTAGTGGTTGATCACATTCTCGACATTGTTGAAGAACCACTGACCATCAAAGGTATACCTAGTAGAGAAGGCATTCTCTTCTCCACTGTGATTCAAGGTAAAATCACAGAAATTCTGGATATTGAGGCGGTAATTCGGATTACTAATCCTTATTTGTTGCAAGTAGCAAATTCTCGATGATTTCTCACGCCTTCGACGTTAGTCGTTCCTGCGTAGTAGGCGCAGAGGCGCAAAGAATAACTGACTTTTGGTTTATTTCCACCGACTTACTGACATTAACAATGTCAACCGATACATTAGCAATGTCAACCGATACATTAACAATGTCAACCAATACATTGGCAATGTCAACCGATACATTGGCAATGTCAACCAATACATTGGCAATGTCAACCAATACATTGGCAATGTCAACCGATACATTGGCAATGTCAACCAATACATTGGCAATGTCAACCAATACATTGGCAATGTCAACCAATACATTGGCAATGTCAACCAATACATTGGCAATGCGAATCGTAGCATTAAGAGGTTATTTATAAAGTAAAAATAAAATTATTGTAGGATGCGTTAGGCGCTGGTTTCTAAGATGATTTGTCACAAAAAAACTATCCTAGCGCCTAACGCATCATCTATGCGGCGGTGCGTTACTGATTGGCCTTTCCTTCCCCACTCTAACCATCATGACTGAACAACTGTGTACCTTTTTCCTCAACGGCATTTTTTTTGGGATTGACGTACAGTACGTTCAAGAAGTAATTCGTCCCCAAGCTACGACACCTGTACCCTTGGCTCCCCCAGATATTTGTGGATTAATTAATCTGCGGGGACAAATTCTTACTGTCATTGATTTACAGCAACGATTAGAAATTGGGAAATCAGCGATCCAAACCACAGCACCACAAGATGAAGCCCAAGGGTTTAATATAGTGGTTTCTACTAACGATGAGGTAGTTAGCCTGCTCGTTGATGATGTTGGAGATGTTTTAGAATTCACACAAAATACATTTCAACCCCCACCAGCAACTTTAAAAGGTAGAATGCATCAGATGCTAGCTGGAGCTTATCCATATGCAGGAGGTTTGCTGCTAGTTCTAGACACTAAAAAAATTTTAGCTGCCAATTGAGGAGCGCTTGCAATGGCTACAAGTCGGAGTGGGAAAACAGCCAAAACTCCCTCAGATAATAATATCAATGCAGTCGAGAGCGATCGCACTCCTACAGATCCGCAACTGCAACCTTTACTGAACGCATTAATAGCCGCCAAAAACGGTGATTTTTCCGTACGCTTACCAGTGGAGAACAATGGATTAGCCCAAATCGCCACAGTTTTTAATGAATTGGTGAGCGTCAACCAAACTTTTACCACAGAAGTGAATCGCTTCACATCCGAGATTGGTAAAAAAGGCAAACTCGGTTCCCAGGCTGATGTTCCGGGTGTTACAGGCGCTTGGCAAGAAGTGATTGACAATTTAAACCAGATGTCAATTAACCTCAGACAGCAAATCACAAGTATCAATGAAGTCACCTTGGCTGTTGCTAGTGGCGATTTATCTCAGCAAATTAGGGTACGCAATGCTGGCGACTTCAAGCAGCTTACCGATAATACCAATCAAATGATCGGTAGCCTCAAGTCTTCAATTCAACAAATGGCAGAAGTAGCCACAGCCGTTGCATCTTCCGCAGAAGAATTAACCGCCGTCAGTCAGGAAATGACTGCAAATGCCGAACAAACCTCAGAACAAGCAACTTCTGCCTCAGCCTCAGCCGAACAGGTGAATCAGAATACGACAACAGTTGTGACTGCAGTAGAAGAAATGAACGCTAGTATCCGCGAAATTGCCAAGACAGTTTCCCAAGGTGCAAAAGTAGCAGTAGAAGCTGTAAAAACTGCCGATCGCACCAACGAAACCATTAATAAACTTGGTCAAAGCAGCGTGGAAATTGGCAAAGTCATCAAAGTGATCACCTCAATTGCCCAACAAACAAACTTGCTCGCCTTGAATGCTACGATTGAAGCAGCAAGAGCCGGAGATGCTGGCAGAGGATTTGCTGTAGTCGCAAACGAAGTCAAGGAACTAGCCAAACAAACAGCCAACGCCACCGAAGATATTAGCCAGCGAATTGAAGCGATTCAAACAGATACCAAAGGTGCAGTTAACGCAATCACGCAAATTACCGAAATCATTAACCAGATTAATGATTTGCAAAGCGCGATCGCTAGCGCTGTTGAAGAACAAACCGCAACCACCAACGAAATTGCGCGCAACATCGCCGAAGCAGCCACAGGAACCTCTGGGATTGCCAAAAATATTGCCATTGTCGCCCTCAACGCCCAAACCACCACAATAGGAGCCAGCAACACCTCACAAGCCGCCACAGAACTATCCCGAATGGCAGTAGATTTGCAAAAAGTCGTCAGTCAGTTTCAATATTAATTGGTGTTTGGTGTTTGGTGTTGGGTGTTTGGTGTTTGGTAATGGGTAATGGGTAATGGGTAATCGCTCCCCTGCTCCCTCTGCTCCCTTCCCCCTCATCCCCCTCATCCCCCTCATCCCCCTCATCTCCCTCATCTCCCCCATCCCCCTCATCCCCCAAACCCTATGCCCAAAATCCGGGTACTCGTAGTTGATGACGCTGTTGTTGTTCGGAGTCGTGTCAGTAAGATTCTGTCCAGCGACGCTGAGTTGGAGGTGGTGGATGTAGCAGCTAATGGACGTATTGCACTGGCGAAGATTCCCTATGTGAATCCTGATGTGATTATTTTGGATGTGGAAATGCCAGATTTGAATGGCTTGGAAACCTTGGCGGCTATTCGCCAAATTTATCCACAGTTACCTGTAATCATGTTCAGCACTTCCACACGCATCGGAGCAAGTGCAACCCTCGAAGCTCTATCTTTGGGTGCTTCAGATTATGCCACCAAACCTAGTAACTTAGGAAGTATGGAGGCAACTACCCAACACATCCGTGAAGAATTAATTCCCAAAATTAAGCTATTTGGTGCTGGAATTAATGTATTTCCGCCACAAATTACAATTAATCCTGCAAATTCTCCTCCCCTCACTCCAAAAATAGACCGGGTGGATGTTATTGCCATTGGGGTTTCTACAGGAGGGCCTAATGCCTTAGCAAAAATACTTCCTGAACTTCCTGGTGATTTAGCAGTTCCCATCCTGATTGTGCAACATATGCCGCCAATGTTTACAAAATTGTTAGCCGAAAGATTAGCCTCTAAGTGCCGAATCCAAGTGGATGAAGCGATTCCGGGCGCAGTATTAGAACCTGGAAAAGCGTGGATTGCACCTGGAGATTTCCACATGGTTGTACAACGGCATAAAAATATAGTTAGAATTGATACCCACAAATCAAGCCCCGAAAATTCCTGTCGTCCTTCCGTAGATGTTTTGTTGCGCTCAGTTGCAGAAGTTTATGGTAGTAGGGCGATCGCTGTTATACTGACAGGAATGGGGCAAGATGGATTACATGGCTGTAAGTGGATTCGGGAGGCTGGTGGTCAAATATTGGCTCAGGATAAAGCTAGTAGTGTAGTGTGGGGGATGCCTGGTTTTGTTGTCAACGCTGGACTAGCCGATCAAATTGTACCCCTCGACCAAATGGCAGGTGAAATTATGCGCCGGGTTCGTTACAATCAAACTCCTATCTTAGGTCTGTAATGAAACAGACAATGGGTGTAACAAGCACTGATTTTGATTTTCTCCGAGATTTAGTTTATCGTCATTCGGCAGTTGTGTTGTCTGCTGATAAAACCTATTTAGCAGAGTTATATTTACAGCCAATTACAGCCTCACTAGGATTAGCAACGATTGGCGATTTAGTGGATTATTTACGGAATAAGCCATTTAGCGTGATTCACACCCAGGTAATTGAAGCTTTAGTTACCAATGAAACATCTTTCTTCCGTGATATTTACCCCTTTGAAGCGCTGCAAAAATTTGTTTTACCAGAGTTAATCAAAAAACGCGCAGTTGAGCGATCGCTTAATATTTGGTGTGCAGCTTGTTCTCATGGACAGGAACCTTATAGCATCGCCATGCTCATCCGCGAACACTTTCCCATATTGGCTAATTGGTCTATAAAGCTGATTGCAAGCGACTTTTCCAGCAAAGCTTTAACCAAGGCGCGCCAAGGACGTTATAACCAGCTAGAAATTCAGCGAGGACTAGCAAAAAATTTGCGCGATCGCTATTTTCACAAACTAGATAATGATTGGCAAATTCACGATGAAATCATCAAGATGGTGGATCTTCAGCAAATCAATCTTGTCAAACCTTGGCCATCTCTCCCCAAAAGTGATGTGATATTTTTACGTAATGTTTTAATTTACTTTGATATCCCAACTAAAAAAGCCTTACTCAAAAAAATTAAGCAGCAATTAAGTTCAGATGGCTATTTATTTCTCGGTAATGCTGAAACTACCATCAACCTAGATACATCATTCGAGCGTTTGCAATTAGAGAAAAATATCTGTTATCGATTACAACAATAGTTTTATAAACTCCAATAAATGTTAGTAGTAGGATGCGTTAGCAATAGCGTAACGCATTAGTTCTAAAGCTTTTCGTGCTGAGATTCTTTCAGGAATCAAATCGGATTCCTATATTTAAAAATTGATACCGATAAAAAATCAATTTATAATCTAAGTTAATAACTGCTATGTATATAACAATATGCCTCCTCGCCACACATCACTCCCACTATTACTAACTATTAGCCTAGCCACTATTTCCCTCATACCCATCCGACCTTTACAAGCAGAAACTATCACCGTCCCGCAAGCTTCTAATGCACCATTGGAACTCAGCTTGTTAACAAAGCCAAAAGGTTCTGTAATTACCGGGAATACCATTAACCAAGGTAACTTAACTATTCCCAGATTATGGTGGGCAAAAGTCAGCTCTGAAAACAAGCTTTTAGACAACTGGATAGCATATCCCGCTTCTCAAAAAGAAGCAGCCAGAGTAGATTTAGTTGTGAATCAGCAAATTTGGAGTTTATTAGATTATCTAGAACGCTACGACTTTGTAAATCGTTTAGGTACAGCCGCCAGGAAGGATAATTATAATCTTCGAGTATTTAATTATCAGGAAGAACTTTTAGCAACTTATACTTGTACCTTTAACAATAGTCAGCCTTTATGCAGTATCAAACTATCTTCTCAAAATCAGTTAGGCTGGCGACGCTCTTTATAGACCAATATGGTTCAGTTAAGAAAATTAATTGATAACAAAACCAAAAAACTAGTTACTCAACAAAAAAATCGAACAATAATTTTGGAGGGGGTTTGGGGGACGCAACCGTCACCCAATCGGGGGTTTGGGGGAGAATCCCCCAATTCTTCTGGCTTTTGTAATTAAGTGACAAATCAATCACTAATGAGCTTAACCCAAGCGTATTGCTTTATGGAAACTAAAAGTTGTTCGCCAAACCCAAATTACTAGGTTTGGACTGAAAAAATGGAAAAGGAAAAGAGGCTAAAAACCTTTTTCCGTTTCCCTTTTCTCTTTTGCCTTTATTGCATCACTGAAGATTGAGCTAATCGTGAAGAAAGCGCTGAAAACCCTACCAGACAACCAAATAAACCGACTACCCAACCTTGACGCACGGTTAGTAGATCAATAGCCGCCGCAGCTGGAAAATGCCCTTGTGGTGCATCATCCACAAAATTTAGGTCGGAGTAGAATAGCCAAGCATTATTGACACGCCAGCCGATGCGATCGCCAAATTTGCACCATGTTTCATAATCAGCATCAGGTTCGCCACCTACGCTTTCCCAAATCTGCTTTTGCACAGTAAAACCAAAACGACCTTTGCTATATTTGACCCAAAGTCGGTCAATTGTGCAAAGGTCGGTATAAGGGAATTTATTGATTGCTGGAATATCCAGCCAACCAGCTTCCTCTCTCGCTGCTACTTTAAGCATTAAGTTGCAAGTTTCCCGATCTGCGGCTTTCCAATCACCAGCTGCTAGTAATTCTGATAATCGCTGATAATCTATTCCCCGTTCGGAAGCGAGGTCATCAATTGCTGGTTGTGAGATAGTTAGCGTTGACGTATGCGCTTGAGCGTAGATACTGTGCATTTTGTCGTGAGACATCACTGGTACAGAGGAAGCGCAAACGGCTGGATTAGGAGTAAAGTTCTCGCTGCTGCTTGCATATTGAGCGATTCTTGAGATGTCTTTAACTGTATGCTTTTCTACACTAGGATTTACTGTATTAGTTCTTGACCATAACTCTTCTAATTGTACAAACTCTCTATTGGAGTTTACTTCTGTGGGCAGGTCATTTCTCTGATTTTTGGCAATATCATGTAAATTTGCGTATTTTTGTATAACAACTCGCTGTGACTTAGCAACTGGCTCTGCATTGATCACAGGTGTTTGCAGAGGATACTTGTAATGCGCTAAAAGTTGTGGAACTCGGAAACTAACATATTGGTGTAACCGTTTCACGGTGGCGCATTGTCCCTGACTTCCTAAACCTTCTAGGAGTGCATGGGTAAAAGCACCTTGTTGCAAGGCATCAATTTCAGCAGAGGATTGATTAGCAGTACATGATAAGATACTGATGACCCCAGTTTGCCGCGCCAAATTTTGTGTTTGTCGCCCGATTCCTAGGCTATGTCCTTGATGCTCATGGTGATTAGCATCCAACATCAAAACAATATTATCTGAGCCTGAATTGCGGAGACACTCAGTCACATAACTCAGGGAAATTCCTGTATTTTCTATGTCTTCTGGATTACCATCAGCAGGCAATAGATAATCTTGCTCACCATAGCTCATCCCATGACCATTAAAGAAAAACCAAAAATTATCTTCTGGCTGAAGGAAAGGACGCTCAAATAACTGCTGTAAGAACCTTAATAAGTTAGCGCGATAAGGACGAGTTAGTTCACCACCAATACTGGGTGAGTCATCCGTAAATAAAAATACCCGCTCGAAACCTGCTTCATTGTGGAGCAAATTCTGCATCAACTCTGCATCCCGCTTCGCATATTTGAGGGGTTGCAAGAAGTCGTAATGATTAATACCAATAACCAACGCCCAGTTTTTTACCATCTCACTTTATATTGTTGTCACTGCAAGTAGAGTTTGATTGCTCCTAACCTCGTACTTCAGGAAAAATCCTGAGAGTGCTTGAACCCCCGCCAGTCATTCAAAATCCTAAATTGATAATCTAGGTTCCATAAATCTTAGGGCTGAGATTAGGAATACTTTGTATTTCGTGCTACATATATCAAGACAAACAGCTCTTTCTACGGCTGTTACTCAGGTATTTCCGGACTAAGGGAGTAGCAAAAAATAAATTATTCGAGAAGCAATCAAACACAGATCAAGGTAGGAAACACGGATAAGCTCTTAAAAAGCCATAAATCATATCTATATTACCTACGATTTATAAAATTGGTATCAAAAGTCTAAAAATAATCTTTAATAAGTGCTATCTGCTAAAAACAACGATAATCTGCATCTTACTTTAGTGTAGCCTGGCGTAGAAAAGTGGGAATCTGCTATAGGAATCCTATTTCAGTGGTGAAAAATATCGGTTTTGACTGTTGAGTGCCAAAAATCAACAGTCAACAACCCTGCATATAATATTTCGCAAATCATTTAGGGCTGCTATATATATGCTTAATTAATATAAAGATAATTTTATAATCCTGATAGGCGAATACGTGGGAAGATAGCTACAGCACACATTTAACTGATAACAAATTGTCTTTGATATTGATTAGTCTGAATTATTTTTATAAGACAATCATTCAATTAAAAATTCAAAAATTATTATGTATGAGCCACAAGATACTGAAAAAGGTAAATTTTACAATCAAAATTTACCCAGAATAATTGTAGCGATTTTGTTTGCCATTATCCTTGTGACTTGTGGTTATTCCACTACTCTATTATTACTATTGAACCTAGATGTAAACTCAATTTTTAATAAAAGATACCCAACCTCTATTCCAGATATCGATAATCAATCGCAATGTGAAAATAGTGAAAGGATATGGCGTTATCAAAAGTGTTGGGATGATCAACACGATCCTTTATTTTAAACGTCAGCCAACTACTAGTATTATTAGCTTTCAACCTAATTCTTAGGGGCCTTAAGTTTCAGACTCAAAGACAGAACAGTCAACCAGATTTTGACACCAATGTACAGGAATTTCAAAATTTTCGGGCAAAATAGTTGTGCGATCGCCTAGCGCTAGTTCCAATTGCTCTGATTCTAGATTTTCGCATTTACTCAAGTCAGTACCAAACATCTTAGCTTTTTGGAAGATTGCTTGGTTGAGGTTAGCTCCAGTGAGAATAGCGTATTTTAGGTTAGCTTCATAAAAGTTTGCATCTTCTAAATTAGCTTCATAAAGATTAGCTTCTTGAAGATTAGCAGTACTTAATAATACACCTTCTAAGTTAGCACCAATTAATTTTGCACCTTGCAAATTACTACCGATCAGGTTGGCCCCCAAAAGGTTACATCCTTCTAAATTTGCTCCTTCTAAATTTGTGTCGCAAAGGATAGCTTCTTCCAAATTAGCGTTATAAAGAACAGCACCTTGCAAGTTGGCATCATACAGCATTGCTCCTTGCAAATCAGCTTCATAGAGTACTGCTTTGGCTAAGTTAACTTTTCTCAACACAGCTTCTTGGAGATTAGCTTCTGGAAGTATCGCCTTATGCAAGTTGGCTTCATAAAGTACTGCACCGCAGAGATTAGCCTCAGTTAAGTTAGCTCCAGATAAATTAGCTCCTATCAAATTTACCCATTGCAAATTAGCTCCAATTAAGATGACTCCAGAAAGATTAGCTTCCATTAAGTCAGCATTACTAATATCTATATCGCGTAAATCTAGTTTTTTATTGGCTAAATCATGTTGTGCATTCCGCCTACCAATAACGGTAAGTGCTGTTTGAATATCTGTAGGCAGCTTTTCTGGTAAATTATTCTCCATATCTCGGCGTGCAGGAGCATTTTCTCGAATAAATGCAGCGAGTATTTCCATAATTGTCCAATGGTTTTTAGGAAAATCGCGAGCAATTCTTTCTAACTCATATATCGCAGCAAATCTAGTTTCTATTTTTTCATTACCTAAATGTTTAATAGCTTGATAAAATCTTTCTGTATCTAATTCTTGGACATTTGTTTGGGTGTAATTAATACCCATTTCTACCTTTTTCTCCCACGCCATTATTCCTGAAAGTATTTGTCCTAATGTACTCTGATCAATCCCGAGAGATAGCCTTGATGTATTATAAGCATTCATGGTAATTGCCATTGCCCAAGCAAATATAGCAATAATAGCCATCACCTGAGTTACTGCTGCTATTTTTTCCTCAGTTGGCAGCCCATGAAGACTAAAAAAGAATAGAAGAATTAAAATTAATGAGAGAATAAATATAAGTGTGATAGATAGCACCAAACTAGTGAGTCCATTAGTCTTGATCAAAGACATCTCATTAGTCTTCATCTCTGACTCCTTGTGGAATTTAGCTTATCCATACTATTATTTGTTATTACCTTTTAATACAGTAAAAACACGGACTTAATTAATCAATAAATCTGGGGTTAAAAAAATCTCTATATATTTACTGACAATGCTCTTGAGGTTAGCAACAGCAAGTCAGTAGCAGCGAACAGGTAATAGTAAGATAAAACTTTCTAATATGGGGTTTAAAGCCTCTCAATTTATTGATGAAATTTTAGAAAAACTTCTGTAATTAACTGCAGTAAAAATTGTTTTGCTTAATCTTAAAATAGTAAGATCTGCCAAGATAACCAATTAATAGCAGGTGAACTTAACCGGATTGTCGCCAATGTGTTGGAGCTTCCACATAATCTGGCAAGCGAGTTGTGCGATCGCCAACTGCCATTGTAATTTGTTGTAATTCTAAGTTTTTTGCACCTGTCAAAATTGCACCTTCTAAATTGACATCACAGAGATTTGCGTCCAAAAAGTTAGCTCCCATGAGATTTGCGCCATGCAGATTGGCTTCATAGAGCATTGCTTTAGCAAGGTTAGCTCCGATTAGGTTCGCTTGATAGAGGTCAGCTTCCGCTAAACTAGCTTCTGAAAGATTGGCAAAAAATATCTCTGTCTGCTGGAGTTTAGCTGCATTGAGGTTAGCGCCACAGAGATTGGCTCCATTTAAGTTGGCTCCATGCAGATTCGCTCCTATTAACCCTGTTAATTGCAGGTTAGCTTTACCTAGCTTTGCGCCTTGCAAGTTAGCTAAAAATAACTTAGCTCCAGCCAAGTTAGCAACTTTTAGGGTTGCTTGTTGTAAGTTAGCTTTATAAAGATTTGCGCCTTGCAAGTTAGCGGCGCGTAGACTTGCACCTGTAAGGTTAGCGCTACGTAGATTGGCTCCGCCTAAGTTGGCGCGATTGAGGTTTACCCAAGAAAGGTTAGCTCCACGTAGGTTAGCTTTGAACAAATTAGCTTCATAAAGGATAGATCTGGAGAGTTTTGCACTACTCAAGTTAGCATTAGCTAAATTAGCGCCGCGCAAATCTGCATTAGATAAATTAGCTCCACGCAAATCTACTCTTTCCAAATTCGCGCCTAGTAAGTCTGCGCGCCTCATATCTGTGTTGCGTAAATCTAGTGTTTGATTAACTTTGTCTTCTAAATAATTACGTCTACCGATGACTGTCAACGCCACTTGTATATCTGTGCGAATTTTTGGTAACTCATCATGATGGTTGGAGACAAATTGCTGCGTACGATAGCTTTCTCGCTTTTGCTGTTCATAATTTAGAACTGCTGTATCTTCTTCCCTTGCTTGCTCTCCCTCACCGATGGGAGCATTTTCGCGGATAAAAGCCGTTAGGATTTCCATAATTGTCCAATGTTCTGTCGGAAATTCCTGGGCGACTCTTTCTAAAGCATAAATTGCACCTGTACGAGTTTCAGGTTTCTGATGTCCTAACTGTGCAATTGCTGTCATAAAGCGTTCTGCAATTAGCCTATCTTGACTTAGTTTGGCATTTTGAATACCAATTTCAACACTTTTTTCCGCCGCGATCGCACTTTTCTGTAAAGCTTGGGCACGCTTTGCGCCATAATAAGCATTAATGATTAATCCTATTCCTAGGAAAATAATTGCAGTAGTAGCTAATGCTTGAATTGTATATTCTATTTGTTGTGGAACAGACAATTCTCTAATTTGGGACAATACAAAGATAATTAAACTCAATAAGAGAGCAAATATAACTGTAATAACTATCAACCAATTCAAGATTACGCCTGTCTTGTTAGCAGACATTGCAGGAATATTCCTCACTACTCTGGATTATTACTTATAGTCCGAGGATAATATAACATTTAATCACCCTATACTTCTAAAAGCGTAGTTTTGCATTGATACATAAAGCCTGGGAGACTTAAGCTTAGGCTAATACAGCATTTTTACATAAATTACTTATACAGCTAGGGTCACAACAATCTTATGTCTTTATACCATTCAAAACCTAAAATTTCTTCACTCCTCACTCCATCCTTGCATTTCTACTAATTCCATACATAATTCATTAATTCTTTTCAAATCAGGTTTATGGGGTAGAGTTGATTGAGTATAAGCAGTTTCCATCTTCGCCACCAATTCCTCTGCCATTTTCATCACCTGTTCATAAGAATAATCGCCGTGCAGAATAGCTTTTAAATCATCAACATCAGCCGCTATCCTTCTATCGACAATTATTTCTCCTTGCTGCAAAATTTCTAAGCCACTGCGTAGCAACCTAATGCAGTGCATACCATGCTTCAAGTCGAAACCAGACTTTCTTTCCATTTCGGCTCTAGCTGGATTTCTATTTTCTTGCCATGATAAGTATGCTTTCCATTCTCTTAAAGCAATTTGATAATTTTGGCTTTTTTGCAGTAAGCGAATAAAATCTTTGCGGCTATTGGTTAGCTTTTGTGTATACTCTAGAGTTTCATCAGGTAAAGTATACTGTTTCAGCATTCCTTTAAAATCAATATCTGCTGTCAACAATTGGTATAACTGTTCCGCTTCTTCTAAAAATTCAATTCTGCCTCGAATTAATAGATAGAGATATTCCAAAAAAGCATTTAAATCATCTTTCACTAATGGTAATTCATCTTCTATGCCAAAATCAGATGGTAGTGGTTTCTTTTGCGGCGGATTTAACAACCACTTGCGATGGGTTTCCATCTTTTTAATTTGGGCAAAAGCGTAACCAGAATATGTATGTTTTACTTTTTTAGATAAAAATAGTTGTTTGTGTTTAATTAAATGTTCGCCAACAGGAGTAAGTACAGGATAGTTACCTAACCAGAGCAATTCTAAAACATTGGGATTTGCTCCCGCTAATAACTGCAGGATTTTGCGTAATTCATAGATCACAGTATCTTTATTGTTATCCAAAAAAGAAAATATTCCCGGTTCATCCCAACCATTTTCTTTTTGTTCTATACGATCAAACCCCAGATAATACCCTTTAGGGGCGATAAACACACCCCGATAGTCAAAGTCAGAATCAGGACGATTCAATCCATAGCCGTGGCTACCAGCCAAGCCAATCAGAATGCTTCTTTGTTCAACTATAATTCTTTTCATGACAAGCGATCGCAGCGACTCAACATAACTATCTTAAGCAGGGCAAAGGGAAAGAGGGAAAGAGTAAAGGTTGTTCCTATTTCCCTTTAACCTTTAACCTTTTCCCTTTTCCCCTCAAAACCTTGCATAGTTCAGTTTAATCGCATCTACAGATTTAACGGAAGTTAAATTTGTAACAAATAATTAGCGCGGCCTGTTCATCGAATCGCTTAACCGAGTACCTGTGTAAGTAGGTAACCAACCTTCTGCGGTTGTAAAATAACGTATTGCTTTAAAATTCAAAGATGCATTTGGGCTACACCAATGCTCAACACCAGCTGGAATCACAAGATAATCTTGAGACTCAATTAAAAGCTGTATTTGGTTACCATCCGGTTTGACAAAACCAAATATCATCTCTCCAGCTAAAACATAGATGGGTTCAGTCGCAGTATGGGTGTGATAACGGTTGTACGTTGCAATTAATGTCTCCAGATGAGGTGAACCTGGATGCACATTCAGCAAATCACACCAAAGATAGCCGTTTTCCTGTTGGAGAAACTCAAAGACACTATTATGAAGTTCTAAAATGTAGCGCTTTTCAGACTCTGTGATCGTATCTTGTTCGATTAAATGTGGAAAAAGCAACGATGTGCCCGGATCGTAGTGTTTCAAGTAAATTCCCAGTGGGGAAAGTTCACGGACTATCTCATCTAAATCACCCTCGATTGTACCGTCATCAAGCAATAGAGTAGCCATAACAGAAACACTAATAATCGTTAAGAAAAGTATACTTAATTTTTTCTTAATTAGCCACTATGCCGATGGGTAAACCGGAGTTGTTTATCTAAGTTTCCTCACATCATGTAGACCAGGGTGTATGAATAATTTGGTGTTGACGAATCTCAGTAAGATTTAACTTGTTTCAGGTGTAAACAGTGACACAGAAGAGCCTTGCCAGAGTTGCTGTACTCTCAGCTAAACAGTTGATTATCAAAGCGACTCAATCATTGAAATACCCAGACATTACCATAGAACTACACTTTTGTAATATTATTCCATCAATAGTAATTATTGAAATTATCAATAGTATTGACTGCTAATTATTTCAAAAAATAGGATTTACTATAATTTAATACTTGCGATTTAACTTCTGCTTTGGTAAGTCAATTCAGTGAATATCTGAACTGAAAAAATTTAGATTTAGCAAACCGTATTTGTTAGTTTAAATTTACTTATCAGTAGCATTATAACATCGCAATTAAGTTTTTCATACCTCATATATATTGGGAGCTTATCATGAAAAGATATCTACTAGCTTCTGCTGGTGGAGCAGGTCTGCTATGGGTATTTTGCGGTTTATTACCCGTCAAAGCGCTGAGTACTTTAGAGCGCACAGATACAAATTTAGCCCCGGAAGCGGATGGTAGTAGCTATCAAGAAACTGATGTTCATGATAGTAGTTTCGCCAATAATGTTGCTAGTAGGTTGATAATAGCTGATGCTACTAATCAAAACCAAACCCATGAAAATTTAGGCAAGGATTCTGCTGCTAATTCTTCACCATCAATCACAGCACAATCGCAAAATTTATCTCCATCATCAAACGCGCTTGCCCAAGTAACATCTGTATCCCAACTATCTGATGTCCAACCAACTGATTGGGCATTTCAAGCACTACAATCTTTGGTTGAGCGTTATGGTTGTATTGCAGGTTATCCCAATAGTACTTACCGGGGTAATCGAGCGATGACTCGCTATGAATTTGCAGCTGGCTTAAATGCTTGTTTAGAACGAGTCAATGAACTAATCGCTACTGCAACTACTGATTTGGTCAAAAAAGAAGATTTAGCCACTTTGCAAAAGCTGCAAGAAGAATTTTCAGCGGAATTAGCAACATTGCGCGGTCGAGTTGATTCTTTAGAAGCGCGCACAGCAGAACTGGAAGCCAATCAGTTTTCTACTACTACCAAACTCAATGGTGAGGCTATTATCGCTGCTGTGGGGGCTAGCGGTGGCGCTCCTGGTAGCAGTGACCCGAATATCATGTTAGTCAACAGGGTGCGGTTAAATCTGACTACTAGCTTTACAGGTAAAGATTTATTAATTACAGGTTTGCAAGCGCATAATTTTTTGGGTGGAGCTACTGGTGAAGGGAGTTTGCAAAGCAGCTTGGGGTTAGCTTCACCTATATTGAGTTCTAGTAGTGCGCGTACCAGTTTTGAACCGCAGTTTCCTGGGCTGAACGTTAAAGACTTGTCGAGTGTTAGCGCGAACAGTTTAGAGCTTTATAAATTGCTGTATATCTTTCCTGTCAGCGATAAACTAACTTTATTTGCGGGAACTGCAGCGGAAACATCCGATGCTTTTCCTACCATTACGCCTTTTTATGGTGAGGGACAAGAATCAATTTCTCGGTTTGCTAGCCTGAATCCGGTGTTACGTGTCTCTGGTGGAACTTCTGGTTCTGGTTTAGCATCGGCGGCGGGATTTATTTTTAATATTTCCCCAAATCTGGATTTTAGAGCTTTATATGGTAGCGTTAACGCCAACTTACCCGCAAAATCTGCTGCCGAAGCGCTCCCAGGAGTCTCTACTACACCTTTAGGGTCTGGTTTGTTTAGTGGTAGTAATGTCATAGCTGCACAGTTAACTTTCAAGCCTAGCCGTAGTATAGACATTGGCTTAAACTACTCTCACAGCTATCACGAAATTAATATCTTAGGTACCGGATTAATTAGTGGTGACATTGGCGCTTTAGCTGGTGTGGCTGCGGGAACACCAGTCACGCTCAACTCTGTGGGTGGTACAGTAACATGGCAATTTTCTCCCAAAATAGCCTTCTCTGGCTACGGCGCAGCACTATTTGTTGATGATTCATCTAATAGTGTCAATGCTGCTACTACCTTTACCAGCTGGATGGTAGGAGTTCATTTTAAAGACTTATTTAATGCCGGAAATACTGCAGGTATTATTTTTGGTCAACCGCTTTTTCGTGCTGATGCTAGTGGTGCGGCTGTACTTACCCCAGCAGGCGAAAATCGAGCTACGCCTTACCATTTAGAAGCGTATTATCGCTTTAAAGTTAGTGACAATATTAGCATCACCCCTGGTGCGTTTGTTTTATTTAATCCAGAGGGTAACAGTAGAAATGAAACGACAACTGTAGGTGTACTTCGTACTACTTTTACGTTTTAAAGACAAGTGGAGTGGCTGACAAGTATAGGTGTTTAACACGTTCCCCATAGGGGAATTTAAAGAAAAAATCTGCCATCACTTTTGATGGTGGAGGAGCAGGGGCAAAGTGAAACTGCTTTTGATTTGGTGAAATTGGATAATTTATTTTTTGGATTTTCCTAAACCCATCAAATTAAATTTGCTGAAGCTTTGTGAAGTATTTAGTTATCTGTCAAACTCTGGCTTGAAAGTTCTGAGTGCTGAGTTCTGAGTACTGAGTAAAAATTCTCATTAATACTTTCATGCATGGCGGTGAAATTTTTCATTGGGACTGCCTTGAATGAATAGTAATTAAGTTAAGAGATATTTCACAAATTGGAAGTTAATTAAAGTGCGTAGGCGTAGCCCGTCGTAGACATCCTTCTTTCACTCTTTTGATTAATCTAGGTAATTGAAGAATCACCCTGCTCTTCTTTATGAGAGCCATTCCTGTCTTTTTTAATGCTTTCTTCTAAAGCTTGAATTTGTTCGCGGCGGGCTTCCAATTCCAATGAACGACGGGCTAAATCTTGATTTTGCAACGTTAGGGCTTGTCGCCAATGTTCTGCGCGTTCAGTTTCCTGTTGTAAAAAATCTGGGGTTACACCAGTGGAAAGGTAAGCTTGTACCAAATATAGTACCCAGCTAGTGGCATCTTCTAATCTTTCAATATCGCCTGTAGATGAAAGTTCCACCAACACCAGCAATTTCTCACTCATGGCGTTTCCCTTTCCTAAAAGAATCACCGCCTCTTCAGGAATAAGCGCCCAAAGATTTTCGGCTTCTTGACGGGCCAATAAGCGCAACTGATACTGTTCTAAAAATTCGTTTTTATTTACCTGGGCTAGATATCGCATGACTGTCGCTGGGCTCCAATTCAAAAATTCAAAATTAATTTTTGATTTTTGATTTTTGATTTTTAATGTTCTGGGGTTGTTTCAATAGTAATGGGTAAGTTGAAAAAAATTACCCATTACTTTATTGCAGTTATGCTAAACCACGCAGGCGCTCGCGTAAAATTTCCGCTTGTTTTTCAGCCTCCGCTAAAGCATCTCGCGCACCTTGTACTACATCTGTTGGTGCTTTATCAACAAATTTAGCGTTACTTAGCCTTCCTCTTAGAGATTGAGCTTCTGCTTCTGCTTTGTTAAGGCTTTTCTCTAGCTTGGCTCGCAGCACTTCAATATCTACCACACCCTTAAGAGGAATGACTACTTGCACTGTCCCCACAACGCCAGCAATGGCGTTTTCTGATGCTTCTGGCTGTGATTGTGTTGCTAATGAATGCTTATTGTCCGTGGCTGGTGGGAAAAACTTCGCCCAAAACTGTTGTCTAGCGTCAGCCACCAGTAAATAGCGACTAATAAACCAAGTTGAGTAAATAAAACCAATGAGTTCAAAGAAAGTTCCAAATAAAGGAACTTCATCAATTGCATAGCCAACAGAATAAGCCAACCTAGTAAAGACAATTGCCACAATAATCAAGCCGATAGTTTTTAAACCTTTTAAAGGTGTTTTTTCTGCAACTGCTTGTTTATTTTCTTTGTCATTAATAGTTAAAGTCTCAACCTTGGCCAAATCTTTAATGTAAACTTGTCCAGAGTTAATAATTTGCCTCTCTCTGGCGTTTTCACTTTGCAAATTAGCCGTCACTTTTGCCCCAGGTTTAATATCCGCCTCAGCACGTAAATTCCTAATAGTGCGGATAGTCTCAATTAACAGTTCAAATTCTGTCTCAATCTCGGGATTAATCAGGTTACTATCCGCTTGGGGATAGGATTGTAAAGATAAAGTTTCTCGAGAATCTGTTGGTTGTTGAGTGAGAGTTTGCCAAATCTCCTCAGTAATATGGGGCATAAAAGGATGGAGTAGTTTTAAAATCCCTTCTAGGATATGAGCAAGAATTTGTTGTGCTACTCGCCGCGATGCTGGATCAGCATTGTGTTGGAGACGAGACTTCACCAGTTCAATATACCAGTCACAGAAGTCTCCCCAAATAAATTCATATAATCCTTTTGCAGCTTCACCTAAACCATAATTATCGATGTAATTAATAGTCTGTTTAATAACTTGATGGTAGCGCGAAAGAATCCAGCGATCGCTTAATTCTGTGGGGAGTGGTTGACCTAATTGTTGCGGTGTTTGTCCATCCAGATTCATCATTACAAACCGGGCGGCGTTCCACAACTTATTCGCAAAGTTGCGAGAAGCTTCCACCGATGGCGACTCATCTTTTTTGCGGTCATATTCCAAGCGAATATCTTGACCTGCACCTACCACTTCCTTAACTAGGGTATAACGCAGGGCATCAGTGCCATATTTGTCGATTAATAATAGTGGGTCAATGCCATTACCTTTGGTTTTCGACATTTTTTGACCTTTTTCATCCAGCACTAACCCGTGGATGTAAACGTCATGAAATGGTATTTTCCCCGTAAAATGACCTGCCATCATCGTCATTCTGGCTACCCAGAAAAAGATAATGTCAAAGCCAGTTACTAAGGTAGTGGTGGGGTAGTAAGCTGCTAAATCTTGAGTTTCTTGGGGCCAGCCTAAAGTGGAAAATGGCCACAATCCTGCAGAAAACCAGGTATCTAACACATCTGGGTCTTGTTCAAGCTGGACATTTTCACCAAATTGTGATTTGGCTTTTTCCCAAGCTTCCTCTGCTGATTTGGCGACTACAAAGGGGGTATTATCAGCAATTTGTCCGTTTGTTTCACTAACAGCGTACCAAGCGGGGATTTGATGACCCCACCACAACTGACGGGAGATACACCAATCTTTTAGCTTCACTAACCAATCGCGATAAACCTTAGTCCAGCGATGGGGAACAAACTCCGGCGAATTTTGCTGGTCAAGGAATTCTAGCGCCTGGTCTGCTAAGGGGCGAATTTTGACAAACCACTGAGTAGACAGCAAAGGTTCAATGGGGACTTTACCGCGATCGCTATAAGGAACGGTATGCTTATAATCTTCTATCTTCACCAAAAACCCATCTGCCTCAAGGCGGGCAACCACATTTTTTCTGGCTACAAAGCGGTCTTGTCCTTGAAATTCCCCAGCATTAGCGTTAAGAGTGCCATCTTTATTGAGAATGTTAATAAAGGGCAGATTGTGACGCTTACCCATTTCAAAATCATTGGGGTCATGGGCTGGAGTCACCTTCACGCAACCAGTACCAAAAGTTGGGTCTACAAATTCATCGCCAACAATGGGAATTTCCCGTTGCATAATTGGCAGAGTGACTGTTTTACCAATTAGGTGCTTGTATCTCTCATCATTGGGGTTAACAGCTACTCCTGTGTCACCCAGCATCGTTTCTGGGCGAGTTGTGGCTACTTCGACATAACCAGAACCATCGCTGAGGGGATAGCGGAAGTGCCAAAGGTTACCATTGACCTCTTGATTTTCTACCTCCACGTCAGACACCGCCGACTGGGTAGCAGGACACCAGTTAACTAAATACTCACCGCGATAAATTAAGCCTTCAGCATACAGGCGAGTAAACGCTTCGATGACAGCTTGTGATAAACCCTCATCTAGGGTAAATCTTTCCCGCGTCCAGTCCACCGAAACACCCAAGCGGCGAAGCTGATTGACAATAAAGCCACCAGATTCCGCTTTCCACTGTTTAGCGCGTTCTAGGAATTGTTCACGCCCCAACTCATAGCGAGTTTTACCCTCTTTCTTGAGTTGCTTTTCTAGCATAGTGTGAACAGCAATGCTGGCGTGGTCAGTTCCGGGTAGCCACAAAGTATTACGCCCCCGCATCCTGTGGTAGCGCACTAGTACATCAATCAACGCGCTTTCAAAGGCGTGACCCATGTGTAAACTACCGGTGACGTTTGGTGGCGGGATAACCACACAGTAAGGTTCGCCGCCGTGATTGGGGTCGGCTTTATAAACTTGGTTTTCTTCCCAGAATTTTTGCCATTTGGCTTCTGTGGAGAATGGTTCGTAGAGACTAGGGAGATTAGGTATAGTTGCGGTCATGCGGGGAAAACTAAGTTTGGAAGGACTCTAATAAATTTTGCCACAGGGTTGGAGGGGGAGTTATGGAGATGTAGACACGAAGTGGCTTCCCGAAGGGTACCGCAGAGGCGCAGAGAACACAGAGGGAAGAGAGTTAGGAAAAAGGATGAATTGGCTGACTGGTGAAGTAATTAGGGCGGCGATTGAGGTACATCGGGTATTAGGCCCAGGGTTTCTGGAGGAGGTGTATGAGGAAGCATTGATGGTAGAATTTTTGAACCGTGGAATACCTCATGAATGTGAGAAGTGGGTCACAGTCAATTACAAAGGATGTGAAGTCGGTAAAGGAAGATGAGATTTTTTGGTTGCTAACTGTCTAATTTTGGAATTGAAAGCTGTACAGAATCTAGCCCCAATCCATGAAGCACAAGTCCTCTCATACCTGAAAATTACTAACTATCCTCTCGCTCTCCTGATAAACTTTAACGTTCCTCTCCTCACAAAAGGCATCAAACGCATTATTCTATCTTCTTAACTCCTCTCTGTGTCCTCCGTGTCTCTGCGGTTCGATAATTCATGAAAACCCGTTCTCCTTCCCCCTGGACATACATCCCCACCCTCTACTTCGCAGAAGGTGTCCCCAACGTCATCATCAGCAGCGTTTCCGTCATCTTCTACAAAAAACTCGGAATCGACAACGATCAAATCACCGCTTGGACGAGTTTTCTCTACCTCCCTTGGGTGATTAAAATGTTTTGGGGGCCAGTTGTAGATATTTACGCCACAAAAAGAACATGGATATTAGTAACTCAATTTGCCATGTTCTGTTGCTTGAGTTTAGTAGCTTTATCTTTACAACTCCCAAACTTCTTTTTCGTCTCCCTAGCGGCTTTAACAGTCGGAGCATTTATTTCTGCTACTTATGATATCGCCACCGATGGCTTTTATATGTTGGCATTAAATCCCGAACAACAAGCTTTCTTTGTCGGTATTCGCTCGCTCTTCTATCGCATTGCTGTATTATTTGGTAGCGGATTATTAGTCGTATTAGCTGGGCGCTTAGAAACCACGCTCAATAATATTCCTTTAAGTTGGACTATATCGATAGGATTTTCTGCAGTTATTTTTGCTATTCTGTTTATTTTTCATCGCTTCATTTTACCTTTACCGGAATCAGATACTTCTCGGCAAACACAAGCCCAAGGCGAAAAAGTTCCTTTTGTAGATATTATTCAAAGTTATTTCCGGCAAGAAAATATAGGCGCGATTTTAGCATTTATTTTGCTTTATCGATTAGGTGAAGCCATGCTATTGAAGGTAGCTTCATTATTTCTTTTAGACAAACTAGAAAAGGGCGGATTAGCTGTTTCAACAGAACAATTTGGCTTAATTTACGGAACCTTTGGCGTACTTTCCCTAATTATTGGTGGGATTTTAGGCGGAATGATAATTTCCCGCTATGGCTTGAAAAAATGTCTGTTACCTATGGCTTTAGCTTTAAATTTACCTGACTTATTTTATGTTTATCTCGCCTATCATAAACCATCACTAACATTAGTATATCCCCTAGTTTCTTTAGAACAATTTGGCTATGGACTTGGCTTTACAGCTTTTAGCGTGTATTTGATGTATATTTGCCAAGGTGAATATAAAACCTCTCATTACGCTATATCTACTGGACTGATGGCTTTAGGTTTGATGTTGCCAGGAGCCATTAGCGGTACAATTCAACAAGCGGTAGGATATCCATTATTTTTCGTGTTGGTTTGTTTGCTAACTATTCCGGGAATGATTACTATATTCTTCATTCCTTTGAAAGAACCAGTTAAGCCGCCTACTAATTAGGAATTAGTCAGAAATAAATTCTCCAATTATCTTAGGTAGATTAGATGCAGTCAAGTTGATGATTTTGCTGCTTATCTAAAATGCGTCTTTACCCACCTTTATTTTTTAAATGCTGAAAAATTTGAGATTTGTAGGACTTACGCAACTGGTACACCAATCTTTTGGTTTAAGAGTCAACAGTCAAGGGTCAAGGGTCAAAAATTCAGGTTTTTTGGACTCTTGACTCTTGACAGCCTCAACGAAAAAAATGTGACACTTGCGTAAGTCCTAATTTGATAACCTGTAAATCCATACATATATTAATGTATAAAATAGCGAGTTTTCAATTTATCCATGAATTATGTTTTAGGAATTGATGGCGGCGGTAGTAAGACTGTTTGCGTATTAATGGACGAAACGCGCCAAGTTATCAGTCGTGGAAAAGCTGGCGCATCTAATTATCAAAGTATAGGTGTAGATGCGGCGAGACAATCAATTGAATTTGCAATTATGGCGGCGACAGATCAAGCAGTAAATATTACTAAGCCAATTAAAATTACGGCGATTTGTTTAGGTTTGGCAGGTATAGGACGTGCAGAAGATATTGAAGTAGTAAAAGGTTTAGTACAACAATTACAAAATAGTGAATTACTGCCAATTAACTGGGAATTACCTGCATCAAATATTGTGATTTGTCATGATGCTTTAATTGCTTTAGCAGGGGGAATTGGTAATAATGTAGGAATTGTTGCAGCCGCAGGTACAGGTTCGATAGTTTTTGGAAGTAATCATCAAGGAGTTACCAAACGAGTAGGTGGCTGGGGCTATATTTTAGGTGATGAAGGTAGCGCTTATAAAATTGCGATCGCAGGTATACAGGCAGCATTAAAAGCTTATGATGGCAGTGGAAATCCAACTAGTTTGGTAGATATTTTTAAAGCGTATTTAGAATTGCCTCATTTAGAAGCTTTAGTAGAATTAATTTATCGACGGGGATGGGGAGTTACAGAAATAGCAGCTTTAGCAGAAATTGTAGATTTAGCAGCAGCTTTAGGTGATAAAGTGGCAAATCAAATTATTGATGATGCGGTGCAATATTTTGTTAAAGCTACTTCTACAGTAATTGAGCAAATTTTTAGCGATCGCGCAATTTTAGAAGTAGTGACTACAGGAAGTGTGTGGCAAGGTAAAGCTAAGATGCATGAGAAGTTTACCACATCTATTGTGCAGCAGTTTCCGGATGTAAAAGTGGTTTTTCCCAAGCATGAACCTGCTTATGGTGCGGGTTTATTAGCGTTGCAGAGATTAGCAGGGAAGTAATTTTAACTAACTGCAAAGAACAGATAATGAAATAAAAATTGCGATCGCACTCGTGTTCATATCATGTTTAGTTGGGGAAGACTGAACTATAAGTAGTCAAAGACCAGTTATTACAAATTATTACGCAAAATTCAGAGATGAAATTCTGATGCAGATGAGAAACTGATGTGTGAATAATTCTGTGCAATCACTGATGACTACTCTTCACTAGCTAGGTGCGCTCACAATCTCCATGCAAAGATTCGCAATATTTCTGCAAACAAGGTTTCCGACTTTTGTTAAATGGTTATCAATCGCCAAGTGGCAGTATGTTTATTATGCTTTAGCAGCCTTTGATTTACTCACTATCTCCAGCAGTCTGTACCTCAACCACAAGATTATGGACATTTATACTCAGTCCATTGAGGTAAATCATCAGTGGGCGGCGCGACTGGAAACCTATTCTGAACTGGGTCAACTTTTAGCTGAAGTTAATGCTCCTGGCAATGATGTTTTCGATTCTCAGGATGTCAATCTGGAGTCAAGGAGGTTGGAATCTGCCCAGGATATCTTTGAGAGAAAGTTTAACTTAGTTAGACAAGAGCTACAAACGCAGGTCGATCCAGCACAGTCTACACATTTGCTCAAAGACTTGGATACAGTGCAAACAGCAACAACAGAAATGGTTGCGGAGGCGAAACTGATTTTTTCTTATTTCCGCCAGAATCAGCCGGAAATGGCTGGTAAACGCATGGCGACGATGGATCGGAAATATCACCAAGTTAATAAGGCGCTGGCGACATTTCGCTGGAATGTGAGCCAGATTCAGCAACAACTTTTACAACAACAACAAATAGCCGCTAGTGTATTTCGACACTATGAGGTAGCGATCGCAGTTGCTATGTTTTTTATAGTCGGTAGCATTACATTGTATGGGCATAAACTAGCCCAAAAAATGAAATCAGATGCCCTAGAGAAAGAAGAGTCTATTGCAGAACTACAGCAAGCCAAAACTCTTTTACAGAAACAAACCGAGGAGTTGCAACTGACCCTAAATAATCTCCAAAAAGCTCAGATGCAACTAGTACAAAGTGAAAAAATGTCGAGTTTGGGAGAACTGGTGGCTGGGGTTGCTCACGAAATTAATAACCCAGTTAATTTTATCCACGGTAACCTAACTCATCTGCATGAGTATTCCCATAATCTTCTCGCCTTTATCCGGCTCTACCAAAAGTTTTATCCCAAGGCTCCACCAGAACTTGAAGCGGAAGCAGATGAAATTGACCTAGACTTTTTACAGCAAGATTTGATTAAGCTTGTTGATTCTATGAAGCTAGGAACCGATCGCATTCGGCGGATTGTGTTGTCGCTGCGTAATTTCTCGCGTATGGATGAAGCCGATTTTAAGACTGTGGATATTCATGAAGGTATCGACAGTACGCTGCTGATTTTGCAACATCGCCTCAAAGCCCAATCAAATTATCCCGCCATTGAAGTGATTAAGGACTATGGTAGCTTGCCCCCAGTCGATTGTTATGCTGGGCAACTCAATCAAGTTTTTATGAATATTTTGTCTAATGCCATTGATGCACTAGAAGAAAATAATACTAAGCGAACAGCTGCGGAGATTCAAGCCCAACCCAGCCAGATTAATATTCGCACATCAACCATTGATACTCAATGGATAGAAATTGCGATCGCTGACAACGGTGTTGGTATTGCCGAACATATTCAACAACGCATCTTCGATCCATTCTTTACAACCAAGCCTGTTGGTAAAGGAACAGGTATGGGGATGTCTATCAGTTATCAAATCATCAAGGAAAAACACGGTGGTAAGCTCAAGTGTTTTTCCACCATCGGTCAAGGAACCGAGTTCGTGATTCAGATCCCCATTAAACAAAAAGTTCGTGAAGCGGTATAACTGTAATCTAAAATCCAAAATTGCTATGAGATCGTCTGGTGATATTAGTAAAAGGGATAGATAACACGCTGGCTGCGAATCACCCATCCCTAAATAGCTGCCCAGATGACGAACCTGGAAACCTATAATCAGGTATCTAATAACCCAAGTATCAGCCGAGAAATGTCTGATGTCACTGGGATAGATACTGATTTAGAAGATATTTGTGAATAAATACTACAAGTTTTAGATGGAGACGCTGGGCTATTAATTTCTGCTGCTAACAGGCTGAAGATGGGAAGGTAATTCTTTCTTACAGGAAAAGTTAACTTTTAGACTAGTTGACGTTATCGTGGTATCGAATAAATTAAAAGCAACTATTGCCTAAAATTATTAATATGAGGCTATGCTACCCCTCAATCTCTATATTTACCTTTTGTATATGTCTGGGTTTGTACCAGAGTCCCGCGCAGCCTGCGCTACCTGAGTTCAACCCCAAAATCTTAATATTGGCACAAACTAGTGCCCCAAAAGTTGACCCACCACCCCTGCTCAAACCCGGTAGTACAGGCCCGAATGTGCAGACTTTACAAACCCAATTAAAAGAGTTGGGACATTATAATGGTGCGGTTGATGGGCGGTTCACAGAACCTACAAAAATCGCTGTATCTCAATTTCAAACAACACAGGGTTTGCTAGCAGACGGTATTGTTGGCAGTACAACTTGGAAAAAGCTGCAAGCAGCGATTGCTGCCAAACAACCAATTATTGACGCTCCTGTACCTACTTCCAAGCCCAGTGTTGAACCTCAGCCTAGTAAAAAAAATCTGATTTGGTGGTCTGTATTAGGATTAGGGACTTTAGGAAATCTTGTAGCAGTTATTTATTGTCTGAGATGGTTGCATCAAGTCAAACAAATGCAAGAGTCTCAGGCTGCAACTAGCAATATCAAACCTGAAGCAGACAGACACAGAAGCATACCGCAGTTACCAGAATCAACCAACAATCCTGTATCTACGTCTAATTCGCCATCTGCTACACCATCCACACCTAAATTGTTGCCAGCAGAAACTACTTCTCGTTTAGCGAAATTTAGTATAGTTGACGAATTAATGAATGATTTATATAGTGCTGATCCCGCAAAACGGCACAAGGCGATTTGGGATTTAGGTCAGCAGGGAGATTCAAGAGCAATTGAGCCATTAGTAGACTTGATCATCGATGCAGATTCCCAGCAGCACAGCTTAATTTTGTCAGCGTTAGGGGAAATAGCTATTCGCACCTTCAAACCTATCAACCGTGCTTTAGCAATCTCAATGCAAAATCAAAATCCCCAAGTCAGGCAAAATGCCATCCGTGACTTAACTCGCGTGTATGACATGATGTCTCAAATTACCCCCATCCTGCGCCACGCTTTGGAAGATACCGATCCAGAAGTCCAGTCAACAGCAAGGTATGCACTGAACCAACTGAATCGCATCCGTGTTTTATCAGAGCAGGAAAGCTTACCAGAACAGCGGGAGAAGGATGTTTAGGGGATTGGGGACTTGGCGAGGCAGGGAGCAGGGGGGCAGGGTGCAGGGTGCAGGGGGAAAATTATTAAGTCCAATTACCAATTATCTATTACCAATGCCCAATGCCCCATGCCCCATGCCCCACCTATAAATATTTCAAATTTATTTTGATGTCGGTGTTGGGGCCTGCTAATACTATTGCTGCATCACCGAACTTAGGGGCCCTAGTGCTAACTTCAGGATTTTTGGAAAACCCAAAGCCTTCAGTTGGCATTCCCAAGCCGTTGCGATTCAAAATTAAGTCCTTATTTTGATCGTGCATAACTGCAACGGCGTAACTACCTGCTTTGAGGTTTTCAAAGGTGAGCTTTACAGGAATGTCGGTAATATTGGTACACTGCCTTTGAATTACGCGATCGCGTTGATTGGGAAATCCTTGACTATTGGCAAAAATACTGGCGCAAACTTGTCCTTGTTTATTTTTTAAGCCATCAATTTCTACTGTCAGATTGCCGTTAAAATTTGCTCTGGCACTGAAAGACCAAGCTAAATTTCCTACGACTGCTAAGAGCAGCATACTAACTTTCATTCCTTTGAGCATAAAATTATTTCTGGCGAAAACAAATAAAAGGCTAATCTTTAGATTACCTTGTTATCTCTACAAAGGTAGTAATTTTTATTACTAGTAAATAAGTTATTTATGCAAGCAAAAATTTTACCCCCGCCTCTCAAACCAGGTGATTTACTGCGTGTTATTGCTCCTAGTGGTGCTTTGCGAGAATTTGAGGCGTTCAACCAGAGTATCGAAATTTGGCGATCGCGCGGCTATCAAGTGGAAGTACCTGCAACAATCGGCTATAAATGGGGTTATTTAGCTGGGAAAGATGATCAGCGTCGCACTCAACTGGCATCTGCATGGGAAGATCCCAATTGTCGAGGTATTCTCTGCGCTAGAGGCGGTTTTGGTAGTACCCGCGTTTTAGAAGATTGGCATTGGCAAGCTGGATTATCGCCTATACAAAATCCTAAGTGGTTAATTGGCTTTTCGGATATTACCGCGCTGTTATGGAGCCTTTATAACGAAGGGATTTCTAGCGTTCACGGCCCTGTATTAACAACTCTCGCTAAGGAGCCAGATTGGTCAATTGAGCGATTTTTCAATTTGCTGGAAGGTCGCCCTCTAGAACCGCTTAAGGGTAATGGTTGGGATGGCGGGATAGCTACGGGGATTTTGCTACCTGGTAATCTTACTGTGGCAACTCATCTTTTTGCTACTTACTTAAAACCAGATTTCGACGGTGTTATTTTGGGATTTGAGGATGTTTCGGAAGCACCTTATCGCATTGATAGGATGTTGACGCAGTGGCGGTTAAGCGGTGCTTTATCAAAAGTTAAGGGAATTGCCTTGGGTAATTTTACAGGTTGCGAACCTCCAGCAAATGTATCGAGTTTTAGCGTTGAGGAAGTATTGCGCGATCGCTTAGGTGATCTGGGGATTCCAATTGTGGCTGACTTACCCTTTGGTCACGATAGTTGTAATGCGGCTTTGCCAGTTGGTGCCTTAGTAACTTTAGATGCCGACCAAGGAATATTAGCTATCAACAATTGACTATCACATTGAGTACTGATAACTATAGATTGAGATAGATTCTGGTTTAAAGATTTGATAATTTACTGAAATCTAGAATCAGTATTATTACCCTGAGCAGAGAGTATTTTTTAATGCTAACCTAACAACAGTTGTCAGCGCTTCTACCCTCTAATGTTTCGGTTATTTAAAAAAAGCCAATGGTATCTCGATCATTGGCTTTACCTAAAGATTAGTGTTCATCACTTCAGTTATTTAATCCCCTTGCTGCATGGTTGCAGATAAGGGTTTTCTCACGCTGACCAAAAATCAACAACCTTGTATCCCAGTTCGGCTAGCATATGGCGCAGCAAGGGTAAACTCAGGCCGATGACGTTGCTGTGACAACCTTCAATTTTTTCCACAAAGAAGCTACCAAAACCTTCTATTGCAAAAGCACCAGCACATTTCAGCGGTTCACCTGTAGCCACATAAGCTTGAATATCGCGATCGCTCATTTTACCAAAGTAAACTCTAGTGACTTGGCATTTAACGACGGTGCGGTTTTGCGTTAAATCAATTAAGGTATGGCCAGTATACAAATCGCCAAAACTACCTTGCATAATTTTCCAGCGTGCGATCGCTTCGTCAACATTGGCTGGTTTACCATGAATCTCACCATTCAAAGCCAATACTGAATCACAACCCATAATCAAAGCCGATTCAAACTGGGGAACTACAGTTTCCGCCTTCCGCAGAGACAGAGTTTGCACCAATTGATTGGGATCGTTTAACTGGATTTGCGATTCATCAAAATCGCTAGGGGAAACTATTGGTTCAATCCCAACAGTTTGCAGCAAACGCCGTCGCGCTGGTGAAGCAGAAGCCAGAACAAATTGCGGAATTGTCATAGAGACTTATAAATTATGAATATTAGAGTTGATGTTGACTGTTGACTGTTAACTGTGAATCGTCAACAGTCAACAACTTGAAGTGGAATAATTTATTTTTTGAAGTTCCCTTGTCAATCAGTAAGAGTCCAAAATTCAAGGGATTTAACTCTGGACTCTCAACTTATGGCGAAATATATAAATGCGTAACAGCTTAATAAACTAAGAAAGAATTGACAACTTCTTCCATAGCAGATTTAACTTTTGTCCAGCGTTTTTCCGGAATCGAGGCGTTAAAAGTGAAAAGCTTACCTCGGCTGACGGCGACACTCGCAATGTTATGCCGTTCTTGCTTATTGGGCAATTTCACCTCATATTCTAAAATGTAATATGTCTTACCGTCAGATTCTTTTTCAAAAGCATTGACTAATTCAGCAGTACGACCAGAGTTAGCAGGTGCAAGAGCAGCTTTACCCAATTTATATCCTACTTCTGTGGGTGTTCCTAGTTCTACTAAAGATTTGCCCTCGGGAACAGGACTTATCACTACTGAGACATTTTCACTGAATTCAATCAAATCATGAAATACCACATCAGGGCCGTTAGCTACTTTAACTTGCACCCAGCCGTTAGGATATGAGAACTCATAGCCATTAGCAGTATTTACAAAACTTTTGACTCCCGCAGCAGCCGCTACATCAGGATTATTCAGGCTGAAGGTTAATACCAATAGCAAAATGAATGCAATTCGTTTCCACATTTTTTATAAATCCTTTGGCCTGGCAGCAAAATAAGCCAAGCACAATTTCTCATTGTCCCATCAACAGGGACGCTTAGGGCAATACCCATCCTGAAGAAATCAGAAGAGATAAATTGGATATTTGTTAATAGCTGTTTTTAGGTAATCAAAAAATCCCTCTAAAATTTTTGAAAAAAATTACTATATATATCTATTCCCTTCTTTTCTTCTTCCCTGTCTCCTGTTCGCTCCCTACTCAAGTACTTTCATCAATCAGACGGGATTAAGATATAGGAATCCGATTTGATTTATGAAAAAATTTCAGCACGAAAGGTTGGCGCTGATGCGTTACGCTATCGCTAACACATCCTACGTGAACTTCAAAAATCAAATATGAGTTCTATATGTTGGTAAGTAACGAATTGCGCTGGTTTTATCCTGGTGAACTTCCAGAAAATATGAAGTTGTGGTTTCAACAGCATTGTTTGGTGAACCCATCACAGCCGCCAGAAGCAAGGGAAGATGTCTATCTCTATTCGCCAGGATGTGATTATTTGGGAATTAAATTGCGTCAGGGAAGGCTAGAGGTGAAATGGCGACAAGCAGAACTTGGTGTTGTGTCTTTTGGCGATTTAATTACAGGTAAGGCTGAAAAATGGGGTAAATGGTTGTGTGAAGATGCGAATGCAGAAAGTTTTCAACCAGCAATGGTTTTAGGTAATCCGGTATGGGTAAGAGTCAAGAAAGTACGTTATTCCCAACTTTTTCAAGTGTTTGCTGATTATGCCATACAACCTGTTGCTACTAAACAACGTCTGGATAATGGTTGTAGTGTAGAAATTACTAATTTGGTAGTTGCAGAAAATGCTTGGTGGAGTATTGCTTTTGAAGCTTTTGGCGAAGATAGCTGTATTAGGGAAAATCTGCAAGCTACAGCTAAATGGGTATTTCATACCGATCACAATTTTCCATTAGCAATCGCCAATTCTTACGCTTACCCTCATTGGCTAGAAGTGATCTCCCATTCCTAAACTAAGCCGGAACGCAGCGCGACAACTGCAGCTTGTACGCGATCGTCTACTGCTAATTTATTCATGATCCCCCGGACATGAGTTTTTACGGTATTGGGACTGAGATAAAGTTTTTCGGCAATTTCTGGGTTACTCAATCCTTCAACCATCAATTTTAATACTTCTAACTCTCTTCCAGAGAGGTTAGCGGCGTTTCCCTTAACGGTGGGGGGACGAAGATGTTCAATGACTCGCCGCGCAATTTGGGGATCGAGATAAGTTGCGCCATCAACAGCAGCTGCGATCGCACTCAGTAATCTTTCTACACTGGCACCTTTGATACAATATGCATCGGCACCACTAGATAGCGCTGCAATAATTTCTGTCTCTGTTTGATGGGATGTCAGCATGACTACATGAGTATCAGGTAATGCTGCTTTGATTTGCTGTGTCGCCGCAATCCCATCTAATCGCGGTAACCCAATATCCATGACTACCAAATCTGGTTTGAGTTTAAGTGCTGTTTGCACGCCTAAATAGCCATCTTCCGCTTGTCCAACTATCTCCAATTGGGGATGAA
Source organism: Calothrix membranacea FACHB-236 (assembly GCF_014696315.1). Lineage (GTDB taxonomy): Bacteria > Cyanobacteriota > Cyanobacteriia > Cyanobacteriales > Nostocaceae > Aulosira > Aulosira membranacea. The sequence goes on from NZ_JACJPX010000031.1 coordinate 45,015, forward strand.
CCATCAATGACTGTTCTAATCCCAATTGCATCATGGGATCATCTTCAACAATCAATACCCGCAACGGTGGCGCATCGGTTGGTAGATTTAAGAAAAAGCCATTATCTAAAGACATTGCGATCGCTCATACCATTTTGGATTTGAGATTTTTTGGTGTGAAACCATCTGTAACAATCATTTTTCAAATTGGTATTACCTCTTATAAGAGGGGTAAGGGAGCATGGGGAAAGGGGAATGGGTAATTGGTAATGGGTATTTGTTAGTTCTCCCCTGCTCCCTGCCCCCTGCCCCCTGCCCCCTGCTCAGAAAGCGATAGTATATTGGAAGTCCCTTACTCTTCCACGCGATACCCCAACTCTGCTAAACTGACGCGAGACTGCCGCCATTTTGGTTGCACTTTGACGAACAGTTCTAGGTAAACTTTCCCCGCAATCAATTTTTGAATTTGTTCGCGAGCTGCGCTACCAATGGCTTTGAGCATCGATCCACCTTTGCCAATGAGAATTCCTTTTTGAGAATCCCTTTCAACATTGATGGTGGCGAGTACGCGGGTAATACTGGGAGTTTCTTCTACCATGTCAATGGCGATCGCTACTGAATGGGGAACTTCCTCACGAGTTAATAACAAAATTTGCTCGCGGATTAATTCGCCCATAATAAAGCGTTCTGGTTGGTCAGTTACCAAGTCAGGGGGATAGTAATATGGCCCTGTCTCTAAATGTTCGATTAATAAGTTTTGCAGTTGTGGCAATCCCTCGCTAGTCTTGGCAGAAAATTTTACTGTTTGCCATTTATAAGACTCAGCCAAGTGTATATAACTATCATCTATCAACTGGGAATCTGTAGCTTGTTGGTCGATTTTATTCAAACCTAAAATTACTGGGGTTTGACTGCGACTCAGCAACTCAGCAATAAAGCGATCGCCTGCACCACAAGCTACAGATGCATCTACTACAAATAGCACTACATCCACAGACTCAATTGCTATTTTGGCATTTTGCACCAGTACTTCTCCCAATTGATGATGGGGTTTATGAATTCCTGGTGTATCTACAAAAATTAGCTGTGCTTCTGGGGTGGTTAAAATCCCTCTTAAACGATTTCTTGTGGTTTGTGCTACTGGAGATGTAATGGCAACTTTTTGTCCTACTAACTGATTCATTAAAGTAGATTTACCGACATTAGGGCGACCGATAATGCCGATGAAGCCCGATTTAAATTCAGGAGGAGCCTGGGGAATCGATACTTCTCCTGAAAAAGAGAAGATGTGATTATCAATACTAGTCACCTTTAGCTCCACCGTCATAGTTGATTGTTGGGATAGATTGTTTTTTCAGCGAGATACATAACAAACATAAAGATCACCCTGGCATTTTTTGGTGATTGCCTTTGCTTAAGTTTAATCTACTACTAAATATATTGTGTTCGCATGTCAAAAAATGAGATGGAATCACAGCTAGTTAGATAAACTCTCTTTCTTTGAGGGTATTGATTTAATGATAACATTGTGCTGCAATTGTCTTTATTTTTGCCCAAAATACTTAATTAATAGTCATTCCTGAGAATTTACCAACATACTCTTAGCGTTACTACCCTTAGCATTCAAAGAATTGCGAGCGTCGAAATTTACCCTATTAAGAAAACGTAAAATAAATGATGTTTTTGATTTTAAAGTAAGCAAGATCAGATATTTCTAATCAATCACAATGTTTTATTTTTTGACTTAGTTAGTAACCTGGATAAATTAGCTACTCACTTTAATTAGGTAAGATGCAATTGCTGACTAAAATTTTCAGGAATTTATTTTTTAGCACCTCCTAATTACATAGTTATCAATGCAATTCTGATTCTCATCATAGAACTATCCTGGTTTTAGCATCAGCGATCCAAATGATAATTATCCAAAAATTAATAAGTTGTTTTGTTAATTTACTTTTTTTTAGTAAAAACAAAAAAATTATACATTAAGCCTCTAGTCTTGGCTGCAAGCACACCATTTTAAAGAAAGAATTAATTCTTTATAAAGTTTTGGCAAATTTTTCTTTAATCGTAGTTAGATAATTGTGTCGGACGACCTCTTTATTGATATGAAGTTGAGATTTAGTAAGAGTTACTAAATCATCAGCTTCTTTCTGGTTGACTGTGGACTTTTGCCCTGAGATTAATTAATTCAACAAAGCCAAAAAGCGGCGAATTAACCCAATGGTCACCGCTGGTAGTTCTAACTGTGGTGTTAATCCCACATCTTCTAGTTGTTGAAAAAATTTGATTGCTTGAGGGTTGATTTCAGCGAGGCGACGACCAATTTCTGGCCCAGTGAATTGCGATTTTTGCCCCCAAATAATTGCTGTCGGGGTGGTTAGCTGATCAATAAACAGTGATAAATCAAAGCATAAATCACCACGGACAAAAGATAAGGCTGCATATTCAGCATTAGGTTGCTGTGCAGATTGTAAATAAGCATCAACTATTTCTTGATATACCCGGTTAGGTTGGGCAAATTGTCTTTGTTCTAAAAAACTGCGAATACCGTTACTGGTAGCCACCCCGGTACTGTACAACAAGCGGTCAACCACAGGAATACTAACTAACTGAGCAAAGAAACTCCGAGAGTAGTCTTCACCAAAATCAGCCAGTCCGGCGGGAGTTGTGAGAATTAGCGATTTAAATAAATTAGGATGAGCGATCGCTACACGAATTGTCATTGCTGCGGTGAGGGAAGATGCGATCGCCGTTACCGGGCCTGTACAAGTCTGCTGTACAAACTCCTCAATTGTATTTAAATAATCTCCAATCTGATAATTCCGCGCTAGATGTTCAGATCTACCCCAACCGAGTAAGTCTGGTGCAATCACGCGATACTCATTAGCAAAAGCCGGATAAACTTTCGACCACTCATAAGCAGAAGATCCACCACCAAAGCCATGTAGAAACACCAAAGTTTCTTTTTCATCTTTTGCAGTCAAATCATCCTGCCAAAGAGAACTAGTGTTTGTATAGTACACTATCCTAGCGAGTGAGGTAATAATTGAACGTTGCTCAAATCCTAGTGGTTGAAACATAAGTATATTTTTCTTTACGGTTGTGTTTGCTTGGTCTAGATGACAGCCATGCCACTATAGAGTATTTATACTAAGTTGTGTTCACAGATAGCATCCAGAAATCGATATGTAGTGAACTTAAATTCTTCTGTTCATTTCTTTTTGATTCCTTGATCCCCTAATCCCTATCTCAGAGCGCAACTTTGTTTTACCTACTGGCTGTAAACTCCCTACTATTATCAGTGAAACTACTATTCTGAGACTTCTTACTAACGCCAGATTAAGTAGATGTAAAATTGCTGTATTGTCTGTAAAGATATTGTGTTTTTTTTACACAAGTATTGCATGATATTTCCTTGTATTTACCGTCCCATCAGGATTTGAGTCAGTAGCAAGGATAACTGAGATTACAATTCTCTTAAGAATTTTGTATGGTAATCTATCAGAAAGATTACGGATAAATGAGAGCGTCAAGATTAGCATCAAAACGCTCATCAAGAACCACTATTAATTCTAGTTTTGTACTTAGAAAAAATAGATGTTGATGAAATTACTAAATTGATTTTATATAAGTAACTGTAAAGTGGGGAGTTATGATCAAGGAGGCTATTCTTCAATCAGATATAATACCGAGGTTTAAAGATGCTGGATTTGGTCTGGAGAACTTTCATCTTCACAACCAAGTCATAGCTTCAGAGTGGCAGGGTCAGGTACAGGCAGTAGAAAATAATACCCAAGAAAATACACGCAACTGTATCTGTTTAAACTTTGAAGATTTGAAATGTTTTGAACCCGTAGATCGCCACTATGAGTCCTTGGGTGTAATTTTTCATGAATGTCTAGCCATTCAACCATCAAATCCAGCCTTTCCCACCCACTCAGGCTCAATAGTATTGATGGGATCGCCTCAGACTGAATTGTTAAAAGTAAGCTTTGTACGACCTGTGAATGTGGTAAGCGCTTTGGTAACAAGTTCACAGCGGCTAGTACTTTCGGCTTACGGATGCGATCGCCAATTGTTGGCGCAAACAGTACTACCAGTTGCTAATCTAGCCAATTCTGACTCCGCTATCACCCCCAACGCCCAATTATCAGTAGCCGCGAATGATATTCATTCGGTAACCTTCAGCGTATTTAACGGCTTATTCACTCTGGATAACTTTCGTTTTTGTACTTAAAACAGTCTCAAAACTCCATAACGAAATTGCTCTGCTTTACCGAAGTTCAGGTATTCTTAATAGGGTATTATTGATTTTCAATTCAGACTCAGGTAAATGGAAAGCGATCAAGCATCAAAGGCGAAGTATACAATTTCAGCCTTTATTTGAGTTTTTGGTCAGTCCTTCACCTGGGGAAACCCAAACTTCTGGCATGAGCTTTGAGGTTTATCAAACTATAAACTTAACTAATGGCTATGCCGCAAAGAGATTGGGTGCCTGCATCCTTCCCTGATTTGGGGTACAACTTATAAACTAAACTATCTTGTAATTTTAGTAGGTAAACACCGTGGCACAGGCTTCGTCTTCGTGGCAGCAATTTATCAACCAGCTTTCCCCCTGGTCGCTTCCAGATCTTAAGACAGGAGCCACAAAGCAGCGAAATTTTCAGCGTTTCTCTGGGCCTGGAGGTCTTCTAGGATTCCTGACAATCATCGTTGCTATGCTGTTGTGGAACTGGAAGCTGCTGTTAGCCTTGAGTATTGGCATTGGGATCATGTTATCAGTCTACTCCATGCAAAAGTGGGACTGGCAACAACGCTGGTCACAAATGCAGAGGTTTTTCACAGGCCCCAACCGTCGCTTACTATTGGCCGTCAGTAGTGGTGGGATCGCCACCTTTAGCACTTACATAGCAGCTGCAATCTGGTTTGACTCCCATAGTCCTTGGATTGCTGCGGGTGTGATTACCCAAGGTATAGGAACGGTGTTAACTCTAGTTTTGTTAGTCTGCCAAATCGTCAATTTTTATGGAACTACAGACGAAGACTATCTCGATCAGCTGTTGAACAACCTAACGGAAGCAGACCCGTTAAAGCGTTTGAATGCTGTGCGACAACTCACTAAATTGATTACTCGCAAGCGGGTCGATGCTTCTTTACAACAAAATGTTGTTGAATGTTTGCAATTGTTACTCACAAAGGAAGAGGAATCTGTAGTTCGTAATGCAGCTTTTACGAGTTTGCAAACCTTGGATAACTCACAAATTACGTTATCTAGCAAAACACCTTTATTTATACCTGTGTCTGCAAAAGTCAATAGTCAATTGACGGTTGAGTAGGGATAAACAATTCAAAATTCAAAATAATCAGGACTTACGCAACTGGCACAACTATCTTCTGATATAAGAGTCAATAGTCAAGGGTCAAGGGTCAAAAATCAAGGTTTTTTGGACTTTTGACTTTTGACTCTGGACAGCCTCTACGAAAAAAATATAACACTTGCGTAAGTCCTAAGAATTTGTCGGCTAACATAGTTAGCATTTGGGGTTTGGTGTTTGTTATTAGTTATTTCCCCCCTACCCCTTGCTTTTTCCCTATCTCCCCAATCCGCTAAAATAGGATTTGCCGCCGGTCAGCACTGTTGTTCGGTGATATTTTTTCTACACCTATGCGGCTAGGCCGGAAGGGAATTGATATGTCATGGATGGAATTAAGCCTCGACACTACAAATGAGGCGGTTGATTGGGTTTGTACGCTACTTGCTAAAAATAACTATAGTGATGACATTCGGATTACAAAATATAGTGAACCAGATTTAAGTGCATCTCCAGCATGGGATTTAAGCATCAACTTGTACTTACCTAATGATGTTTATGCAAATAGCCGTGGGACAGAAATTGCCAATTTGCTTTCATCATTAGAACGCACAGGACTTTCTACGGGACTCCAGATGGCTGTAGTTGATGAAAAACCAGTACTATCAGAGCTAACAAGTCCTTTTATACGGCGAATTGGGCAAAAGTTTGTTGTTCTCTCAGATGATACGCCATATAGTTCGGAATCAGCAGAGGAAATCACCTTAAGACTTAAACCTAGCTTGGCTTTTGGTAGTGGTTTACATCCTGCAACCATACTCAGCCTCAAACTATTGGAACGTCATATTACCCCTGCAATGAATGTTCTGGATTTGGGGTCTGGTTCTGGTATTTTGAGTGTGGCGATCGCAAAACTGGGGGCAAATGTTTTAGCTTTAGATAATGACATGATTGCTGTGGAAGCAACTCAAGATGCTGTATCGCGTAATGGCGTAGAACAGCAAGTCACAGTCAAAGAAGGTAGTCTGGGATGTGGTAGCGAGTTAGGACATTGGTTAGGTGGAGATTCTATCAACAATGTGCCTATGGTGGAAGCAAAAGCGGATTTTGACCTGATTGTGGCAAATATCCCAGCGAGAATGCATATTACTTTGGCTACTGATTATCAACAAGCGCTGCGTTCATCAGGATTAGTCATATTAGCTGGTTTTACTAGTGATTATGAGGAAGATTTGGCGGTAGCATTCACAAATGCAGGATTTGAATATGTAGATTGTGAACGCCAAGATGAATGGCTGGCTTTGGCTTATCAGATAAATTCGTAGCCAGCAGCGAAGCAATTAAAAGGTGCGTTGCGCTGTGCGACAACGCACCCTACGTTTACAAACTAGCGACGGCTTCACCTACTAGCTTGGATATATAAGGTAAAATTGCTCTACTTCTGGCGTTGGCTTTGCCTTCAGTGAATACTACCAACAGGTAGGGACGACGTTCGGGAATTTCGATATATGCTGCATCATGGCGGACTTGGCTTGTCCAGCCGGCTTTTGACCAAAGTTGAGCATCTTGGGGAAGTCCACCGCCTAAAAAGCCTGTAACTTGGTCTTCATCAACATCGGTGGGTAACTCTTCGGTTTTGAGGCTACGTTTGAGTAAAGCCATCATTGCTTGCGATCGCGCGCTGGAAACTGCGACTCCGCCAACGATACTATGTAACAATCGGGCGATCGCATTGGTGGTGAGCATATTGCGATTTTCTAGCATTTCTCCATAAAATGCCCTTTCTCTACCATAAGGGCCATCACCCCAGGTTTTTTGGCAGACGTTAATTGTCTCCATGTCTTCCCAGCCTAAAGATTGGTAATAACGGTTAACAAAATTACGCTGTGTCTTCCAGGTTTCAAAGGGGCTGGGGGGTAATTCTGGGCCGGAAGTTGTGCCAGTTAAAACATCTACCACTAAGCTGGTAGCATCATTACTGGAATCAACAATCATATCGCGCATGGCTTTTTCCAAATCCTTGGAAGTTTGCACCATGCCTTTTTCTAACCATTCTTGCACAGCTACCAGATAAAACAATTTCACCACACTAGCTGGGTAAATGCGCTCTACTCCCCGATATGTAAAACCACGTACACTATGGTTCCAAAAAGCATCAGGAGTTAACGCCCCACCAGTATTTACGAGAACTGGGGGATCGTAGACAATCCAAGTCAAAGCAATTTGATTCCGCGCTAATGTGGGAAATGCTGCCCAAGTTGCTTCTAAAATACTTAATCCGAGATTTTCGAGTTGTTCGTCTTTTCGGAAGAAAACCATATTTAGTTATTAACCTTACAGAATGGTCATTAATTTAAAATCTCCAATCCAAAATCTCAACGCGGCTGAGTACAATTGTCTGGCTGACCTCAATTTATATGATTCTCCTGAATGTACGCGCTTGGCGACTCAAGCCGCAGCCGGGCGACATCTGCGGGTAACATCAAATCATCAGGATGCCGCTGTTGAAGTTTGTTTATGTGAAGATGACTATCCAGGGTGGGTATCTCTTGCTGATGTGGGTTTATTACAAAGAGCTACTTTACCTTATCAGGCAGCAAAATTAACGGAAGCAGAAATTAAAAAACTGCTACCAGGGGCGATCGCTTTTACGCACAAAGCCATGCAACAATCAAATTATTACCTGTGGGGCGGTACGGTGGGGCCGAATTATGATTGTTCGGGGTTGATGCAAGCGGCTTTTGTGTCTGTGGGGATATGGTTACCGCGAGATGCTTACCAGCAAGAAGCTTTTACCCAAGCAATTACGATTGCAGAATTAGCACCCGGAGATTTGATATTTTTTGGCACTCCTCAAAAAGCAACTCATGTGGGACTTTATTTAGGAGATGGTCGCTATATCCATAGTTCCGGGAAAGACCAAGGACGCAATGGGATTGGCATTGACCAACTCTCGGAACAGGGAGATGCTGTTAGTCGGTCATATTATCAACAACTGCGCGGTGCTGGCAGAGTTGTCAAGAGTTACGAACCACAGGGAAGCTGAGGACAGGGAAAAATATGAGGACTGGCTGGGTTTCAAAGAGAACAGAAGGGGAAAATGGCACAAGCTTGGCGATTGTCCCTGATATTTCGGTGGTAGTGCCAGTACGTGATGAAGTGGAAAGTCTGCCATTATTATTAGAAGCGATCGCATCTGCATTCAGTGACAATCAGTTAACCTACGAAATCATTTGTGTTGATGATGGTTCAACTGATGGTTCCGCCGAATTACTCAAGCAACTAGCACAAGTCCGTAATGATTTAAAAGCGGTGATTCTGCGGCGTAACTACGGACAAACTGCGGCGATGGCGGCGGGGTTTAACTATGCTTTAGGTAAAGTGATTGTCACTTTAGATGCTGATTTGCAAAATGACCCAGCTGACATACCCATATTATTAGCCAAGTTAGAGGAAGGTTACGATTTGGTAAGTGGTTGGCGACATAAACGCCAAGATGCGGCTTTATCGCGGTTACTTCCTTCTAAAATTGCCAACTGGCTAATTGGTAGCATTACTGGTGTGAAATTACATGACTATGGTTGTTCTCTTAAAGCCTATCGTGCCGAAGTTTTGGCAGATATGAACCTTTATGGTGAACTGCATCGCTTTTTACCCGCCTTAGCTTACATTGAAGGCGCAAGAATTACCGAAATTCCTGTCCGCCACCATCCCCGCCGCTTTGGTCGCAGTAAGTATGGATTATCGCGAACTTTCCGAGTGATGATGGATTTGTTAACAATTTCATTTATGAAAAAGTTCCTCACAAAGCCTATGCATGTTTTTGGCTTGTTAGGTTTATTATCAATGGTTTTAGGGTCGATTCTGGGGATTTACTTAACTTTTATCAAATTAGCTTGGGGTGAGATGATTGGGAATCGCCCATTGCTGATTTTAGCCGTGCTGTTATTAGTAACAGGGGTGCAATTATTTTCTTTTGGTTTGTTAGCAGAATTGTTGATGCGTACCTACCACGAATCCCAAGGTAGACCGATATATCGAGTGCGGGAAGTAATAGCAAAAAATTAGTGACAGCAAAACGGTTAAGGGTGAAAGGTTGTTTTTTTCCCTTTTCCCATTCCCCTTTTTCCCCTTAACCGAAAAGTATTGCGTACCTACCACGAATCACAAGGTAGACCTATATATCGAGTGCGGGAAGTAATAGCAAAAAATCAGTGATAGCAAAACGGTTAAGGGTGAAAGGTTATTTTTTTCCCTTTTCCCATTCCCCTTTTTCCCCTTAACCGAAAAGTATTGCGTACCTACCACGAATCACAAGGTAGACATATATATCGGGTACGAGAAGTAATAGCAAAAAATGTTAACTAACGTAACAATAAGAGAAAAACACATTTAATACTTAACTGCATCTACCTTGAAAGTCTTTGAGATTCTTCAGTCCCAACTACAACGTAACCTGCTGTCTTTATTTGCAGCAGGTTTATTATTCTGGTCTAGCTTGGCTGCTTTGTTACCAACGCTACCATTATATATGGAAGATTTAGGCGCATCTAAGCAACAAATAGGTATTGTGCTTGGTTGTTTTGCTATAGGAATGTTACTCTTTCGCTCCGTTTTCGGGCGTTTAGCAGACCAAAAGGGGCGCAAAATAGTCTTACTAATTGGGATGTTAGTGAATGCGATCGCACCTCTGGGTTATATATTAGTGCAATCCATTCCCGGTTTAATGGCGGTGCGGGCGTTTCATGGGCTAAGTATTGCAGCTTTTACTACAGCTTACTTAGCATTGGTAGCAGATTTAGCACCAGAGAAAAATCGTGGTGAAATCATGGGCTACATGAGTTTGGTAACTCCCATTGGTGCAGCTATCGGCCCGGCTTTGGGAGGTTATTTACAAGTAGCAAGTGGTTACACGCTGTTATTTTTACTATCTACAGGATTAGCGGGGATAGGTTTATTGTGTCTTGTTCCGATTGTTAATCCCCCAATCCAAAAGCAAAACAAATCGGATAGTAATCAGGGCAAATTTTGGCGTTTGTTATTTAGTCCCAGAGTGAGAGTTTTAGCCAGCATTATGCTGATGATTGGCTTGGCATTTGGGGCTTTGCACACCTTTGTACCTTTATTTATCAAAGCCGCGCGAGTAGATTTAAACCCAGGCTTGTTTTATACAGCTGGCGCACTTGCTAGTTTTAGCGTCAGATTTTTTACTGGTAAAGCGAGCGATCGCTATGGTAGAGGTTTATTTATTACTCTCAGTCTGGTTGTATATGCGATTTCGATGATTTTACTGGCTTTCGCTACCACCGCCAATGTCTTCTTAATCGCAGGAACTTTAGAGGGTGCTGGTTCTGGTATCCTCATGCCCATGATTTCTACAGTAATTGCCGATCGCTCTCTCCCGCAAGAACGGGGAAGGGTATTTTCGCTTTGTATTATGGGGTTAGATTTTGGCATTGCGATCGCTGGCCCCATTTTCGGTTCGGTTGCGGAACAAGTTGGCTACCGCAATATGTTTAGTTTTTGCGGTGGCTTAACTATCGTGGCGCTGTTGATTTTCCTTACCCAGGGCAATAGAAATCTTGTTGATTCCCTGCGCTTTGCTGTAGGCAGGGGAAAAGATGCTTATTCTCTGAAACAATCTTGATATAAAAAAAGCGCAATCATTGATTGCGCTTTTTTCTTTTAACGGGCGAGGAGGGATTCGAACCCCCGACACCGTGGTCCGTAGCCACGTGCTCTAGTCCACTGAGCTACACGCCCCTGTCAGAAAATTATATTAACACGTTCTGCAAAAATCATGCAAGACAATTTTTCCTCTAATTTTCCTAACCTCACTCATCTCGACCAACAAGGACAGGCACAAATGGTTGATGTGTCTGCGAAAGCACCTACTGTACGCCAAGCTGTAGCCGCTGCTCAAGTGCGAATGCTACCGGAAACTTTTGCCGCCATTCAAGCTGGGAACGCTCCCAAAGGCGATGTCCTAGGCACTGCGAGGATAGCGGGAATTATGGCTGCAAAACAGACAGCTAATTTAATTCCTCTATGTCATCCATTGCCGTTGCAGAAAGTCGAAGTCGAAGTCATACCAGATGCTCAACTCCCTGGCTATCAAATTCAGGCTACCGTCAAAACCAAAGCCGAAACTGGCGTAGAGATGGAAGCTTTAACTGCTGTTTCTGTGGCAGCTTTAACTTTATACGATATGGCAAAAGCTTTAGAGAAATCGATTCAAATTGAATCAATTCGCTTAATTAGCAAAACTGGCGGAAAATCAGGCGATTATTCCCCACCAAGACTATAAACTACTCCAATTCGCCTAAAGCTTCGCTGACATCAGTAGGGCTTTCAAACTCTTCATCTTCGGGTAACTCTTCTAACATTGATAGCACGTCTTCATCAGCACCTTGCTCTTGAGCGTGCTCGATTAATTCTTTTGTAGTCTCGGGATAGTCAATACCTTTCAAGAATTTTTGTACTGAAATGGGGTTAGCTTTAGCCATTTTCCTTCACCTCTAAAGTTCATTCCCATGCTTACAACCAGAAAAATTTACTTCCTCTACTAAAAAGAGGAATTACTTTTAACAATTGAAATTTTAATTCAATCTAGAGAACAGAAAATTCTGTTAAAAATCATAACTAATAACTAGCGATTTGTAACTAAAAGTATCAATATTAAGTCAAGATGTGATTTAATACACATTGACAAATTCTGGCGAAACATCAATTATTATTCATGATATCTTCTGAAGAGTTTGCTGTACAAAAATTTAGAATCAAAACATGGAAATACATCATATTGAACAACAATTGAAAATTCAAAGCAGCAGGTTTGATTATTAGTAACTGAAAATTGTCGATAAATATTAGCAAATAAAATTAGAAATCCAAATTACAAAATTAAAATACGAAAGCAATATTACACATCACTAAATCCTAAATTTATGCCATATGTAGAGAGCGATGCCATCGAAGCAGGACGTTTATACAGAGCTACTGGTACAATTGCTTCTAATAAATTGCGATCGCCAGTATATCGCGCTTGGGAAAGATCCCACCTGCAAGGAGCTAACCCTCTGGCTTTACGAGCAGAACAACTATCGAGCCGAGATACAGAACGTCTGCTACAACAACATAATTATTTAATAGATGTGGTGCGTCCCTATTTCCGAATGCTATCACAGGCGGCAGGGCAAGAACGCCATGCGATAATGTTAGGCGATCGCCAAGCTATTCTATTAGATGTGATTGGTGATGAGCAGACTGTCAACGGGCCAGAACCTTTTCCGCAACCAGGTTCTCTATTGTCAGAAGCTGTGGCTGGCGCTAATGGTATTGGTACAGCCTTAGCAGAAGAAAATTATGTAGAAATTGTTTCTGCAGAACATTTTATAGAAGGATTTCATCCTTTTAGTTGCCAAGGTATACCGCTGCGAAACGACAAACAAGAAATTGTCGGTGTGTTGAGTATTTCTTTGCGGCGTGCAGATGCGAGAAAACGCCTGACAGAAATATTGCGATGTGCTTCCTATGCTATTGAAGCAGAATTTGCGATCGCTAATTTAGAAAAAGATGTTCACAGGGTACTAGCTTCGCAACCAGATGAATACGAGCCTTTAGAAGAATTACGCCAGGATCTCATTCAAGTCCATCAAGCCGCACGCTTAAAACTTGAGGTAATCTCGCGCATGGTGGCTGTTCATCGCTGGGAGTATGCAGCGCAATTACTCAAACAAGCAGAACAATCAATTGAAATCTTTCGCCGTCGCTCTGATATTTGGCGCAATTTGGCATCATTAGAGACTGGTAGCGTGCAATCTCTGTCTCTCATCGAGAGTATCAATGATGTGATTGACATTTTATCTACAGAAGTTGCTATTCGTAAAGTTGAAGTTGTTACCAACTGGCAAGAGGAAATTACAGTTCTTGCCGATCCTCAAATTCTATTACGTAATATATTGCGTTGTTTTCTCCAAGCTTTTGAGCGTGCAGGCCAAAACGGGACAGTAGAAGTATCAATCAACAAAGTGCAAAATGCTCAATTTGCACAAGTAAATTTTATGGCAATTCCCGCAGTAAATATTGACCATTTAGAATTAACTCCGTATAGTCTTTGCTTATCCATAGCCAAAACCAAGTTATGAGCCTTCAAAGTTTAGCAAAGCGCAAATTGGTAATTGCAGACGATGACACAGACAGTAGAACCATGCTCGCTTTTTTACTTGAGCAAGAAGGATGGGAGGTAAGGGAAGCAAAGGATGGTAAAGAAGCCTTAGAACAAGTGCTGGCACAACAACCAGATTTATTAATTTTAGATAATAGAATGCCAGAACTTACCGGCGCTGAGGTTTATCAAAATCTCCAGGCTAGAGGAATTAACTTAGCAGTTGTATTAGTGACTGCTTATAACCAAATCGATGAATTAGCTTCATCTTTGGGTATTTCTTATTTTGTCAATAAACCCTATGACATTACAAAACTGCTCACAACTATAGAATCTGCTTACGAAAATTCGCCATCCTAAAAGTAGGGCTAACTCGAAGCTTCAACCCCTACGCCTCAAACTAGAATATAAAAATATATATTTCTGTGTTCCCTATTTGCTTTTTTCAAGAAAGTCATTAATACCAGGTTTTGCCACAATCAAGATAATATTTCTTTCCTATCTATGCCCCATGCCCCATGCCCTATGCCCTATGCCCATTTTCTCACTCTAATAGCAACTGCACCCCGAACACCTTTAGAATAATTAGGTGTGTCAAAATCTGTAACAAATATTTATGCCTCCTCGTTGGCCTACCAAACCCGATCGCAAAGACCCAGCCTACCGCAAAATTGATGACAGAATGAATTTCGCTGTTCACGTAGCGATCGCAGCTACGATTAATTCTGGGTTGTGGTTTGTCCACAATCTCAAAACAACTAACTGGGAATGGCTGCCTTGGTTAACAGTCAGTTGGATTGTGGTATTGTCGGTGCATCTGCTTTATATCAGTGCGATCGCTAACTATTCCGATACGCCACCAAAATCCACCTGAAGACGGACTATCAATGCTGGGGCGATTGTAACCTGTGACTGTAGAGATAGCCTAGCCAATTGAGCGATAATGAGAAATAGCCTGAGAGTTAACGCTCTTTGTTGATATGGGGTGATTTTTATGGCTAAGACTAACACCACAGAACTGCTAGAAGCCCTAGCAGCCGAAATAGGTGAAAATGTTTACATGGATATTGCTAAGTGGCATCTTTATTTATCGAATGCCAAACTGCATACCGTTGTTGCCGAACAGCTCTATCCTTTAATTACTTCTAATAATGTTAACGAAAACCGTGTAACAGCAGTATTAGAATCAATACCTGTCAAAATTGGCGGTGGTAGAAAGGAAATTCCTTTAATCGATTTACTCCCACTGCAATGCCAGGTCAATTTAGTAGATATTTTAGAGAAATATCAACGAGAAATCTAACTTTTTGCTCACGCATTAGATATTTTGTTTGTTCCTTTGTCAGCTGTGCTGAGTCAAGATTTCTGAGTAATGAGGTTTGAGTAGGGCCACTCACTCACTCAGTACTTAGAACTTTCAACTCAGCACTTTTTGTTTAGTGTCTTCCATAACAAAATACAGTTCAGTTAAGAAAATTAATTGATAACAAAACCAAAAAACTAGTTACTCAACAAAAAAAACAGAACAATAATTTTGGAGTGGGTTTTGGGGACGCAACCGTCACCCAATCGGGGGTTTGAGGGAGAATCCCCCAATTGAGCCGGCTTTTTTATATAAGTGACAAATCAATCGCTAATGAACTTAACCCAACCTTATTGTTCTATACAAGCCATAGGTAACACAGGTACATACTGTTGATGGAAATAAATCCTCAGTTTGAGATTGGCATTGACTAGGAATTGATCAGAGGTGTAAAGACCATCTTTTCATGCTGAAAATATCTAAGTTTTGTTAAACAAGCAGTTAAGAAATAGAAAATACTGAGAAAATAAGATTGGACAACAATCCCATGGCCATGTCATTAGATAATCAACGCAGTAAAGGTGAGCAATTCTCAGGGTAGAAGATAGCTACTTTTATTGACATTGGCAGAAAATTATCAATTTGTCCAAATCTTTTATTCACTGGTGCGGAGTGAACAGATTAATTTAAAGCGCAAAGCGTCTCCAACTCTTCTCAATATGGCGAGGAAAGCAACGCTCAATTTAATATCCTATATCTCTTCTATTCAGATGAAAGGAATAGATTTATAACTGTCTTTTCTGCCAAGAGAGAGTGTTATACCACCCATGATTAGTGATAAAAATGGGTGAGACAAATTTGTCACATAGGATAAATTTACTTAGCAATTTCTTGAGGAGTAACGAATATGTTTTTACAAATCAAAGATACTGGCGATTTAGTCAAAATAGTTGATTTACAAGAATTACTTGACCCCAATAATGATACTATTCATGGACAAGACCAAGAAGGTCAAGAAGAACAAGAAACTGATATCTTTAAAAAAGATGAGTTAGTTTTTCCTTCGGGTGAGACTTTACCACGCTGTTGGTTAGATGCTAACTATAGAAAAGGTTAATAACAATTTATTTTGTAGTAACGCATCAACCCCTCTGCGCCGACATAGTTTTTTTTCCTTAACACATCAAATCCGCTAGGCGGTGCGTTAGCCTTGGCTAACGCACCCTACCTTTATTTCATAAATCAAATATGAAACCTCATGCTGATTGCATATTTGTATATGCAATCAGCATTTTTAAGTCAGGAGTCAGTAATTTTCATGTACTAGTAGAAGATGTTGCTGTTTCTGTTGCAGAACTAGACGCAAATGCTTTTGTTATCCAAGCAGTGAGAATATGAGACAGCACACCTAAAGGGCCAGCAAATAAACAAAGTGCCAAAGAATGAATTGTCCAAATTCCGGTTTTTTGCCCTTCCCAATATATCCAGCGTCCCACAAATAAATCCATTACCAAAAAGTGAATCCAACCTGTAGCCGCAGCTTTTTCATCGGCAAAAAATCGCGCAATATCAGCTAATTGTGGGTTGGATAAAGATTGAGCATTTTCTGGGGTAATGCTAGTGATAAATAAATATAAATACGCTCCTGCTAAAGGTACAAAGGGTAAATAGGATTCCATAATTCGCCGTGTAACTTTCCAATTAGGCAGGAGAATCATCAATGCCCAAAATGGCAAAACGAAAAGATTAGCAACGTTAAATAATTGCGTGATATTCATCAGAAAAATGAAATGTAAATTATGTAGTGAGGTAAGAATCAACCTCACTATATAACAAAATGTAAATTGTCCAAAGTCCTGTCATCAGGATGATGTAACAAAGCTCCCCTAATTTATCCCAAGAATTATCGACGCTCATGGAACCAATACCATCCAGAACCGGGACGAGTTAGCCAAGAGTTGTCTAAATCGTAATTATTTACAGGAAAATCGAAAAATTGTGTATCTTCGGGAACGCTAATTCTGACATTGCGACAACTCCCTTCAATTTCAATTGTTACTGTTTGCTCGCTCTGATTTGGTCGCAAGAGAGTATCTCTAATCATACGTCGATTCCTCTCACCTTCCTGCCTATAATTAGGAACACAGCGCACTTTCACCACAGAGTTTTCATTAGGATTATCCAAAATATAAGGCAGAATTTGTGAGCCTCGAATTGTGGGAGTTTGAGCGCTGGCTAAAGATGATATGGACAACAGCACAGTTGTAGTTAAAGTAAGAATTTTGGCTCCAGGCGGACTTTTCATAATTTATCCTGATAAATTAATAAAGAAATTGCCAGGGTGCTAACCCCGGCTGAGAATCAATTCAAAATTACGAATTGGTATTATTTGTTGTCTAAAAGTTGATTAACCTGCTGTCCTCGGCGACCTGTTTTAATTTCATAACGGCGAGTCAGGTTGTCTTGGTAGTTCATATCTCTAGCCGCAGCAGAGTTGACGAAAGCATCGCAATTCTTACCTTGAACTACTGTAGAAGAACTGCTGCTATTTTCTTCATTGCGGTTATTGCGAATATCTTTAGAATCGCTGTTATTTTGACTACCTTGGCTAGCACCACTACCACTCACGCCAATACCCAAGAAGCTAACACCACCGCCACCGCCGTCATTGTGGCTGCGAGAAGAACTAGAACGGGTGCTGCTAGAGTTGGCGATCGCTACTTTGCTAGCACTGTTGCGAGTGTTGTTTCCTAAACCCACATCACTACACAAAGCACGGGGGTCATTTGCTAAAGTTTTCGGGTCAACCCAAGATTGATGGTCGCCCAATCCTTGAATTTCACTATTCCCAACTGGATTGCTAGGCGTGCTAGGTGCAGAATTGTTAGGAGTACCATTACCAACACTTACTCCAGGAGTGAGAACACCTGGTTTAAAAATACCAGAAGGCTGTGCATCAAAAGGCCCAGCGAAAGCTGGTAGTGTAGCGGTCAAAAGCGCGGTAGCTGTTAGCAAAGAACCAGTTAAGTTACGGAATTTCATAGTCATTCTCCTAAAATTTTCAGTGCTTGTTTGTATTGGGCTTTAACCCCTTCACTTACTCAATAGGTTGACCTCGATTAGTTTATGCACCCTGTGGGGAAATTTTTTTTGGGGATTGGGGATTGGTGACTGGGGATTGGGGATTGGTGACTGGGGGACAAGGAGACAAGGGGAAATAATTGAATGACTTTTGACTCTTGTACAGACGCTATTAATCGCGTCTCTTTGACCCAAACCCAATTGATTAACTGCAAAAACTGGGATAAATAAGGTGAGTAATCTTGATGTTTTTACTGAACTATGCAGTACCCTTTAGAACTTACCTTCAAATTCTGGGCTTTAGCGCCACAAATATCGATTGTTGATAATCAAGGAAATTTGGTTTTCTATGTCAAACAGAAACTATTCAAGCTAAAAGAAGCAATTACCATCTTTGCTGACTTAGAACGTAACCGACCCCTTTATTACATCAAAGCTGACCGAATTATTGATTTTTCGGCACGTTATAACTTTACAGATAGCACTGGTAGAGATATTGGGGGAGTAAAACGGCGGGGATTGCGATCGCTTTGGCGGGCACGTTATGACATATTTGATGGTGAGACTAGTAATCTCAACATTCAGGAGAAAAATCCCTGGATAAAGATTGCAGATGCGCTATTTGCAGAAATTCCCATTGTGGGGATGTTTACGGGTTATGTATTTAACCCAGTCTATTTAGTGAGTCGGGCTGATGGTACGGTTGTGATGCGTTTAGAGAAAATCCCGTCTTTCCTTTCCCGCAAATTTACGATTAAAGCTGTGGATCAAATGAGCGATCGCGAACAGGAACAAGTTTTGCTAAGTTTAATGATGATGCTGCTACTAGAACGTAACCGCGGTTAGAGATGTTTTCTTAAAGAAAGATGGTGCGTTAGGGCTAATTCTCACTCTCTGAAGTTCCGAAATTCTTGCACAGCCGTAACACACCTTACTGGGCTGAATTCAAAGTGCTGAGTAATGAGTTGCAACAGACGCGATTAATCGCGTCTGTACAAGAGTTATGAGTAAAAATCCCATTCCAACTTTCACTGTTGGCGGTAAAATCTTTTAATTGAGACTGCTTCCTCATCCCCCTCATCCCCCTCATCTCCCTCATCCCCTCACTACCAAATTAGTACCCATCCACTGACCAATGCGGAGGGTCATTACTCAACTTATATACTCCGTAGCTACTCCCTACTGTCCATAAATTTCTGTTGAGGGCAGCATTTGCTGGGTCGCTGATAGTGACAGTTTTTCCATTAGCATCTTTAATATTAATCTTGCCATTCCAGGTAACATTCCAATCAATGGCCAATCTTTGAATATGGCGAGAATTTAAGGAAACTGGATTACCGCCTACACCATAAGCTTCTACCATCTCTTTAGCTGCTTGTACCGAACCAGCATTGGTGTAATGTTCCCATTCAATATTTACTCCAGCCATTTTAGGAACAAATTTAGCTGCTATCTCTTGTCTGTTAATTCTGGCTGCATAATGCATCAGGTAAGCACGTTCTTTCGGGCGATGGGTAGCGGTAACAATTACTTGACATCCTGCATCAATCAGCGCTTTTTGAAATGCTTCTACTCTTTGACGAAATGGTGAAGCTAAATCAGCAATCAATTTGCTAGTAGGAAAACTATCAATCCAATAGGCCCCACTCAGGCGAAATCTCTGAATTTTGGCATAGCTATTTAAAATATCTAAGGCTGGTGTTAAATCTTGCCCTAATTTTTGCTTTGTGGCATTACTTAAGGCATCTTCTATTTCACCACGCCAGCGTACATCTCTTTTTTTATATGCTTCAGCTAATCCTTTATTACTGGTAATACCGAAGTCTCCATCTGCTTTTAAAGGTGGAGTTAGTTGTCCAGTTTTATTGATAGAGGCTTGTAAATCTTTAACTTCTGCTTCACCAAAATTTAGGTAACTGAGTAATGTATTTGCTGCTAAGTTCAGTTTGAAAATCAACCCTTGATTTAATGCCTTAGCATAAGTCATATTGCCCACAACACCATCAGCAGTTAAACCATTTCGTTGTTGATAGCTACGCGTTGCTTGGTCAGTCTGTTTACCAAAGTCGCCATCAACCACACCTATGGGAAATTCAGCATCCTTGAGAAAGCTTTGCCAAGCAGTAACAACAGAATTATTTGAGCCAAGTTTGATAACGGGTAATTTCAGAACATTAACATTAAAAGCCATGATTTTCCCCTCATAAAACAATCATAGACTTCTTGTAGAAGTTAGGGAAAGTAAGAAGGGATATAATTTCTCTTTTTACTTGTTCTGACATTTGTCAGTTACTTTTACAAGAAGTCTATTTTCTAAGACGATATGAGCATAAAATACGAAAATTGCCAATCATGATAATTTAAGTATTTTTACATGATTGACAATCTCTACTTGCCTAGGGTTGCTGAGTTATTAATGGCTGATAATTAAGCAATTAATTTCTGCCAGCTAACAGGCCCAACAATTCCATCGGCGACTAAACTATTTTGCTTTTGGAAGTTTTTGATTGTTGCTTCTGTCTGTGGGCCGTAAACACCGTCAACCTCAATCCCTAAACGATATTGCAAATATCTAACAACTGGGCCACCAGCGTGATTTGGGCGAATAATTCGTTTTGCTAATATGAGGTTTATAGCATCCCAAGTTGCTTTGTCAGCGGTTCCTGTTTCCTGAACTCCTGCAACTCTTTGAAATTTAGCGATCGCAGATCTTGTAGAATTACCTGATATGCCATCTTCTTTTAAAGGCTTACCATTTGTATCAGTTATTTTCAGTTGATTTAAGGCTTTTTGCAGTCTCAAAACTGTGGTATCTACATTCATCTCCTCATCTGGTACTTGATTCACAGGAGTAGTTGGTAATTTACCTGTTAACCCTTTAACAATTGCATTAGCTACTGCTTCCGATTCAAAAATCTCCATATCTTTTTGAGAATCGAGGAAGCAGCATTCTATAAGAATGGCAGGCATATTTGTGTTTCTCAATACAAATAAGTGAGAACCACTTTTAACTCCTCGATTAAAAAAACCTAATTTGAGGAATTCATCTAATACTGGTTTAGCAATTTTCCTGCTAGTTTCACTCCCAGCAAATACTTCTGTACCATTTGCTTTGCCGTTAAAGGCATTAAAGTGAATTGATACAAATACATCAACTCTGGCAGAATTGGCTCTATCACATCTTCTAGAAAGAGATTCACGTACTGAACTAGCCCTATCTGGTTTACATAGTACAATTTCATGCCCTAAGGCTTTGAGCTTTGAGACAACTCTGTTGCCAACATCTACGGTTAAATTATCTTCAAATTTGATGCCTCTAGCTCCGGTGTCAGGGGGGCAATTGTGTCCGATATCAATGCCAAATTTCATAATTTTCTCCTCTACTTATTTTTATAATAGTTTAAATAAGTTATCAAAGTTAGTAATCGATATTTGTGCTTCCAAGAAGGTCAAATATTTTTTGGGTTCGCTAACTCTAACTTATCCTTTAAATCTTATGGAATTTTTAGTTGCTCTTAACCGTCTAACACATTTTGCTAACCCTATTTTATTCTTTCACGTAGATAAAAATAAATTTTGCCTGGCAAAAAATGGTAGAACTAGAAAAATTTTATAACATAAACGTTCCTCAACAGGTTCTCACGAAAGTTATACAATAAGCTGCGATCGCGTTAATTCAACTCAACACTTTCCACTACAACAAGTTGAGGACAATCAATTCCAGGAATTTAACAAAACTTTTTTTCACGTAACATCCCCTCAAAGCAGAGGTTGCTACCATTTCACTTGAGAGTTACTACTATGCATAAGAGAGGGGATGAGGAAACAGAGGAGAAATGTTCATTATCCATTCTCCAGTTCCCATACGAATATATACTGATTTAATTGACTTGCCCTGCGTATTCTGTCTTCAGTTTAGTACTTATCACCACAGACAGTTATGACAAATACATCAAGTTCCATGTTAGACCCCAAAACCCCGCCTGATGTGGTTGTGCGGTTACAACCACGAAAACCTGTGACAGATCCAACGCTGGGTATTTCTGTTACAGTTTCAAAAGTTGGGACTCCCAAAAATCGGCTGGTAACGCTGGGTGACTCCATCACACATGGTTTCCAAAGTGGAGCAATATTTGACACGCAGCTATCATATCCAGTAATTATTGCTAAAGAACTGGGTTGGGGAGAAATGCGCTACCCGACTTACGGGGGGCCAAAAGATGGGTTACCGTTGAACTTG
This sequence comes from Calothrix membranacea FACHB-236, assembly GCF_014696315.1. GTDB lineage: Bacteria > Cyanobacteriota > Cyanobacteriia > Cyanobacteriales > Nostocaceae > Aulosira > Aulosira membranacea. The sequence goes on from NZ_JACJPX010000031.1 coordinate 67,100, forward strand.
GAACGCCTAGCCAATGATTTGGATAAGCAGTTTGGTTCTAATATTAATCCGTTAGAGTTTGTGGGGGCTGCTCTATTTTTACGTCAACAGTTAGATATTAACGAAAATTATTGGGAGCGTGGTACAGGTTCGCTGTTCCCGATTCAACAAGGTATTAACCATAACTTAGCGGTTTATGGCTGGGATTTACGTAATACTATCTCGCGGAATGCAGATATTTGTATCAACATCATCAAAGAGAATCCGCCTAAGGATGATTTTTTGCGGTTGATTGTGGAGAATCACAACGAAAGGGCTGCGATTCGCACTCTTAACTCAGCACGGGATCAGAATGGTGTCGCACTTTCACCTGTACAAGCAGCCGCAGCTTTGGGAAATGAAGGTACGCCAGATACAGAAGGAATTGAAACCCTGATTGTTTTGATTGGGGCAAATAACGCTTTAGGCAGTATTCTCACCTTTAATGTCGCATGGAGTGATACTGGCTATGAGGATATGGATATAAATGACAAATATACTGTTTGGCGACCGATTCACTTTCAAGCAGAACTAGATCAGTTAGTGGCTGAAGTCAAGAAAATCCGCGCTCGCCATGTGATTTTTGGTACAGTACCTCACATTACAATTGTACCTTTTGCCCGTGGGGTAAACCACAAAGTTAGGCAAGGTTCTCGCTATTTTCCTTACTACACTTTACCCTGGATTCAGGATCAAGATTTTGACCCTGACAAACATCCAAACCTTACCGAAGCAGAAGCTAGGGCAATTGACAGTGCAATTGATCAATATAACGACTATATAACTGATGCTGTGCGTCAAGCTCGCCTGGAAGGTAGGGATTGGTATTTATTTGAAGCGGCGGGATTATTAGATAGGTTAGCATCCCGGCGTTTTTTAGAAGACCCCGCAGCTAAACCAGTGTGGTGGGATGAAATGGGTGGTGCTTATCCATTACCTGCTGAGTTACAAGCTTTAAACCCTGTACCAGATTCTCGCTTTTTTCTCTCTGGCCCTAACGGTCGTACCCAAGGCGGTTTATTTTCTTTAGATGGGATTCATCCTACCACCATTGGCTATGGCATTATTGCTCAAGAATTGATCAAGATTATGCAGTTAGCAGGGGTGAGATTTTATCAACAAGATGGGACAACGGAACGTCCGGGTGAAATTCGGGTGAATTTCTCCAACTTGATTGCTGTGGATTCGCTGATTTCTCAACCGCCGCGAAACCTGATTGAGATTATGGATATTATTGGCGAACTGGACAAGAAGTTTAATATCTTAAGCAGATTGCTGAAGCGGAATTATTAGGAACTTCCAGAAAATCAATTACCCAAGTTTACCAGAGAAATATTCTCTTTTCCCCCTGCTCCCTGCCCCCATGCTCAGAAAGCGATAGTATATTTATTTAGGTGCAAGTCCCTTAACTCTCGCCTCGAGGTAGATATTCTGCCATCACCCTACAACCCCGTTTAAGATCCAAGTAAGTAAAGAAAGATTTCGTAGCTTACTGCATGAAACGCATCGTCTTGATTGCTGGGTTTGAATCCTTTAACGCTGACTTGTATAGAAAAGCAGCTTTTTTAGCTAACTCTCGTTGTTCTGAGTTGGACATTCGAGTATTTAGCGATCGCGATATTACCACCAAGCGCCAGGAAGTAGAAGCAGCACTCCAAGACGCTGAGGTATTTTTTGGCAGCTTGCTATTTGATTATGACCAGGTTTTGTGGTTGCGCGATCGCATTTCTCAAATTCCTATCCGCTTGGTGTTTGAGTCGGCTTTAGAATTGATGAGTTTAACCAAGCTGGGCGATTTTGCCATTGGCGATAAACCTAAAGGTATGCCCAAGCCAGTAAAATTTATTCTGGATAAATTTAGTAATGGTAGAGAAGAAGATAAACTCGCTGGTTATATTAGCTTTTTAAAAGTAGGGCCGAAATTACTCAAATATGTGCCAGTGCAGAAAGTACAAGATTTACGCAACTGGTTAATTATTTATGGTTATTGGAATGCTGGCGGCCATGAAAATGTTGCTTCTTTATTTTGGACAATAGCGGAAAAATATTTAGGCTTAAAAGTTGGCGATATTCCCGCGCCTGTGGAAACTCCAAATATGGGTTTATTGCACCCAGATTATCCAGGATTTTTTGAATCGCCAAAGGTATATTTGGAATGGTATCAGCAGAAATTTAAGGTTAACAATCCAGTTGTTGGTATTTTACTTTATCGCAAACACGTTATTACAAAACAACCATATATTCCCCAATTAATTCGCCGTTTTGAAGCTGCTGGGTTAATTCCTTTACCGATTTTTATCAATGGTGTTGAAGGACACGTGGCTGTCAGAGATTGGATGACAACCGATTATGAAATTCAGCAAAGACAAATAGGCAATATTGAAACGCTGTCGCTTTCCAAAGAAGCTGTGAAAGTTGATGCAATAGTCTCTACAATTGGTTTTCCTTTAGTTGGTGGCCCGGCGGGTTCAATGGAAGCAGGGCGACAGGTAGAAGTTGCTAAACGTATTTTAACGGCGAAAAATGTACCTTATTTTGTAGCCGCACCGTTATTAATTCAAGATATTTATTCTTGGACGCGCCAAGGTATTGGTGGTTTGCAAAGTGTGGTGTTGTACGCTTTACCTGAATTAGATGGGGCGATTGATACTGTTCCCCTTGGTGGTTTAGTAGGGGAAGATATTTATTTAGTTCCTGAACGAGTACAGCGATTAATTGGTAGAGTCAAAAGCTGGATTAATTTACGGCAAAAACCAGCATCGGCACGGAAAATTGCCATTATTCTATATGGTTTCCCTCCTGGTTATGGTGCTGTGGGAACGGCTGCTTTATTAAATGTGCCACGCAGTTTGTTGAAGTTTCTAGATGCACTGAAAAAACAAGGCTATGCAGTTGGGGATTTACCAGATGATGGGGAAGAATTAATTCGCTGGGTGAACGAAGCGGATGAAGAGATTAAAACCGCAGATGGACGCGGATTAACGCAGATGAATGTCGGTGGGGATCGGCGTTCATCTGCGGTTAATACTGTTAATGTTCAGACTTTGGAAAAATGGTTAGGCTATCTCCGCACTTCTCGTATTGAAAAACAATGGAAATCTCTCACGGGAACGGGAATTAAAACTTATGGTGATGAGTTTCAAATTGGGGGCGTGCAGTTAGGAAATATCTGGATAGGTGTACAGCCACCTTTAGGTTTACAAGGCGACCCGATGCGGTTAATGTTTGAGAGAGATTTAACTCCTCATCCTCAATACGCAGCTTTTTATAAATGGCTACAAAATGAGTTTCAAGCTGATGCTGTGGTGCATTTTGGAATGCATGGAACTGTGGAATGGTTACCTGGTTCTCCGTTAGGTAATACGGGTTATTCTTGGTCGGATATTTTGTTAGGAGATATTCCTAATTTATATATATATGCGGCAAATAATCCTTCCGAGTCGATTTTGGCAAAGCGTCGCGGTTATGGGGTATTAATTTCCCATAATGTCCCGCCTTATGGTCGTGCTGGATTGTATAAGGAATTGTTGGCGCTAAGAGATTTAATTTCTGAGTATCGGGAAGACCCACAAAAGAATTACGCCCTGAAGGAAGCTATTTGTACAAAAATTGTGGACACTGGGTTGGATGCGGATTGTCCATTGGAAGATGCGAAAAAGTTGGGGATTGCTTTTAGTTATGAAAATATGCGGATGTTTAGCGCCCATGTTTTTGATGACTATTTGGTGAAGTTATATGAGTATTTACAGGTTTTAGAAAGTCGGTTGTTTTCTTCTGGTTTGCATATTTTGGGGGAGGAACCGGATAAGGAGAAGTTGTCGGGGTATTTAGAGGCTTATTTTGGGGACGAACCGCAGAGGCGCGGAGAACGCAGAGAGGAGGAGGGGCAAATTAGAGATTTATTAATGCAATCTACGGATGAGTTGACGAATTTATTAAGGGGTTTGAATGGGGAATATATTCCACCTGCGCCTGGTGGTGATTTGTTAAGAGATGGCCCTGGTGTGTTACCTACGGGTAGAAATATTCATGCTTTAGATCCTTATAGAATGCCTTCACCTGCGGCTTATGAAAGAGGTAGGGAAATTGCTCAAAAAATTATCGCCCAGCATTTACAAGAACATGGCAAATATCCGGAAACTGTGGCGGTAATGTTATGGGGTTTAGATGCGATTAAAACTAAGGGTGAATCTTTGGGGATTCTCTTAGAATTGGTGGGTGCTGAACCAGTGAAGGAGGGAACAGGGAGAATTGTTCGTTATGAATTAAAACCTTTAACTGAAGTAGGACATCCCCGGATTGATGTGTTAGGAAATCTCTCGGGAATTTTCCGCGATAGTTTTGTGAATATTATCGAATTATTAGATGATTTATTTCAACGGGCTGCGGCAGCTGAGGAACCAGAAGCAGAGAATTTTATTCGCAAACACGCTTTAGCTTTAAAAGCCCAAGGAGTAGAAAACGTCTCTGCAAGATTATTTTCTAATCCGGCGGGCGATTTTGGTTCTTTGGTAAACGATCAAGTTGTAGATGGAAATTGGGAATCAGGTGAAGAGTTAGGTAATACTTGGCAAAGTCGCAACGTTTTCAGCTATGGGAGACAAGATAAAGGACAGGCTAGGCCGGAAGTTTTAAATACTTTATTGAAAACAAGCGATCGCATTGTCCAAGAAATAGATTCGGTAGAATATGGCATTACCGATATTCAAGAATATTACGCCAATACTGGTGGGTTGAAGAAAGCCGCAGAAAAACAACGTGGGAAGAAAATTACAACCAGTTTTGTGGAAAGTTTCTCTAAAGACACCACACCCCGCAACTTAGATGATTTATTGCGGATGGAGTACCGCACGAAATTGGTAAATCCCAAATGGGCGCAAGCAATGGCTAATCAAGGTTCTGGTGGTGCGTTTGAAATCTCTCAGCGCATGACGGCGTTAATTGGTTGGGGCGGGACTGCGGATTTTACTGATGATTGGGTATATGACCAAGCTGCAGATACTTATGCCTTTGATGCAGAGATGGCGGAGAAGTTACGCAAGGCAAATCCGGAGGCATTCCGCAATATTGTTGGCAGAATGTTAGAAGCGCACGGACGGGATTTCTGGCAAGCTGATAAAGATAAGTTAGATAAATTACGGCAATTGTATGAGTTAACAGATGAAGAGCTGGAAGGTGTGTCAGTATAAATTTAACTGTGAACTGACATACTTTGTTTTTTGCCTAGCATCGCCAAAATAGTAAATTTTGTCTCAAAAGCTATTTTGGCGACTCCCGAAATAGCAAATGTAGTATAAAAAACAGCAATTGTAATCTCAAAAATAGCAATTGTAGTATCGAAAACAGCTTTTGCGACTCCCGAAATAGCAAATGTAGTATAAAAAACAGCAATTGTAGTATCGGAAATAGCAATTGTAGTATCAAAAACAGCAATTGTAGTGTCGGAAATAGCAATTGTAGTATCAGAAATGGCTTTTGCGTAGGCGTAGCCAGCCATAGACATCGCAGTTTCAGATCATTACAAGCCAAGCAAAATTATGCTTATACAGATTATTCTTAAAATGGATATTAATCAATAAACACCCTTACTTAACAATGGTATCTACTGAATTAGTAGAACAATTACGCAAACTTAATCGCTTAGATAAACTCCAGGTTATTCAACTTTTGGCTGCCGAGCTAGCAAATGAAGAAAATAATCTGATAAAATCCGGTACATCATATCCTGTTTGGTCTCCCTATGATGCGGTAGAGGCGGCCAATATCATGTTAGAAGCTTTGAATGCTTGAAACTCCCCTAAATCATGAGTAAAGCAGCTACGATCAGATAATTGAGCCAATTTTATAATCCTTGGGAAGACTCCAAAGTATGAGTGAAACTGCAGAAAAACTTAAACTTGAACTTTCTCAACTTTCTGCAAAAGAACGTGCTGAAATTGCCTACTTTTTAATTCATTCTCTAGATGAAGATATAGATGATAATCTAGAAACTGCTTGGGATACAGAATTAAACCAAAGGTTGCAAGATATTAATTGCAAAACAGCTATTGGAGAACCATCATCTCAAGTATTTTCTGAATTACGAGAAAAGTATTCGTGAAGTTTATTATTATCCACACAGAAGCTAGAAAAGAGCTTGATGCTGCCATAGCTTACTATGAAGCTCAAACAGTAGGCTTGGGACTAGATTTACTATCTGAAGTGGAAAAAGTTGTTCTGAAAATTCAGCAAAATCCTAATTTAGGAACGCCATACAAAATTGCAGGAATACGTCGTTATACTATTAAACGTTTTCCTTATATAATTTTTTATACAGAGTTGGAAGAAGTAATTTGGGTAATTGCAATTGCACATAGTAAGCGCAAACCGAATTATTGGAAACAAAGAAATCTGGAAACTGAGTAAAACTTCTGCCAAATCTACAATTCTCGATTGAAATAGAGAAATCTACGGTATGGGCTTAATCTAAAATCCAAACTTGTTTAACCCGATACCCCAATCTGCAAATTGCACAGCTATTGCACAGGCTATACGCCAAGGTAGGTTAATCCTATACTCAAGGAGAAGCGTATGTTGAGGTCTATGGAAGCATCGTTAAGAAGTCGTCAGCATCCCCTAATCCACAGGCTGGCGGATTCGATTGAAGAAATTTGGCAAAAGTACTTGGATATCTCCCCTTACTCTGTCCCCGAAGGTTTAGGCTATGTAGAAGGACATTTGGAAGGTGAACGGCTGATCATTGAAAATCATTGCTACCAAGCTCCGCAATTTCGCAAACTGCATTTAGAGTTGGCGCAGGTTGGCAATGGTTTAGATATTCTGCACTGTGTGATGTTCCCCAATCCTGAATACGCCATTCCCATGTTTGGTACAGATTTGGTAGGCGGGAAAGGTCGGTTGATTAGTGCTGCGATCGCGGATTTGTCTCCCATCAGTAGCGATCGCAGTTTACCATCACGTTATCATCAGCATTTGTCTGCTTTACCGGAAATTGAGTTTTCCGAACCACGGGCTTTACCGCCTTGGGGCGATATTTTCTCGCAATTTTGCCTGTTTGTCCGCCCAGAAAATACTCAAGAAGAAGATAAGTTTCACAACCGCGTTCGCGAATATTTAACGATTCATTGTCAGATTGCTGCATCAGAGACACCTCTAACATCCAATCTTGATATCTCTAAAGTTTTGGCAGGACAACGCAATTACTGTACAAAGCAGCAGCAGAATGACAAAACTCGGCGCGTGCTAGAAAAATCTTTTGGTAAAGAATGGGCTGATCGCTACATGACAACTATGCTTTTTGACTATGTAGCTTGAAGTTCAATTCAATGAAATTTATCAAACCAGGAAGGCAATAGCAATCCTGGTAATTTTTGCTGTGTAGATTTTTTTATCCAAAGGTTGTGCGACGCTTGTCTTGCTTAAGCAGGTTTTACCATATTGCTTTAAATGCAAGCGATAGCATTAACGCATAAACATACCACAAAATTCCCTGCTGGCTCGCTTGTATATCAACGTAACTAAATGTAACGAATTGTAAGAATTGAGTTCAGAAATTTAATTTTGCGAGTAATAAAGTTTTCCCTTCCTCACAATGTGTCTAAATGTAACTAATTGTAACTATAATTTAAGTCTAAAGACAAAACGAAAATATAAACAATCCTTGCTATTCAAGGGTTTCAGCATTCGCTTAATATTTTTTAACCAATTATCTGACGACACATTTGAATTTGCACAAAATTTGCACAAACGGATTGCTTTAATCATTTTCAGGTTCAAAAAACCGCTGAACATTCTGCCCTCGACGGAGAAGGTTTAGCACCTGAAAAACTGATTGGCAGCCATTTCATTAATTTCGGCTTGTGGGCCTTTATAGAAATTGGTTGTTGTGGATATTAGCAGTATTAATTTATAGCTGTACCGTTAGTAAATTGGAACTAGCTAACAGATTGGGGGTAAGTTACCTCTAATTACCAAGCAAGTTGAACTTGCTGAGGACTGTTTGCCTAGTTTTTCATGGCGGAACATCTCTAAAATCAATAACTCTGCTTCATCCCAATCAAGAATCAGCTTTTGAACCAAATTTGAATCCACAGCATAGTAATATTTTTAGGAGATGCTGGAATGCTTGACGCTTTTACCAAAGTAGTTTCCCAAGCTGATACAAGAGGCTCTTACGTCAGCGACTCAGAAATCGATGCATTAAAAGATATGGTCGCTGCTGGTTCCAAGCGGATGGATGTTGTAAACCGCATTACCGGCAATGCATCCACCATCGTTGCTAACGCAGCACGTGCATTGTTTGCAGAACAACCCCAGTTGATCCAACCAGGTGGTAATGCTTACACCAACCGTCGTATGGCTGCTTGCTTACGCGACATGGAAATCATCTTACGCTATGTAACCTACGCAGTATTTGCAGGTGATGCAAGCGTTTTAGACGATCGCTGCTTGAATGGTTTGCGTGAAACCTACCAAGCACTAGGCGTTCCTGGCGCTTCCGTAGCAGCTGGTGTTCAAAAGATGAAAGAAGCTGCGATCGCAATTGCAAACGACCCCAATGGTGTTACCCGTGGTGACTGTAGCTCCTTAATGGCTGAAGTAGGCAGCTACTTTGATAAGGCTGCTGGTGCAGTAGGCTAAGACATCGCTACTTAATTATTTCTTCTTTCGGACGCACACCTTTACATATTTGTTGAGAGAATATCAGCATGAAAACACCTTTAACCGAAGCCGTAGCTACCGCAGATTCTCAAGGTCGGTTTCTAAGCTCCACAGAACTTCAAGTTGCATTTGGTCGCTTCCGTCAAGCTGCTGCTAGCTTAGATGCAGCTAAAGCATTAAGCAGCAAAGCTAACAACTTGGCTCAAGGCGCTGCTAACGCAGTTTACCAAAAGTTCCCCTACACCACCCAAATGCAAGGTGCTAACTTCGCTGCTGACCAGCGCGGTAAAGACAAGTGCGTACGCGACATCGGTTACTACATCCGCATCGTTACCTACTGTCTAATTGCTGGTGGTACCGGTCCTTTGGATGACTACTTAATTGGTGGTTTGGCAGAAATCAACCGCACCTTTGATTTGTCTCCCAGCTGGTACGTTGAAGCTCTCAAGTACGTTAAAGCAAATCATGGCTTAAGTGGCGATCCTGCTGTAGAAGCAAACTCCTACATTGACTATGCCATCAACGCTCTAAGCTAGAGGTTTCCTTTTGCCCAGAACAACTCAAGGCTGTGAATGCTAATTCTCTTCTAGCATGGGCAGTTTTAAGGGGTTCTGGGCATGTTTTTTCTGATTGAAATTAAGGAGATCGGTCATGACTAGTTCTCTGGCAGCCAGTCAGTTAGGATTTGAGCCATTTGCCAACACTGCTCCTACAGAGCTGCGGTCAAATGATGATGTAAAAGCAGTGATTAATGCTGCCTATCGTCAAGTGTTTGGTAATGACCACTTGATGCAGAGCGAACACCTCACAAGTGCAGAATCGCTGTTACAGCAAGGCAACATTAGTGTTCGGGATTTTGTGCGGACACTGGCACAATCTGAACTATATCGCCAAAAGTTTTTTTACTCTACACCTCAAGTCCGGTTCATTGAATTGAACTACAAGCATCTGCTTGGTCGTGCGCCCTACGATGAAGCAGAAATTGCTTACCACGTAGATCTTTATACTCAAAAAGGCTACGAAGCAGAAATCAATTCTTATATTGATTCAGTTGAATATCAAGAAAACTTTGGAGAATCGATAGTTCCATATTATAGGGGATTTTCGACTCAAACGGGACAAAAAACAGTCGGTTTTAGCCGGATGTTTCAGCTCTACCGAGGATATGCCAACAGCGATCGCGCCCAAGGTAAAAACAAATCTGCGTGGTTAACCCAGAATCTTGCTCTGAATTTAGCTACTCCTATTCAAACCCCTACCTTTGGTAAAGGGTTAGCTGGTAATGTCGCGGGCGATCGCGGAAAGCTTTACCGAGTGCGAGTTATGCAATCAGATAGCGGACGGACTCCCCAAATCCGCCGTAGTATCAGAGAGTTTTTGGTGGCTTATGACCAACTTTCGACCACCCTGCAAAGGCTGAATCAGCGGGGTAGCCGGGTGGTAAATATTTCTCCTGCTTAAACTGATCAATTTTGCAACAAAAAAAGTCTACAAGGAGAGCTATTCGTGCCAATTACATCCGCAGCATCTCGTTTGGGAACTACGGCTTTTGACCAAACAAGTCCTGTTGAACTGCGTCCAAACTGGACACCAGAAGATGCCAAGCTTGTTATTCAAGCAGTTTATCGTCAGGTATTAGGCAACGACTATCTGATGCAGTCAGAACGCCTCATCAGCTTAGAGTCGTTGTTGACCAATGGGAAACTGAGCGTCAAAGACTTTGTCCGCGCAGTAGCTAAATCCGAACTATATAAAACCAAGTTTCTTTACCCTCATTTTCAAACTCGGGTAATTGAATTAAACTTCAAACATTTGTTGGGACGTGCTCCCTACGATGAGTCGGAAGTAATTGAGCATCTTGATCGCTACCAAAATCAAGGTTTTGACGCAGACATCGATTCTTTTATCGACTCTGCTGAATATGATGCTTACTTTGGTGATTCGATCGTTCCCTACTACCGCGACTTTGTAACCACAGGCGTTGGTCAAAGAACCGTTGGTTTCACTCGCTTATTCCGCCTTTATCGTGGTTATGCTAATAGCGATCGCTCTCAGCTAGCAGGTAGCGCTTCTCGTTTAGCCGCTGACTTAGCTAAAAATAGCGCCTCTGCAATTATTGCTCCTTCTGGTAGCAGCCAAGGTTGGTCTTATCTACCTGCAAAACAAGGGACTACACCCAGCCGCACCTTTGGCAGATCCTCTCAAGGATCGACTCCACGTCTCTACAGAATCGAAGTTACAGGTATCAGCTTGCCTAGATATCCTAAAGTTCGTCGTAGCAACAAAGAGTTCATCGTCCCCTACGAACAGCTATCCAACACCCTTCAGCAAATTAATAAGCTGGGTGGGAAAGTTGCTAGCATCACCATTGCACAATAGGAGAGAGAACCATTATGTTGGGGTCTGCAGTAACAAGAGGGTCAAGTTCAAACTCAGACAATCGCGTCTTTGTTTATGAAGTAGAAGGATTGCGCCAGAACGAGCAAACTGATAACAATCGTTATCAGATTCGCAATAGCAGCACGATTCAGATTCAAGTCCCCTACAGCCGCATGAATGAAGAAATGCGTCGCATCACTCGCTTAGGCGGCAAAATTGTTAACATCCGTCCTGCAAGTGACAATACCACTGAAACTGCATCGGAAAGTTGACAGTACTTATACATGATATTTATGGGCGTGGAAAAGCTTATTTTTCCACGCCCGTTTTTATTCACAACTCAGCACTTTTTCTTGTCAGTCATAATAGATCCATGCTCAACAGCAAAAGGTAATGCAGAAATGTTTTTAAAACTTAATATTTAGGCTGGCAAAATTGAGCAAGCGCAAACTGCTTTTGGGTGTATTTGTTTGCAAAAGAGGAGAAAGCCATGACTGAGATACCAACTGGCGGTCAAATGCTCTGGAAATTAGAAGGGAACGAGCGAGTATTATATCTGCGGCATAATTCATCTGAGCCGTGGCGGCATTATGAAGAGTTTCCCGAGTATGTTCAACCAGATCCACAAGGATTTTCTAAAGGAATTGCTACTTTTTTGGCATTACTAAAGAAAGATTGGACGGCTACTAAATCCTAATTGGTATGTAGGACGGTGCAATTACAGCTAACTGGTGACAGTAGTTATTTATGCTTAGTCATTTGTGGAGCAAAAGAATGCTCTTTATCTAGCTGTTGTGTTAGCTAACTCAAGAGATGCGATCGCATTTCGTCACTTAGGTATTGAACGGGGTTAGCGATCGGATTTCTGCGTCCTTTTGGAACAATCGAACTCAAATTAACCAAGCAAAACTTTCCCGGTTATGTAAAGAAAAAACTCAGACTCTTAACATTTGTTCATATTTTCTATCATTTTTGCCTGGGCTTTAAATCAAGGATATCTAGTTATGCTGCAGTAAGCAGCAGTTAAACATGGCTATGTGCAGATTCACAACTAATAAAGAAATATATTCCTTATAATCGTTACAAAAAGCTTATTTAATCAGCATTTCCAGCCATAGAATTATCTGCTTGACAATTTGTAATATAAAATCGATCCAACGATATAGTATAAACAACAAAGAAGAACTGCACATCACAGATGACAGGTTAGCTATTCATCTGAAATGATTCAGTCCCTTCAATTGTTAAAAAAAATTAAGAATCTTCCAAGTTTCCTTAGGGGAAAAATCGGAAAGGTTTTAGCAGTTATTCAACCTACTGCTTTGAGTTGATCGGGATATTGGGGCAGCTTTGTTGCCAAGCCGAATCAAACTGGGTTGTAACCTAATCCAAGCCATACTCGACTAAACAAATTAGGATATTGAGTGTATGTTTGACGCATTTGCAAAAGTAGTCTCCCAAGCTGACGCACGCGGTGAATATCTGAGTGGTTCTCAAATTGATGCTCTAAGCGCTATGGTTGCTGATGGCAACAAGCGCATGGACGTTGTAAACCGCATTACCGGTAACTCTTCCTCAATCGTTGCTGATGCAGCACGTGCATTGTTTGCAGAACAACCCCAGTTGATTTCACCTGGTGGTAATGCTTACACCAACCGTCGTATGGCTGCTTGCTTACGCGACATGGAAATCATTTTGCGCTACGTTACCTACGCTATCTTCACAGGTGATGCCAGCATTTTAGACGATCGCTGCCTCAACGGTTTGCGTGAAACCTACCAAGCACTAGGCGTTCCTGGGGGTTCCGTAGCAACTGGCGTTAGCAAGATGAAAGATGCTGCACTAGCGATCGCTGGTGATACCAATGGTGTTACCCGTGGTGACTGCTCCAGCCTGATGTCTGAAGTTGCTGGCTATTTCGATAGAGCTGCTTCTGCAGTTGGTTAAGAGAGCAATTCATCAATTTTTTGCTCACCTTCAGATAGCTGAAACGATTGCTAAAAGCTATTTCATCAAAAAAGATTATTTGGGAGAAAATCTAAAATGAAAACCCCTTTGACCGAAGCAGTAGCTGCTGCTGATTCCCAAGGACGCTTCCTGAGCTCTACCGAAATCCAAACCGCATTTGGTCGTTTTCGCCAAGCACAAGCAAGCTTAACAGCTGCAAAAGCATTGAGCGAAAAAGCTTCTAGTTTGGCTTCTGGTGCTGCTAATGCTGTTTACAGCAAATATCCCTACACCACCAGCACCGCTGGCCCAAACTACGCTTCTACCCAAACAGGTAAAGATAAGTGCGTTCGTGACATCGGTTACTACATCCGCATGGTTACCTACTGCCTAGTTGTAGGTGGTACAGGCCCATTGGATGATTACCTAATCAGCGGTATTGCTGAAATCAACCGCACATTTGAACTTTCTCCCAGCTGGTATATTGAAGCTTTGAAATATGTCAAAGCTAACCACGGTTTAAGTGGTGATCCTGCTGTTGAAGCAAACTCCTACATCGACTACGCCATCAACGCTTTAAGCTAGTAAGATGGTTTTGCCCGGAGGGGTATACAATGACTGACAGAAGTTAGTGATTGTATATCTCTCCGGGCATTGTTATGTATAGGCATTGTCAGAGGGAACAGAGAACAGGAACAGAAAGTGGAAAACGCAGCTAATATCCAGGATGATAATCAATTAACTGTAGAACAAGCGATCGCTAATCTCCAAGGTGAAGATTTAGGATTGCGTGTATATGCAGCTTGGTGGTTAGGGCGGTTTCGAGTTGATGCTCCAGAAGCCATTGATGTCTTAATCACAGCATTAGAAGACGAAGACGATCGCACTAATGCAGGTGGCTATCCCCTGCGCCGCAATGCAGCCAGAGCATTAGGAAAATTAGGAGAAAAACGAGCCGTTCCCGCATTGATTAAAGCGCTGGAATGTTCTGATTTCTATGTGCGTGAAGCTGCAGCCCAATCTCTAGAGATGTTAGGCGACTCATCCAGTATTCCCAGGCTGATTGAGTTACTCAACGATCAAATTCCGGGAACATTACCAGCACCAGAACCACCCCAACTCACCCAACCCTTCGATGCCATCATAGAGGCATTGGGAACCTTGGGAGCAAGCGATGCAATTCCGGTGATTCAAGAATTTTTAGATCACCCCGTTCCTCGGATTCAGTATGCCGCAGCCAGGGCAATGTATCAGCTAACCTACCAAGCAACTGAAGTCTACAACCAGTATGGCGATCGCTTAGTACAAGCACTTGCTCAGGATGATTTGCAGCTACGTCGAGCAGTTCTCTCAGATTTGGGGGCAATTGGATATTTGCCAGCCGCCCAAGCGATCGCTGATACCCTCGCAGAAAACAGCTTGAAGCTCATATCTCTCAAAGGTTTACTCGAAAAGCAATTGCAGCCGGCAACGCCACATGAATTATCCCCTGGTGCAATTAAAGTGATGCAATTAATGGATGCGTTACTGTAGCAGAAAGAGCGAAAATGGAAAAGGTAGAACTTATCGCTTCTCTTCTTCCTCATGCCTGATTCCCTCAATACTCTAATTCGTGCAGTAGAAGACGCAAATTCTTCTGTCCTTTTACAAGAAGCTGTCAAAAACCTGGCAGCAACCCGTTTAGAAGGAGCCATTCCCACCTTGATTGCTACTTTGAGCTATAACAATCCAGGTGCAGCAGTTGCAGCTGTCGATGGGCTAATCCAAATTGGCGAACCCGCAGTTCCATCTCTGTTGGAACTACTCGATATGCACAACTACACAGCCAGATCTTGGGCAATCCGCACCCTAGCAGGAATTGGCGATCCTAGAGCATTAGTCACCTTGTTAGGCGCAGCCACCGCTGACTTTGCCCTGAGTGTTCGGCGGGCAGCTGCTAAGGGGCTTGGAATGATGAAATGGCACTGGTTCCCAGAGGAACTGCTAGAAATTGCCCAAGCAGAAGCAATGGAAGCCTTGCTATTTGTAGCTCAGGAAGATGAAGAGTGGGTGGTACGCTATTCAGCCATCGTCGGCTTACAGTGTCTTGCCAATGCAATTGCGGTGAGTCATCCAGATTGGCGATCGCAAATTCTGTCACATTTTGAGCAAATTGCAGCTAAAGAGGAGAGTTGGCCAGTACGCGCCCGTGTCTTAATGGCACAGCAAGAACTGCAGACAGCAACAGCTACCACTCAAACCCAACATATAGACAATCGCCCTTCCCCCTTGTCTTCTATGGACTGGCAGAAGATTATGGAAGAGCTTTATGGACGCAAAGGACAAGAGCGGTTAGTGTTTGCAGAAGGCGATCCACGCCGTTATCAAGACCTAGCAGTCGCGATCGCTCAAAATACGGATGAATAATTTCTTAGTCAGGATGTTAATCCTGAATTTTTGCTTGAATCAGGAATTAGCCCATACTAACTTCTCTGAGGGATAGTGCGAGTTAATTTTTGGTTCAAGCTAATTATTATCTTACGCAGAGACAATTTTAAGCTCATAATTCAGCAATGCCACAGGTAGCGTTCATGTTTAGCAAGGACTCGATTCAGGTATTGCAGACATCAGTTTCCATAGGCGCTACTGCTGAAGAACAACTCATTTATCGGTTAAGAGTAATGGGGAATAGGAAAAAGGGAAGAAATCCCAAACCAAATTTACACTTCAAAACTCTTCACTGAGTGGGATAGAAATCTTTAAGAGACTTCCAAAAAATAAATGATCCAATTTACTCAGATAATATTTTATTTCTCCCCTTGCTCCCTGCTCCCTGCTCCCTTGCCAAGAATGAAAGTCCCTAAGCAGACCAAGCTTCTCGAAAATCGGCATACAGAGTTAGTCCCCCATCAATAAACAGCGTTTGACCTGTGATGTATGCTGCTTCATCAGAAGCTAAAAAAGCTACCGCCGCCGCCATTTCTTCAGCAGTTCCCGCACGATTCATGGGAATATGACTTTCTACAACCGCTTTCTTTTCTGGGTCATCAGTCCAAGCTTCATTAATAGGTGTAATTGTCGCTCCTGGTGCTATGGCATTCACACGAATACCTCGGTTCGCATACTCTAAAGCTAAAGTTTTAGTGAGATTTTCCATCCCACCTTTGCTAATAGAATAGCTGACATACATCGGTCTGGGAATAATTTCATGGACGCTAGAAATATTGATGATTACACCAGAACGGTTTTGTGAAAGATAATATTTAATAGCTTCACGAGCGCAGAGGTAAGCACCCCGCAAATTTACTGCTAGTACTTGGTCAAAATCTTCTGTTTTTAACTCATGGGAAGGACATTCTTTTTGGATTCCCGCATTGTTAATCAATATATCCAAGCTGCCAAATTTTTCGATAACAGTATTTACCATCTCAATGATGTCTGCTTCTTGAGAAACATCGCCTTGAATTGGTAATGATTGAACACTGCAATTCGTAATATCTCCACAAGCTTTTTGAATCGCCATTTCTTCAGTATCTTCCGCTTCTGCCAAACTTTTGCGGTAATTAATAGCGATGTTACATCCTTCTTGAGCTAGGCGAATAGCTATTGCTTGACCAATACCCGAACTCGCTCCAGTGATTAAAACATTTTTACCTTTTAATCCTTTCATAGTAATCCTTCCTTGTACAGAGATTCCTATTAACTGAAAAACGCCATCATCATAGGATGGACAGTACTTAAATTTCCTATCCACCCTACAAAAACTGCTGCAAAACTAAATAATTTTGGCTATTTACCGCAGGTTAGCAGGAACATTTTCAGGAACTATCCAGAGGTAAATAGTTTTACCGTCTACTTCCTGAACTTGTTGCGGTTTCCAATCGCCCATATCAAAAGCGTGGGAAACAATGCGGGTACCTGGTTTAAGTTCTTGTAATAACTTGGGTCTGAGTTTTAAATTGATATCTGGTAGTAAATAAAGGGTAACTACCGAGGCTTTGCTTAAATCTGTTTGAAATAAATCTTGTTGGCGGAACTCAACGCGATCGCCTACTTTAGCACTTTGGAGATTTTGTTTTGCTTCTTGTACGCGTTGCGGATCGATATCTATACCAACACCACGCGCCCCATATTTTTGTGCGGCTGTAATGGGGATTCTACCATCGCCGCTACCTAAGTCATAAATAAAATCGTTACTATTCACTTTTGCTAGTTTTAACATCGCATCCACTACAGGTTGTGGAGTTGGTACATAAGGTACATCGGGTTGAACTTGTTGTACTGGGGTAGTAGCTGGAGTCGATGTTTGGGCATCTGCTTCAAAATCACGTACTGAAGAACATCCTGCAACACCCAAACTAGCAACACTAACGCTGGCGATCAGTAAAAGTACAATTCGCTGTAATTTCATAATTTTCTCCTTTGTAACTGTTAGTTATTCCAGCAAAAAAATAGATGGAAAATTTTATTCAAGAGCAGAGTCAAAATATGGCAGATTGATTGAGCATTAATTTGGAGTTATCAGGGAAATCTGCCTATTCATCGCAAGTCTCTTACAGAACGTTGTCGGTAGTTATTCCACAACAACAAGGGAATACCTGCGCCTACAACTAGAACCCCAACTATTGCCCCTATGCCTGTATAAGCCAAGCTGGAGTAAAGCAAGTAGCCACAAATAATGCAAAATAGCAAGGGAATCCAAGGATAAAATGGCACTTGGAAAGGTCGATTTATTTGGGGATCTCGTTTGCGTAAAACAAATAGTGAAATCGCAGACAGTAGGAAAAAGAACCAAAATACTGGTGCGGTGTATTCCACCATTGTTTCAAAACCATTGCGGGCGACTGTGCCTAAAAACACCAGTGAAAGAGCGATCGCACCTTGGATGATTAAGGCTTGAGTAGGCGTTTCCTTTTGTTGTTGCCAACCTCCCATGAAGGAAAACATCGAGAAATCCTGCCCTAGGGCGTAATTACTGCGTGCGCCTGTCAAAATGGTGGCGTTAATTGCTCCTAGAGTACAAATAGCTACTAAAATACTCAGGAATAAAGCTCCAGATGTACCCACACTCCGATCCATTAAAGAGGCGGCGACAGCTTCAGACTTTGCCATTCCTGTTAATCCTAAGCCTCGGAGATACGCCAAATTGATTAGCAGGTAAATAGTGGTGATGATGCCGATACTCCAAACTAGCGATCGCACCATATTGCGCTTTCTATCTTTTATTTCGGCTGAGATATAAGCTGCTTCATTCCATCCTCCAAAGGACAGCAAAACAAATACCATTGCCAATCCCCAGTTTGTTGAAGTTGCAGAAGTGCTAGGAGTTGGGAGTGGTGTAGGGTTATTAGCGGTAACTCCAATCATCACCACTAGGAGTAAACCCAGTATTTTAGCCGCAGTCAGCCAATTTTGCGTCCATTTACCAGGGTATAAACCGAGAATGTTCAAACCTGTTAGCAGGATAATTGCGATCGCAGCATAAATGGAAGAAGAATAAGGCCCTAACAACCATAACCCAGAGAAATAGTCCCCAAAAACAAACGCCAACAAGACAATGGAACCAGTTTGAATCACTGTCATTCTGGCCCAAGCAAACAGAAAAGCAACCGAACGCCCAAAAGCACGTTTTAAGTAATAGTAAGTTCCCCCAACATCAGGGTAAGTTGTTGCTAATTCTGCATAGCATAATGCCCCAACTAAAGAAACCGCACCACCAAGTAACCACAGCAGTAACACATTAATATCGCTACCTGCATTGGCTGCTACAAATGCTGGAGTTTGAAAAATTCCTGCACCGATGACAATCCCCACAATTAGAGCAACAGCATCTAATAAAGCTAATGATTGTTTTGGTGCTGCAACTGAGGCTATAGCGTTACGTTCTTGTAAATTGCTGTAGTTTTGTTGTCTATTCACATCAGTTCCCACGAATTGTAATTTGAGCTTAAGCAACACTTAGCAGTACGATTTAACGAGCGCCGTTGCCAAAATCAAGCCGAGGAATAATGTTTATTCATAAGATAATTACTTTTGAACTCTGCTTTTCTTTGAGTTTGGCAAAAAAATGTGATTCAAAAGTGACGGCGATATCAATAATTTTCAATTTGAGAATAAAAGGGTAAGGAACAAAGAAGAAAGGAAAAACCTTTAACTTTTCAATCTTTAAAAACTCTACCCTCTGTAGTATTGACAATAAGCAATAGCTTCACTCTAAGGGTAGAAAAATTTGAAAATTTGACCCCTGTCCGACTATACTAGAAACCTGAATATGCCCCCCATGAGCAGCAACAATTTGTTGAGCGATCGCTAATCCTAATCCAAACCCACCTGTTTTACGAGAACGTTCCTTGCTGACGCGATAAAATCGCTCAAAAATATTTGGCAATTCGCTTTGTGAAATACCGATACCATTATCTGCAACTACAATCACAGCTTGACGATGTTGTGTAAATAACCGTAACTTGACTTCACCACCAGCAGGAGTATATTTACAAGCATTATTTACTAAATTAGTTACTGCTTGACACAGCAAGTCAGCATTCCCATAAACATTTACACTATCTATAGTTAGTTCGCTTTTGAAATTAAGATGCTGTGCAACCTCATGTTTTGCGTACTCATCTGTTAACTGAATAACTAAACTTTTTAAATCAAATTTTTGTAAATTTTCCTCAGATAATCTACCTTCATGACGTGCTAAAAATAGTAAATTATCTACCAAAGTACTCATTGACTTGGCAATCTCAACTATTTTTTGAAAGCGCTGCCGCTGTGCTGCTAAATTATGAGTAGTAGACAATGAACCATACTGAGCATTACTAATTACTGCTGCTAATGGAGAACGCAGTTCATGGGAAGCATCTGCTGTAAAGCGCAGCAGTTGGGAGTAACTGTGACTAATTGGTTGCATTGCTAATCCTCCCAACCACCAACCTGTTAGTGCAATTACTCCTAGAGTTGTTGGTACTGCGATCGCTAATACTAACCGTAACTGAGCCAAATTATCTTCTAGAGATGTCATTGGTATCGCTGCTTGTAAATAACCAATTAACAATCCCTCTTGGTAAACAGGCAAAGTTACTTGACGCAGCCAAACTTGATCATTTTCTGTTTCTAGTGTCTGAAACCCATTGGCGATGGGTATTTGCTGTTTGGGAAAATCACCAAAAAATTGTACTAATTGCTTTTGCTCATCATACCAACGCACATAAACAAATTGGCTATCTGGTGGAAGTTGTGCCCTACTTCCTAATAAAGGCACATTTTCTAAATCCACTTTCCGTTGATTATTGTTAAATTTATATTTAACATTAGCTGCCATTACCGTTGTTTTTTTATAAATTAATCTATCAAGTTCCTCCAGTTCATCTTTAACTTCCATAGAATAAACTAACGCCGCAAATACTATTAAGATACTCCCCATTGCCAGAGTAAACCAAGTTGCAATATTGCGACGGCTACGATTAAACATAATTGACATTGGGCATAGGGCATAGGGAATTGGGCATTGGTGAACAGGCAAATCATCAAAAATACGGTTTAAATAATAAGTAAGTCGGTGGAATAAACCAAACTATGTTAAGAAACCCAAATAGGTTTGAAACCCTTACCAATGAGCAATGACAGCCTCAGCCAGTTATCTTTAATTTCGCAGACTTACTTATTTTTTATTAACCCGTTACTGTTTCAGGTGATTTTAAACTGTATCCCATACCGTAAACAGTTTTAATCCAATCTCCTGCACCAATCATTTGTAATCTATGCCGCAATTTACGTATTAGCACAGTTAAAGCATTACTTTCTGGTTCTGCACCCCATTCCCACAACGCTTGTTCAATTTGGTCACGGGTTAAAATTTGATTGGGATGACGCATTAAATATTCCAGTAATTGAGCTTCGCGGTGAGATAACTCTACAGTCTGGGAACCGCGCTCAAGAATCAAGCTATTTAAATGTAATTGTAAATCTGATACAGATAACGAATCTCCTTGCCAAGAAGGAACTCGTCTTCCCAAAGCACGTACTCGCGCCAATAATTCTATCAAATCCGCTGGTTTTACCAAATAATCATCGGCTCCTGCATCTAAACCCATGACTTTATCAACTGTAGTATCCTTAGCCGTAAGCATTAGTACAGGTGCATTTTTACCAGCACGTCGATACTGTTGACAAAGGCTCAAACCACTAATATTTGGTAACATCCAATCTAAAATCAATAGGTCATAATCTTTGTGCGCCAATAACCACTGAGCTGTTTCGCCATCTTCAACACCATCAACGGTATATCCGGCTTCGGTTAAAATCCCTTGTAATGGTTCTAACTGTTCAAGGTCATCTTCTACAAGTAAGATTCGCATATATCCGTTAGGTGAAATTTATTCAGGTCAATTTCTTCTCAGCAAATCATAGAAAAGCCTCAATTTCTTTACATCTTCCGATAGTGATAAAGTAAATTAATTCTTAATGTTGATATTTGATGTTAAGTATAAAATTTTGCTTGTACTAAGATGCGTTACGCTATCGCTCACGCATCCTACATAAACTTCAAAAATCGAATATGAGTCCTATATACGTAATATAAGGTGGCTGATAAAAATTAGATTTGTTGTTGATTCAGTTTAATTTCTAAATATAAAAATGCCTAAATTTAAGGTTAAATACTTACTAGTTATACTGCCTCTGGTAATTATTGGTATCGCTTTTTGGTTGTTTAGTGGTGTAACAACCAAGCAATTATTGCGGCGCAGCTACGGAACAGTAGATCAACTAGAAGCTGACACCAGACCACAAGTGCATTTAAAGTTAAATTTAACAGTAGTTGCCACAGAAATTGACAAAGAGCCAAGTTTTACTCAAGTTGAAGTCAAAACAGAAGGCTCTAACTATAAGAAATTAGAGTTTGAATTATCACATCAAGCATTAACGCCAGAAGAAGCCATAATTGCACAAAAGCTGGGATTAGCTAATTCATCAGCTAAAAATTTTAACGGTAAGAAGCAAATTTTAATAGAACTGCCAGTAATTTTGCGAGTTATTAAAGCTGAAATTGAGCGAGGTAAAAATTTAACTGAGGTTGAAGTGAGTACTACTAATTCTATTCTTACCAAGTTTAACTTAGAGTTTACCTCTATAGATATTGACCAGGTAGAAACAATGATTGCTCAAGAATTAGGATTATCTTTAGCAGAAGTCAAGAAATTAATCCGTTATCGAATTAAAAAATAACTACCGCTTTTTTCTAATAAATTAAGTATAGAAATAGCGGTAGAAACAAATTTTGCTTTTATTTTGGAATTGATTATTGAGATTTTCTAGAATTTTACCAGTGTTAGTTTTGGCATTATGCCACCAAATAATAACGACGAATATCTGGTGCTGCAGCCACCAAACTTTGCAGTTTTGCTGCTGCTGCTTGCAAATGGGCCGAATTTAAATGAGTATCCAAAGCATCGTTAGAAGTCCATTCCTCTACAAAAGTAAAATCAGTAGGATCGTTCTGGTTTTGCAAGAGTTCATACTTGATTGCACCTGCTTCTTGTCGAGTTGGTTCAATTAATTCCAGCAGAACTGCTTTAATTTCTTCTACTTTTTCAGGTAAAGCAGTTATATGGGCAACAACGCGAATAGTTTGGGTAGTCATTTGGTGTTGGGTGCTAGGTGTTTGGGGTTTGGAGTTTGAGATTTTTATGTCTTTCCTCTTCCTCCGCCAATTATCATACGCTCAGTAACTATGTAGCGAAAGATGTATTCTAATATCTCAATATAATTACGGGCTGTTGTGGATGAAGATGCCCAAGTTGTGACACCATGATCTCGAATTAGGAGGGCTGGTATTTGCACAGAATTAGCCGTGAAGCGCTGTTGAATATCTGATGCAATGCGTGCGACTTGTAAATGATTGGCAAAGATGGGCAAAAAACAACAGGGGTTTTCTTGATAAACTCCTAAACCTTTGAGCATTTCTAATGGTGGTAAGGGGAGATTATCTTCTAGGACAAAGCGGGAAACTAAATTAGACTCAACAGAATGGACGTGATAACAGGCTTGTGCTTTTGGGAAGAGGGTATAAATTATTTGGTGAATAGCGGTTTCCGCTGAAGGCTGTAAATCTGCTGAGGCTTTTTCTACTCTTCCATCTAAATAAACACGTACAAAATCGCTGGGTAATAACTCTCCTTTAGACTTACCGCTAGCTGTAATCCAGAAGCTACCATCAGGGAGGCGAATCGAAAGATTACCCGCTGTGCCCACCATCCAACCTTGTTGGTAAAAGCTGCGGGCAATATCGATCAGTTGAATACGGGCATCATCTATGATTTGGCTAGTCATAGAATAGACTTACTTCCATAATTTTGCTAGATAGTCGCTAATTTGCGAGAAATCATTCCAAGGAATGTAGGGTTTTTGATGTTCATCTAGATATTCTGCCAGGCGATCGCGCGCAAAAACTAGATCAGCTTCCAATGCCATATTTAAATCAGTCAACGAGTCACCGATCGCAATTTTCTGATCTGCCGGATATTTTGCCATAACTTGCACTTTGGCAATTAGTTCTGTCCCTCCTTCATATTCAGAATAGACTTTTAAAAAATCATCGCTAGTTTCTACATCCACCGCATGGATTGCATGAACCCGCTGCACTAGGTTATCTAAAACAGTTTCCACCATTCCCCGCAATCCCCCCGAAACTACAACCAAGGGAACTCCTTGAAACTCTAGAAAATCTAAAAGTCTGACAAAACCTGCGCGCATCGGCTGGTTTTGAGTAAATTCTAAAATTTCACTGTAGCGTGTAGAAGGAATTGATTCGAGAATTTTCCTGACTCCTTCCCGCAGTGTCACCTGTCTTGTATACATTTCAGGAAGTAATTTTGCAGATAGTTTTGGTGCAAACTTTTTCAAAACTGCAACAAAGGTTTCTTCTGCTGTAATTGTTCCATCAAAGTCGCAAAAGACAATTCGCCTCACATCCTCTCCTCTCAAGTTTAGATTTCTCTGCCTTTTTCAAGCTACAGCCTGAGGAATGCGAATTTCTCTAGCTGTGTACTCAGGAACCCAGCCTTCAGTACTAATAAAATAGCGTACTGCTTTGACTCGATTTTTTGGAGTTAGATGAAACCAGTGTTCGGTTTTAGCTGGCACATTAATGTATTCTTCTGGTTGCACTGTCAGTTCTACTTGGCTACCATCAGGACGTACAAAACCAAAAACCGCTTCCCCATCAATGATGTAGCGAACTTCATCATCTGCATGGGTGTGGATACTAGCAAACTTTGCCATCAAATCATCAAGGTTAGGAATCCCAGGATGTAAGACAACCAAATCTCGGGATTGATAACCTGCTGTTTGTTGCAACTCCTCAAAATAGCCATCTAAAGCTTGAAGTACTTGTTCTTTCTCATCCTCGTTGAGGCTATCTTGTGCTAATAAACGATGTAATCCTAGATTTTTGCCAACAGTCCAGTGATTGAGTTGAATATTGAGTGATGCCAATTCGCGTGTAATATCTGCAATATTCTGATATTCGGTATTGTTTTCTAATCTGAGAATTGCCATAAATACCCCTTCTACAACACAATTAAGTAAGTCAGTGTAAATAAACCAAACTATGTTAATAAACGTAAATAGGCTTAAAATCCTTACCAATGACCAAGGACAAATGACAAATAACAGCCTCAGCCAGTTATCTTTAATTTCGCCAACCTACTTACATCGTATTTGTACTTGTTGCGTTTCGTGGAAACTATATAACAGTGTAGCGGAAGCTCTCTGAGTCATCCTAATAGTTTTGCTTTGTTGCAACCAAGCAACTCATTTAATTTTTAGTTCTTTTTTAGAACGTTTTAATTGTTTCCACAACAGATGAATTTGATGATAAGCTTCTTCTGGGGATAGCTTCCCACCTGTTTGTAGGTCACAAATATAACTCACACGTTGAGAAAATTCCTGAAGAGTAGCGTTAAAAGCTAGATATTCCGGCTGAGACTGACCGTAATAAGAATTACGCGGATATAAAAAATCGCATAGTTCAGAGAGGAAATCAGATTCTTTTGTCATATCAGTTTACTTTGCTAATTTTCCACTGCAATCATTTCAGGCATATAAGAAAAGTAGTAGGTAGGTAAAAATTACCCATCTACTACAGGCAGAGGTTAGGAGAAAGCTTCCAACTTTATGATAGGGTTAGCCATTTTTTTCTCAGCATAATTTCATTTAAGTAAAAGTTTAATTATTTGAGTTAATAATTAATAACTTGGTAATTATCAATCACAAATTTTAAGAAAGGTAGCAGATGAATATTTTTACCCATCTGCTAGGTAGAAACGGAGGTATAAACTTGATTACATAATTTTCTACAGTGGATTTTATGAACTGCTTACGCAAAAACAACAAAGCAGTGAGCCAATAGCGACAGCAGGTAGGGAACATCCACAATCTTTTGGCATATCAAATATCTTACTGGTGCCGTACCCCTACCAAGAATTTATCTATTCTCAAGTAGTATCCGTTGTTGTAGGTGGGAATTAACCATAATGTTTGCATCATTGATTTGGCTTAACTCCGGCAAGTCGATAGGTTTAGTGTATTTATATTGGTTCATGAATTATCGCACATGATGCTATATGAGGCAAGGGTTTTTGAACAACAAAATTTTATCTATACAATGCATAAAACCCCATGTACTTGCTGAGGTATTAGTATATTTATTGCTAATTGAGGACTAATATTGATGCTATATCACTTAGATTTCCATGTAGAGTACCCTGATGAAATGTCTCAGGCAGAACTTTTTAAAATTTGGGCTGAGGAAGCAGATGCAGCTTTAAAAGCTAAGCAAGCGGGGGTAGTTGTCGATTTATGGAAGTGTGTTGGCGTGCGCCGTGTGATTGCAATTGTTGATGTTCCTACCCCTGATTTGATAGATCAAATTCTCTTGGATTTACCAATCATGCAGAAACTTGGCCACTCGGTACAAGTTCACGTAACTCCTCTACGGAAATATGAGGACTTTGCTGATGATGTGAAAGCTCGTTTGGACAGAAAGTAACAGTTATTTTATTAGCTAGCTTTACTAGCAATAGTCTGTGGTGTCCAAGTAGGGCCTGCACAGGGGCCCTTCTGGTGTCAACTTAAGCTAAAAGCTAAGTACTAACGCAAAATTATTTATGTCATTGCGAGCGAAGCGTTCGCGTAGCGTCTCGAAGAGAAGCAATCCCAAAACCCTTGCGATTGCTTCACTTCACTTCGTTCCGTTCCGTTCGCAATGACAAATGTATATTTAATTTTGCACAACTACTTATATAGGGCGGGCGTTGTACAAATACCTCGCGCCCTCATCCCCTAACCCCTTCTCCCGCAGGAGAAGGGGAACTAAATCTCTTGCTCCCCTCACCCACAGGGCTACGGTGTACACACATCTTTGTGCTAAGTGCAAAATGTGGCTTGATCCCCCCTAACCCCCCTTAAAAAACTATCCATTATAAACATCTTTCTTAATAATAAGATTGACAAAAAAGAGTAGTTATGTAGGGGAGCATGGAGGCAAAAAAATCACAAGTGACAGGAGAAAAT
>NZ_JACJPX010000032.1 GCF_014696315.1 Calothrix membranacea FACHB-236
CTGAAAGCATTCCCAAATGTAAAAATTTGAATGCTTCAAAATGTCTCACATCTTCAAACACTGAGCAATAGTGTTGACAATAGTTATCTATGAAGGCTACTTTTCTTACTGCTTGTCTGCGCTGCGTAACTATCTCTGTTACTTACTGCTTTCGGGTTTCTTCCTGATTATACTTTCCCCGTAGTAACAAAAGAGGGATAATATTCACGCCATGTCGCTCTTTATCTGGTAAAGCTTTGGAACGACTGAGAATTTGTGCATAACCAATGATGCCATTGAGCGGTGTACGCAGTTCATGGCTCATATTAGCGAGGAATTCGCTTTTTGCTTGGTTAGCGAGATTTGCAGATTCTTTGGCTTGTTGCAGTTGTAATTTTTCTATTTCCGCTTGGGTTAATTGAGCATTGCGCTCCAAAATATTACTTTCTACCCGTCCGAGGAAAATATAAAACAACCCCACCAAAGCAGAACCAACTATTAAGGAAAACAGTGAAACCAGCAGCATAGATTCTTGGGCTGCCTGTTCAATATTAGAAATATCTCTAAGAATTACTATATGTCCCAAGTTACGCCCATCAATATCATTTAGGGGTAAAAAGGTCATTTGTTTACTTCTCCCCCCATCCTTAAAGGTGAGGGTTAAAGTTGTTTGTGGATTGGCTTTGCTAATT
The DNA here is from genome assembly GCF_014696315.1 of Calothrix membranacea FACHB-236. Classification (GTDB taxonomy): domain Bacteria; phylum Cyanobacteriota; class Cyanobacteriia; order Cyanobacteriales; family Nostocaceae; genus Aulosira; species Aulosira membranacea. The sequence continues at coordinate 672 of NZ_JACJPX010000032.1, forward strand.
TCCTGATTAACTAATTTTGGTAGATTGGTAACTGTTTTATCAACAATTACATAGCCAGGAAAATCATTCCAGTCAGACTGGTATCCTAGTTTTTTATTGCGATTTTCCCATTCTTTTTGCTGGAGAAATTGCTTGTCCATTGCCAGGACTAAATCTACATCTAAAATTTTATGGACTTTTTGGGCAATATCCTGAAATTCTACGCCAAGTTCGACATATCCCACCAGTTCGCCCTGTCCAGGATTGACGAACAAATCACTATCTGTGCGTTCTGAAAAGTCACTGCGCCAAGGATAAACCGATCGCAATACAGGATTACCTGTAGGCCCTTGTTCCAAGCCAGCATTAGGTTTACCTGTTTGTTCAGCTCGTTGTAAAGTAATGCGGTTAATGCGATCGCCAAACGTATCTTTATGCACTCGTAAAAAATTAATTCTGTCTGGTTGGTGAAAGTAAAAATGGGTAATTTGGTTTTGCTGACGCAAGCGATCGTATAAAGGTTTGGCCTTAGTTCGCAAAGCATCGCGATCGCGTTTTTGGAATAGGCTGAGGAATTGCGAATCTCGAATTAACACATCAAGCGCTGCATTCATCGTCAGAACATCACGAGCTATTTCCTCACGGAATAGGTCTTTGACTCGTTGTACTGTTGTTTGTTGACTTTCTTGAATGCGTTGTTTTTGATGATGATAAAAGGTGGCTAAAAAAGAACCTTGTAATAAACAAATTGCGAGAATTAGAGGCGATAAAATTCTTCTGCGAAGATTTGGACTCTGCTGTTGCTTGTATCTATCTTGCTGGTTAATTACTTGCTTCATAAAGATTTTTTAAGGAAATTCAAAAATCTATAAATTTGATTGATTTATTTTTGGGATTAATTAAAATATTGCTAGGTTTAATATTTTTATGCAGAATACACTCGCAATAGGCTACATCCAAGGCATTGCAGAATGCGATCGCAATTTCTAAAAATTCCTGTAAAGATAATTGAGTGTCCCTGGCTGTCCACACCTGAAGAGAAATTCCGCCAAAGTCTTCTATCATCAACCCATTTCCTCAGCATACCGATAAATTTTGAATAGCCCTGTATTTAATATTCCCAAATCCGCTTAAGAAAATTAAAGCGTTAGAATTTTGAGCATAAATAAATACCTAAACAAAATCAATCGCACACATTATTTCTCTATTCCCTGTTCGCTGTTACCTCTTTTAACGATTTAGCTACTAAAGGTAGAGTGATGACAAATTCTGCGCCCTTTCCCAGTATGGAATGACAATGAAGTTTACCTTGATGTAGTTCAGTCACAATTTGATAGCTAATAGATAAACCTAAACCAGAACCTTTACCGACATCTTTAGTTGTGAAGAAAGGGTCAAATAACCTTGTGATAATTGGGTCTGGAATACCCAAACCATTATCTGTAATAGAAATCATGATTTGCTGTTCACATATCAACTGAGTATGAATTGAAATTGTGAGGGGATGTGCAGCAGTTTCTGTAGAGGTGCGCTGCTGATTGGCATCTTCTAAAGCATCAATAGCATTAGAAAGAATATTCATAAATACTTGATTGAGTTGACCAGGAAAGCAAAGTACCAAAGGTAATTTACTATAGTTTTTTAGCACTAATATTGCCGGGCGCTGTGGTTGCTCTTTCAGACGATGTTGCAAAATTAATAATGTACTATCAATACCCTCATGAATATCAACTGCTTTTAATTCAGCTTCATCTAAACGAGAAAAATTGCGGAGTGAAAGCACAATTTCGCGAATACGATTGGTGCCAATTTTCATCGAAGATAGCATCTTGGGCAAATCTTGTTGAATAAATTCCAGTTCTAATTGTTCTGCCTCAGTTTGCATTTCTGCTACGAGATGGGGATAGTGATGCTGATACAGCTTGATGAATTTCAATAAATCTTGGGCGTAGTTTTCTATATAAGTGAGATTACCGTGAATGAAATTAACAGGATTATTGATTTCATGAGCTACCCCTGCTACCAATTGTCCCAAAGCTGACATTTTCTCACTCTGGATCATTTGAGTTTGGGTACGGCGTAGTTGTGCAAGTGTTTCTTGTAGGGTTGTTGTTCGCTCCTCAACTCTAATTTCTAAGGCATTGTTGACCTCTTCTAGTTGGATGAAAGAAGTCTTTAACTGACTTGCCATACTGTTAAAAGAACTGGCAAGTTCTCCTAGTTCATCCTGTCGTGTGGTGTCAAGATTAATTGCAAAGTCACCGTTAGCAAGTTGATTACTAGCGGCTGTTAATTGTTGGAGGGGTTGAGCAATTTTTTGTTGCAATACTGATAAAAGTAACAACACTTCTATGAATAGGGCAACAGCACCAGAAATTAATATAAAATTAGCTGTATCCCATGCCGCTCCTGAGAGCAGTGATTTGGGATAGACGCTGACAAAATACCAGTCTGGGCCTTGTAAGCGAGTTACTGCTAAATATTCACGGTCTTGACTATTTTCTAAAATTTGGGTTTGATTTTTTGTGTTTGTAACTAGTTGAAAAATGCGTTTGAGATGGGGGTCGTTAATTGCATCAATTTTTAATTGTCCTTGAGCTTGCTGAATTTCCTGAATCTTTTGGGGATGAGCAATTAACCGACCGTCTGAGCGAAAAATGATATTGTAAGTACCTGCTAATTTATCCTCAATTGCATGTTGTATTAAATTGGTTAAGACCACATCATGCCCAACAATGCCTAAAAAGCGATCACCTTCATAAACTGGGACAATTGCCGAAACCATCCAGACTTTTACACTGGGATCGAGATAAACCCCTGTCCACTGGGGCGATCGCTTAGGGTTATGTTGAGGGTCGGCAATATAAAAATATTCTTCTTTTGGGTTATTAACTTCAGGTGGTGTTTCTAAGGCAATTGGTACACCCTTCCAATAGTTCACCCCTGTATTTTCTGGTGTCAGGAAATAGGTATCAATAAAGCGATTAGACCAAGCAGCACCGTAAGCACTAACCAATTTATTAGCTGTTAGCTGGCGGTGCTTGAGTTCTTCAGTCATCTGCACATTGCGACCAATCATCGATCCTGCATAGCGCATCGAATCAAATTCTTTAATTGGTCTATTTTGGGGAAAATTGCGAAGAGTACCATCATTCCAAGCAAAATACTGACGCTCAAATTCGGCCTGGACATCAAAATTACTAGGTTGCTTTAATTCCTGCACCAGGCGATCGCGTAGGGAAGTCAGGTTATCTTCTGCGAGTTTAAAGATAGCGCTTTCTTGCTGACCCCGTCTGCTAATGTACCTTTCTAACTGCATTTTGGTCTGAGTTTCCAAACGGGATATGACATGAAGATAACTCACCCCAGCAGAGACAAGTACCACCACTGTTACTCGTAGTGCCATATTGATGAGTGTTTTGTAAGTCAGTGAGGTGGAACGCTTCATCATCCTAAACCCGTAAGATTTATGGCTTTAGTATTCCCAAACACACCGAAAAACTTTAAAATACGGGGATTTCAATGATAAATTCTGTTCCTTCTCCTAAAGCTGAGTCACATTTCAACTTTCCACCGTGGGTTTCTTCCACAATCTGACGTGCGATCGCTAATCCTAACCCTGTGCCTTTACCAACTGCTTTGGTGGTAAATAAATGGTCAAAAATCTTGTCTTTTACGGATGCATTCATACCTTTACCGTTATCCGCGATCGCAATCATGACGTTTTTACCTTCTACTGAAGTAGTAATTGTAATGCGGTTGGGATTTGCTTGAATTTCTGCAAATTTTCGCCCTTGATTGGACTCATCTAAGGCATCAATAGCATTAGCCAAAATATTCATAAATACCTGATTTAATTGACCAGGAAAACATTCAACTAAGGGTAAATCTCCATAATTTGTAGTTACTTCAATAGCTGGACGCTTGTCGTTAGCTTTGAGGCGGTGTTTGAGAATTAAAATTGTGCTATCTATGCCTTCATGAATGTTAAATGGCACTTTGTAATCTTGATCAGCACGGGAGAATGTTCTTAAACTAGTGCTGATATTTTGTAACCTATCGCACGCAATCATCATTGATGCAATCATTTTGGGCAAGTCTTTTAAGCTATATTCCAGGTCAATATCCTCCGCATGATTCAGAATTTCCGCACCTGGTTCAGTAAAGTTTTGCTGATATAGATTTAAGTGGGTAAAAATGTCGGCAAGTGTGGGTTGAGCTTGTGCCAAACTAGCAGCAATAAAGCCCAAGGGATTATTCATTTCATGAGCTACCCCGGCTACTAAATTACCCAAAGCTGACATTTTCTCACTTTGGACAATTTGTAATTGTGCCTGTTGTAAATTTTGGAATGCTTGCTGTGCTTGTTGATAAAGCCGTGCATTTTCAATTGATATTGCAGCTTGGGAGGAAAGTAGTTTGATTACTTGTAAACGTTCTTGAGTAAATACTCCAGTTGTTAAATTATTCTCAAGATAGATAATCCCTAACAAATTACCTTGGTGAATAATTGGTGTACATAATACACTTTGCGGTTGATGTTGCAGCATATATTCACCTAGTAAACCAGGAATATTTGTTTGGCAATTATTGATGACAACCGTTTCTTGAGTATTTTTAACGTAATTGATCAAGTTTCTTGGGATATGTTGACAAGTATCTATTGGTTGTGAATCTAGAACAGTTTTTACATCAGTGCCGAGAGGTGATTTGTAATCAATAAAGGTTAATGCCTGGACTTGCCATTGATGTGCTTGGGGAAGTATGACTACGGATTTTTGCGCGCCAGAATTTTCGAGGATAATTAGAGTTAGTTTGGCAATCAGTTGCTCTAATTCCAAAGTACTAGAAATTGCTTGCGCTGCTTTGAGAACTGAATTTAAATCTAGGGCATCAGAAATACTAGTTTTAACTGTGCAAGTAGAAGAGGAACTAGAAGTACTGATATTAGTAGCGATGGTTTCTAGAGGATCTAAACCAAATTTTTGTTGTTGCAGAATGGGTTGTAGCAGTTGCGGATAGCGTTTTTCTAAGTCATTAGTTTTGGCTTTTGCACCCCAACGGGCATAGCAATAATATGCTTCTTGCATATAGCCAGCGGCAACTTTTTGTTTACCCCAATCTAAATAAAATTTAGCCGCTAGTTCATTGGCTAATGCTTCTTCATAGCCATATTCATTGGCTTGAGCTTGGATAATTGCTTGCTCATAAAGTTCAATTGCTTGGGTTTTATCTTTGCTGAGTCTGGCTTTTTCAGCTTGGATAAGTAGACATTTGTGCAGGATATTTTCAGGACAAGCTTTTGCCCAAAGATTTAACCGTTCTTCTAGAGGAATCAGTGCTTGCAAATGATATTTTTTTACTGCATCTTCGGTAGCACTTTCAACTAATGCTAAATGCATTAATGCCACATAAAAAACACTAGAAGGAACTTTGGCATGACTAGCAATTGTATTTTCAATGATGCTGAGGTGGGGAATTAAATGAGAATACGCGACTTGGTCGTCAAATAAGTAGGCATGGCGAATTTTCACAGAATATAACCAAGCCAAGTTATAGGGAGAATTATGGTATTTTTGTAAATATTGGGCTTCACTAAAACTGTCATCATCAAAGGTGAATCGCGTTTTTGTTAATCCCAAAAGATTGCGAATTGGTTGAATAACTCCTGCTGTTAAAGCATCCAAGTTATCTAAGCTTTTGATATGCGCCAAAAAAGCAGCGTGATTTTGCGCGATCGCATACAAATCTTCTAAGTTCTTCCCGTAAGTCAGGCGATCGGAACCACTCTGCATCATCATAAAGCCGACTGTGAGCCAGTTTCCGGCTTCCATGCCATATTTATAGGCGTTGTTATAATATTTATCCGCTTCTCTAATTGGGCGACTCCAGCTATGGACATCAGCCGCAAACAAAAAGTTAGTCATACCGCGCACATCAGCATTGTCAAACTGTTCGCACAGCTGTACCGCCATTTCGCCAAATTGATGAGCTGTAGCACAGTCTTTCAGTACGCCATTGGCAATTAAGCCATAACCGACATAGCCAAAGGGAGACATATCGCTGTTACCATACTGCAAAGACAATGTGGTCATTTTGGCGAGTGCTAATAATGCTAAGGTGCTTTGACCATCAAGCCATGCAGCATAGAAGAGAATTTGTAAAATTCGCATGATTTCGGCAATGTTGGCATCTTGCATTTTGGGAGCTGCAAGAATGGATTCAATGGTGTGCTGCTCTAAAAATTGTTGAACTGTGGCGATTTCTGCATCTAGGCTAGCTTGGATCGTCTCCTGTGCTTGTGGCATTGTCCACCCAAGCAGCTGTAAACTCTGACGTTGAATGGCGATCGCCTCAGCATTTCTTCCCTGAAGTTGGTACTGAGTCATCTGCACGCGATAAATTATCGCTTGATCCAGGGGAGTTTGAGCATAGGTCAACGCCTCGCTATATAAAGCTTCGGCTTGGTCAAAGTTACTAGCAAGATAAGCCGCTTCTGAACTATCGCGATGCAAATTGTACATGAGCGTATAGTTCGTATGCCAAGTATTCTGAGATAACAAAGCGATACCAAGAGTGCAATAGTTCTGTGCAGCTTGATAAGCGGCTGAAAGTTTGGCTTTTTGTCCAGCTTTTAAATTGAGAGTCGCCAATTCTTGTTTCTGTTCATCTGTGGTGATCACAGCTTGTCCCATATTTAGCTGGTTCACCAAGTCAAAAATCCGTTCCTCTTGTTCCTGCTGAGATAACCCTTGCAACAACAATTGACCAATGCGGAAATGGGTATACTGTTTTTGCTCCTCTGGAATTAATGAGTATGCTGCTTGCTGAACGCGATCGTGTAGGAATTTGTAGGTAACAATTTCTGAACCTTTCACCCCATCCTGCGATTCCCGCCCGACATAGAATTTATAAACTTCATTCTGGGGTAAAATTAGCCCTTCTTGTAAGGCTTTCCATAAAGCTGTAGCAGTTTCAGTTGCCGATTTTTCCCAAATAATTGCCAATGTCACCAAATCAAATTGATTACCAATACAAGCTGCAAATTTTAAAATATCTTGTGTAGTTTCAGGCAATTTTTGTAACTGCAACGCCATGAATTCTACAACATCATCAGAAAGTGATAAGGCTTTTACTTCTGCAATGTCGCATTGCCAATTGCCTTCATACCAATTAAACTTAATCAATTTATCTTCATAGAGTGCTTTGATAAATTGGGTGCTAAAAAATGGATTTCCTTGAGTCTTTTGATAAATTAATTGTGTTAATGGCTGGGCAATTTCGGATGAGCAACTTAAGGTATCAGCCACCAATTGATTTAAACTAGAGAGGCTCAAAGGTGCTAGGGTAATAGTATTGATAGTAGCTTGAGCTTTTTTAATGTCGTCTAAAGTAAATATTAAAGGATGGGCGGCAGAAACTTCATTATCTCGATATGCACCAATTAATAATAAATAGCCCCCGTCCGATTCAGCCATCAGTAATTCAATCAACTTCAGTGATGCCGAATCTGCCCACTGTAAATCATCTAAAAACATCACTAAAGGATGTTTTTTAGTAGTGAAGACCTGGACAAATTTCTGAAATAATAAATTAAAGCGATTTTGAGATGCAGTTCCGGATAGCTTGGTTGCTGGTGGTTGATGTCCAATAATTCTTTCTAATTCAGGAATAACTTCAATAATTACCTGCCCATTTTCCCCTAAAGCCGCTAAAATCTTGCTTTGCCAAATTTTGATTTGAGCATCACTTTCTGTAATTAATTGCCCCATTAAATCGCGGAAGGCTTGCACAAATGCCGAAAAAGGAATGTTGCGATTAAATTGGTCATATTTACCTTTAATAAAATAACCACATTGACGAACAATCGGTTTATGTATTTCGTTAACAACCGCAGTTTTGCCAATCCCAGAAAACCCTGCTACAAGCATCATTTCTGTGGTACCGTGACTGACACGCTCAAATGCTTCCAGCAGGGTTTCTACTTCGCTTTCTCTGCCATATAATTTATCAGGAATAATAAAGCGATCGCACACATCCCGTTGTGCAATTGGGAAACTCTCAATTTTGCCAGTTTCTTGCAATTGCATTAAACATTTTTCTAAATCAAATTTCAGTCCTAATGCACTCTGATAGCGGTCTTCGGCATTTTTCGCCATCAATTTACTGACAATTTCTGAGAGTACAGAGGGAATTTTTGAATTAATTTCATGTGCTAAAGGCGCAGTTTTAGCAATATGGCAATGTACTAACTCCATTGCATCTTGCGTTGTAAATGGTAATTCTCCAGTTAGTAATTCATAAAAACTGACACCCAAGGAATAAAAATCAGTGCGATAATCAATTCCCCGATTCATACGCCCAGTTTGTTCTGGAGAAATATAACCTAATGTCCCTTCTAAGACATTGGGACTAATTAAAGTTTGCGTTTCTCTTGGTAGTAAAGATGCAATACTAAAGTCAATTAATTTTACCTGTTGCGTTTCCGGGTTAATCAGGATATTGGCAGGTTTAATATCTTTATGAATAATCCGCTCATGATATAGAATGTCTAAGGTATCGCAGAGTGCGATCGCAATCTTTAAAAATTCCTCTAAAGAGATGCCACCTAAAGTTTCTGCCTGGGCAAAATCCTTCAGCGAAATTCCGCCAAAGTCTTCCATTACCAACGCATAGCCATTTTGGTAAGCTTCCAAGCTGTAGGTTTGGATGATACTGGGATAGTCGAGATTTTTGGCGATTGTATATTGATTGCGAAACTGCACTATTTCGCCAAAACTTGGATAAGCATTTTTAAGCAGTTTGATGACTACACATGAAGAGTCAGCCTCTCGAACTGCACGATAAACTATAGTTCTTGAACCGTTATAGAGTTCTGCACCAATCTGATATCCAGGAATACTAACTACTGTGCTAAGCATACTGTCGCCTTTTTAAGACCTCAGCAGTTAGTATTCCCAGTTATTGACAGTAAATAATTAATTTCTAACTAAATAGTTATTATGAAATATATTAGCTGCTGCATACTAAGAAATTTTACAGCATTTTTTATATGCCGGGATTGAACTGATAACTAAACTATAATTTTGCAAAATATTGTTAATAATTTGGGTATGGTAATTAAAGCGCACTAAAAGTTGACTAATCTTCTCCGTAAAATTATGATTACTGTCTGCAAAATTGCTGAAAATGGGGAGAAATTAAGTAATTCTCACATCTCCCCGTTGCAACTATCTAAGCAAACTTACTGGCGGCAGCAAATCGCTTATTAATCTCATCCCAATTCACCACATTCCACCACGCTTCTAAATAATCAGCACGGCGGTTTTGGTAGTTGAGATAATAGGCGTGTTCCCAAACATCATTGCCTAAAATTGGGTATTTGCCTTGACTTAAAGGAGTGTCTTGATTAGCTGTAGTAGTCACTTCCAACTTGCCATCTTTGTTGCGAACCAGCCAAACCCAACCACTACCAAATTGACCCGCACCAGCTTCATTAAATTGTTTTTTGAAAGCTGCAAAATTCCCGAAATTTTCATTGATAGCAGTTGCGATCGCGCCTGTAGGTTCACCACCACCTTTAGGCTTCATAATTTGCCAAAACATAGAGTGATTGACATGACCGCCGCCATTATTGCGTACAGTTTTGCGAATATCTGCGGGTACTTTGTCAAGTTGACGTAACAGTTCTTCAACAGTCCTGCCTTTGAGTTGTGGATGTTTCTCCAACGCTGCATTCAAGTTTTTCACATAAGCTGCATGATGCTTATCGTGATGAAACTGCATAGTTCTAGCATCAATATGTGGTTCCAGCGCATCATAGGCATAAGGCAGAGGCGGTAATTGAATTGCCCCTTTAGCATCTGATTTTGGTTCCGGACTTGTTGGGTTTTCGCTAGGAGAGTTCTCCGCCAAAGCGCAAGCCTCCAGTGCAAAAGTACCCACACCCGCACCAACTAAAAACAAGAAATGTCGTCGATTCATACTCATAAAAAACTTTGCAGCCAATGAATTAAATATCTAGACAGCTTTTATTGTCTTAGATTCAGGCTGCAAAAAAATGAGAATTGGGCATTGGGCATTGGGCATTGGGCATGGGGTAATTGGTAATGGGTAATTGGTAATGATATTCCCCTGCTCCCTCTGCTCCCCAGTCCCTAATCCCCAGTCCCTAATCCCTAATTACCCAAAATACTGAATAATTGCATCGGCAAATTCAGAACACTTCAAGGGTTGTACTTGTGGTTCTAGTAACCGCGCTAAATCGTAGGTGACTTGACGATTGGCGATCGCATTCCCTAAGCCTTTCTTGATCAGGTCTGCGGCTTCTTGCCAACCCATAAACTCTAGCATCATCACCCCAGACAAGATTACTGAACCGGGATTGATCCGATCTAAGCCGGCGTGTTTGGGTGCGGTACCGTGGGTAGCTTCAAAGACGGCGCAGGAATCGCCAATATTTGCCCCTGGCCCCATTCCTAAACCGCCAACAATAGCAGCAGCAGCATCGGATAGGTAATCGCCGTTTAAATTCATGGTCGCCAGAATCGAATATTCATCGGGTCTGGTTTGGATTTGTTGAAAAATACTGTCAGCAATCCGGTCATTGACCATGATTTTATCTTTCCACTTGCCGTTGCCGTGGCTATCCCAAATTGTGTTAAGAACAGTTTCAACTTCCTTGACAATTTGCGCTTGTTTCTCCGGAGTCAGCGCATCAAATCCAGGGTCAACTTGACGGGCGTTGTCTTCTAAGGAAAGATTGGGGTTTTTCTCCTTATTACTTAAAATCCAAGATTCCCGTTCGGTGACAGTTTCTTGGCGAAATTCGGTGGTTGCTAGTTCATAACCCCAATCACGGAAAGCGCCTTCGGTGTACTTCATGATGTTGCCCTTATGCACCAAAGTCACCTGTTGCTTGTTTTTGGGCAATAACAAGGCGTGTTTGATGGCACGGCGTACTAAGCGCTGGGAACCCTTTTTACTAATAGGTTTGATGCCAATACCAGCATCAAGGGGGATCTGCTTTTTCCCATGTTCTGGGGTGGCGGGGATCAATTCCTCATTGAGAATTTTAATAAGGCGATCGGCAATTTCTGTGCCTTGTCGCCACTCAATCCCCAAATAAATATCTTCTGTGTTTTCCCGATAAACAATCACATCAAGTTTTTCGGGATTTTTGTGGGGTGAGGGTGTACCTGCATAGTAGCGGCAAGGGCGTACGCAAGCATACAAGTCAAAAATTTGTCTCAGGGCCACATTTAAAGACCGAATACCACCCCCGACAGGAGTGGTCAAAGGGCCTTTAATAGCAATCCCATATTCTTTAATAGCCGTGAGAGTGTCTTGTGGTAAATACTGGTATGTACCGTATAAATCGCAAGCTTCATCCCCAGCGTAAACCTTAAACCAACTAATTTGGCGCTTCCCGTTATATGCCTTTGCTACCGCTGCATCAAGCACTTTTTGGGTAGCGGGCCAGATATCTATACCCGTTCCATCGCCCCGGATAAAGGGGATAATTGGGTTATCAGGGACAACAGGCTCACCATTCTTAAAGGTAATTTTTTCACCCTTTGTCGGGGGGGTAATCTTGTCGTACATACACACACTCCTAATTGATAAATACTTTGGGAATGGGGCATGGGGCATGGGGCATTGGGCAAGAGTGATGTGTCTTTTCTCCTCTGCTTCCTCTGCTTCCTCTGCTTCTCCATCTACCTTCCCAGCCTTTGCAGCGCAGATTTCCCCTACTTTCCTTGTACAGTATTTGGGGCTAAGGTGTGGGATTGAGTGAAATCAACGCTATTTTGTACGATCAAAAATAGTAAACTACTTTTCGCTATCAGTGTTTAATCTTTGAGAACACCCCATAGCCGATCGCAATTTCAAACTCCCACTACAACGAGTAATGGCATGACAGACCCAATGATTGTATCAGGCACTGCTAATGACATCGACTCCCTCCGAAGAACGCTAATCGCTGGGTCTCTTCAAGTCCAACAGCAAACAATCCCAAAGTTAGCTGAGTTGGGTGATGCGGGATTAGATGTATTGATGGAATTTTTACAGAAACGTAGTGATACCCCAGCGACTTGGATTGATGGCAAGGCCTATCAAGTACTCTACAACTCTGATGCACCTAAAGCCAAAGAATTTTTGCTTTCCCATTTTCCTGAGGGAATTGTACCTCTAAAATCAGAGTGCGGGATTAATTACAATTCCTTGCAACAGCTACTTGCCGTCCAAGACTTCCAAGCAGCCGATCGCGTAACTATCGAGAAAATGTGTGAACTAGCAGGGCCAACGGCATTACAAAGAAAATGGTTGTATTTTACCGAAGTAGAAAATTTTCCCTCGGTTGACTTACATACTATTAATAATCTGTGGTTAGTTCACTCTGAGGGCAAGTTTGGGTTTTCCGTTCAGCGCGAAATCTGGTTAGGTTTAGGTAAAAATTGGGAGAATTTCTGGTCAAAAATCCATTGGAAAAATGGTAATAACTGGACTAGATACCCTAATGAATTTACCTGGAATTTAAGCGCCCCTAGAGGTCACTTACCCCTTTCTAATCAACTACGCGGCGTGCGAGTTATTGCTTCGTTATTTGCTCATCCTGCTTGGAAGTAGTCATCAGGCCAATTTTGGATTTTGCGAAAAGTTGCGTGGGCGGGTTTCCCGACTTGAGCAAACTTTTCAAGACAGATTTTAGATTTTGGATTAATGGATTTTGGATTTTGAATTAACATTTTAATAATCTAAAAATTCTCCAAATCTCAAAGACAATCACTAATCCAATTTGGTATCAGTCATCAGTCCTGAATTATCAAAATCAAGGACAAATGACCAATGACAAACTACAAATGACAAACTACAAACAATGGCAAACGTCCGTTTAGAAGACATCAAACGTAGATTTAACAACGTAACTGCTATCGAGGATATTTCTTTTGAAATTCCCGATGGCGAGTTTTGGGTTTTGGTAGGGCCTTCGGGTTGTGGGAAATCTACGATTTTGCGAACGATCGCTGGTTTAGAAACAGCCACCTCCGGTAAACTCTTTATTGGCGATCGCTTGATGAATAATATCCCAGCTAGACAGCGGGATGTAGCGATGGTTTTCCAAAACTATGCCCTATATCCCCACATGACGGTGGCGGAAAACATCGCTTTTGGGATGCAAATGCGGAAAGTTGACCCAAAGGTAATTCAAGATAGAGTGTTGAATGTAGCGCGATCACTTTCCCTAGAACACTTGCTAGATCGCAAACCCAAACAACTTTCTGGGGGACAGCAACAACGGGTAGCCTTAGGAAGAGCGATCGCGCGTCAACCGCAAGTGTTTTTACTCGATGAACCTTTGTCTAATTTAGATGCCCAATTACGAGATGATACTAGGGCAGAGTTAAAGCAGCTGCATCAAAATGTGGGAATTACCACGGTATATGTCACTCACGATCAAGTTGAGGCGATGACCTTGGCTGATCAAATTGTGGTACTGAATCGTGGACGCATCCAACAAATTGGCGATCCCCAAACCATTTATGCCAATCCCGCTAATCAAATGGTGGCATCTTTTTTAGGCAATCCACCAATGAATATTTTGCCTGCAATTGCTCAGTATGAAGGTTTTAATGTTAGCGGACAGTTATTAGAAATTCCCACAACTTTACAAGCTAAATTACAAATACGTCAAGGACAAAGTGTCGATTTGGGTATTAGGCCAGAACATATTACCATCAACAAAGATTCAGAAAACATTCCTCAAGACTCCGCACTATTATCTGTAGAAGTGAAAGTGATAGAACCATTGGGAAGAGAAACTTTAATTCGTGCCAGTTTACCAGATTCATCAGTACTGCTGAATGTCCAGGTAGGTGGTGCGGTGCGTTTACATCCAAGCGATCGCCTTTCCTTACAACTCGATTTAAATCACTTGTTTGTGTTTGATTCTACTACTGGTGACAGAATATTTCCTTGAAAACCGCTGTAATTCTACTGACAATGCCAAGTTCACAATAAAATTTGCCCCAATTAAATGGGTAACTTTATGTAAGTAGGTCGGCGAAATTAAAGATAACTGGCTGAGGCTGTCATTTGTCCTTGGTCATTGGTCATTGGTCATTGATCATTGGTAAGGATTTCAAGCTTATTTAAGTTTCTTAACATAGTTTGGTTTATTTCCACCGAGTTACTTATTAACTCCATTTTTTCTAGGGTTTGGCAAACATAAAAAGTTTCAAAAATTCCTTGTTGTTTTTTCGCCAGGCTTTTTTGAAATACTGGTGCAGTATACAGGATTTGAGCTTTCTAATTTATATTTTCATCTCAATATTGAGGACTTTTCAAACATTTTCTTACAATTATCTGTACCTTACTAATTTGTAATCTTCGGTATGTCAGGCTTCTATTTAATTTGTATGCAGCTAGAGGAATCCGATTTGATTGCTGAAAAAGTCTCAGCACGAAAATTATTGATGCGTTACGCTACAGGAACTAATTGAAAAAAGTAATGAGTAATAAGTAGTGAGTAATAAGTAAATTTCTACTCATTACTCATTACTCATTACTCATGATGTACCTCACTTACTTCAAAAGTGCTGTATGAGTCCTATAGTACAAAAAGGTTAGACGCGCGATCGCTTTACCGCATTTTGCAAGTTTTCCGACAACCAATCATCAAACTGTGGATAAATTGGCAATCGCGGGACTAACTTCCACCCTGCAGGTTGTAAAATCTCTCTCAATCTCTGCTCTTGAACATGAGGATAATCGGGATTCACTTCGTCTTTGGGCCCAATTCCCCCTAAATCTCTCGCCCCAGCTTCTACACAAGCAAGTAGCCACTGTTCATCTGTAACTAAATTTGGTGGAATTTGAATTGTAATTTCTGGCGGTAAAATCTGCCGTGCTTGAGCAATTACTTGTGGTAATTGATGGGGGTCAAAAGGTGGCGCATCAAAGCTTTGCTGATGTCCTGGGCTGTGGGGTTGTAAAATCACTTCTTGAATGTGATGATAACGCTGATGAATTTGAGCTATAGCAGCTAAAGTCTCCCACCAATCAGTATTTGTTTCCCCAATTCCTAATAATAATCCTGTGGTAAAGGGTATTTTTAATTCCCCTGCCCATTCTAATTGTTGTAACCGCACTTGGGGTAATTTGCTGGGTGCGTGTTTATGGACTGTATTTAATAGTGTTGGAGTTAATTGTTCTAACATTAACCCCATTGAAACATTAACATTCTTCAGTTTTTGCATTTCTGCAAAACTCAAGGGGCCAGCATTAGTATGAGGTAAAAATCCCATTGCTAATGCTAAATTGCCCAAATCATAAATCCTTTGCAACCATTCTTGACGCTGCGGTGAATGAGGATGTACTTCACCACTAAGAATCAAAATTTCACAAACATTTTGGTTTTGCAGTTGTTGAAGAATATTTTTGGCTGCTGCTAAAGTCATCCAAGGACTTTTACCTGGGTCGGTACGAAAGTTACAGTATGTACATCGATTAAAGCATTCGTAAGTAGGGACAATTGTATAAGCTGGGCTATAGGTGACAACACAAGAATTATTTATTGCCATAAGGTTAACAAAAGAAAACGCCGACACCCTTCTGGGTGTCAGCTATTAGTTAAACAGCATTGAACTTTGATAATTGGGGCGGTGTAAAATGCTGACCCCAAAATATTTTTATAAATTTAAGCTCCCACTAACTCCACTTAAAATGATGGGAGGACGAATCTGCAAAAGTAATATGCTCTTTTTCTTGCTGTTTAGCATGAATATTTTTCAGGTGCTTTTTGACTGTATTGATTGTAATGTATAGCTGATTTGCAATTTCTTTATAAGAAAGGTTCGCGCGACGTAAAAGCCAAACTTGTGCCTCACGGTCTGTTAAATTGTATTTTTTAGCATCTGCGATCGCAACACTCTGGTTATACTGATTGCAATCTTCTAAGGTCACTAATAAAAAATTGTGTTTATTTACACATAATTCTAACCATCTAGCCCGCAGCCGTAATTTAATTGTGGGAGTGGGTGCAATTTCTGATTCGATAATTATCTTTTCCCCTGGAAAAAACTCTTGACTATCAATTAAAGATTGGCAAATCCGCCATATTTCCTCGGGGATGGGATGACCTACAGTTTCTTTTAGGGCTAATTGGCGACAAATTGAACGTGCATACTCATTAGCATGAACTAACTTACCTTCAGTTGTGGCGATTAAAATGCCATCAACAAAGCTTTCAACCATCGCTTGTAGTAAATCAATTTTAGAAACAGACTCTAAATTTTCATCTTTTATCAGTTTTTTAAAAAAATTATGTCCTGAGATAGATGTAAAATTAAAGTTAGTTTCTTCATAGGGAAAAAACATTGTCAATCTCCTCAAAACTCAGCACGAAAGTCAACTTAAAGTTGTTGACTGTTGAGCGTTAACTGTTAGTAGCCAACAGTCAACAGTGAACAAAAAGGGAATCTCTTTGACTTGGAAGCCCCTATACTTGAGACTTCAGCCTTCTTTAATAGGTGTTGTAGTAAATTGTGCGGTTTGAGCTTCTGTCCCTACAATGAGTAAGTTGTAAGCTAGACAATGCTGCTGAACTAAAAACCTGTGGGATGAAGTTTGCGTAATTTAGCTGAAGCAAGGTGAAGTTTTTATTAAGTTGATTAGTGCAGCAGTAGCAGTTAGTGCAAAACAATTTTGACTGACGTACACTCTGGCGAAGATAATTCGCACGCCAGTTGCTACCCTCGAGGCGGCTACTAGTCTGGCGACCCGGCTATATAAATAAGTCTGATGGAGACTAATGAATTTTAACTGCTTTGCTGCTGTACAAGCTGGGAAAAGTCAGGAGTCTAGTTATATGCAACCACATACTATTGATCAATGGTTTCCAATTGAGCAACAGCGTAAGTACGTTACTCTATTGCAAGGGCGGATTGGGATTACACGCCGTCGTGCAGAATATTTCGTCAAGCTGTGGGCTTATTTGCTGATTAAACAACAGCAAGAATCAGGTCGGCATTTACAGCAACCTTTAACAGAACTAGATTTACCAACTGGGTTTATTCCTTGTACCCATCGCGAAGCCCAAGAAGTGTTTTATGGCGAACAAGAGCGAGGGAGCGATCGCTCTGCGGGTATGATGCTTGATAAGCTGGTGGCTTTAGGGCTGATTGAAAAAGATTTTGATGGTAGTACTACTTGTATTCGGATTCGGTCTTTGATTAGTAATCAGCAAGACTCTACCTTAGACAAAGCTGAGATACAACTTATACCAGATTATTTCAATCCCCGAACGGATGCTATCCCTGTGGCTACGTTTCTCGCCCGTAACTACAATTGGATGAATAAAAAAGCTACAGCGCTTCCCCATAGAATAGCTAGAATTATTCGGGGTTGGGCAGAACAATATCCTACCGGAATGCGGGTACTACGCCGCAGTGATACCCAAGATGCTGTAGGGTTTTATGTCATGTATCCTGTAGCACCTGAATCGGAAGCAAATTTCTTTCTTCCGCCACGCCAAAGCCTGCACCTGAGTGCAACTTGGGACACTGACCCATTTCAAGTTGCAACCCCAGGCGATCTCAATTGTACTTCGATTTTTGTTCGTAGCTGGCAAATTGATGTACCTTACAAACAGCTCAATAATGTCAGCGAATTTTTAAAAGATGTGCAACAAACATTTGTGCGGATGCAAGCTGATTTTCCTGAGCTATGCGATATATATTGTTTAGTTATCCATCCCAATGATGAACAACTAGTATCATCATTAGGCTTTCAAAAGACCAACTCAGACCCCCAAATTTATCTTAATTGGATGTATTTGCCATTAGATAAATATTTGAGCCTGGATATTGACCAAGCAGTTTCCAGTTTAAAATTTGCATAAACGTTTTTATCTATGGCTGTGCGTTAAGGGAACTCCAAAAAATAAATTATTCCATTCAAGTCGTTGACTGTGAACTGTCAACAGTCAACGGTCAACACTAAACAATAGCAATGGAATGTTTTTTTACTTGGAATTCCCTAAGCAATAATTTTTACCTACAAATCATGATGCAAAATGTTAGTCTAATTACTCAGTACAGCTGGGGCTAGAGTCAGGAGTAGCATCGGGGTAGAAAGTCCGGATACCACCTTGTCTTCTCACAAATACAGCTTTAAAAGTTCTACCCTCATCTGTAACGTTGAGAAGACAGACTTGGTTAGTGGTGCTAGTGTTGGGGTTGTTCTTGTAACCTAAAGAAGCCTTTGACAAAATTTCTTCAGCACTGAGGGTATAAGGATAACCTTTAATAGTAGATTGAGCAGTCCCAGTACCTACCTTCATGACAACGCCCATTGTGTAGATAGTATTGGGAACGACTTCTTCCCGAAATGTATTATTATTCAGTCGTCCAGCTAAACCCTGATTTTGCAGTTCCACATAACGACCAACAAAATGCAACCCACCAATAGAACCTCCTTGAACTGGTTCGCCACAGAATACATGATCAAAACCTGCAACATTAAACCAGATATCGCTTAAATCGTTCAAGAAATCAGTATTGGAAGTCCGACCTACTTTTAGATATCCGCCTACATATGACTTGATATTTGCTAAGACAGTGGGATTATTATTCATCATAGTTTGAAAGGCACTGCGGCTCACAACAGTACCAGGCGCGCCACAAAGATTGACTACTGCTGTGTCAAAGCTATTCAAAACTGGGGCGGGAGGTGTAACATCAGCCGGACTACCATAAGCTAACCCAGACACAGGGTTATTGATCTCGTCAAAGAAAGGTACAGAACCAGCTGGTAAAGGAGGAGTAGAACCGGAAGAACCATAGTCAGTAATTACAATGTCATCAATATTGGTTCGGTTTGCAGTTCCATCGGTTTTACGAATTTCACAGCGAACGTTACCAGAGATGTTGGGTGTAAAAGTTGCTGTTTGCAAGGTTGTAGAACTGGTATTAACATTAGAGCCAATTTGTGTCCATGAAGAACCACTATTAGTTGAACACCAAACACCCCAAGTAGTATTAGTATCACTACCAAACTTAGCGTGTTGGATAGTAATTGTGCCAGCACCAGTAGTCCGATCAAATCGCATTGAGACTTTACCACTATTCCGAATCCGGGCAGACTTTGTACCATTTTTTCTATCAGTGCTGAGATCACCAATTAGCGCATCATTTAAATTCCATGAGCCTGTATCGAGATTAACATTACCAGATGCATAACTGGTTTTTGTTCCATTCTCAAATGCTTCAGAAATTGTGACACTATTTGCACTAGTTACACAAAAGGTAAGCAGTATAACTGCTCCTGTAGATATCTTCCAAGGAAAAGTTAACTTAGACATACTTACTAGATTTGGTTACTTGAGTTGATTAGTAGTTGATATTGAACCTAAACAGGACTTACGCAAGCAAAATTTGTCATTGCGACCGAAACGGAAGCAATAAGAGGATGTTAGGGGATTACGTCGCTACGCTTGTAATGACGTAAGTCCTACTAAATATGAGATTCACTTCGCTAAATCACTTAATTTAAAGCGAAGATATCAAGAAAATACATGATTTTAAATGCTATACTTTCAGAAAGTATCAAAATTTTTAACATTTAAAAAACTGCATTACCATGAGCAATACAGTTGATGATTATTCCATTGAACTATTAAATTTCGATTAAATATAAGTTAAAAATTTGCTAGCTAATTGATGTAGTAGTTTAGCTATCAGTCTTCATCTCTAACCCATAACATTCCCATCATTGTAGAACTAACAAACAGAATACCCGTGTCAAAAGTTGCCTTTGTCAGAGAATCCCAACCACTAAGTGCTGAGTAGTCATTCACAAATACTGCGTTAGTAAAAAATCTACAAGGATTTGCCAACAAGTTAAAAATCTTAGTAGAAATTTTTTCAGCCTCTGCGCTTGCCATCATTTTTGCAGCATAAGCCAAATCTTTTTTCAAAACAAATACTACAATTTTTTTGGCTGCTGTTTGATTAATTTCCTGCCAGCGATCGCCAATTCCTATATACCCCATTTGCGTCACAAACAAATCCAGAATTTCTGTAATCTCCTCAGTTGTTTTTAAGGTAATATCCGAGTTGATTTGTTTAATTTCAAACAAAATATTTCCCAGACTACGTTTTGAGAAAATTTCTGCTCTTAATTCTTGAATTTCTGAAGACTCTACACTGCCTAATATTTTGATGCTCATGTTATTTAAAGAACAAATAATATTTATCTTTCACAGGACTTAAGCAAGCAACATTTGTCATTGCGACCGAAACGAAGTGTAGGAAAGCAATAAGAGGATTTTGGGCGATTACGTCGCTACGCTCGTAATGAAGTAATTCCGTGACTTTTGCGTAAGTCCTATTTCCATAAAACCAAAAGTTACCCAGATTCTACCGCAAAGGAAACTACAAAAATTTTCAATATCCAATCACATTGCCAAAAACAATAGGGACACAAACATTTTTGTGTCCCTACTATATGTTTTATCTCATATCAAGTCCTGCTAATTACTTATGATATGGTTGGTTTTGTTGGTCATTGGTGATTGGTAATTGTTAAACTGTATTTTTCTTTCCCATTACCCATTACCCATTACCGACCTTCACAGATACGATAAGTTTTCAGACGGACATGATATCAGCGTATTTGCAGGAAAATTGCTATCTGTCCACAGAACCCATAATTACGTCAATGCTACCGAGAATCACCACAATATCTGCTACTTTCATACCTCGGAGTAAGTGAGGCAGAATTTGCAGGTTGTTGAAATCGGCGGCGCGAATTTTCCAACGTGCAGGGAACACGTTATCATCGCCTACCATATAAATTCCCAGTTCGCCTTTACCGCTTTCAACACGGGCGTAAATTTCACCTTTGGGAATCTTAAAGGATGGAGAAACTTTTTTACCAATGTACTGATAATCAAAAGCATCCCATTCAGATTTTTTCCCAGCAGCTAAACGCTTGGCTTCTAGGTTTTCATAAGGGCCACCAGGAAGTCCTTTAATAGCTTGGCGAATAATTTTTACAGATTCGCGCATTTCCCGCATCCGCACCACGTAACGGGCAAAGCAATCGCCTGCTGTTTCCCACTGTACATCCCAATCAAAATCGTCATAGCATTCATAGTGGTCTACTTTCCGTAAGTCCCACTTCACGCCAGAAGCACGTAACATAGGGCCAGAAAGTCCCCAGTTAATCGCTTCTTCACGGGTGATAGTACCAATTCCCTCAATCCGACGGCGGAAGATGGGGTTATTGGTAACTAACTTTTCGTACTCATCAATTTTGGGTGGTAAGTAATCACAGAATTCTAAGCACTTATCGACCCAACCATAAGGCAAATCAACAGCTACACCACCAACGCGGAAATAATTGTTATTTACCATCCGATAACCGGTGGCTGCTTCCCATAAATCATAAATCATCTCCCGTTCGCGGAATTGATAGAAGAAGGGAGTTTGAGCGCCTACGTCTGCTAGAAATGGGCCAAACCACAGCAAGTGGTTAGCAATGCGGTTCAATTCCAGCATAATGACGCGAATGTAGCTGGCGCGTTTGGGTACAGCGACACCTGCCAATTTTTCTGGGGCGTTGACGGTAACCGCTTCGTTAAACATCCCCGCTGCGTAGTCCCAACGACTCACATAGGGAACGTACATAATAGTGGTGCGGTTTTCCGCAATTTTTTCCATTCCCCGGTGCAGGTAGCCAATCACTGGTTCACAATCAATGACATCCTCGCCATCCAAGGTAACAATTAACCGCAAAACACCGTGCATTGAGGGATGGTGCGGCCCCATATTCAGCACCATTGGTTCAGTGCGGGTTTCTATTCTTGCCATAGCTTACAGTGTTCTCCCGTTCATGAAAATTTAGAATTGGACCGCGTAGATGCCAACCAGACCCAATTTATCGTGTCTGCCAAAATAAGGCTCTTCCGGGCAATACAAGAATTGCGCTGACTGGGTTAGGTTGGAGAGAAGATGGCAGCCGAGGGATTTTGGTTGATGTTTATTTTTGTTGCACTTCTTCAATTATTATATGGACGTTGAGATGCATAGAATTGAAGTGCAAGAATTTTTTCACCAGGGTCAGCAGTTAAGAGAAGGCTGAAGGTTTTACCCTCACGGGGAAGCAAGCTACGCGTAGCGTCTCCAATAGGATAAGAGTAGGGTGTGTTACGGCTATGAAAGGATTTGGGGCTTAGAGACAATGAAATCTAGCCGTAACGCACCGCCGCATCGATGGTAGGTTAAGCGCTAGGATAGTTCTTTGGTGACAAATCATATTGGAAATCAGCGCCATTCCACCCTACAGTTGTCGCGTAGTGCAACACATCCTACACATACTTTATAAATCAATACGCTTGGGTTAAGCTCATTAGTTATTGATTTGTCACTTATTAAAGAAGTCAGCTCAATTGGGGGATTCTCCCCCAAACCCCCGATTGGGTGACGGTTGCGTCCCCCAAACCCCCTCCAAAATTATTGTTCTGTTTTTCTGTTGAGTAATACAAAATGGAAAAAAGAATGCGACAGATTGTAGGGGCAAGGCATTGCCTTGCCCTCTAGAATATATTGATGTGTCGCAAACATTATTTGAATTGGTATAACTAGTTTTTTGGTTTTATTATTAATTAATTTTCTTAACTGAACTGTATTTCTTTATAAAGAACTTCTAACAGTCAATAGTCAACAACCAAAATCGCTATTTTTCACAACGGAAATAGGATGGCTATATATAGGATGGCTATATATAGATAAACCTTGTGGAGAAGGATACTTGCCTCCACAAGAGTTTGATGCAATCGGAATGTGCAATTTAACTGAAAATGTCTTCAATTGGAAATTTTGAATTTTTACTGCTGTTCTTCTTCGTAAAACCAAGCTTCTGCTAAAAGCGTGAAACCAACCAGCCAAAGCAAGCAAAAAATCGAGACTAAAATTATTCCTGTCATGGCTAATATTTCCCCCAGCTTTATTCCAGTGGAGATTTATATTAAATTTAACGGGATTTTATCTGGTTAAAAGTAAGTTGCAACAAAGCTTGACAAATTTGAGGTTAGGCGTTATTTCGTATTTGGTTAAAGATTCATCATGAAGACTGCAGGGGGCAGAAAGAAATAAGCAATTCCCCAGTCCCCATTACCCCTAATCCCCACTCTCTGCGGTCTTGGGGGCCCCAAGTTCCCCAGTCCCTAGTCCCTAATCCCCAATCCCTATTTCAATGCTTTGGTGATGCGATCGCTCGTCACTTGCAAATGGGCTAGTGTGGAAATATCGAGGTTGTCGCTAAATAGTTTGAGGCGGTTGTCAATCGCTGTTTGCAGTTGACGCAATTCATACCAAGCTAGTGTGCGTCCATCTTCTGGTGCATTGGTATTCCGCAGCATCATTTCTAGCAATATATTGAGATATTCCCGTTGCAGTGAACGGCGAATGCTAGAAATTGGCTTTGCTGGGGTAGGAGTTAAAACTTCTTTCCAGATACCTGTTTGTAGGGTTTCAAACAGTTCTGGGATGGATAGAGATTCTCCAGGCTGCGTTTTTAATTCTATATCTTGGAGACGACTGAGGCGATCGCTATTGAGGAGCGATCGCAATACTCGACTTTGGAATTTTAAAATGCGATCGTGTAGGGGATAATCTAGGCGATCGTTCGGGATGGGATTTCCCCAATGTTGCCAGCGTGATGGTGCTAGTTGATTGAGTAATTGCGGTGAGAAATTAAAAGCATCCTCAGCAAATACATATTCTTGCAACTTCGCTAAAGCTTGACGTTGTTTATCCAAAGAAACTGGTACAAATGCCCAGGAAGTTTCATCACCTGCATGAACACGGCGGAATGATTGCCCACCAATATATTGAGAAACTAAGGTGGCGTTGCGAAAATAATATCTGAGGACGCGATTAAATAAGGCGCGCAGATTACTATAGCTTTCTCCTTTTGAGAGATAACGCTGATCGAGGCGTTCCCACATCACACGGGCGTTATCCATTTGCCATTGGGAATAAACCAGCACATCACTACTCATATCCCAGAGGTTTGCTAGGGGGTTGATATCCCAAATATCTTCATCAGTCGCGTAGGACAATTCTGGCTGCGGCGATGCTAAAGCAATCTTTTCTAAAAAGCTTTTCTCTGCTTCTGGTAGCATTGCATCAGTTGTGGCTTCCGGGTTGATTTTATAACCATACTCAATTGCCCATTCATCATAAGGGCCAATCACCCCAGGGAAATAATCACCTTGTTCTACACCTTGGGGTGCGATATTCACGGGTAAATAATCCATCACCGAACCCGCTAAACCCTTGCTATGGGTAATTTCGGTATTATTTAATTCCTGGGGCGCTAACATGGTACTGCCGTGAAAATTGTGGCGTAAACCCAGAGTATGTCCTACTTCATGGGCAATCAGAGAACGCAAATATTGATGTACATATTTCTGCATCGTTTCATTGCTGGGTGTTGTATCAGGCAACAATGACAACGCCAGCGCCCCGATAGCAGCTTGATTTGTCGTTTCCTGTCCATAACAAAGTTCAGAATCTCGCTGAAAACTGGCGACATCACAACCATCTAATTTACTTTTGCTATTCCCTGACTCTGCATAGGCGCGATATTCTTGCTGAATAGAGCGCACCATATTAGCATCAACAATAATATCTGCGTCCAGTATTTCCCCAGTAAATGGATTTACCCGCATCGGGCCTTTAGCAAAACCTGCATCTAAAGAATTAAACCAGCGAATAGTGTTGTAATGCACATCTGCGGGATGCCAATCAGCATTATCTGGCATTTGTCGCACTTCAATGGCGTTTTGGAATCCCGCTTTGGCGAATGCTTTATTCCACATGAGAACGCCTTCGCGGATTGCGTCCCGGTATTCTAGGGGTACAGCATTTTCAATCCAAAATACAATCGGCTTTTTCGGTGGCGATAAAGGTGCGTTGAGATCTGATGGTTCTAGATGCCAACGATTGATATAACGCACAAATGGATCGTGATTATTATTGTGAGAAAAATCTTGGAAAGCGGTAATAAAATATCCCACGCGATCGTCGGCGAGTCTGGGAATATAACCGTTGTTTTCTCGTAGCTGGGAAAAACTGTAGTGTACTTTTAAAGAAAGTGCGCGGCTATCAGGTAAAGTAACTAAATTTGCGCCTTCTGCTGCATAAAAATTATAAATTGAATCAATCTCGAGATTATCCGGAAAGCTATTAATATTAGCAAGATAAGACTTGCTGGTTTCTAAATTGTAATCCGCTTGCAAAGCGTATTTCAACAGAGGAGATAAACCAGGAAAATCCTGCATTAGCAAGTCATTCAGGTTAATCAAGATATTTTTACTACGCGGATCAATAGTGTCGATTGGTAATGCATAGAGAACCGAATCACTAAAAGAGCGCGCAAGCGATCGCTGTTCTGGTTCACCTACTTCTGTACGGAATTTCACATTCCGCACTACGAAGTGCAAATTGTTGTTGACTCGCTGGAAGTAGAAGAGAAAATCAGCTAAGGGTAATCCACTATAAATCCCACTTTCTCCTAATCCCGATTCTAAGGTTACTGTAGCTAAGTAGTTTTTATTGAGTTGTTCTGACTTAATTTCCCAAAAAATTCTACCGTCTTCATGACTGCGATAAAGCGTGAATAGTCCGTCTAATTTCTCTGTAGCTTTAACTATGTCACGAAATCGCCGTGAATCTTCTCTTCTATTATCAATAAAAATATTGTCAGCACTGGCGAGATTTTCCACTGCTGTCCCTGCATGGAATTGCGTTACATCTATATTGGCAAGTTGGTTGGCGGCTGCGTAATTAGTTCCTAATAACCAGTTATAGAGTAAAAAGATACAGATGACTAATTTCCTGATCCAGTATTTCATCCTTGAGTTTTCCAGCTGAAGCGGTTCTGATATTGAGGAAAAAATGTGGATTTATGCGTCGTCTGTCAGCCTTGCCAATACTTCCCAAATCATTGCAACTACGCACTATGTAAATCCACCGAAATTAGACAAACGATTGTTTGTCACAAAGGAAAAACAACGCCACGAACCGAAAAGTAGTTTGTCTTTTGAGCTTTGTACGGATTATCCATTTATAAGATGAAATTTATGAGACAGCAAGTATTTCTTTCTTTAGATAGATAACTATTCCAACCCAAGATATAGGTTTTTTTTAACAGTATCTTGTATTAAAAAGCAAAAAACGCCCGAAAATTGTATTTAGAGCTACATTTAGGCGAACGAGAAGCTAACAGGCGCAGATGCAATTAGGCTCTACAAGAGTTATTTATTTAGCGATGTTGGACTATTTCTCAGTATTTTCACTATAAAACATGGCAGTCATGTTCTAATACCCCAGCAGCCAAGTTGAATTTGTATTGAGAAATTAATTCGGCAAATAATGCAGCACTTAAATGTTGGAGCATAAACTATTCCACATTTTAAATCTCAATATTTTTAATTATTTAAAACCCCAATGATAAACATTGATATTAATCAATGGTAATTATACGCTCATCAACAATAAATCTTTCTGATGACTTACTTTAAAAATAAACATTTTACTAATTCACTATTTTGTAGCAATTATAGAAATAAGCACATTAACTAAAGAAAATATTTTTAGATAAATCACATGAACTTACTCACAAAAACTCTGCAAACGCCCGCTTCTCCAGGGCTTTTGACAATTGAAACTGTAGAAATTGCACCTCAAACAACTGCTATTCGTTGCCTTGACTGGGATAGAGAACGTTTTGATATTGAATTTGGATTAAGGAATGGTACAACCTATAATTCTTTCTTAATTCGGGATGAAAAAGTTGCTTTAGTTGATACTTCTCACCGTAAATTTGAGCAGTTATACCTAGAATTAATTACAGGATTAATTGACCCAACAAAAATAGATTACTTAATTGTCAGCCACACCGAACCCGATCATAGTGCTTTAGTTAAAGACATCTTACAATTAGCCCCCAACATCACTATTGTGGCGGCAAAGGTCGCAATTCAATTTCTAGAAAACATGGTTCACCAGCCATTTAAATCCATCCAGGTGAAAAGTGGACAGCGTTTAGCATTAGGCGATGGGCACGAATTAGAATTTATCTCTGCGCCTAACTTACATTGGCCCGATACAATTTTGACTTTCGATCATAAAACAGGCATTCTCTACACCTGCGATGTATTTGGAATGCACTACTGCGACGATCACACCTATGATGAGAACTTTAATGTCATCGAAGATGATTTTAAATATTACTATGATTGTTTGATGGGGCCGAATGCCCGCTCTGTATTAGCAGCTTTAAAGCGGATTGAAAATTTAGAAATTGGTACCGTTGCAACCGGACACGGGCCTTTACTGAAAAACTATATTCCCGAATGGCTGGGACGGTATAAAAACTGGAGTTTAGAACAAGCAAAAACAGAGACATTAGTCGCGCTGTTTTATGCCGAAGATTACGGCTATAGCGAACATTTAGTGAGAACGATCGCGCATGGCTGCACGAGAACAGGTGTAGCAGTAGAATTAGTTGATATCAATAGCGCCGAACCGCAAGAAGTCCGGGAATTAGTAGGACAAGCTGCTGGGTTAATTATTAGTATGCCTGCTCAAAATGCAGTTAATGCTCAAGCGGCAATCAGCACAATTTTAGCGGCGGCTCATAATAAACAAAGCATTGGTTTATTAGAATCTGGTGGTGGTGAAGATGAACCTGTTTATCCCTTACGCAATAAGTTTCAGGAATTAGGATTAACAGAAGCCTTCCCGCCAATTTTAGTTAAAGAAAGTCCCACCGCTGCCTTAGAACAACTATGTGATGAAGCGGGTACAGACCTGGGGCAATGGTTAACCCGCGATCGCACTATCAAACAAATCAAATCCATCAATACAGATTTAGAGAAAGCCTTAGGCAGAATTAGCAACGGACTCTACATTATTACTGCCAAAAAAGGAGAAGTTCAAAGTGCGATGTTCGCTTCTTGGGTGACCCAAGCCAGCTTAAATCCTTTAGGAGTAGCAATCGCTGTTTCCAAAGACCGCGCTATTGAATCATTAATGCACGTAGGCGATCGCTTTGTCCTCAATGTTTTAGAAGAAGGCAATTACCAAAGCTTAATGAAACATTTCCTCAAGCGCTTTCCCCCAGGTGCAGACCGATTTGCCGGAGTCAAAACCTATCCAGCCACCAACGGCTCCCCCATTTTAGCTGAAGCCTTAGCCTACATGGAATGCGAAATCACCAGCCGCATCGATTGTGGTGACCATTGGATTATTTACAGCACAGTCCAAACCGGACGAGTTGCCAAAGTCAACGCCCTCACCGCCGTCCACCACCGCAAAATCGGTAATCATTACTAAATTTGGGCATGGGGCATAGGGTATAGCGCATAGGAAAAGCTTTTTATCCCTTTCCCCCTTACCCCTTAACCCTTTCCCCCAATCCCCAGTCCCCAATCCCCAATCCCACCAATATGTATCAGCCTGCTGAAAATAACTCAACTCCCATGTATGAAATCAATCGTGGGCGCATCGTCCGTAGCTTGGAATTGATCCAAGACCTGATTGTGATTTCTTTGTGCATGGGTTTATTTAGCTTCATGGTGATTCAAGTGAGAGATATGTTTCTCTCCTTACTCCCTCCATTAGATTTCCATGTAGTCACAGCCGATATTTTGTTTTTGCTCATTTTAGTTGAGTTATTCCGGCTTTTAATTATTTACCTGCAAGAACAACGCATTTCTATTGGTGTAGCCGTCGAAGTTTCCATTGTCTCAGCCTTACGAGAAGTCATTGTTAAAGGCGTACTAGAAATTAGTTCCGCTCAAGTTTTAGCCACTTGTGCCTTCTTACTCGTTTTAGGAATACTACTTTTCTTACGAGTTTGGCTACCCCCAACATTTGAAGGCATCGATCCAGAACAAGAAGTGAGTAAACGCTATAAACGCCTTCATCAAGCGGAATTAGCGAAAAGTAACGGACGTTAAGGCAAGGGGGCAGGGAGCAGGGAGCAGGGGGAGAAATAATTAATGGCAAACCCCAAACACCAATGCCCAATGCCCCATGCCCAATGCCCCATTACCAATTACCCATTACCCATTACCAATTACCATGTCCACCGCAACCCTAACCCCCAACCGTTCTCGAGATGTTCAGTTAGCTGAAATTGGTACCAATACGCTGATATTGCGATCGCGTACTTGGGAACGTCTCAAATTTGAGGTTGAATATTCCCGACAAAAGGGAACTACGGCAAATTCTTATTTGATTCAAGCTGATAAAAAGGTTTTAATTGACCCTCCTGGTGAGTCTTTTACGGAGATTTTCTTAGCAGAATTAGCGCAAAATTTAGATTTCACGACCTTAGATTATATTGTTCTCGGTCATATCAATCCTAACCGTAGAGCTACTTTAAAGGTTTTACTCTCCCTAGCGCCGCAAGTGACGTTAATTTGTTCTCGCCCAGCTGCGAATGCGCTGAAAACCGCTTTTCCTGAATGGGAATCACGTATTCAAGCTGTACGCTCAGAAGATACTCTCGATTTAGGCCAGGGACATCTTTTATCATTTATCAGTGTTCCTACTCCCCGTTGGGCTGATGGGCTTTGTACTTACGATTCTGCAACCAAAATTCTCTACACTGATAAGTTTTTTGGCGCTCATATTTGTGAGGATGCTTTATTTGATGAAGATTGGAAAGCTTTAGACGCAGAACGTCGCTACTATTTTGATTGTCTTCATGCTCCCCAAGCTAAACAAGTAGAAGCCGCTTTAGATAAACTGGCAATTTTTGGTGCAAAATCTTACGCACCTGCACATGGCCCAGTTGTGCGTTACAGCCTCAGCCGTTTTACTTATGATTATCGCCAATGGTGTCAAGGTCAAAAGTCCCAAGAGTTAAGCGTCGCCTTACTTTATGCCTCTGCTTATGGGAATACAGCAATTTTGGCAAGTGCGATCGCTCAAGGTTTAATTGAAAATGGCATTAATGTCGAATCAATCAACTGTGAACTAGCAGATGCGGCGGAAATTACCCGCGTTGTTGAAGCTTGCGATGGCTTAATTATAGGTTCGCCTACTTTAGGCGGTCATGCGCCAACGCAAATTCAAACGGCTTTAGGAATAGTCCTCGCAGCGGGAGCAAAAACTAAGTTAGCTGGGGTTTTTGGTTCCTACGGTTGGAGTGGCGAAGCGATTGATTTAATCGAAAGTAAGCTTAAAGATGCCAATTATGGTTTAGGGTTTGAGACAATTCGAGTTCGCTTTAGCCCCACTCCCTATGTTTTACAGCAGTGTCAAGATGCAGGTGCGACTTTTGCCCAAACCTTAAAGAAAACCAAGAAACTGCGTACTTCTCGCCAAGTAGTAACAGAAGCGCAAGTAGACCGCACCGAACAAGCAGTAGGCAGAATTATCGGTTCTTTGTGCGTCGTTACAACTCGCGATCGCGATCATCACAAAGGTATCTTAACTTCTTGGGTATCCCAGGCAACTTTTAACCCCCCAGGAATTATGATTGCGATCGCTCAAGAGCAAAATGCTGATTTAATGCGCCATCCTGGTGACAAATTTGTGCTGAATATCTTAAAAGAAGGCAGAAATGTCCGGCGCTATTTTTCTCGTCACAGCAGTTTAGGCGAAAATCCCTTTGCAAATCTTCCTACCCAAACCGCTGACAATGGCTGCTTAATTTTAAATGAAGCTTTAGCTTATTTAGAATGTACAGTCCAAAATCAACTAGAATGCGGCGACAGATATTTAATTTATGCCGTAGTTAATAGTGGAGAAGTCTTAGAAAACGATGGCTTCACTGCTATTGAACATCGAAATTCAGGTAGTCAATATTAAATAGAAGCGTTGCATAAATGAATTATTAATTATCAATTTCAATAATTAATAATTCATTCATAATTAGCGAAATCATCCATGATTTAGCAACGCCTCAATCAAGTATGGGGGATGAGGCATTTGGTATTTGGCGCTTGGTGTTTGGTATTTGTCCTTATATCAGCTTTGTCTCCCTTTTCCTCTTTGTAATATCAGCAAGGGGGAAATAAATTTATATTAACAGGACTTACGCAACTGGTACACCCATCTTCTGGTTTAAGAGTCAAAGGTCAAGGGTCAAGGGTCAAAAATTCAGGTTTTTTGGACTTTTGACCCTTGACTCTTGACAGCCTGAACGAAAAAAATGTGACACTTGCGTAAGCTTTAATTAATTCAAATCATTATCTATAAATTTCTTTAGTCCCTAATTTATAGACCCTATAAATCTGGAATTTGCCAATTAATCTCTGGCTTACCAAAGGAACGCAAGGCTGAATTAATCGCTGAGAAAGGTTTGCTACCAAAAAAACCATTACGCGCAGAAAGGGGTGAAGGGTGCGCTGATTGAATCACTTTGTGTCGTGTTGTATCTATTAATTTCAGCTTTTTTTGGGCATATCCACCCCACAACACAAACACAACCGGATCTAGCTTTTGGTTCACTTTGCTAATTACTGCATCTGTGAAAGTTTCCCAACCCTGATTTTTATGAGAATTTGGTGTATGTGCTCTAACAGTGAGTACTGCATTCAGCATCAAAATACCTTGTTTAGCCCATGAGACTAAATATCCATGATTGGGAATATTAAACCCTACATCATCTTTGAGTTCTTTAAAGATATTAATTAACGATGGTGGAGGCTTAATACCAGGTTGCACAGAAAAGCATAATCCATGTGCCTGATTGTGGTCGTGGTAAGGATCTTGACCAAGTAACAAAACACTTACCTGCTCATAAGGTGTTAATTCAAAAGCTGAAAAAATTTTTTCTTCTGGTGGATAGATAGTATAAGATTGGCGTTCCGCTAATAAAAAAGTTTGCAGCTTACTGAAATATGGTTTATCAAACTCTTCAGACAGTACTGTTTGCCAAGAGGGTGACAATCTGATGTGCGTCACAATTTTTGCCTTCAATTAAATCAGTAAACTTGAATTATATAGGAATCTGGTTTGATGTTTGGATTTACTGGTGTAAAGTCATATAGCTACTATTCTCTAGCTGCCTTGAATCCAATAAGGTGTAAATAGAAAAAGCATTTGTAATTGTGTTACTTACTGCTCTATGAAATTTATTAAACCTGTATTAAGTATGACTTCATTAAATTTACTTATCTTCATACAGAATTCGCATGATTTTCATACGAGGTATATGTAATTTCCACATATAGTTGTTAAACTAGTTTTAAGCAAACATTGAGTTTGCTCCTCACACCATACTTTTACCCTCTTGTTTGTCAATGGCAAGGGGGTTTTTTCTATTTTGGGACAACGAAATATAGTAATACTTGTGGGTTAAGGGGAAAAAGGGGAATGAGGAAAGGGAAAAAGACCTCTAACCTTTCCATTGGTAAAATTATCAGGTGAAATCTCAGCTACGGGTTGCAATACATACATTGCGCCGGATCTGCAAACTCTCTACCCTCAGGGAACAATTTTTCTTGGCTGAAACCGCATTTTTTGCATTGATACACTACAGACAGCAACAAATTTGTAGGTGTAGCGCAAATTTCACAGGGTAAGCCTTTAATTCGTTCTGTAATCTCAAATCCAGGCGTAAAACATTGTGGACATTGGCTTTTTAGCTTTTTTAATAAGTTCTGGGTAGCTTTGGCAATATTTTGCATCCGAGTGGGGTTATAAAGTGCGCGCATATCGGTTTCCAGATGCACTTTACCATCGGGAGAATTATTTAACGCCCAATTTATTGCTGCTAAAAGTTTTTCTTTAGTAGTAATACCTTTAATTATCTCTCTACTATCTTGAGGTAATTCCTGACAACTCACAACTAATCCATGTTCAGGAAAACCAACTTTTAATGCGAAATCATAGGCTGCTGCGAAATTTTCTACTATCTGATGATTAAAATTAGTTTCTAATGATAATTCTTCGCCAACAATTTCTAAGTCATTTTCTTTATCTAATAAAATAACGATTTCGCGATTAGAGTAAACATAAGGGATATAAGGGTGAGGTGCAAAGCTACCTTCACTGGCGATCGCTAAAGTTGTATCTGTTAATTCTAGTGCTTTTTCCGCTTTTAACCTAGCTGCCTCAATTTGAGTTCCAGGTCGTTCTATCTCTCTAGTAAATGTCCCAAAAATATCAGTATTAAAATCCTGGGGTACTATGATTTGAAGATTTAACTCTTCCAAGATAGGGGCAATAGCTTTCTCTTTTTGATGCATAGTTGCCAGTATTGCCACACGATTATGAAATAACTGCTGATTATTCATAGTGGGTTTACCTCCTATAAATTTTGGCAAGTTTAGTTTATTTTATCCAACAAACTAAACCTGCCAAAAATAAAAATGATCGGGGACTGGGGACTGGGTATTTGGGACTGGGTATTATATACCTTGCGGTATTAGCCTTGTTCTTGTACAACCTGTCCTATTTGTGCTTCTAGCTTTTCTTTATCGCGCTTGCGTTTTTTAGCATAAAGCTGAATAGTCACTGCCATTAAAATAATCGATGCAAAAATAACCCAAGCGGTGATATCAGTAGGCAGATTATTTTTGAACACAGCCAGTAATACAATCACCATCAACATCACTGTAGGCGCTTCATTTAAAGCACGTAACTGTTGACTATTCCAACGACATTCATCTACTGCTAATTTTTTCATGAGGCGAGAGCAGTAATGATGATAGCCAATTAAGAGAGTAACAAACAACAGTTTGATATGTAACCAACCCTCTTTTAATACATCTGGTTCAGTACTAACTAAACCAATTGCCATTGCTACCGTCACTAACATTCCTGGGGTAGTGATGATATTGTAGAGGCGTTTTTCCATAATTTGATACTGATTTTTCAGTATCGTGCGTGCTGGTTCTGCTTCTTGGTTTGCTTCAACGTGATAGATAAAAAGACGCACTAGGTAAAATAACCCAGCAAACCAAACTACGAAGCCAATGATATGAAAAGCTTTAAACCAAGAATAAGCCATGAATTGTAACCTGCCTTTCTCAAGTTGTTGTGGAGTAGCGAACGCCTGAATGGCCGCAAGCACTCCCTTTATCAGGTTACGGTAAAACCTTATGCGAAGGCTGATTGCTCACGAGCATAATCGATTAAGAAGTGTAACGCATTCTCTATCGATAAATCTCTAGCTTTGAGGTGAGAACGAAAAATAGGTGTTGCAATTTTCTGCATTAGGAAAATATGTAATGATGACTGAAATATATAATTGCTGCATATCCAGCTAAGAGTTACGCGAACCCAAATAAAGGCTAGACAGGGTTTTCAAGTAAATAAAATATATAGGTAGATGCACAATGTTGCTAATCAGTTGTAACTTACGGTGAAATAGACCTTTCAAATCTTACGCCAGTAAGTTCTTCTACAAGAGACGCTATATGTAGTGTACTCAAATTTAGGCATACTAATAGTTTTAGTATGATGTTGGGTTGCTCGTATTTGGTTTAAAAACGACATCTACCCAGTAATTACTGCCCTGATGTCCTTGAGTGGGAAAACCGCCTCCCGTACTATAAAAATACACACCATTAGGATTGTCTATGCTGTCGGCGGGAATATGTAATGGGCTAATATTGACGGCAGTTTTGAAGTATCCCATATCTTGAGCATATTGCCCTTGACTTGCATAGTATGAGGCAACATAAGTTTGTCCTGCTTGAATGGGGACAGGTGGATATAACTGGACTGTTTGCCAACCAGGTGCAGGCTGCTGTCCCTCTACAGCCATTCCTTGTCTGAGTAATTCACCATTGGCATTCCATAAGTGAACTATGTACCCACTATCAATAGCTACACCCCGGTAGAAGCGAATAGCATTAATCTGACCATCAACATCGGCAAAGAACTTTACTCCTACTTCTACTGGGCTGGAATCCTGTTCAATAGGGTTAATTGGTGTTCTCTGACAAAAAATTGTGTAAGTTTGCGTTTGTGGCGCTAATTGTGCTGAAGCCAAATTCACATTTGCATTAGTAGGCAAGAACCCAGATATTAAACTGATACCAAGATGCAGAAATACAGCTAGTAGAACAATGCCGATAATACGTTTCAATTTGCGGTAGTTGTGACGTTGAAAAAGCTGCATATTTTTCTCCCAATGTAAATAATTTGACAAGTGGATCTGTTGCTAATTTATCAGTTGTTTTATACAGGAAATATAAAGTTTAATAGGATTAAGATATTTGAAATATCTGGCGCATAATTGGGAATTTATGCATAGCCAATTCATGCTATAGCAATGCGATTTGATTCTTAAACAATATAAGTTTCATGTAAAGCGTTTCACGCCAAAAGCTAAGCTAGAGAAAGCATTTGAAAGTGTATTATTATGTACTACAACGCATATTTTTATATTTAAGCCAAGTATCATTAAAATATCTTATTGATTAATGTTTTACTGATTTATCTGTTATTTGTTGTCAGGTATATATTGCTAAAAAAATTATTGCTATTTAATAAATGAACAGCAAATTTATTGAATAAAAATAACTATTAATGCGTATTTTTTTAATGAGCTAGCACATCCTCGAAATTCATAGATTGTTGAAGACTTAAATTGAGCATATACAACACAAATTAAAGCCAATGATAATTGACGAATACATCCAAGAGATGATGATTGAGAAGCAGATTCCAGGACTCTCTGTGGCGGTAGTTCGAGAGGGTGAAGCTGTTTTGGTTCAAGGCTATGGGTTGGCGAATTTGGAACATTCTGTACCAGCAACCCCACACACCGCTTATGAAATTGCTTCTATTGGGAAAACTTTCACTGCTACAGCAATAATGATGTTGGTAGAAGAAGCGGTAATTTCGTTAGAAGATGCGATCGCAATTTATCTCGATGACTTACCCTTAGCTTGGCAAAGTGTGACAATCAAGCAAATTCTGTCTCATCAGTCAGGGATTCCCAGCTATACGGATGCGCCAAACTACTGGGAAATTACCCGCCTTGATTTAGATAAATCGGAAATTTTGGCTTTAGTAAATCATCTACCCTTGAAGTTTCCGCCAGGAGAGTTTAGCGCCTATGACAATACAGGCTATTACTTGTTGGGCTTGTTGCTAGAACAGGTAACAGGACAAATTTAGATCAAATTTCTCGACCAGATGCGATCGCAAAACAAATTGCTGGATACTATTGTCCAGAATTGACTAAACTTGCGCTTCAACCGCCATTAGTTTGAAAAGGGTATTGGTAATTGGTAATTGGTAATTGGTAATTGGTAATTGGTAATTGGTAATTGGGAAAAGGAGGATTTTTGACAAATGAG
Source organism: Calothrix membranacea FACHB-236 (assembly GCF_014696315.1). Taxonomy (GTDB): domain Bacteria; phylum Cyanobacteriota; class Cyanobacteriia; order Cyanobacteriales; family Nostocaceae; genus Aulosira; species Aulosira membranacea. The sequence goes on from NZ_JACJPX010000032.1 coordinate 36,997, forward strand.
AAATGACAATTATTTTGATTCTGCACGCCGCATAAAGGGCAAAAGGTCTTCGAGAATCGTTTCGTGATAATGTTCTTGTGGGTAATGACCAACGTTATTTAGTTTGACTAATTCTGCATTGGGTACGGAATCGACAAAACTTTGTGCTATCTCTACAGGTAACCAAGGGTCAATCATTCCCCATTGAATTAAAATTGGTTGTTGCCATTGTTTAAACCCAGATTGAACTTCTTGCATAGCTGAATCGAGTTGCAAATTGCGAATAGTTGCAAGCAGACTCCGCCCTGGTGCAGAACTTTTCAAGAATGGACGGCGATAAACATCTAAATCTTTATCTTCTATGCGGTAACGACTACCACCTTCTAAGGTTCTATCAACTAAAAGGGGGTCTTGGGTCATCATTTCACCTGCTAAAGGTAAGCCCATTTGTTTAATTTTCCAAGGCAATTTAGCAGTAGGTGAAATAGGTGCATTTAAAATAGCTAAGTTAGCAATTTGTTCTGGGTGACGTAAGGCATATTGTAAGCCTACAGAACCTAAAAAACCTTGGACAACTAAAGAAAATTTTTCCAGTTCTAAAGCTTTAATAAATCCTTCTAAAGCTGTAATAAATGCTTCTGGAGTGTAGGCAAAATCTCGTTTTTCGGGAGTTGCGGAAAAGCCATAACCAATCCAATCGGGGGCGATCGCTCTTGTTCCCTGGCTAGCTAAAGCAGGTAAAATGTTGCGCCAACTGTAACTTTGTGAAACTATGCCGTGTAGTAATACTACAGGTATTAAGTCAGTTCTGCCAATTGGTGCAGCTTCGCGATAGAACCAATCTAATGAATTTACGGTGATTTTATTTTCGTTTATTGACACGCTAGGTTCCTATTAAATCAATTTGTCATTTGTTATTCTTACAAAGTTCTGAGCGGAGGAAACCTCCGCTCAGAACTTTGCGCTTAGTCATTAGTCATTTGTTTTTTAATGACTAATGACTAAGTATCAATTTTTCATGCAAAAACCTTTGGCATGAAATGCCAAAGCAAAATGATAAAAAAGTAGATTGTTATTGAGAATTGCTAGGAATAATCATCTCACGAATTGCATAAGCTGTGGCGGGTGCGAGTAAAACACCGTTGCGATAATGTCCGGTGGCTAGGAGGACATTACTAAACCCTGGTAATTTTCCTATAACTGGGGCTGGGCGGCCTTCGGGGCGGGGGCGTAAACCTGACCAAGTGCGGACAATTGTTGCGCTGGCTAATTCTGGGCAAAATGCGATCGCTTGTTGTCTGACAGATTCGAGTAGTTCTTGATTGGGGGGAATTTCATCGCGATCACTAGGAAATTCTACAGTTGCACCAATCCAGTAGTCGCCATTAGCGACGGGGACAATATGCACATCATTCCCCGTGATTGCTGGCTGGAAGTCAGGATTTCCTAATGGATGCCCTAAACTAACTTGTAATGCTTGCCCCAGCACAGGACGGATATCAATTTTTTGATTGAGTTGCGATGTCAAGGGTGTGGAACCCAAACCAGCGGCGACAACAACCCAGTCAGCCGTAATTGTTCCATCTGTGGTTTCTAGTTGGTGACAAACTTGGGCAGAGTTTTCGCTTGGTGTTAATTGCGGTGAAGATTGGGCATTTAACACAGTCACGCCAAATTTACAGGTAACGCCGTTGTGTTGAGCAGCCTCAACTAAAGCTAATGTTAAAGCTGTGGGGTCAAGTTGGCGGTCTTGCGGAGAATAGACAGCACCAGTTACTTGTTCGTTAACTATCTGGGGACAGAGATTTTGCAGTTTAGCTTTGTCCCAAATTTCTAAGTTCCAGCCTTGGGATTGGCGAATTTCTAGTAATTTTTGTTTGTCTGCTAAATCTTCCCCTTCTAAGCAAAGGCTGAGGATTCCCTGGCGATTAAAAGGGATTTTTCGCCCTGTGATTGCTTCTAATTCGGGAATTAAGGTTTCATAGCGTTGGACGCTAGTTTGTCGTAACTGCCAAGCTTTACCTTTAAGTTTTTGGCTAATGATACCCATTAAAACGCCAAGTGCAGCGCCAGTAGAAGCTTGTGCAGGAGGCTGGCTATCCAGAACAGTGATACTTAGACCTTTAACTTGACTTAGTTCATAGGCGATCGCTGCCCCAACTACACCGCAACCGATAATAACTACATGACTCATGACTTTATCCAAAAAGTTAGGAGTTAGAAATTTTTGCTTCCTAACTCCTAACTCATAGCTTAAAGGAACTCCAAAAAATCAATTATCCCCCTTAAGGTTGTTGACGGTTCACAGTCAACTGTCAACCGTCAACAATAATAGTGGAATATTTTTACTTGGAACTTCCTACAACTCCGTACTTATGACTCAGCTTCAGCGCTTGTTTTGGGAAGCAGACTGAGGAATTTATCTAGATCTGCAACCACTGCTTGAGTATTATTTAAAGCAAGTATACTATTGCCAGATGTTGCAGCTTGGTCGATTTTTACCAAATGGTTAAACAAATCACGTGCTGTTTGACGTGCTATAGCTTGATCCTGGGGTAACAGGTTAGGAATCACATAAGTCATGTCTAACCGAGCTTCTGCTAACGGCCCATGTATAAAATTACCCACGAAGATCCAATCTTTGCGTTGGATGAGGTCTTTTAGTTCGTCTAAGCGATCGCGCACAGCCTGAATCTCTGGCACATATGTCTGAATTTTCGTCAGTTGTGCTGTTGTATAAGTAGGTGGTGCTTTGGCGACAGTAGGACTGCCACAACTGATCAGTAGGGTTGCCAATAATACGAAAACCAATGACAAAAGAGAGCGTTGACGCGACATATACTGAAATAATTTGCTGTTTGTTTGCCGACTAACAGTGTAATTTTAGATCGCAAGTGTCAGTTATAGTTCTTACCAGAAAAGGATTTTGGCAAAATTTTTAATACCAGCTTTTATTTTTTTAAAATAGCCAATTGATTGCGTAATTTTTGTAAAATTTAAGTATAATTACTCAATATATTTATTTGCCTACAAACTTCAATAAGCACTTTTTGACAGCTTTTGTTCACAATGATGTTAGGAAAACATAATTTATAGTTGCGAAACATAAGAGAGATTGATAAGCTGAAACACTAATACCATCTACCTTCTGGCGTTTTTTATTCAGATTTCCCTTAAGCCGATGCAATATAGGAGTGTTTTTTCGTGAACGCATCTGAACAAGCAACTAACCTTGAACTCGCCAGCAAGATTGCTACGGTAGTTAATTTGTTTAAATTTGAGTTTCCTGATGCCAAATCGGATCTTAAACCTTGGAAGAACGATCCTGAAACACGGGAGTTAGTCGATCCAGACTCTATAGACATCGGTTTTCACTTTCCTGGAATCAGCAAATCCTGGCGCAGTCGCAGCGTCTTAATTCAAATCCGATTTTATCAAGACCAAGTAAGTAATGTGCGGCGTGCGATCGGTGTAGAAATTGCTGCATTCGATCATCGCGGTGAAGCATGGCGACTTTCAACAATAGACAAATGGAGTATTGTAGGTGCTTCTATCCCTTCCTCTCACATTGAAGAAAAGCTCAAACAAATTTGTCGTCAAATCTTAGAAGTATTTAATAAAGAAACAGATTAAACCTAATTTTAAAATGGAACTTCTTTCTCTTTGTTGTCTGCATTTTTGGAGTTAATAAAAGATACATTCTCCGCAATAAGTTATACCAATTTGAAAAAGAATGCGGCAGATTATAGGTGCAAGGCAATGCCCAGTTGTGTCAACTTAAGTTAAAAGCTATATAGGGCGGGCGTTGTACAAATACCTCGCACCCTCATCCCCTAACCCCTTCTCCCGCAGGAGAAGGGGAATTAAATCTCTTGCTCCCCTCTCCTGGTGGGAGAGGGGTTGGGGGTGAGGGCAAAAACCTTGCTACAAAGCGGGTTTCACATTAACCCTGTTTTGTCACTCTTGGAAAACATTACAATTATCTGTAACTTACCAACTTGCTATCTGCTGTATACAATAACATTGCCTGCATAGGCGATCGCTTAAACTTTAACCCTTAATGTTCAAGGTTTAAGGCTTAATGCTCAAGGTTTAACCCTTAATGTTCAAACTTTAACCCTTAATGCTCAAGGTTTAAGGCTTAATGTTCAAACTTTAACCCTTAATGCTCAAGGTTTAAGGCTTAATGTTCAAACTTTAAGGCTTAATGTTGTAAGAAAACTAAAGTAGAATCAAAATTTTGGGCATCTTTAGTCATCTTGAGATGACTTTTTCTATGAGACTAGGAATTCATTCCTAGTCTGACTGCCTAGTGTAATGTACTAAAGCGTTTTTGCGTAAGTCCTATGAATTTGACAAAATGGATTTCTTGAGCCAGAATCCTTGCTAGGTTTGCCAAATACCATTTGCACCAGTTTAGTCTTTAGTTGGATAGCAGACTAAATTAACATGCAAAAAATATCTAAATAGTTTTGTCTCGGATGGAACCCCAAGAGTTCTGAATGCCATGAGATATAGAGAAATTGGTAATCAGACAGATCAGGAAAACCCAAGACATTCTATTTGCATAATCTAAAAACTCACTTACTGGTGGTAGGGGTAATACCCTTACTTCTACTCCTCAGCTTCAAAATCATTACTTGAGTACAGAGAATCTATTATTAATTACATTACAGAACAATGGCTTTGATATCTAGAAGGCATAAATTTAAGCTAAAAAATAAATCTAATTTACAATTTGTTTCTTTATATATTGTTGTATCCTTTTTAACAATTACACTATTGCTTTCTTATATAAATGCTCCCAGAATTCCACTTTTAGGATTTCACGGCATTGTTGATCTGAATAATCCTAACCTTGGACTTATTCAGAATCCAATAGCTGCAAAAATGTCTTATGCAATGCAAGATTTAGAAAAGTTTTTAGAATACTTGGCTCGTAATAATTACTGGTTTTTATCAACTCAAGACTTATATGATTACTTTATTGATCGCAACCGAGAGATTCCCCAAGAATATGTCGGTAAAAAGCCCATAATGTTAAGCTTCGATGACAGCTATAAAACTGTATATACTAACATTGTTCCAGTTTTAGAAAGGTTAGAAAAAGAATTTAAGCAAAAAATCAAAATAGTTTTATTTGTCAATCCTGGTACATTAGCTAAAATTCATCATCCATCAACTACATACCTGAGTTGTGAGGATTTGAGAACAGGATTTGCCAAGGGATTTTATGATATTCAATCTCACGGAGAAAACCACAAAGATTTAGCTAAAATTAATGTTTCTGAGTTAAATCAGGAATTAGCTCAAGCTCAAATTGAACTTAGAGAATGTCTGGCTGGTTTAGCAGCACCGCAGGAGATTGCTCGGCATATTGCATATCCTTATGGTTCTATGAATCATCAAGTAGAAACCTATGCAGCAAAGTATTATCAATCAGGTTATCTGTATAACAGCACAATTTTACGCTTCCGTTGGTTACAGGATAAATATCGGATTTCGCGCCTCACAGTAAATCGAGCAAAATCACCTGAAAGATTGATTCAAATGGCTACTAGGTCTTTTATTATCTCTAAATAATCATTTGTCATTTTTCATTTGCTTCAATTAGAGTTGACACTGATGCCGTACTCTCGCCGCTAACGCATCCTACTCAATAATCATTTGTAATTTGTTTAAATTAGAGTATGTGAGATACCAACAAAATTTACGCAAACTCTTACATATACATTTATTGTAGGGGTTTAGCACTGCTAAACCCTGAAGCATTTATTTTGTAGAGAGCAAACATATAGTTTCTTTTTAGGGTAAGTTACTTTCGCAAATAATTTAAGGCTGCTATACTAAATTTCCTGAATTCAGGTAATTCCATTGACTCAGGAAAGTAATATTACTACTAAAAATATAAAACGCGCCGATGCGTTAGATGCACTGCGGGGATTGGCAATCTTAGCGATGGTCTTTTCCGGCACAATTCGATATAAAATTTTGCCAGCTTGGATGTATCATGCTCAAGAGCCACCCCCAACTCATGCCTTTAATTCTCAAATTGCTGGCTTAACTTGGGTAGATGTAGTCTTCCCCTTATTTTTATTTGCAATGGGTGCTGCCATACCCTTAGCACTATCACGCCGTATTGCTCAAGGATGGAGTATTTCTAGAATTATTTTATATATTTTAAAGCGCGGCTTCATGCTAGGAGCTTTTGCAATTATTTTGCAACATCTCCGTCCGTATACCATCAATAACAACCCAACTGACAAAACATGGTATGTAGCAATGCTGGGTTTCGTATTGCTGTTTTTAATGTTTGGTAGTTGGTCGATTTTAGGGAGGTGGAGTAAATATGGCGTATGGCTAAATATAGCAGGCTTTATCGCTGCGATCGCTATTATTTCTCAACTGCAATATGGTGGTAAAGGCTTTTTAATAGAACGTGGCGATCCAATATTAATAGTACTAGCAAATATGGCTGTTTTTGGTTCACTAACTTGGTTATGTACACGCTCTAATTTGCTTTTACGTTTGGGATTACTGGGATATTTGATTGCTTTGCAATTCTCTGCTAATGCTGATGGCTGGGTCAAAATTTTATGGACAGCTTCAGCTATACCAATTCTCGGAAATGATTTAAAGTTTTCTTGGATTTTTCAGTTTTATTATTTAAAGTATTTATTTATTATTATTCCTGGAACTATTGTTGGGGATTTGATATTAAACTGGATACAAAAAAGTAATCAATCTCCAGAAATATCAGCCAATCATCGGCTTTTAGGCTCTCGCTATAGTCAGCGTTTATGGTTGATTATTGTATCTATGTTGATGATTTGCTTAGTATTATTAGTAGGCTTGCAAGCGCGTTGGATTTGGCAAACTACTCTAGTAAGCGCTGCGATTTGTGGCGCAAGCTGGTTATTATTTAAGCAACCAGAAACAGAGATAGATTATCTACTCAAGCAATTTTATCAATGGGGAGCTTACTGGTTGTTACTAGGCTTATTTTTTGAGCCATTCCAAGGAGGTATTCATAAAGACCCCTCTACCTATAGCTATTATTTTGTCACAAGTGCGATCGCAATTTTTTTATTGATTATTTTTACTATAGTAATTGATATCTTTGGGCAGAAAAAATGGCTGCAATTTTTAATTGATAATGGGCAAAATCCCATGATTGCTTATGTAGCCTTTGCGAATCTTCTCTGGCCAATCTTACAACTTACGGGAATAGAAGATTGGATTATAGCCAATACTACTACACCTGTAATGGGAGTAATCAAAGGAATAGTCTACACTTTACCAATTGCTCTGTTAACAAGCTTCTGCACACGGCTAAAGCTATTTTGGAAAACTTAAAATCAATTACTGCTGGATTTGTTCGCGCAATATTTTACGGAAAGCGCGCTTAGTTTGGGGTTCTCCCTGAGTTTTACATTGTGCTAAAAAATCATACACCATTGACTTAGTTAATATCGGAAATGTCGCGCTAGTTGCTGATTCTTCATACTCACCTTGCGTCAACAAATAAATAGTTAATTTGCTACCGTTATAACGCCAAAATTCAGGAACCTTCATTTCCTGATAAAGTTGTTTTTTATTGATATCTGTATGAGTAATATCTACTTCTAAAATCAAATCTGGAGGCGGATCTACTGCTAAATCTACTGTTTTACCTCTGACAGCAGGTTCATTTTGAATGTAATAACATCTATCAGGTTCTGGGCTAGATTTGAGCCTGGGAATCTTGAGAGTAGTTGAACCCATACTCTTCAGATTCAAATAGAGTTCTTCTGCTAGTAATTCAATCAATTGTCCGATTAAACTGTTAGCACTTTCATGTTCTTCTAAAGGAGTCATAATCTCCAACATACCCTGGTAATATGTAAGTCTGGCGGCTCGATTATTACCTAAAGCTTCAAGAATCTGCTCATAGGCATCCCAACTGATATTATTCAAAGTGACACGCTTTTCTGCAAGTGGTTTTTCTTTAGGAGTGATGTTTATTGCTTCATTGGTAGTAACCATGTAAATCTCCTAATTTGGTGAATTGGTAATTGGTAATTGGTAATTATGAAAATCTATCTAAATATAAATTTGTGTAGGGTGTGTTGTCGCGTAGCGCAACGCACCGCCAACAATCTAATACCATTCAAAATCCAGATATGACGAGGGTTTGGGGATGTGTATCTGTCGCGTTCTCGTTTGAAATTGGGATGAGGTGCGTTAGCCTACGGCGTAACACACCCTACGAATTTGTTTTCTCTAAAAGCAATACACACCTTAATTCAAATCTAACAATTAAAATGTGACAACGCTACGAATTGATTCACCTTCATGCATTAATTCTAAAGCATGATTTATTTCTTCAATTGGCATGACATGAGTAATTAAATCATCAATATTTATCTTGCCATCCATATACCAATCAACAATTTTTGGCACATCTGTACGTCCCCTAGCACCACCAAATGCAGAACCTTTCCAAACACGTCCAGTTACTAATTGAAATGGACGAGTGCTAATTTCTTGTCCTGCACCAGCAACACCAATAATGACGCTTACACCCCAACCTTTATGGCAGCATTCTAATGCTTGGCGCATGACATTCACATTACCAATACATTCAAAAGTGTAATCAGCGCCGCCTTTGGTTAAGTCAACTAAATAGGGAACTAAATCACCCTCAACTTCCTGGGGATTAACAAAGTGCGTCATGCCAAATTTTTCGGCTAAAGCGCGTTTTTTGGGATTTAAATCTACCCCAACAATCATATCGGCTCCTACTAAGCGCGCCCCTTGGATGACATTTAAGCCAATACCACCTAAGCCGAAAACTATTACTTTTGCGCCTGCTTCTACCTTGGCTGTATAAATAACTGCGCCAATTCCTGTGGTGACACCGCAGCCTATATAACAAACCTTATCAAATGGGGCATCTTCACGAATTTTAGCTACAGCAATTTCTGGTAACACTGTATAGTTAGCGAAGGTGGAGGTACCCATGTAGTGGTGAATCATTTCTCCACCAATACTAAAGCGACTTGTACCATCGGGCATTAAACCCCGTCCTTGGGTGCTGCGAATAGCTTGACAGAGATTTGTTTTCTGACTGAGACAATATTCACACTGGCGACATTCTGGGGTATATAGGGGAATCACATGATCACCAGGCTTGACACTAGTTACCCCAGCGCCTACTTCCACAACTACACCTGCGCCTTCATGTCCTAAAATTGCGGGAAATAAACCTTCTGGATCTTTACCAGAAAGAGTGTAAGCATCGGTATGACAAACACCACTAGCTTTAATCTCAACCAATACTTCCCCAGCTTGAGGCCCTGATAATTGAACGGTTTCAATAGTTAACGGCTTACCCGCGCCGTAAGCGATTGCGGCTTTAACTTCCAAACTTCAGCCCTCCTGTATGCTGATCTGAGTTTACAGAAAGTTTGGGGAATGGGGAATGGGGACTGGGGAATGGGGATTGGGAGATGAGAGGGATGAGGGAGATGAGGGAGATGAGGGGGATGAGGGAGATGAGAGGGATGAGGGGGATAACTAATGACGAATGACAAATGACAAATGACAAATGACAAACACAAAAAAATTATAAAAATATTGTGACTTTGTTAAAATGTCATTCTCTAGTTAGATTAATTAAAGGTGGAAATAGCTGTTGGAGCAACAGCGTAAAATTTGTGATAGCAGCAATCCCCTCATAAGAATTTGTCACTTTCTCAATAAATCTATTTTCTTTACAGCCTATGAATCCTGCCCTTACTAAAATTGGCGCTCAAATGTCCAACCTGACTGGCGTTCGCGCAATTATGAAAGATATTGTGGAAACGTTAAAAGCTAATGCAGGGCAGGAATTAATTAATTTGAGTGCGGGTAATCCGTTGATTTTGCCCGCAGTAGAGCGATTATGGCGCGATTGTACAGCAGATTTACTCGCTAGCTCAGAATATGGTGAAGTGGTTTGCCGATATGGTTCCAGCCAAGGTTATGCACCATTAATTGAAGCGATCGCCAATGATTTTAATCGCCGCTATGGGTTAAAGTTAAGCGATCGCAATATTTTAATTACTCCTGGTAGCCAAACTCTCTATTTTTACGCTGCTAATGCTTTTGGTGGTTACACTACTACTGGTGAACTCAAGCAGATTGTCTTACCTCTCAGCCCCGACTACACCGGTTACGGTGGAATTTGCTTGGTTCCAGAAGCTTTAATTGCTTATAAGCCAACTTTAGATATTGATGAGTCTGCACACAGATTTAAATATCGTCCTGATTTTAGCCAGCTATCAATTTCCGAAAGTACGGGTTGCGTGATTTTCTCTCGTCCTTGTAATCCTACAGGGAATGTACTCACTGATGAGGAAGTGAGAAAAATTGCTGCCCTCGCTGCACCTTACGATGTGCCAGTATTCATTGACTCTGCTTATGCGCCGCCTTTCCCAGCGCTGAATTTTACAGATATGTCCTTGATATTTGAGGAAAATATCATTCATTGCACCAGCTTATCTAAGGCGGGTTTACCTGGGGAAAGAATTGGAATTGCAATTGGTAATGAAAGGACTATTCAAGTTTTAGAGTCATTCCAAACAAATGCTAGCTTGCATTCTTCGCGTTATGGACAAGCGATCGCAGCCCGTGCTATTAATTCAGGTGCGTTAGCTGAAATAGCCGAACAAGTGATCCGCCCGTTCTATCAAAACAAGTTCAGCGTATTAGAAAATACATTAGATGCATCAATGCCCAAGGATTTACCTTGGTTCCTGCATCGTGGTGAAGGAGCTATCTTTGCTTGGCTGTGGTTAAAGGATTTACCAATTAGCGATTGGGAATTTTACCAAGAATTGAAAAAAGTAGGTGTCATTGTTGTCCCTGGTAGTACTTTCTTCCCTGGCTTAAAAGAAGAGTGGCCTCACAAGCAGCAATGTCTCCGTATCAGCCTCACAGGTAGCGATGAGGAATTAGTAACTGGAATGAGACGGCTGGCGAAGGTAGCAGAACAAGCCTATCAAGGCGCGGCTGTAAGTGCTTAAACTGAGTAGGGTGTGTTATGCCGCAGGCTAACGCACCATCCAAGACTTTTTGTTTTTTAGGACGATTGTCCATAACTGAATTAAATAGTGAGAATGAACCGCGCTGGCGCAAAGAACACGAAGGAAGAAAGGAAAAAAGTTACCAATCAAAAATCCAAAATCCAAAATCCAAAATTGGATGATTGGCTGGAGATTGGGAAGATTGTTGCACCTCAAGGTTTAGCTGGAGAGATGCGGGTGTATCCCAATACCGACTTTCCTGAACGGTTTGAGGTACCAGGAAAACGCTGGATATTGCGTCCTGGTGATATGGAACCGCAACCAATAGAATTAGTAGCTGGGCGTTACATCGAAGGAAAAAATTTGTATGTGATCAAATTAGCTGGTGTGGAAAATCGCAACCAAGTAGAGGAATTGCGTGGTTGTAAGATTATGGTGCCAGAAAGCGATCGCCCACAATTGGCTGAAGATGAGTTTTATGTTCCCGATTTGCTTGGCTTAGAAGTGTTTTTGCAAGCATCGGGTGAACTGGTAGGTAAAGTTGTCGATATCATTCCGGCGGGTAATGATTTATTAGAAGTAGAGTTAGATCCGACATTTGCACCTGATAAAAAACAAAACACTGTTTTAATTCCCTTTGTGGAAGCGATCGCACCTGTTGTAGATTTACCAGCGCGCAGAATAGAAATTACACCCCCGCCTGGGTTATTGGAAATCTAAAAATAATTAATTCGTAATTTGTAATTCGTAATAATTCAAAATTTTGACTTTTGACTTTTGACTTCCTCCCAGCGGTGCGGTGCTAGAATCCAAGCAGCGTTAGATATGGCTTCCTTCAGCTTATGGTTGCTCACGCCGAATCATTAACCCAAACAGAAGTCATCTACCCGGATAGTGACGGACAGCCAATGGCAAATAATACTGAACAGTTTCGCTGGATTTTGGTGATCCAGCAGAATTTAGATTGGTTGTACGCTAACGATCCAAATATATTTGTGGCGGGAGATTTATTTTGGTATCCCGTTGAAGGACGCAATACTATTTTTAATGCACCAGATGTGATGGTGGTGTTTGGTAGACCAAAAGGTAAACGCGGTTCTTATCAGCAATGGAATGAATCAGGAATTGCACCCCAGGTAGTGTTTGAAATTCTGTCTTTTAGCAATTCTCAAGATGAGATGGATCGAAAACTTCTCTTTTACGATCGCTACGGTGTAGAAGAGTATTACATTTACAATCCTGAGAAAAATCAGTTACGAGGTTGGCTGCGGGGTGAAGTTGGGTTAGATATTATTCCTGCGATCGCAAATTGGCTGAGTCCGAGGTTAGGAATCCGCTTTGATTTTTCTGGCGATGAGTTACAGATTTATCGTCCTGATGATACAAAGTTTTTCTCTTATATAGAAATTTGCCAATTACTAGAACAAGAACAACAACGCACTGAACAAGAACGACAACGTGCTGAACAAGCAGAAGCCGCATTAGAAGCAGAAAAAAGGCGATCGCAAATCTTAGCTGAAAGGTTGCAACAAATGGGAGTTAACCCAGAAGACTTGATTTAAAAATTACGTCATAGTTATGAACAAGAATAATTCGTATTAAGGGATTAAGAGTTTTATCCCTAATTTATCATTACTATTAACGCTTGCACATTTTATAAATTTTCTTAGATGTACTGTGACGATAACGCCTAAGTCTGAACGTGCCAGATGTTGCTTAAGAAATCACAAAAACTTTATATATTTGGCATACTTACCGTTCCTATTTATGTAATTTAAATATGCAAAGGCTTGTTGGCATTCTGCCAAAAGCAAGATTTCAAGATTAGCAATATCAAGTAATATTTTCGGCTAAGCAATTGAACAGAGGTAAGCTAATCGTCATTTAAATTGCATCATTTTCATGCTGGTAAACGCTGCAAACCCTCTCCCTTGCACTCCTTTGGATTCGCCAGTCGCTCATGGGGGAAACCCCCAAGACCGCGCTGGCTCACCTACTCCCTGCCCCCCTGCAGCCTCAATGTGCTTTCTTAATATGCTTAACAGCTTAATATTTTTGATCCCCGTTAATATTTTGTTTTTTTATCTACTAATGCCATCAAAAACAGTAATAAATGTCTCTTAAAACACTAATTCATAATGTTTTAAGCTTTTAAATCAAACATTAATTTAATTTTAAATTTAGCTTAAAAATATTTAGGTAACCTGCTAAATTTGTTACCCTGGCAAAGGATTCTTCATTTGTATTTCTTCAGATTAATTTTAGATTTGAGCAAATAACTGTATGTGACAGCGATTACTTGCAACTTTCCAGATAAATACTGGAAAACTTCGTCATGAGTAAGATGACACTCTACCTTTAGACAAGTAAACTTGCATACTGACTGAATGAATTCGTCAACATCCTCATGTAAATGGAGTTTGATATGACTTTAGCAAGTCCGATTCAATCCAAGCCTTTAACGGATGAAGAATTGCGGAAGATTAACGCCTACTGGCGCGCCGCTAATTATCTTTCAGTAGGACAAATATATCTTCTGGACAATCCGCTGCTAAGAGAACCACTGAAGCTAGAACATGTCAAACCCAGACTGTTGGGTCACTGGGGAACAACACCGGGACTAAACTTTATTTACGTTCATCTCAATCGCGCGATCGCAAAATACGACCTCAACACAATCTACATTGCTGGCCCTGGTCATGGTGGCCCTGGATTGGTTGCTAATACTTACCTAGAAGGCACTTACAGCAAGTTCTACCCGAATATATCCCAAGATGCAGAAGGGATGAAGCGGCTATTCAAACAATTCTCCTTCCCCGGTGGTATTCCTAGCCACGTTGCACCAGAAACCCCAGGTTCAATTCACGAAGGTGGGGAATTAGGCTATGCTTTATCTCATGCCTACGGTGCAGCTTTTGACAATCCCGATTTGTTAGTCGCTTGTGTAATTGGTGACGGAGAAGCCGAAACCGCAGCCTTAGCAGCTAGTTGGCACTCGAATAAGTTTCTCAACCCTGTTCATGATGGTGCTGTATTGCCGATTCTGCACCTGAATGGCTATAAAATTGCCAACCCCACATTACTATCACGGTTAAGTCACGAAGAAATCGAGAACCTATTTTTGGGCTATGGCTATAAGCCTTATTTTGTCGAAGGTTCCGACCCAGCAACCGTGCATCAGTTATTTGCCGCTACGCTGGATACAATAGTCACGGAAATTCAAAGTATTCAAAGAGAAGCCCGCGTACATGGTTTTAAAGACCGTCCGCAGTGGCCCATGATTATTTTAAGAACACCCAAAGGCTGGACAGGCCCGAAAGAGGTAGACGGGAAAAAGACTGAAGGTTTTTGGCGATCGCATCAAGTTCCTTTTGGGGAAATCGCCAAAAAGCCAGAACACCTGAGGTTACTCGAAGACTGGATGAAGAGTTACAAACCTGAAGAACTCTTCGACGCTAACGGTAGCTTAATTCCCGAACTAGCAGAACTAGCACCTAAGGGACATCGGCGCATGGGTGACAATCCCCACGCTAACGGCGGTATATTACTGCGTGACCTCAAGTTACCCGATTTTGAAAACTACGCGGTTGATGTTCCGCAACCAGGAAAAGTCATTGGTGAAGCCACCAAAGTCACAGGTAAATTCCTGCGCGATGTCATCAAACTAAACGAGGAAAGCCGCAATTTCCGCATTGTTGGGCCAGATGAAACCCAATCAAATCGCCTAGATGCGGTATTTGAAGTTACAGACCGGACATGGATTGCTAAAACTCTCCCAGAAGACGAACACCTCTCCCCTGATGGGCGGGTGATGGAAATTCTCAGTGAAACTACTTGCCAAGGATGGTTAGAAGGCTACTTACTTACAGGTCGTCATGGATTTTTCTCCTGCTATGAAGCCTTTATTCACATCATTGATTCCATGTTCAACCAACACGCCAAGTGGCTCAAAACTACTCGTCACATCCCTTGGCGCAGACCCGTTGCATCCCTTAATTACCTGCTAACATCCCACGTTTGGCGACAAGACCATAACGGTTTCTCTCACCAAGACCCTGGTTTTATCGACCATGTAATTAACAAAAAATCAGAGATAATTCGCGTTTATCTTCCCCCTGATGCTAATACTTTGTTGTCGGTAACAGACCATTGTCTGAGAAGCCGTAACTATGTCAACGTCGTTGTTGCTGGTAAGCAGCCAGCCCTACAATATCTAGACATGGATGCAGCTATTAAACACTGCACCAAAGGTATTGGCATTTGGGAATGGGCCAGCAGCGATCAAAACAGCGAACCTGATGTAGTCATGGCTTGCGCTGGCGATGTTCCCACCTTAGAAACTTTGGCAGCTGTAGATATTTTACGCCAGCATTTCCCCGATTTAAAAGTCCGGGTAGTCAACGTAGTTGATTTAATGACACTACAGCCAAAAAGCGAACATCCCCACGGTTTAAACCCCAAAGATTTCGACACCATTTTCACCACCAACAAACCAGTAATCTTTGCTTTTCATGGCTATCCTTGGCTAATCCATCGCTTAACCTATCGCCATACAAACCACAACAACATCCACGTCCGCGGCTACAAAGAAGAAGGAACTACCACCACTCCCTTTGATATGGTTGTCCTCAACGATCTCGATCGCTTCCATTTAGTCATGGACGTAATCGATCGCGTACCGCAGCTAGGATATAAGGCAGCTTACGTCAAGCAAATGTTACAAGATAAGCTCATTGAGCATAAACACTACATTGAACGCTACGGCGAAGATATGCCAGACATCCGCGATTGGCAATGGCCCTACTAAATTTCTAATAGGCAGGGGGGGATGAGGGGGATGAGGGGACAAGGGGACAAGGGGAAAAATTGCCATTACCCATTCCCCATTCCCCATTCCCCATTACCAATGCCCAAAACCTTAAAAGATGCCAAGAAAATAGACTCTTAACAACTTTTGACTGTAACGATCAGCTAAGTCAGACCCAAACAATCCAAGCTGAATGCAGCGTTGAAGATAGGGTAATAGCCCTGGATTGCAATTGTCGAAACGGGAGGTTTAATTTTGGCTAAGTTAAAAGTAGGTATTAATGGATTTGGTCGGATCGGGCGGCTTGTGCTTCGCGCTGGCATTAATAACCCCAATATTGAATTTGTGGGGATCAACGATCTAGTACCACCCGATAACCTGGCTTATCTATTTAAATACGATTCAACCCACGGTAAATTTAAAGGTAAGGTAGAAGCAAGGGAAGATGGCATCGTCATTGATGGGCATTTTATTCCCTGCGTATCGATTCGCAATCCGTCGGAGTTACCTTGGGGAAAATTAGGTGTAGATTATGTTGTAGAAGCTACAGGACTGTTTACCGGACAAGAGGGAGCCACAAATCACCTCAAAGCTGGTGCCAAGCGTGTAGTAATCTCTGCTCCTACTAAAGATCCTGAACTAGTTCCTACTTTGCTGATGGGTGTTAATCATCAGCTATTTGATCCCAGCAAGCATACGATTGTTTCCAATGCTAGCTGTACCACAAACTGTTTAGCTCCCGTAGCTAAGGTAATCAATGACAATTTCGGCTTGACCGAAGGTTTGATGACCACAGTTCACGCCATGACTGCTACCCAGCCAACTGTAGATGGCCCTAGCAAAAAAGACTGGCGCGGCGGTAGAGGTGCAGCCCAAAATATCATTCCTTCTTCCACAGGTGCAGCTAAAGCTGTAGCACTGGTTTTACCAGAATTGAAGGGTAAGTTAACTGGGATGGCGTTCCGAGTTCCCACTCCTGATGTTTCTGTAGTTGATTTAACTTTCAAGACAGCTAAAGCCACAAGTTACAAAGAAATTTGTGCAGCCATGAAAGCTGCTTCTGAAGGAGAACTCAAAGGAATCCTTGGCTACAGTGACGAAGAAGTCGTTTCCACCGATTTTCAAGGTGATATCCACTCCAGTATCTTTGATGCTGGTGCTGGAATTGAACTCAACGCTAACTTCTTTAAAGTAGTTGCTTGGTATGACAACGAATGGGGCTACTCAAATCGTGTAGTTGACCTAATGTTGTCAATGGCGCAGAAAGAACAATTAGCGCTTGTATAGGGCATGGGGCATCGGGCATGGGGCATTGATAAATGGGTAATGGGTAAGTGGAATTTTTCCCCTTGTCCCCTTGTCCCCCCCTCATCTCCCCCTGCTCCCTGCTCCCTGCCCCCCTGCCTCCCCAAATTCCCCCGACGCATAGCTTGACAACAAAAGAAAATAACAAGTACTTTTACGGGCATAAAAGTCATATGAAACACTTGCAATTTTGGATAGGTTAGCTATCTATGTTGTAGGTTCTGGGATGAAACCCCAGGATATTCCTAAACACCCAATTTTTATGCGTCGAACCAAAATTATCTGTACTGTAGGGCCTGCTACATCTTCTCCTGAGCGCCTGGAAGCTTTGATTGATGCAGGGATGAATGTGGCACGGTTGAATTTTTCTCATGGGGCTTATGAAGCCCACGCTCAAACTGCTCACTACATCAGACAGATTAGTAGCAGACAGCACAAGTCGGTAGCAATTATGCAGGACTTGTGTGGCCCGAAAATCCGCTTGGGGACTTTACCACCAGAAGGACTAATGGTGGAAGCTGGTAGCGAAGTCACCTTTGTTTTACAGGAAAAGGGCGAGAATATTGACGAGTTACCTTTGCCATTGCCGACTTTGTTTGCAATGGTACGACCTGGTGAACCGATTTCTATTAATGACGGTCGTGTCAAGTTAGTTGTGAGCGATCGCGATGCCGATCGCATTCGAGCTTATGTGAAAATTGGCGGTTTAATTTCTACTCATAAGGGTGTAAACCTGCCACAAACTCGTTTACCCATGAGTTCCATCACTGAAAAGGACTTGCAGGATTTGCGGTTTGGCATCCAGTTAGGTGTGGATTGGGTAGCAGTTTCTTTTGTGCAATCACCCCGAGATTTAGAACCAGCTCAACGGATGATTGAATCTGCTGGTGGCAAAATTCGAGTAATTGCCAAGATTGAACGCCCAGAAGCAGTTAAGGATTTTGACAGCATTCTCGAAGCCGCTGACGCGATCATGATTGCCCGCGGTGACTTAGGGGTGGAAATGCCCATTCACGAAGTTCCCCTGATCCAAAAAGATATTATTCGCCGTTGTAATCAGGCGGGCAAACCTGTAATTACTGCCACCCAAATGCTGGAATCGATGATCAGTGCGCCCGATCCCACCCGTGCGGAAGCTACAGACGTTGCTAACTCTATCTGGGATGGTACAGATGCTGTCATGCTTTCTGGGGAAACTGCTGTAGGTCAATATCCCATCGCCGCAGTGGAAATGATGCACAATATTGCCATTCGCACTGAACAGTCTTTGCATGAAGGCAGCAAACATTCTTGGTGTCGTGAAGCCGGGACTTTGAGTGTCACTGAATCTGTAGCAGAAGCAGTATGTCGAATTGCCTATGAAACAGGCGCAAGGGCAATTCTTTGTAATACTTCTTCCGGGAGTACAGCGCAGTTAGTATCTAAATACCGCCCATCAACGCCAATTATTGCCCTCACCTCTGAAGAAGTTTCTTACCGTCAGCTAGCGCTTTCTTGGGGTGTAGAAGCTTTACTGATTCCCCCAGTCCACAGCGCCGAAGAAATGTTTTTGAATGTGGTCAACAGAGTCGTAGATATGGGTCTAGCTAAAGACGGCGATAAAGTTGTGATTACCTCCGGCGTACCAATTGGTAAATCAGGAACAACTAGTTTAATTAAAGTGCATTCTATTGGACAGCCAATCTTGGCATAAGGCATCTAGAATAGGGCCGAAGCTGAAGACGATCAGCATACTTGGGCAACAATTAAGAAAAGTTGCCAGAATCAGAATAGAAGGAACAGCAACGAGTGTAAATAAGAGGGTAATCAATAAAGGCAATCCCGATACTATGCATGAACGAGGGAAGAGGCAAGGGGGCAGGGAGCAGGGGAGAAATAAATACTGACTCAGCACTCAGCATTCTTGTACAGACGCGATTAATCGCGTCTCTGCAACTCAGCACTTCATGCCTTTATGCAGTAAATCCTAAATAAGCAAACAAAACGGAGCAATTTATGTCTAAAAACCTACTCGAACAGTTACGCACTATGACTGTAGTGGTTGCGGATACAGGGGATATTCAAGCAATTGAAAAATTTAAACCCCAAGACGCAACTACCAATCCTTCGCTGATTACTGCTGCGGCACAAATGCCTGAGTATCAGGAAATTGTCGATCAAACTCTACTCCAAGCTAAGAAAGATGCTGGCGCAGGTGCTAGCCAAGCGCAAATTGTCACCATTGCTTTTGACCGTTTGGCGGTAGCTTTTGGGCTGAAGATTTTACAAATTATCCCTGGTCGAGTGTCTACAGAAGTAGATGCGCGGTTGTCCTTCGATACCGAAGCCACTGTTACCAAAGCTAGGGAATTAATTGCTCAATACAAAGCTGCGGGTGTTTCTCGCGATCGCGTTTTGATTAAAATTGCCACCACCTGGGAAGGTATCCGGGCTGCGGAAATCCTGGAAAAAGAAGGTATTCATTGTAACTTAACACTATTGTTTGGATTGCACCAAGCGATCGCTTGTGCGGAAGCTGGCGTTACCCTCATTTCTCCCTTCGTCGGTCGGATTCTCGACTGGTACAAGAAGGATACTGGACGGGATAGTTATGCACCAGCAGAAGACCCAGGTGTATTATCAGTCACCAAGATTTACAACTACTACAAGAAATTCGGCTACAAAACTGAAGTTATGGGAGCTAGCTTCCGTAACATTGGCGAAATCACTGAATTGGCTGGTAGCGATTTGCTTACTATTTCCCCATCATTGCTAGCTGAACTGCAAGCAACCATTGGCGAACTACCACGCAAACTCGACCCCGCTAATGCAGCCAGCTTGGAAATTGAAAAAATCTCCATCGACAAAGCCACCTTTGAAAAAATGCACGCTGCTGATCGCATGGCTACTGACAAACTAGCAGAAGGTATTCAAGGTTTCACCAAAGCTTTAGAAGACCTGGAAAAACTGTTAGCTGACAGACTCGCTACTTTAGAAGCTAAATCTGCAACTCCTGTAGCTTAGAGATTCCCAATTAAAGGTATTTCGGAACTTAATAGTTGACTCTCAAACCCGGTTTAAAAAGCCGGGTTTTTTATTAATTACGGAGTTAACCGGAATTGCGTTGTTGTTGACGCAGACGCTGTAGTTCTGGAAAGTTACTTAAATCGTCTATGGTTTGTGGTGCTGGAAATATTTCACTACTTTCCGATTTAAATCTATCTAGATAAACTTGAAAAGCTTCCTCATCTTCCCTGTGTTCTAGGATATATTTCCGCAATTCAGCACGGTTCATTGATATAAAATCCGGTTTGCTCATAAATATCTCCATTTCCCGTTTGGGTAAATTAAAATTTCAGTTTCCTCTCCAGCTAAAATGACAACATCTTTTGTGCGCTCATCTATCCGAATTAAATATATTGGTAGATACATCTTAGTTGCCCAATAGCCAAGAATAAAACAAGTTCGCATTTGTTCTTGGGTTGGGATGAATTTTTCAGACAATCACTTCTCCTCCTCCCCTAGTTTCGTTGTTAGATACTGATTCTCTACTAACTCACCCGCCGTTTAAAAATAATCATTTCATTCCCCACTACTGGATTTCGCGCTACCAGCCTATCTTGAAAATCAATCACCTCTAAATGGCTGAAATCTAGTTCTTGAGAGCGTTGTAAAATATCTGCTGCAAGTTGATTCTGTTGGGTTTCGCTGAGAGTATACCAATCGTCACTAATTTTGACAGTTAAGTTACTAGTCCGAAAATTGGCTTGAATTGATTTTATAAGTCCAGAAGCAACGCGATCGCTAATTTCCGCTACTTGATTTTCGATTGCTGCAATTAAAACTTGCTCGGGTGTCAATTGCACAGCTGGCGTAGGCGTAGGTTCTGGTGTTGGTTCCGGTGTTGGTTCTGGTGTTGGCGTTGGTTCTATTTCTGGTTCCGGTGGCGGAACTTCTGCTGATGGCGAAGGCGTAATTTCTTCTGGTGCTGGGGTTTCTGGTGTGGCGGACTCTGGCGGAGGTGGAGTAGTTATCGTTGGTGCTGGAACCTCTTCAGCCGGAGGTGCGATCGCAACTTCAGCAGGCTTATTCGTAAACAAGCTAGTAGTTGTCCACACTAAAACCACAGCAATACTAGCAATAATCCCTGTTAAAGCTGTATCAGACAACTTTGCAGACAAATTCGCTGGTAAAAAATTGCGGACTTTAACCAGCAATCCACCCCAAAAACCAAGAGTTTCCTCGGTTCCCGGTGGCGGTGCTGTTTCTAGCTTCACCACCGCCGTTTCTAACAGCCTAATTGTCCCCCTGAGAAATTGGATAATAGCAGACTTCCAAATAGGCTGGTTTCTCTGGTAAGGTCTTTGGGGACGTTGTGATTTCGGATTGTCTTGCGACATGGAACTTTCACCAAGAGCAACGAATCAAATAAAAATCAAATACATTATTGAGCAATGCAGCTTCTTCTGCCTTAATGTATCACTTCATTGTCCATTGCTCAGGCGAAACTCACTAGTTGTGGAAATTAACCATTTATGAACCTAAAACGCCGTCGATTTTTATTTTTAAGTAGCCTTGGTTTTGTTGGTACAGGATTAACCTGGATATTAACTCGGCAAAATAGTCAAAGTGCTGATTTAGCTCAAGCAGAAACAGCGATCGCAGCTAATCCACCCAAAAAAGACTTACTACTCCGTTTTGTCTCAGTTGCAGATACAGGTACAGGTGCAAAAGGACAATACGCTGTAGCTAGAGCAATGACTAATTATCACAAAAAAAATCTTTATAATTTAGTCGTTTTAGCCGGAGATAATATTTATAACAACGGTGAAATTGAAAAAATTGCAGATGTATTTGAGCGTCCTTATAAAGATTTACTCAAGCAAGGTGTGAAATTTCAAGCTTGTTTAGGTAATCATGATATTCGCACTGACAACGGCGATCCACAAGTTAAATACCCCGGCTTTAATATGAAGGGACGTTACTATACATTTAGCCGAGGAAATGTACAATTTTTTGCTTTAGATACTAACGGTAATGCTGACTGGGAAAATCAGCTACCCTGGTTAGAAAAACAATTAAGCCTCAGCAAAGCTACTTGGAAAGTAGTATTTGGACATCATCCCATTTATGCATCGGGAGCCTATGGTAGTAATCCCGATTTTATTAAAACTTTCACGCCTTTATTTCAAAAATACGGCGTACAACTTTATATCAACGGTCATGAACACCATTATGAACGTACCCGCTCAATTAACAGCACAACTTATTTAATATGTGGCGCAGGTGCAGGTAATCGTCCTGTAGGTAAAAATGAGTGGACAGAATACTCGACTAGCAATTTAAGTTTTGCCGCCTATGAAGTCTATGCAGATAGGATAGAAATCAGCGGTATTGGCACTGATAACCAAGTGTTTGATAGGGGAGTAATTCAGTTAAAATCAGCTTAATTCCTGGCTTGATAATTAGATGTAGGGTGGGCAATGCCCACCAAATGAATTATATCCAGCGTTATATACTAAACGGCATCATCTTCAGTTTTCAAGGCATAGTTTATGATTCTTGAGGCAGTTATGCTTCATGTCAAACCTGGGATGGAATCAGAATTTGAATCTTCGTTCAAAACAGCTTCCAAGATTATTACATCAATGAATGGTTATTTATCTCATGAACTTCATCGCTGCATCGAAGTTAATGGTAAATATCTCTTACTTGTGAGATGGGAAACTTTAGAATCTCATACTGTGGGATTTAGAGGTTCTGCTGAATATCAAGAGTGGAAAAAATTGCTGCACCATTTTTATGAGCCGTTTCCCACTGTTGAACATTTTGAGGAGGTGGAAATTTAATTTATATAACCATAAATATTCAGCCATTTTTAAATACAACTGAAATTATTCACTAAAATTTTCAGGTGCGCTGCGCGACAACACACCCTACATTGAATAATTACGAATTACAAATTACGAATTACGAATTATTAATCTAATTTTTGTAGCTGTGCTACTCTGGGGTCAATAATTTTTTGTCCCAAATTAGCAAATTTAATTGCTACAGAAAGCTTGTGTCCATCCCCAAATACATGAGTAATTTCACCTACTCCAAAAGATTTATGTAATACTTTATCTCCTACTTGCCAATTCTGCTTACCATTACCATTAGTAGCAGCAGGTTTAGTATAGGTTTGACGACCTCTGCGACCACTAGCTAATAATTCTTCTGGTAACTCATCCAAAAATTGCGATCGCACTGCGGGTTCACGCGAACCGTAAAGCCGACGTTCACGAGCGTGTGATAAATATAACCTCTCTTGGGCGCGAGTAATTCCTACGTAACACAAACGGCGTTCTTCTTCTAAAGATGCGGGGTCACTTAAGGAACGGTAGCCAGGAAATAGTCCTTGTTCCAATCCCACCAAAAAGACTACAGGAAATTCTAACCCTTTAGAAGCGTGCAAAGTCATCAAAGAAACTGCTGTTTTTCCTTCTTTTAAATTATCTAAATCGGAACTTAAAGCAGTACTTTGTAAGAAGCCTTGTAGGGTAGCATCTTCGTTTTCTTCTTGGAATTGCAGTACAGCGTTGTAAAGTTCTTGGACGTTTTGAATTCTGTCTTGAGATTCGTCTGTACCCTGACTGAGCAAGTCTTGCACATAACCAGAGTCTTCTAGTATACCTTGGACAATTTCTGCTGCTGGCATAGTACCGATTTCGCCTTGCCAACGGCTAATCATTTCTGCAAAGCCTTTGACCGATTTTGTACCCCGTCCAGCTAAGGTATTCACAGATGTCTCATCAGACAATATTTCCCATAGAGTTGTCCCTAGTTGCTGGGAAGCATTAAGTAAAGCATCTATTGTGGTTTTGCCAATACCGCGCCGAGGAGTATTAATAACTCGTAACAAACTTACAGTATCCGCAGGATTTGCGATCGCTCTTAAATAAGCGATAACATCTTTGATTTCTTTGCGATCATAAAATCTCATTCCCCCCACAACTGTGTAAGGAATTTGATATTTCACCAAAAGTTCTTCAAAGGGGCGAGATTGGGCGTTGGTACGATAAAGTATGGCAAAACTACCCCAGTTTAACTCGGGGTTTTGATATTCTAAAGAGCGAATTTGATTAATAATAAACTCGGCTTCATCTAGTTCATTATCTGCTTTGTGACAATAAATTTGCTCACCTGCGCCTCGCGTTGGTCTGAGGACTTTATCAATTCTTTGGGTATTATTTTCAATTAGTTCATTAGCCGCTTGCAGAATGTTTTCACACGAGCGATAGTTCTCTTCCAACTTCACCATTGTTCTGGTATCGTCATCCTGCAAACCATCACCAAAATCATTCTGAAACTCTAGCAAGATAGTGAAGTCAGCCATTCTAAACGAGTAGATTGATTGGTCTGCATCACCCACAACAAACACTGAGCGATTTTGCCAATTCCATTCACTCTTTCTATCTTCGCCATTTGTCACTAATAGTCGAATTAGGTCATACTGAGTGCGGTTAGTATCTTGATATTCATCAACTAAAATATGGCAGAATTTGCGATGCCAATAACCTAATACCTGTTCATTTTGCTGAAATAATCTAGTAGGAATCAGAATTAAATCATCAAAATCAAGGGCATTATTTTGTGCCAACCTATCTTGATAGGAATTATAAACTTGAGCAATTACCCGTCCGCGATAATTTGGCTGCTCTTGTTCAAACTGTTGGGGTGATAATCCTTGGTTTTTAGCGTTACTAATCGCATAACGCACCGAACGATGGTCAAATTTCTTATCGTCTAAATTTAGCTGTTTGGTAACGATATCCTTAATCAGGCTTTGAGCATCAGATTCATCAAAAATCGAGAAATTCTTATTCCACCGCCGACCTTTTTCGTCTTGGTACTTCTCAATATCAAACCGCAGAATGCGAGAAAACAGACTGTGAAAAGTACCGCACCATAAATCTTTGATGGTGTCGCGGTAAACTTGCGATCGCAGTTGCGTCTGTTGATATTCCGTCAACAAATCAAACTTAGTTCCGTGTTGTTTGATGGCTTCTTCTTCTGCAAACAGCTTTTGAATCCGTTCTTTCATTTCCCTAGCGGCTTTATTTGTGAAAGTCACCGCTAAAATATTTTCGGGAGCTACACGATGTTTAAGAATCAGGTTAGCAATCCGATAAGTCAACGCGCGTGTTTTACCGGAACCTGCACCAGCCACAACTAGCAGCGGGCCGCAGTAATGTTCTACGGCTTGACGTTGGCTGGGGTTAAGATGGCTGAGAAAGTCAATAGTTGTGGTCATGGATAGGCCAAAGCGACTGGGCAGAGAATTGCTTATTTTGAGAGTATCGTACTCAACGCATATTATTCTAGGCTATTCAAATATCTCAATTTGACTTTGCTGAATTTCCGTATCAAAATCTTACTCTGCTATTCTTTTCCGCCTTAAGTCACGATTTACACTTGCAAGTGCTTGCAAGTGCTTGAAACTGCTCGTAACTGACTCTAAAGCTTTGGGGAATTTTAATACTGGGGTTCAACTGCCAGAATCCAGTTTACATCTATGGTGTCACAGGGAAGTAGAGAGATAGATATAATAACAGAAAAAGTAAAATTTCCACTTATGAATATCAACCTAAAACCAGAAGAAGAAAAATTTATTCAAGGTAAGTTGGAAACTGGTAAATATGCAACTGCATATGAAGTAATTGTAGAAGCGTTACAACTGCTAGAAGCAAGAGACAAGCATTATGAAAAATGGGTAGAAGAAACCCGTGAAAAAGTCACAATTGGCATAGCACAGCTTGAGCAAGGAGAAGGAATAGACGGAGAAATTGTGATTGCTAGATTGCAAGAGAAACTTCGTCAAGCTCGCGATCGCCAAGCATGAGTAACTATATAATTTCTCCTGCAGCTATTCAAGATTTAGATGAGATTGCTGATTATTTTGCAAGTCGTAATTTAGATGCAGGCGATCGCTTTGTCAATTCTTTTGCAGAAAAGTGCAAAAATTTATCTAAATATCCCAATATGGGGCGTAGTTATGCCGATATAGAATCATCATTACGAGGCATTCCCCTTGATGGTTATATTATTCTTTACCGCGTGATTACCGACGGAATAGAAATCGTGCGTGTAATAAGCGGATATCGCAATTTGAAATCGCTGTTTTCGGAATCTGATGATGATTGATTAAGTCCATTTCTACGATAAACCTCTACAAGTTTACGCATCACACTTTAACTTAGTCTTGCACAGTTAAAGGTAAGCGTACAGTAAAAGTAGAACCAACTCCCAACTGACTTTTTACCATAATTTCTCCGCCCATCATTTGACAAAAATGACGGCTAATTGCTAGCCCTAAACCAGTACCACCATACTTTTTCGTAGTTGATGTATCACCTTGAATAAAAGGTTGAAATAACTGCTTTTGTTGACTTTGCGACATCCCAATTCCTGTATCGCTCACCGTAAAACTAATAAAGCCAAAAGGAGCTTCGGGGACAAACTCTTCCTTTTCGTTTTTAACTGTGAGCGTAACTTTACCATTTGTAGTAAATTTGGCAGCATTACTTAACAGATTTAACAACACTTGCCGCATCCTTGTTTGATCGGCATACATTGTACCCAGTTTTTCGTCATAATCTATTTCTAAAATATTGCCGTTTTTCTCAACAGCAGGTCTAACTGTCAAAACGACATTATTAATTAGTGTGGCAATTTCAAATGTCTCCGGGTAAAGAGTCATTTTCCCCGCTTCAATTTTAGATAAGTCGAGGATGTCATTTATTAGTTCTAATAAATGTCTGCCAGCAGCATTAATTGTTTCTAGGTCGGTGATAAAATCTCCCGATAAACTTAAATCTGTAGCATCATCTTGTAGCAATTGGCTTAAGCCAATGACCGCATTTAATGGTGTACGCAATTCATGACTCACATTAGCGAGAAAGACGCTTTTCGCCTTACTAGCAGCTTCAGCTAATTCTTTAGCTTGTTGCAATTCTTTCGTCCGCTCAGATACCCGCTCAATTAAGCGGTTGAGAGATTTAGCTAATAAGCCAATTTCATCTTCTGTGGTTATTGGCGCTCGTAAATCAAAATTTGATTTTCTCGCTACTTGTTCAGCAACTTGAGTGACGGTGATGACTGGTTCTGCGATCGCGCGGCTAGTCCGCCAAGCTACAATGGCCGCGATCGCTACTGACACCAGCATACTCACAATCACGATTAGTCTCTCAACTCCTTTCGCCTGCTCTACAGCTTTTGTCCTTTCGTCCTCTTTAACTTCCGCATTTTCTAAAATGTGAGTCAGCGTTTGAGACAGATCCTCTAGCTGCATGGCTGTGTCGCCGCGCATAATTTTCAGCAGCCGCTCTCGCACTAAGTCAATTTCCTCTCGCTGCACGTTTTTCGCATCAATTTGCCGCAACACAGGTTCTATCTGGTTAACATAAGACTCTAAGTTAGTTGCATAATTCTGCAATAAAGTCTCTAAAGTAGAACTTGTTGCTGCTAATGTTTTCGGCTTCTTCTCAATAAAACCAGTAATTTTTGGCTCTAACTGTTTGGCTTTCGCCACACTTTTAAGAAATTCAGCTTTTTTAGTTTGCAGTCGTTCGGGATCTTCCAAAACTGCAACTAAGTTGGAGCTATATAATTGTGCCCCAATGACTGCATCTTTATAATTGGTCAGTAGTTGTCCTTGCTCATGAGCTTGGTTAAGTTGCCTGATTTCTCTTCCCCGATAATGATTTGCGATTACTAAACCTGTGAGTGAGCCAAAAAAGCCAATCCCAATCGCTACAAAATATCCGTAGCCAATTTTTTGATGTATGCGCCAGGAACTAGCCTTGAGTTTCCCTCTTGAGGGAAATTCAATAGTCGGGAGTTCGTCTGTATATGGCTCTTCCGCTGGCACTGTTTTGCTTTCTGTACTGCTCTCAACAGGGGCTGGCTTTTGAGTTTGCATCACTCAAATCTCCTTACCCTCCTGTAAAAATCATCACATTAGTCCCATTTTTCCAAGCAATTTGACTAGTAATTAACACTTTAATTATCTTTTTTTATGACAAGAGCAAATTATAGCTCATTAGATAATTGGCATGACCTTTTATGATATTTAAGTTATTTTTCTATGAATTATAGATATCAGCACTAACGGTCAACAAAAATCGCTTTTGCTAACAAAAGCGTTTCCTTTGAGAAATTGCACTCCTATAAGCATATCTTTGCCATCGATGTACTTTCGACGAGAGTTGATTGCAGCTATATTAAGTTGGCAGATCAGCAACTAATTTACCCTGCTTCCGCTTTCAATCAGCTACCCTCAACACAGATAAAGCATTTTAAACCAGTTTCCTACACCAAAAAGTATCAAAACCACTGCTCTTTTTCGGCAGGCTAACTGTCCTCCAATCTTATCATCAATTCTCTGGATTCTCCAAGATGGGTAATGGGTAATGGGTAATAGGTAATAGGTGTTTGTTATTTCCCCTTGTCCCCTTATCCCCTTGTCCCCAGTCCCCAATCCCCAGTCCCCAATCCCCAGTCCCCAATCCCCAGTCCCCAGTCCCCAATCCCCCACACAACAAAGGAGTATGAGTAAACCCATACAATTTACCCATACTCCTCTATTCAGTGATTCTCTGGAATATTACACCAGTTTACTTAAGTGCTTGGGCGATCGCGGCTGTCAGTGACTCGTTAACGGCTTGCTTTAACAAGTCGGCTTTGTCGGTACGTTCCCAAGGTAGGTCTAAATCATTCCGCCCAAAATGACCGTAAGCCGCGACGTCCTGATAAAAACGTCCGCCTCTTTCATTTGGTAGGTTACGTAAGTTGAAAGCGTGGATAATTCCTGCGGGACGTAGTTCAAAATGCTTTTTGACTAATTCCAGCAAGATACTGTCATCAACTTTGCCAGTCCCAAAGGTGTCTAGAAAAATGCTCACAGGACGCGCTACGCCAATGGCATAACTTAGCTGCACTTCACATTTTTCTGCTAACTCAGCAGCAACAATGTTTTTCGCTACATAGCGAGCTGCATAAGCTGCGGAACGGTCTACTTTGGTGGGGTCTTTCCCAGAAAAAGCACCGCCGCCATGACGGGAATAACCACCGTAGGTGTCAACGATGATTTTCCGTCCTGTCAAACCAGAGTCGCCTTGCGGCCCACCAATGACAAATTTGCCGGTGGGGTTGACTAAAAAGCGTGTCTGTGAATCTGGCTTGATTTCAATGTCACCAAACACAGGTTCCACTACCGCTGTCCAGAGGTCGTGTTTAATCTTGGCTTGGACTGCCTCTTCATCGGTGATTTCCCCAATAGTGGCTGTATGTTGGGTAGAAATCAGGATAGTATCTATACCTACTGGTCGCCCATCTTCATAAATTACAGTAACTTGGGTTTTACCATCGGGACGTAGGTAAGCTAAATCGCCTGTTTTGCGAACTGCTGCTAGACGGCGAGCAATGCGATGAGCAAGACAAATCGGTAAGGGCACCAGTTCTGGTGTTTCGTTACAAGCAAAACCAAACATAATCCCTTGGTCGCCTGCACCGATGCTGTCGAATAGTTCTTCACTATCCTGTTCGCGGGTTTCGTGAGCAGTGTTCACACCTTGGGCAATGTCAGGTGATTGCTCGTCTAATGCTACCAATACACTGGTACTATTTGCCGAAAAACCATTATCGGCATTGGTATAACCAATTTCCGCAATTTTTTGACGAGCGATATTGACATAATTGACATTGGCTTTAGTGGTAATTTCTCCTGTAATTAGCACCAAGCCAGTATTAACAACTACCTCAGCCGCTACACGACTAGTAGGGTCTTGTGTCAGTAAGGCATCCAGAATCGTATCAGAAATCTGATCGCAGATTTTATCTGGATGTCCTTCGGTAACTGACTCGGAGGTAAATAAATATCGACGAGACAAAGGCATTCCTCCTTTTAAGAGTGCTTCGCTGACTAAATCAAGTGATTTAGTTCAGTTACTCTAATTTCTGAAATCATAACAATATTTACACATGAAATAGTTAGTGTCTTCTTAACTTATAAAAAACTATACTGGTATTAAATGTTGGGCGAAGAAAAAATATAATTTTTTGTGGGTAAATGTTTTGACCAACACAAAAAAAGGGGGATACCCTCAAGCATCCCCCCAAGCTTTGACACAAACACTGCTGTTTTAAACTTGAACTGCTAATTTGGCTTCCTTTGCGGTTAAACGCTCGTAAGCGTCACGCATTTTCAAGCCTGTTAGCACTTGGAATAAACCGGTTCCATTGTTGGAACCTGGATATTCACGGTGCTGGAGTAACAAGTGAGTCATCTCACCTTGGTATTTGGTGGATGTGTTACTTAAATGGGTTTCGATGTAAATGACTTCTTCTAAATTGTCAAATTGGCCGTCTACTTCTAATACTGAGACGTAACGGCCATAGTAAACATCTGAACCGTAGTACAGTTGCATACCGGGGTAAGAACAAGTAAGCTTGCGTCCACAAGGAGTCCACTGAATTGTAGAGCCTTCATCAAACAGGTAGGTTGGCTCAAAGCCTTCCTTACCTTCGCGCTGAAGCATGCGTACTCGCAGCACTTTGCGCTCTGTGTCGTTTTTAATTAAATTAGTTGGCAATACTTGGAGAACCACATCAGCAAATTCTCTTTGTGGTTCAATAAATTTTTCAAAGTCAGGCTTGCGGGAATTGATTTGTGCTAGGACATCTTCATAGCGATGGCCCCTTTCTGCCATGTCGCGCTGAATTTTCCAAGCAATTTTGACTTCATCGCTGATATCAAAATAAACACTGAAATCAATTAGCTCACGCACCCGTTCATCATATAAAGGATGCAGTCCTTCTACCACTACAATATGATTTGGCTCAATCCGTTCTGGTGGATCGATCATGCCGGTTTCATGGTTATAAATCGGCTTGTCAATTGCTTGACCATTCTTGAGCGCTTTAATTTGCTCATACATCAAGTCAAAGTTGTTTGCCCTAGGATCAAGAGCAGTGATTCCCGTTTCTTTGCGCTGTTTGCGATCTAGGGAATGATAGTCATCCAAACAGATAACTGTCATTAATTCTTCACCAAACAAATCTATTAAACGACGCAAAAACGTAGATTTACCGCAACCAGAGTCTCCAGCTACTCCAATTAGTACGACGCGTTCCGGCTTACTTGTCATAAATCTCCTCTAGATACTAAAGATGTGTCAATTCAATAAATTTTTTCACACAGCAGATTTTGAAGCTAGGAGTTTACCCCATTGGTTCATCCCGCGTTCTTGCTACCCACAGCGCCATAAGAAGTCAGACGGGTATTCAACAAAGTAATAGTTGTTACTCGCCTGTCTAAAATGAATTCGTTGCTGGTAAGTATTTAATCCTAGTGGTATATTTGATTTTAACAGAAGGCGTTATTCTATACAAGTTTACTGTCAAGAAGAATCTAGTGGTTCATCAATCATGTTGATGATTTATTAACTAATTTGAAAAGCCATCTATTCATCACCCTCAAGCTATCTAACCAAGGCTGTTAAAAGTTTATAACTTTATTATTCAAGTGTATAAGGTATAATTTTCTGCGGCCGCAAATTTTTTGAGATTCGGTAATTTTTATTGGTGAGCGAGCAATCCTCTAGTTATTCATAGGCAAGATCTATCTGAAGAATGAGTCAACTAAGTTACATCAAAAAACAATTAGTTGTAGCTTTGTGAACACCCTCAAATACAATCAAGAGCCTCTGGAACTCTATTGATAGAGGTTGACAGATGGATCACATCACGCAAAACTTAATATAGATGCTTAACTCATTTCTTCATGTATCATTCGATTTTACAGATAGACATACCCTAGTTGGGAAATTAATCCTGATCGGGTAAGCAATGCAACTAAAAACATTTTCTATGCAAGTTGCACAAAAGCTTTCTGTCGAATGGAAGAAAAAAGGTGCAATCCGGGAAATCCAACCACAAGGAACAAAGCTTCCGCGATTGGCGTTACCGGGGATATCTGCCGCAAATAGGCAAGCGTAGTAGCGACTTTTAAAGGCAAAATTGAGTGGTAGATTCTATCGATCAAAACTGCCTTTATACTGAGTTTGCTATAGCGACGTGTCCTTTGGGTAATAGCTCACTATCGCCCTGTTGGGGTGTTGTAGTTCAGGAAGAAAACATTAAATTGATTCATTATTAACATTCTCCACAAGACTTATCCTTTAACTTAGAAGGTGAACAGGTGTGTTTTTGCGCTGCCTGGATGTCTTTGGTGAGTGTACTTAGCAAGGCATTACATTGATGATGCCGTCTTTCCTAGAACGCCAGTTTAGTGAAGCGAAAATCCGGTAAACTAAAGCTGGCTTGTGATAGGAAAAGTTTTTTTTTTGAAAAACGGTTAAGTAAACATCGGAGTGGTAGAACGAATGTATAACCAAGGTGCTGTTGAGGGTGCTGCCAACACAGAATCAGGTAGCCGCGTCTTCGTTTACGAAGTGGTAGGTCTACGTCAGAACGAAGAGACTGATAACACGAACTACCAAATTCGTAACAGTGGCAGTGTGTTCATCAGAGTGCCTTACAACCGCATGAATCAAGAAATGCGACGTATCACTCGCCTAGGCGGAAAAATTGTGAGCATTCAACCCGCAAGCGCTCTACAACAATTAAATGGTAAAGCCTCATTAGGGATTGCTAACAGTGAGGGGAATGGTCAAGCCACACCTGCGAATGCGACAAAACCAGCTGAAGAACAGCTTAAGAACAAGGATAATAAAGGCAACACCATGACTCAAGCGAAAGCTAAAAAAGATTCTCATGCTGATGTTCCTGTAAACACTTACCGTCCTAATTCACCTTTTGTTGGCAAGTGTATATCTAACGAGCCTTTAGTCAAAGAAGGCGGGATTGGTATTGTTCAGCACCTGAAATTTGACCTTTCTGGTAGCAATTTGAAATACATCGAAGGTCAAAGTATTGGTATTATCCCACCTGGAGTAGACAAAAACGGTAAGCCAGAAAAGTTAAGACTGTATTCCATCGCCTCAACTCGTCATGGAGATGATGTTGATGACAAAACAGTATCGCTGTGTGTGCGTCAGTTAGAGTATAAACACCCAGAAAGTGGCGAAACAGTCTACGGTGTTTGCTCAACTCACCTGTGTTTCTTAGAACCAGGCGCAGAAGTAAAAATTACTGGGCCCGTGGGTAAGGAAATGTTGTTACCCAGCGATCCTGATGCCAAAGTCATCATGATGGCAACTGGAACTGGTATTGCACCAATGCGTGCTTACTTGTGGCGGATGTTTAAGGATGCCGAAAGAGCAGCTAATCCAGAATACCAATTCAATGGATTTGCTTGGTTAATCTTTGGTGTACCTACAACTCCTAACATCCTGTACAAGGAAGAGCTGGAAGAAATGCAGCAAAAGTATCCAGATAACTTCCGTCTCACCTATGCTATCAGCCGGGAACAAAAGAATCCCCAAGGTGGCAGAATGTACATCCAAGACCGAGTCGCAGAACATGCAGATGAACTGTGGCAATTGATTAAGGAAGAAAAAACCCACACCTACATCTGCGGTTTACGCGGTATGGAAGATGGTATTGATGCAGCGTTAACTGCGGCTGCTGCTAAGGAAGGCGTAACCTGGAGTACTTATCAGAAGGAAATCAAGAAAGCTGGCCGCTGGCACGTAGAAACCTACTAAGTGCTGAGTGCTGAGTCCTGAGTATAGAATTCTGAGTGTGTAGGGTGGGCTGTGCCCACCCTACAATTGTTTTATATAGATACCTGAGAAAGAGTTGTTAGTTTTGAGTAGTAATTTATTACTCAGAACTCAGAACTCAGCACTCAGCACTCAAAACTGAATTTGGTACAAAATTTGTGGGTGTGAAGCTAGGAATACTGGGATTAGGAACTGTTGGGACGGGTACAGTACAGTTGTTACAAGATACAACTGACCGTAACCCCTTGTTGCAGGAAGTAGAAATCTACCGAGTGGGAGTACGATCGCTTGATAAACCTCGTGAGGTACAACTACCAGAGGGAGTAGTGACTACAGATTTAGAATCTATCGTCAACGATCCAGAGGTAGATATCGTTGTCGAAGTCATGGGTGGATTGGAACCGGCGCGATCGCTAATTCTGACGGCTTTAAAAAATGGTAAACATGTCGTTACTGCTAATAAAGCTGCGATCGCGCGTTTTGGCGATGAAATCTTCACCACTGCTAATCAAGCTGGAGTCTACGTCTTGCTAGAAGCCGCAGTTGGTGGTGGTATCCCTGTGATTCAGCCACTCAAACAGTCTTTAAGTGTGAACCGCATTCACACCGTCACAGGTATTGTGAACGGTACTACCAACTACATCCTCACCAGGATGCAGCAAGAAGGTAGCAATTTTGAGGATGTGTTAGTTGATGCCCAAAGATTGGGTTATGCGGAAGCCGATCCTACCGCCGATGTGGATGGTTTAGACGCAGGCGATAAAATTGCGATTTTGGCATCCTTAGCTTTTGGTGGACGCATTCACCTGGAAGATGTCTATGCAGAAGGGATTCGCCAAGTCAGTAAGACTGATATCGCCTATGCTGAGAAATTAGGATTTGTGATTAAATTGTTGGCGATCGCCAAGCTTCATGCTAGCGATAGCTCAAAGCTATCTGTAAGAGTTCATCCAACTTTAGTGCCGAAAGTACACCCCTTAGCCAGCATTAACGGCGTGTATAATGCCATTCTTGTGGAAGGCGAACCAATTGGGCAAGTAATGTTTTTTGGGCCTGGTGCTGGTGCTGGTGCAACTGCTAGTGCAGTATCATCAGATATCTTACATTTAGTGGCAACGCTGAAAACTAGCACTGCTAACCCCAATCCTCTCTTAGCTTGTAGCCATCAAGACTACTGTCAAATTGCCCCAATTTCCGAACTTGTAACTCGCTTTTATACCCGGTTCCTCACTAAAGATCAATCCGGAGTGATTGGTAAATTAGGTACTTGCTTTGGCAATTACGGCGTTAGCTTAGAATCTGTTGTACAAACTGGCTTTCAGGGAGAACTAGCTGAGATTGTGGTTGTTACCCACGATGTGAAAGAAGGTGACTTTCGCCAAGCTTTGGCAGAAATTCGGGAATTGTCAGCTATCGATAGCATTCCTAGCTTATTGCGCGTATTGTAAAAGTATCAAATACCATTTGGTATTTATTTTTACTGATGGGGAAAGGGGGAAAGGGGGCAGAAAATACCTTTAACCCTTACCCTTTCTCCTGCGGAGACGCTACGCGAACACCTTTTCCCTAAACCCAATGCCTATGGTGCTTGGAGTGCTGGAGCGTCTCTTCTTTCAGGTACAGGATTAGAACCATCCCAAACAGCCCGCTGCCCATCGGCATTAATTAAAGTAATTTTGACCTTTTTCTCTGTAAAATTACTAGCAAATTCCTGTAGCCATGCTGACCATTCATACTCTGGTAGTGCATTCAAGCCATTAAAATTAATTTGCAATCTTTTGCAAAACTCCACAGGATTCAAAGGATCTGGCTCTAGGGTATAAACATTGTCTTGTTTGATTTCAATTCGCGTTTCTGGTTTTTCATTCAAAGATTCGTCTAAGTAAACCATTTGCACAATTACGCCCCCAGACTGGGAAAAATGCTCTCCGGCGACGGTAAGCTGAGGATTTGTATTCCAGTCTATTGGTTCACCCCACAGTACTACTTGAGTGATATTGGGGCCAGCTTTGCGAACTGCTTTACCACCGATATAACCCCCAGCACTGATACCCATCAGTACTAAAATTTCCGAGGGGATGCTTGGTAAGGAAGATGCAGTGGTATAGGTGACTAAAAGAATAACAATGAAAGCGACACCAATAATTAAGTTCCAAACTACCTGCTGTACCCGTTCTAAGGCTACTACACCACCATGTACCACTAAATCCGACCATGCAGGATTTACTTGCCCAGAACCTTTACTACCGCGCACGGCAGCAGTTGCCTGTGCTGTAACTAATGTTACTAAACTAATTAAAAAGGTATAGGCAAATCCTGATAATGGAATAAACTCCCAAATGTCTTGAATCAGTCCGCGGCCGATGAAGAGAAATAAATAGCCAAACACAATAATAGTCAGCCACCAAACAAACTGGGTGCGTGCCAAACTAAAGGTATTGCTTTGGCGATCAAGAATCAACCACTCTAAAGAATTAAAGTTTCTTGTATTGCTTTCTTTGACTGGTTGAGGTGTGTCTGTTTTTTTCGACTCTGTAGCCAGCATATAGATGATGGCTATAATTAGGAGCGTGATCAGGGCCGCGATCGCAAACACAATGAAAGTAGTTAACCCACTCACAGGACGCTTGACTGTTACCTGAAGTTGTTCCCCAGCTACTAAGGGGTCTATATTAGTGGCATTTCCTTCCACTTCTACAATTACAGGGCGTAGTCCCCGGCTTAATTTTTTTAATTGATCGCCATTAAAAGTTGCATAAATTGCCCTTCTATCATCTGCAACTCTAACATTAGTTGTCGTAGCAATATCAGGCGGATTACCAATTTTGACGGCAATTTTATTGTTGGGTGAATTATCTAATTTGGGAAAGTTATCACCTGTAATTACTAAATTCAGTCTTTCTTGTTTGTAGTTATTAATATTTTCTGGTACAAGGGATTGTGGAATGCTGATATACAATTCCTTGGGGCTAACGCTCCTAATTGTGGTCACACGTGGCGCATTCCACAGTTCATTGCTAGGTTGCTGAAGAGTATTTGTATTCTCTATTGGTGTAGAGTTGGTATTAGGTGGCTGGCTATTACTGCTATCTTCTTGCGCTTGGCTAAAGCTGACTGAAGTAAATATTAAGATGCAAGCTAGGACTAGAGAGAGTAGAGGGTAATAATATCTCTTACTAGTTCTTTTCCAAAACATTTTGAATAACTGCATAAATAAAGTCCGATTATCCTTGATCTACTAATTCAGATGCCAACAAATTTCCTAAACTTAATTTTGAGAATTAAGCGGTAGGATTTCAGAATTATTACAGCAGTTTTTATTTACACCGGATACATGATAGGGGCACAGTGTTAGAAAAATTAACTTAGATGAAAATTGGTAATGGGTAATTGGGTTATTACCTGAATTGCTCAGGTAGGTTTGCCTTGCTTTGGAAAGGGCGTTGAGTTGCTTGCGGTTTTGCATAAATGGGTAATCTAAATTGAACTAATAAATTTTGTTACCTAATATATGCTTAAAATTGTTGTATTCAGTGGAGCAGGGCTTTCGGCAGAAAGCGGTATTCCTACTTTTAGAGGTGCAGGTGGTTTGTGGGAAGCACATCGGATTGAAGATGTGGCAACACCCCTAGGTTGGATGCACAATCAACAGCTAGTGCTGGAATTTTATGCTCAAAGATTTGTACAGATGCAGCAATGCCAACCGAATGCTGCACACTTTGCTATTGCGGAACTGGCTGCAAAGTTTGATGTTACCTGCATTACCCAAAATATTGATACTCTATTAGAAAAAGCTGGTGTACAAGATGTTTGGCATATTCACGGGCGGATAGATTACCACAAGTGTGAGTGGCACTTTGGTATTCCGCCAATGGATGCGGATTGGCAATGTGATTATCGTCAGGCGATCGCAAAACCAACTCAACTAGGTGAACTTTGCCCTAAGTGCGGTAAGCAATTACGCCCTGATGTTGTCTGGTTTGGTGAAGCTGTAGATATGAGAGTTGATGATTTGTATGCAATGGTAGCTCAGGTAGATGTGTTTATTGTTATTGGCACATCTGCGACAGTTTACCCGGCTGCTAATTTGTTGAAGTTCTTCCAAAATGTACCAGCAAAATACTTTATCGATCCACATCCTAATTATCAGGCCCTTGAGGATTTTACAATTTTTGCTGGTGCAGCTACCGAATATCTACCTAGTTTAGTGGCATCATTAACAGCAAAATTTCGTGGCTGAATTGAGATAAAATTAGTACCTAATTTTTCAAATATGCATAGCAGGGTGAGTGCCAATACAACTTGTTGAGTATTTTGAACTCATAATTTGGTTTGGGTAAGGGGTAAAGGTATCGTCGTTTGTTTTTCCCTTAACCGATAAGTCTTCGGTTGAGCAACGGTTAACATCAAGGTTGCAACGAAATATCTACCAATGTCTACCCGCTAAAAGTTGCTGCCTAGTTTTGTTGCCTCATTAACAGCAAAATTTTGTGCATCAAGGAATTGTTAATTTTGTTAGCGCAGCTTCAAGCCTTCTCTTAGAGAGGCTTTGCTTAAAGCGAGTCCGCGAGCATCATTTTAAATTTTAAATTTGGAGCAAAGCAACGTGACAAATTCTCAAAACCAGGTTTATCCAATTATTTGGCATGACGACACAGTATCATTAATCGATCAAACTCGCCTGCCTAATGAATATGCTTTTGTAGAAATTCACCGTAGCGAAGATATGGCGTGGGCAATTAAAACTATGATTGTTCGCGGTGCGCCAGCAATTGGTGTTGCAGCTGCATACGGTATTTATTTGGGTGCGAGGGAAATTGAAACCAGTAACCGTCAGGAATTTTTGCAGCGCTTAGAACAGGTTGCCCAATTGTTGCGTTCTACTCGCCCAACAGCAGTAAATTTATTTTGGGCAATTAGCCGCATGATGAAAACTGCCTATGAAAACTTGGGAACAGTCGCAGAACTTAAACAAAATCTCTTGCAAACTGC
Organism: Calothrix membranacea FACHB-236; assembly: GCF_014696315.1. GTDB lineage: Bacteria > Cyanobacteriota > Cyanobacteriia > Cyanobacteriales > Nostocaceae > Aulosira > Aulosira membranacea. The sequence continues at coordinate 75,834 of NZ_JACJPX010000032.1, forward strand.
TCAAGCTATCCATGCTGAAGATTTACAAACTTGTCAGGCGATTGGTGACAATGGCTTAGCAGTATTGCCCAAAAATCCTGAAAAATTGACAATTCTGACTCACTGTAATGCTGGGGCTTTGGCTACGGCTGGTTACGGTACAGCTTTGGGTGTGGTGCGTTCTGCTTGGCGAGAAGGGCGTTTAGCGCGAGTGTTTGCTGACGAAACCCGTCCCCGCTTGCAAGGTGCCAAACTCACAGCTTGGGAATGTGTTCAAGAAGGAATACCAGTTACGGTAATTACTGATAACATGGCAGCCCATTGTATGAAACAGGGTTTAATTCATGCTGTGGTTGTTGGGGCTGATCGAATTGCGGCTAACGGTGATACTGCCAATAAAATAGGTACATATAGTGTGGCGATCGCAGCTAAAGCCCATAATATTCCTTTCTTTGTCGCTGCGCCTTTATCTACCATAGATTTTGAATTATCTGATGGTAGTCAAATTCCCATTGAGGAACGAAATCCCGCAGAAATTTATCAAGTAGGTGATACTGTTCTCACGCCTTCAGGGGTGGACTTTTATAATCCGGCTTTTGATGTTACCCCAGCAGAGTTGATTACAGCCATCATTACAGAAAATGGTGCCTTTGCTCCCAGTGAATTAGCCAAATCTAAAGTCAAGCAAATGGTTTAAATTTTTTCACATTAAACTTTATGTACTATAGCTGTGTTATTGCGAAAGTTCTGTTAAAAAGCTTTAGTTAATCTAGGTATAAGATTTCACACTATTAAAAATTTTACCTTGAATTTTTATAGGTGTGAAATCAGCCTAATTACAGTACTTTCAAATTACACTAATGAAAAAGCTAGCCTCAACAATTGCGGTGGTTATTTGCTCTATCTGGATTACTAGTTGCAGTAATGCAGCGAGTGATAGTGCAAAGGAAACTTCAGAAAAAGCACCAACAAAGACGGAAGCTGTAAAAACAACTTCCACAACCACACAAAATAAAACAGAAGCCACTAAGAAACAATCTAGTAATAGCCAAGCTAAAAATGATGAAGCTAAGGTATCTGCAGCAGCACAACCGCAAATTGGCACTATTAAAGAAATGGTAAATGGCGATTTAAAATGCTACGTTACCTTAGTTGATGACAAGGGAACTGAACATAATTTAGGCGCAACATTTGAAATGTGCGAAAAACCAGAAACTTTTTTAAATAAAAAAGTGAGTTTAACTTATAAAATTGAATCAGTTAGTGATTGTCAAAGTGCTGAACCTTGCGGTAAAAGCAAAAAAGAATCTCTAATTTCTCAGATGGAGATTCAAAAATAATCTCTAGTAAGGGACTTCCAGAAACTAAATTCTCCCATTTTAATAGTGGCAGGTTCTTTCTCCTCTGCTTCCTCTAGCGATTGATTTGTCACTTATTAAAAAAGCTAGCAGCATTGGGGGATTCTCCCCCAAACCCACGATTGGGTGACGGTTGCGTCCCCCAAACCCCCTCCAAAATGATTGTTCTGTTTTTTTGTTGAGTAACTAGTTTTTTGGTTTGGTTATCAATTAATTTTCTTAACTGAACTGTATTTACTTATGTAGTTCATTGATCCCAATAATGCTATCTTTTATAATTGCTAGACAATGTAACAACTAAACGTGTCAGATACTACAAAGAAAATAGATAAGAACTAATAAGGTTATCTATCTCTAGCTTGAGTGATTATAATTTTAATCAGATTAATATGAAGAAAACCTGCTAAAACTGATTTAAAATCAACACACCTTAACATCAAACATTAGCTCCTAAAATAAAAGGAGGTTGAACCAAGCTCACCTCCTTTTTTTCTTACTATTATTGGTGAGTCATACCAATTTGAAAAAAGAATGCGACAGATTGTAGGGGCAAGGCATTGCCCTCTAGAATATATTGATGTGTCGCCAACATTATTTGAATTGGTATTAATTGTATATTCTCAAAAAAGAAGTTACAAAAACAAAAATAGTAGTGCAACTACCCAGAAATAGGTACGGTTACTATCCCAAAAAGTTGCGTGATATAACGTTACATTATCTAAGTGAGAAACAAACAGTCTTTGACACACAGAACCGATAAATCAGAATTAGCAATTCGGATAAAGCATTCATCTTCATAAGTTGAATTTTGAGATAACATCTCTCTTTCTTTGATGAGGAAGAGGGTTTTGCCATTTTGTGAGGCGAAACTTTCAAAGTGAGAAACAAGATTTTTGCAATAGCACTAGCTGTTTTTACTTTAATTATGGTAATACTTGCAGATTCTACAAAGAGTTCTCAAAATTTTCATAGCGAACAAATTAACGAACTCTACGTTTTTGGTGATAGCCTTTCAGATACAGGTAATGTATTCAAAGCGACACAGGGAGTTTACCCCCCTAGCCCTCCTTACTTTCAAGGACGTTATTCTAATGGCCCGGTGTGGGTAGAACATCTTGGTTCTCAATTAGGATTACAAAAGGGCAAAAATATTAATTTTGCTTGTGGTGGTGCTACTACCATTAGCGGTAGTCTTAACGGTATCCCTGGGGTATTAGCACAAGTAAATAGTTATACCAAGTCTCAGCCCAAGGTAAATCCTCATGCCCTTTATATTATCTGGGCGGGTGCTAACGATTATCTGTACGGTAGCAGTAATACTAATTCTGCGATCGCCAATTTATCTACAGCACTTGATTCACTATTAACAGCCGGGGCGAAAACAGTGCTGGTGGCTAATTTACCAGATTTAGGCAAAATCCCCGCTACCTCTAGCACTTACAATGCTGCTAACTTGAGTACAGTAACGAATCTGCACAATGCAGAATTGACTAAATCTCTGAATTTAGTTCAGCAAAAGTCTGGTTCCGATCAGAAAATCATCCAACTCGATGTTAATCATCTCTATCGAGAAGCAATTACCCATCCCGAAAAATTTGGCTTCACAAATGTAACTAGTGCTTGTCTAGCAACCCAGGCTAGTTGTAACAATCCCGAGAAGTTTTTATTTTGGGACAGTATTCATCCTACAACTGCTGGTCATCGGATTTTAGCAGACACAGCGCTAAAAGCAATCTCTGTACTGCGTTGAAAGCTTTAAGGAAGAGATTTACAGCATATTGCGCCTATTTAGTAACGCACCAACAAAGATGGTGCGTTACGGCTAAATTTCATTGTCTCTAAGTCTGAAATCCTTGCACAGCCGTAACACACCCTTGTATATTGAAAGAAGTGGTAGACCGTCACACCCTAGGTCATGAAAGCGCTAGTATATTTTTTAGTTGCAAATCCCTATTCACTGTGAAACTCTAACGCAAGGTGAAGCACTTTTAGAATTAGTATCAGGATAAACGGCTAAAGTATGATATTCAGGATTACTATCTCCATATAAAATACGGAAAGTATATAACTTAGTTCCTTGACCTTCAGTAATCACCGTTAAAAGCGTATTACTAGCATTAGGTAAACCCGGAATTGCTAATTTTTTAATTCGTCTGAGTTGAATTACATTTGCCGAAGAGTTTTGGCAATCTCCTGTACTAGCTTGTTCACCAAACTGCATACACATTGGCCCATCAAAATCTACAGTTACCTGTGATGGGTCATTTAACCAAACTTTTTTAATCTTCTCTCCTGATGGAATAAAACTTAAGTTTGTACCTTGTTGATACCAAACTGTAATAGTAGGTACTACTCCACTTAACCCTTGCGCTTGACAAGAAAAAATTGAACGGAGAACAGAGTTTTCTGCTACAGCACGTCCTGCTAATAATAAAACTGCCGCAGCAAAACTTGTAGAAACCAGAGGAAGGAAATAGGGATTCTTGAGGGGGTTTGCTAATTTCATGGCTCAACTGGGGACAAAACAATTCAAAATTCAAAATTCAAAATAATGCCCTGTTATACCAATTTGAAAAAAGAATGTGACAGATTGTAGGGGCACAGGCATTGCCTTGCCCTCTAGTATATTGTTGATGTGTCGCAAACATTATTGGAATTGGTATTAGCTTTCATTTTTTAATTTTGAGTACAGACGCAATTCATCGCTTCTCTTTGAACATTGACAAAGAATGAAGCATGAAAATACTTCATTCTTTGTCATTAATATTTAAAACTCAATTGGTTGATTGACGTAGATTTCTACTTCTGTGCCGGCTGGTAAAAACCAAACGTTAGTTCGCTGCATCATCTCAGCAGCAGCTTGTTGATTGCGTTGGGCAATTTGGGGAACTACGGTGTTCATCCCACCTTCTAATACGCCAGCCAAAAGATTACTTTGAGGATTGGTACTGCTAACAACAGTACCGCCAGCATTAGTAGTCACCACTTGAGATTCACTACGATTCATTAATTCGGCGGCTTTACCCAAACCACCCAAGACAAACATACCTAAATCCATGCCAGCAATGGATGATCCACGATTGGGGAATTGTTGAGCTAGCAAAGGTTTACCGTTAGCACCGCGAATAATCATGGCATTAGACGGTAAACTATTTTCAGTCATTTCATTCCCATTTTTGGCGATCGCTTTCACTACATCTAGTTGTAGTAAGCCTTGGTCAGAAAGAGAGCGAATTTCTGTCAATAATTCAGTACCCGCAGGTATAGCAACTTTGCCATCTGCACTTTTTAAGGGTTGTTGTAACTGCACTACGAATGTGTTTTGAGGTGTTTCGTCCTCATTGTTAGAGCCTGCATTCATGGTTTGTCCAAATACAGCCGTCGCCAAAACACCTTTGACACTACTCCCAACTGCAATAGATTTTTCACTCTGCTTTCCTTCTTTAGCAGCAATTATGGTTGACTGTTCTGCTGGATTTTCCGTCGTAGTTTCTGGTGTTGGCGTGGCTTCAGGCTGGGAATTATTCGCCTGTTGCGCCATCTCAGGAGTATTGGTATTTGGAGTACTGGCCGTTTCCAAATTATTCACATCCGCTTGTGCTTGGTTGTTGCTACCAACTTGACCATAGCTCCCTAACTTAGCTAAACTTGCCCACATTTGATATGGATCTAATTTAGGTTTAGGAGTAGCGTTAACCACTGGTTTAATCTCAGGTTTAATATTTGGCTGTGCAGCAACTATTTGAGGTGGTGGTAAAGGTTGAGAGTTGACGGCTGTTTGTGGCGGTTGGGGTACGTCAACAATACGTTCAACTGTGACTATCCGAGGTGCGTTGCTTTTGATTGCAGGTCTTGATGCGATCGGCTGTGGTGGTATTTGTATACCTCTTAGCTGTTGTTGTGCTAGTTTCACAGCCTCAGCTTGTTCTGTGAGAGCTAATTTAGTTTTGAGAGTCTCTATTTCTAATTCTGGTTGGGGAGATTCACTAACTACTGGCGATTTCACATCTGGAGAGGTATTCTTCTTTTTCGCCTTTTGACTACTACCATTCATCATCTGTGTTAAAAAGCCGCCAGCAACCAAAACTACAGCCAAGGTTGTCGTACCTACTAACCCTAGCTTGGCAAAGGGATTAGAGGAAAGAGATTGCTCAGTTTTTACTGATTCTGGTTGAGCAATTGGCGATTCAAAAATAACTAATTCTTCTGCTTCTTCATCACTTGTCAATGGTAAATCTTCGTTTTCCAAGCCAACTAATTTGGCCATTCTTACTTCCCAATCTAGAGACTCTAGTTCTAGTGGGTAATGATGATGGGTGGAACTTTTTGCTGAACTTGAATAGGGAGTCATAGGGAACCTTAGGGCGATTTTTCAGAACAACTTTTATCCTGGATGTCACAAACTTTATAAATTTTCAGTCTCGCCTCACCAATGCGGTAAGCTGCCAATTGTAATGGCACAGGTGCATTAGGTAAGGAAGCGACTTCTTCATCTGTGGCTTGGACAAAAATTTGTTTATTAATTGCTTTTGACTGGCCAAGTCTATCGGAGCCATTAAAAACTAATTGATTAGCAAGCATCTCGACTTTCCATTTTCCCTCAGCTATTTGCGTAGGCTGGGAAATTCTTTGAATGACTAATATCTGCTCAGTTGCTCTATTAAAATTTTCTAATTGGTTATTAGGGCTTAAATTAGTAATTTCTGTTTGTAATTTAGGTTGAAATTCTGGTGTTACTAATTCTGAAGTAATATCCCAAACTGTTTTGGGCGGCTGCTTTTCTGACCAAGTCAGCATGAGAGTCATGGCTTCACCCACAAAGCGCCGGATTGTTTCTGGATAACGTTCGATATTTTCTTGGGGGTCTACTGTAATCGACTGACCATCAATTAGTTGCACTAAACTTTGCAGTGTAGTTTGCTTATTTAGCTGTTGCAGAATTGACCAGTGAAACATCAATATGAGTAAAGTTAACAGATGTAATCCCAAAGTGGCAACTGCGAATAATGGTAAGATGCTAGTTTTTTTATTTTCGGTTTTTAGTATTTGCATTGGATGCTGAATTTCAATTAAATAATAATTTTCATCTAAACTATAAACATACAAAAAAAGAACTATTTAAAGAAAGCTCTCTTTTCTTTTAGCTTGGCATAACGAGATTTTTTCACACTGTTCTACTTATCTAGTAAATGAACCAGACTTTGGTGCTTGGAGACATTCATTAGATTTAGCTCCATTGACGTTATCATAGGCATCTAATAAACACAAATTCCGCATTTCATAGATTTCTAATCTATCTGTCCTGGTACTGTATATTGCTTTTTGCATATCCGTCATTCTCTCAGTTTGGGGATATTCAAAATAATCAACAGATCGTACTAATAAATCTTTATTAAAAGGTACAATGAGCCTTTGATTCTCAGATTCTTTATTTTGAATCAAATCAGCTACCATCCCAACTTCCCATTTACCAGGTGCAATTTGTTTGGGAGGGTAAATTCTTTTGATGACTAATTTACCGGAAATAATTTGTCTAGGATTATTGGCGAAAACTTCTGGGGGTGTCATATCCGCAATTTGGCTTAAGAAACCTTTGCGGAAATCTTCAGAGAAGCCAAAACTAGCTATCCAACTACTAGTAGTGACTTTTTGACTACCACCAGAAGGGGTTCTAATGAGTATTCCTCGGTCTAGTTGCGGGTTACTCACTTCTTCAATATTTTGTGGTGGTAATTTTCCCGACCAGTTAAAGACGGCTATCATCGTTTTACTGACGAATTGCCTAATCGCTTCTGGATCTCTGGCTAAATCATCAGTAGCCGTAACAGCTTTACCATCAACCATTTGCACGAAATTTGGCTGTTTACGGACGCTGAGTTTTTGAATATTCAACCCTTGCAAGATTAAAAATAGTAGAACAAACAGATGCAATCCAAAAGTTGCGATCGCAAATGTTGTCAAAATACTTCCACCAGTACGTTGTTTTTTCTCTAATAGCCTAACCATCTATATCCTCTGCTTTACCCATGAAGTTGCATTACTAATGGCGTTAAAGACTGCAAACCCGCCAGCCGCAGCCACCAATAAAGATAAAATTGGTGCCAGAATTCCCAAAAAAATCATGAACCACATTAAGTCTGGGTCAGCATTCGCATCTTGCGCTGGGCCGTTGATAATCACAGCGGCTGTTAAAACAGCAGTAATATTAAATGAAATTTTGGCAATTCCTACAGCAATAAACCCAGTCAGCCAAGCAAAAATTGGTTTACCTGCTACAGGTAGTAAGGAACCACCTACCGCTAATGGCCCTAAAGCTGCTATCAGCAACATGGTAGCCTCCATCAAATTTTGGAAGGCATATTGTAAAGAAACTAAAAAGTTCTTAATACTCGTTTGAACTGTAGAACCTAACAAAGTATTAAATGAAGTTTCCGAAACATTTCCTGTGCCATAAGCAATCTGATTTACTTTATTTTCTAACCGTTCAATCCAGGTTTTATTGCCGTATAAATTTTTATATTCTTGCCAAAGGTTATTAATTTTTTCTGTTGCTTTCACAAAACATTGCGATTGTTGTTCGCCCTGCAGTGATTGACAAGGACGCAGCAACGCACCCGCAACTTCTTCTGCAACACTCATATTCAGTGCTTGCTGATAAACTTGGTTCGCATCTGCGGTGGTGACTACTTGTTGATTAACCGAATTAATAAAGTTGCGTACCCCTAAAGTTAAATTAGAAAGGATACTGCCATTCGCCGAATTATTTAATAAAATCACCACCACAAACGGCCAAATCATTGATGAAATGGGGCGAGAAAATTCACTTTCCAAAACATCCTTTAGCCATTGCAGTAGAAAAAACAATAAAGTTCCTACTGCAAAAAATATACCTAAATTAGTTAAAGCCCCATATATATTTTCATTGGGATTATTTTGTAATAAATCTAGCCATTGCTTATCCCAACTTTCGGCAATACTTCTGGCAGTTGTTGCTCCATTGCCGATAATATCATTAATCCCTGTTGACGCAGAGATTTGTAAAATATAAAACTGCATAGACCTCTTAATCGGCGTTTATCGGCGTTAATCAGCGGTTAATTTCCTTCTTCATCCACATTTATTTATGTATAACCCCACGTAAACAAACGATATTTAAGGACTTCCAAAAATTAAATTATCCATTTTTGGAGGGAAGACCATAATTGTATTTTTCCTCCTCTGCTTCCTCTGCTTCCTCTACCTGCCAAAAGTCCCTTACTTCTCTTTTCTACCCGATAAATCCATTTGAGAAGTTGTGCGTAACAGCCGCGCAGCCTCTACCGCCGAATCAACTCGGCGAGAGCGATTATTCTCATCCATTTGCTGGGAAATATTCGCTAAATTCAAATTGGAATATTGCAAGAAATGATTTACTTGCATTGTCTGAGCAAGGGTTTCCCCCACTATTTTCGATTGTTCGTTTTGAATCCTAATAGTTTGCATCTGTAAATTAGATTGACCAGCACTTAAGAGGGCGCTTAAACCAGGAATACCCGCCGCAGCTATTTGGCCAGCTTTTTGCTGAAAATCTTGGATCAAACTTTGATTGGTTTCATCTGCTTGCTGGGTTATTTTGGCAATATTTTCCAGGGTATCTTCTGTATTTTGCAACTTAACTTTGCTTCTAATTTGCCCATTTTTCCCCAACACACTCGCTATCGAACTTCGGGTAATTAGTCGGTTGATTTCATTATTAACTGCCTTAGATTTGAGAGATGGATTATTATCAAATCTATCGGATATTGAGTAGAGAATAATATCATCACTTACCTTTTCACCCGCAGTAATGGGGTTGGGTAAATTGAGTTGTCCTGTAGAGTTAGTTATGGCACTTTGAGATTGAATTTCTACAGGCTTTAATGTGCCAGTTAAATTATTTTGGAGATATCTTTGTAAATCTCCTGAGTAGGACTGAAAATCAGTTAATACTTGCCCTAATTGGGCTGTGGCTGGTAGGGTTACCAACAATCCTAAACCCAAAGTCAATAAAAGAGTTTTTCGCATAGTTTTTTCTAGGAAATTTCTTTAACTTCCACGTAATGAAGCTACTAATTGTCGTGCAAATGCCGAAATTGCTTCATATTTATCGCGGTTTTGTTGCATCGCCTGTTGACGTGCAGTTTGTTCATGGGGGTTGTTAGCCACAACTGCTAGTTGTTCGTAACCTGGATAATAGCGACAGAAAGTATAAATCCCGTTATCATCTAACAACCATTGGCTATAAATTCCTTCTTTACGGGGGAAAAAGCTTTCGGAAGCATTACGCGCAATAATTTCACGCGGATATTTCAAAATGTCGACAAAACTATCAACTGCAACTGGCTGAATCCGACCAATTAATCTTGTGGTCAAGTTTTGCAAGATTTTTGATGCAGCTTTTGATTTAGCAATTGTATCGGGGTCTTGTGCTGATAAAATCACCCTAATCCCCGCTTTTGCACCGTTAGCGCAAATTCTGCCGACTAAGTTAGCAATTTGGTCAAATTCAAATAGAATTGGGGCTTCGTCAATAAAGAAAATCGAAGCGGGACTACTGAGTGCGCGTCTTAAGGCGGCGGAGTAAGCACTTAAGGAAAGTACAGCCGCATCTTCACTATCAGATAAATTTCGCAGTGCAAATACTAAGAGTTTGGCATCAGTGCGGAAGCTAGAGGGTGCAGAAATCGATTGTCCCACACGACTAGAAAGCCAAAAACGTAAGCGCAGTTGAATTTGACTTAATGCATCCTCAACTCTGCCACTCAAAGAATCGATTTGCAGATGTTCAGGAGAACAGAAAGCCAGAAAATCTTTGAGGGTAGGAGTTCTTTGCCAAGCTGGACTCCCAAACCCATCAATCATGGCTTCCCGATAACGCTGTTGAATAGTGCGATCGCTAAAGAAGGCAGTTAGTGCTAAGTTAATCAGGGAACGGACAGTTTGTCCGAGTAGCTGGTTTTCTGTAGATGACCCCAACACCATTGTGAGCAGGGCCGATTCCAAAAAGCCCGTATAATCGAGCATTCGGTCTCGCTGTTCTTCCGCACTCAAAAAACGCAAGTCTGGTTGCTCAAATAAATTATTTGATTGCTTAGAAATATCGAAATACGCACCATTTTCCTCCATAAACTGGGTGTAGTCTGTGAAGGTAGATGTCCCATCTGGTTTCGGAAAGTCTAATGCCACAACAGGGATGTCATGGGCTAAAGCTTGGGTTAAAATCCCAGAAACTAACACTGATTTACCTGCCCTCGTGGTGGCAAACAGCGCTAAATTCTTGTGTTGGGTAAATAAATCTAAATGTACAGGTGTACCGCCTTCAGCCGCAATTAATTCAAAACCTTGATTATCTCCTTGTCTTGTGAGTACCAAAGGCATTAACCCCGGCACTTCACTGGTTAAATATAGCTGCCTACGATTGAAGGGTTTAACTAATAAACCTTCCCAAACTATTGGTAAAGATTGCAGCCAAATCTTCCAAGCATATTCTGTTTCGCGAATTACCCTAGCGGGACGTTGAAAACAGTTTTCAATATATCTAGTAGCTTCATCCAACTGTTCGACAGTCGGACGATGGACAAAAATGGCGATCCCCGTATATATGGGTACAGCACCTTCATACAATTGTTCTTGGGCTGCTACCGATTTCTTTAATTTTAATTGGGCGTTAACATCAATAGTTCTACTCTTTTCTTGAGCCATAAGTGCCGTCATATTTGACTGCTTCAAAACTCGTTGTAAGGTAGTTTTTACTAACGCCGGATTCGCTGCGGTTAACTGACAAAAAATCTCTGTGTCTACTACTGTTTCTCTAGAAAGTAATTCCCATAAATAGCGTAATTGCGAAGTCTTATTTGGCCAGCCGCCGGGTTTTTCTAAAAATGTCAGCGCCCCAATATATTTATTATTAACGTTCACCCAACGACGGTCTGCACAAGGTACGCCAGACTCCATCAATAAGGTTGTACTGTGAATATTGTCTACTAAAAGTTTTGTACTTGCTAAATCTGAATAAACTTGTTCGTGTAATCCATTTTCATCTAATATCAACAACTGCGGAATATCTATCGGTGAAGTATCATTAAATCTCCGCCAAACTTCTCCCCAAAGTTGTTCTGCATTTAATGGCTTTACATCTAAGCCCATTTTGTTAGATAAAAGTTGTTCCCAACGCCCAAAACCTTGTTTATAAGCATTGGTAATCAGGGTTTCTAGGCGTTGGTTTTGCACTTCTGCCATATCGCCTTTAAATTTCAGCCACCAAGCTTCGGATCTCGCTAACAGTTTTTCAATTAAATCATCAGCTTCCGAGGCATTTGGTTCTACGGTATAAGTGACATAAATCCGCAGAAATTTAGGCTTGCGAATCCCAGCGTTATTTAATTCTTTGGTTCTAGCTCGTTCTGCCATCAATAAATATTTGATATCTTTTGATGGACTTTTTTTAGCTAAATTCGCTAATTCTTGTTGTCGCTGTTTGTCATTAATAAACGACCCTAAATGCAGGGTCATTTTTTCACCACTAGGAATATCTTTTAACCCAGCTTCAATATTGTCAAAAATGGTATCTATTTGTTCGGCTCTTAAAGTCGTATGAATGCCACGACATTCAAACCCAAAAACAAAGCAAAACCTGTCTTTTTGAGTACCTTTAGTTAAAATATAAGCGCCAATATCACGTCTATTGAAACTGACGCGCAGCATTGTTGCTAGATGTAACGCATCTTCAAATGGTGTTAACCGAGTTGCGTTTTCGGCGATACCGATGCTTTGTTTTCCGATTTTTTGCTTCATGATTCACTTCTAACAAGCTTTGATAACGAGCAAAGCCTCTAGTCCAAGCCGGAACACCAACAAATTTACTTAAAAAACTCCAACTCCTACCACCAGTTAATATCCACCAAGTTGCCATTCCCCACCCAGCAATTAGCACTGTCCATAACCATTTTTGAAATTCGTCTTGGAACAGTCCACCAAAAATTCCATTGATAATAAAGTAAGCAGCTAGAGCAATTACTGTCCAAGGAAAAATTTGGTCTGCTGGTAGTGGCCCTAATGATGGTTGGCTTCCTAAAATTTGATTAACTGGACGAAAGTCTTTATCTGGCTCTTGAGACATCACTTGGTAAAATTAAAGCTAACTTTTAGCATTTGGTATTTGGAGAGACGCGATTAATCGCGTCTGTACAAGAGTCAAGAGTCAAATCTTAATTTTGCAATTGTAATTTTTGATCCCTAGCCTCTAGCCTATAGTCCCTTTATTTATTTTGAATTGCCAATAACAAAGCCTGTTAATACATCTGCAATAGTGACAGCAACCACTACTAACAAAGGAGTTCTGGCAATGTTTTGCCAATCTTCATCTTTGCGGACTGCATTCACCACTCCAATCAAAGCTACAGCAATATAAAGTAAGTAAAGTGCGCGTAAGACGTTGAATACTAAACTCACTGCGGTTTGAGTACCACCGCCGTTACTAGAACCTTGGGTGAGGGTATTTTGAAAAAAGTCTTCGGCTTTCTTAAAAAATTGTGCTTGCGCTGGTGCTGCAAAATAGTCTAGCCAGAATAAACTCAGCACAACTACTACAGCTAAGATTTGCAGTGGTATTAAAGATTTAATTGGTAAATCACAATACTGTCCAATTCTGTGAGTAATTACGGCAATTAAACTGCCTACTAATAAACTCAAAAGTAATATAGGACTCTTCAGGCTAATAACACTTAAAAATACCGCGCACGCTAGTAAAAAGGGTACTGATTCAACTAGGATCAGCCACCAGTATCTAAGTGTCCCTCGGAATTTCGTCCCTGTTGTTACTATGCTGCTTGTTAATCTTAAAAACAATTCCCTTTGAGGAGCGTTGTGCTTAGACATTTGACTCGTTTCCCAATTGATTATTTACCTCAGATCTGTCTGCCATACAGAACTTATCATCTCATATATGGGCGATCGCCAGATTTATCGTAAATTCACAGTTGCCAGTTGTGTCATGGGTGCAAAGCAATACATCATCTGCATGATAATTTTTGTTCACTATTATAAGTGTAGAAGTGCGATCCCCCATCGCCAGGTATTTTTTGCTGCAAATGTCCATAAAAACCTACTTCTCCAAATAGCTGATGAATTTGGTCTCCGTGTCAACACTATTTTGTGTAATGGCTATGGATAAATTCAGTCATGCAAATCTTATCAGCAGCAATTTGACTGAACTTAATAGTGAAGTCACGGTGGTAAATGCCAAATCTCAGGGGAAGTACTTGATAAAAATTAAACTTAACTCTCTTCCCGTACCCTGGAGCTTTAATTCAAGCCTAGTTTAATACCTGATACAGGTAATTCAAATGAGTACTAATACTCACTAGTATATATGAACATATTGTAAACTGCTACTTATCAAGGCAAATAAAAATCCGCAAATCCCGTGATTGGCAATATGTTACCCCGCTACAGGAGTAATGAAAAAACTTTATCAAATCCTCAAAATTGCAATTTGTTAAATTTTGTCATTTGTCATTTGTCATTGGTCATTGGTCATTTGGTATTGTCTACCTTATCTCCATTCCCCATTCCCCAGTCCCCAGTCCCCATTACCCATTACCCAGTCCCCATTCCCTTTTAAACATGAACCTAGATTCACAGACACCGCAAGATGCAGAAGAACCGATTTTTTCACATATTTCCGTATTAAGCCGGGAAATCATTGAGGGTTTGGCGGTGCGTTCTGGTGGTCATTATTTAGATGCAACACTAGGCGGTGGTGGTCATAGCCGCTTAATTCTAGAAGCTGCTGAGAACGCGCAATTAACAGCAATCGATCAAGATGCGGATGCTTTAGCCGCAGCACAGAAGTATTTAAATGAATATCAAGACCGTGTTAACTTTATCCGCAGCAACTTTGCGGCTTATGATTTTACACAAAGTACCTTTGATGGTATAATAGCCGACTTAGGCGTTAGCTCTTACCATTTAGATACACCGGAGCGCGGTTTTAGCTTTCGTCACTCTGCTAGCTTAGATATGCGAATGGATCAAAGACAGTCATTAACTGCGGCAGATGTAATTAATGATTGGGATGAAGCAGAATTAGCAGATATTTTCTTTAAATACGGTGAGGAAAGATTATCGCGGCGCATTGCCAGACGCATTATCGAAAGGCGACCGTTGCATACTACTGTGGAATTAGCAGATGCGATCGCCTCTTGTGTTCCTGTTAAATATCGTTATGGCAGAATTCACCCAGCTACCCGTGTTTTTCAAGCGTTGCGAATTGTCGTCAACGACGAGCTGAAATCCCTAGAAACCTTCTTAGATAAGGCACCAAACGCCCTTGTCCCTGGCGGACGGATTGCAATCATCAGTTTTCACAGCTTAGAAGACCGTCTGGTGAAGCATAGCCTACGTAATTCACCATTATTGCGAGTTTTGACCAAAAAACCCATCACAGCCCAAGAAGACGAAATCAATCAAAATCCGCGATCGCGTTCCGCTAAATTGAGAATAGCAGAGCGGAAGGAGTGACTGGGGATTGGGGACTGGGGATGAGGGAGATGAGGGGGATGAGGGGGATGAGGAAGCAGGGGAGAGATTGTTAATTCCAATTACCCATTACCAATTACCAATTAGCAAATGACAAATGCCCAATGCCCAATGCCCCATGCCCCATGCCCCATGCCCTATTTTTTAAAATATCTCGGTAACTCAATGTGGAATGTGGAACCTTTGCCGAGGGTGCTAGTAACGCTGATGGTACCTTGCATCATTTGCACTAATGATTTGGTGATGGCTAAGCCTAAACCCATACCTTCATAGAGGCGGGTGTTACTTTGATCGACTTGTCGGAAACGCTCAAAAATATACTCAATGTCAGATGGCGCGATCCCAATACCTGTATCTTCAACTGCGATCGCAATTTTATCAGTAGCGATTTCCCAAATTTTAACTTTGATGCTACCTACGGCGGTGAATTTAATGGCGTTTAACAACAGCTTGAGTAAAATCTGTCTGAGGCGATCGCTGTCGTTGACGATTAAGGGACAATTTAGATTAATCTCTACTTGCAGATTTAATGATTTTTCCTGGGCTAGATAACTGTGTTCAGCTAGGGTAGTCAACACCAAAGTCTCTAAATTAAATTCTTCTGTATGAAATGAGAGATTGCCCGCTTCCGCATGAGCAAAGTAAAGCATATCGTCAATAATGGACAAAAGATGGTTCCCATTGTTGAAAATGCGTTGGATCATCTCTGTTTGTAACTCAGATAAAGTAGAGTTACGCTGACGTAACAACACCTGTGATAATCCCAAAATCACATTGAGAGGTGTGCGGAGTTCATGGGAAGTGATAGCTAAAAATTGGGACTTTAACTCGCCAGTTTCTACGAGTTGTTGGTTTCTTAGCTGAATTTGCTGGCGAATTTTTTCCAGTTCGAGATTTTGCGCTAAGAGAATCTCGTTTTGTCTGGCTAAGCGTTCTTCTCTTTCTTCTAAAACTTGGAGCATGATCGTATTATTGATTGCGATCGCTGCTACCTCGGCTATTGCATCTAAGAGGTGTTGTGCTGGAGCATTAAACGCCTGAGAATTTTCCCAATTACCAATTGCTAGCACTCCCAATTTGCCAGCTTGTGCTGACTTAATTGGTACAGCATATATGGATGCTGGTGTGACAGATGATAAAATCGGGGCGCAGGGAAAAAATGGGCATGAGGAAAAGCCATCAATCATACAGTCTTTGTGCTTCTGACTTGCTTGATATATCTGGGGTACACCAGTAGCAAATACTTGAGCTAATAACCCTGACTTAGTATTAAAAGGCTGAGTACAGGAGATTGATTCTTGTTGCTCACCCCACAACTTAGTCCCTATATCTAAAGAGTTATTGAGTTTGAGGATATGTAAATTTTCTGCGCTAATGCCCGTTGAGGTAGTTAATTCTAATTGTTGCGATTGGGCATTATATAACCCTATCAAACAAAACTCAGCAATATCAACAATATTACACGCTTCCCTAGCTATTACCTCTAAAAGATCGGGTAAATGTGTAATTCGCTGATTTGTGAGATTGGTTAGCAGTTGGAGTATCCCCAGTTGTTGAGGTAGCTGGGAAGAGATGGATTTATTCCCTATATCGGTATACTGTCCAGTTAAAATCATAATTGCCTAATGGCGATTTGCTTCCATATATATTGCATCTGGCTCTCTCGCAGCGATTTTTATTGAAAAAACTGCTCCCAAAATCACAGATTCTTACAGCTAGGCTTTAGTTAATTTTGGGTTGCGGATAATCTCAAAAATATTCACTTCGCAGACGCATAAAGGCTCATCTTAAATATAGCTGTTCCCGACTTAGCCAGGTATATTTTCAAGGCTATTACCTTTGTTAAACAATATTTTTGTTTACCTCAGTATGCTTAGGAAAGCATATCAATATTTTCTTTACATTACCTGACTTTGGATGATTGCATTTTGCGCCAGCTTTCTGATATTAGCTATCTCTCACTATTTTTTAGTGCATAGGCGTTATCCAATCGGCTCC
Source organism: Calothrix membranacea FACHB-236 (assembly GCF_014696315.1). Lineage (GTDB taxonomy): Bacteria > Cyanobacteriota > Cyanobacteriia > Cyanobacteriales > Nostocaceae > Aulosira > Aulosira membranacea. Next base: position 92,726 of record NZ_JACJPX010000032.1, read on the forward strand.
TTAATTTTTCTGAGATGCTGATTATTTTATCAATTTCTTGCGATGCTTACCTTATATTTTTGTCAGTAGTTATACTGATTTTTTGCTTTAATTTTCTTTATCTCTGATCTAAAAAATATAGATGTTTATGTAAATGAGTTAACAATTATCTGATGATTTTTTCTTATCAATATCGACATAATTCTTATTCTGGAATATATTAGAGTAATTTTATATAATAACTAAGACTTTAAAATAATAACTATTCTCATATATAAGGAGAATAATCTGTAGTTTGATAGCAGTTTTCTATGATTTACAAAATATAGATACTCAGACACACTATTTTTTAAATAACTGGGCTATCTTATTATTCAAAATTTATTGAAAATTGCTGTATCTGATAAGCATTGATGAATAACATCTGTTAATTAATTCGCTCTTCATTGCTACTGATTCTCAACCTAATATTTCTAACACCACACCATAGTTTAGAAAATCATTACTATCTCGCTCTGAACTCTAAAGTTATTGAATTCAATAAATAATGCTCTCTTTGTTCATCCATTCTTAATGAGAGCAAGAATTTTAACCAATCGCAGACAATATAGAACCCATTTGACATCTTAGGAAGGGTCTGCAAGCCTCTTAATCATTAGCCTGATGAAGCAGAGGTTGAGTTTGGCAGTGGCATTAGCTAGGGTTCG
>NZ_JACJPX010000033.1 GCF_014696315.1 Calothrix membranacea FACHB-236
AAAGCTGTTTGGATTAGTCAAAACCAGGCGTAAGCGCCATCGAGAGATTGACGCTTACACCCAACAAATTTGGGCTTTATCTTCTTAAGTTGACACCAATGGGCAGTGCCGTTCCCCTACAATCTGCCCCATTCTTTTTTCAAATTGGTATTACTTTATAAATCATCTCTTAAACCTGCGATCGCACTACTATAAAGATTCAAAAAGCGAGATTCTTCTAAGGGTGCATCGTTGTTCCAGGTAGCCGCAACACAATATTGCTTGCCGTTCTTCGCTTTTAACCAAGTTGTCAGATTTAAAACCCCTGATTCCGATCCACCTTTAAATGCAACTCTTTCCCAATCTTCTGCTTTGGCAACTCCTGGATTGATACTCATTAAAGGTAAATCGGTAACTTGTGTCATCAGGTCACACAGTTCTTTAGCTGTAAAAAACCACTCAACATCAAGGATAGGTTGGTTCCCCGCAAATTCCCTTGCATCAGGTAAAGGTTGTGACGCTAGTGATTTTAAGATTGCTCTTTTCTGGGATTCATTACTACTACGATAGCGTTTTAATAAATCTTGATTTTTAGCACTTTTGAGTACAAATAATTCCCGAGTAGTCAAAAAAGGACGGTTGCGGGGTGTGAGAGATTCAATAGCCTGTCGTCCCACAATGTTAATTAAGCTATCGGTGGCGGTATTATCACTTTGAGAAATCATCAACGCCGCTAAAGTCTGCAAAGTTAAAAGTGAGCGATCAGGCCAGGTTTGCAAAATCCCTGATGGTAAACTCTTCCAAGCTGGTTGTAACTCGACAACATCCTGCCACGATCGCTTACCTGTGGCAATTTGAGATTTGAGTGTTTGCAGTACTGCTAATTTAAAAGCAGAACCAACTGCTAGCGGTGTGGTAGCATTTAAAGCTGCTCGTTCTGATTTACCTTCGAGAACTAGAAAGTTGACTTTTCCCGGGAAAGTTTTAAATTCTGCGATCGCCTCTTCTAAACTCTTAGCCTGAGCAACAGGTGGTTGAAAGAAGAGCATGGCAATTTTACCATTGGCATCTAAACCAATTTGTGCAGGTACATAACCACGCGCAAACACAACTTTGTAATTTTTGCCTTCCTCTTCGACTCTCTGATAATCTCCTAGTCCCTGTTTCAAGCTGGCAATAATTTGTTGAATTTGAGCTATTGGTACTTGAGCCACAAACTCAGAAGTAAACCATTCAGATTTTACAGGCTCAATAGTTAAAAGTCTTTCCAAAGCAGCTTTTGGCATAATCGACTGTTTAGGTAACTGCGCTTGCACAATTGATGATAAGTTTTGCTGATTTGTTCTGGCTAAAGCCTGATTTGGTAAAAGCAAACTTGTTGTTAATAATAAAGTTTCTAACCACATATTTATCAAGTTATAAATATTTATATATAAATATTGAGTTATTAATTTATCTGTTGTAAAAGTTTTCTTTTGATTTTCCTCTACCTAAGAGCAATGGCACAATAAATAGTTGCTATCAAATGAGAAAATCTTGCCGTAGTTATTGTGAGGTAACGGCTTTTGCTACCAACTATCTGACTAATAGACAAATTGATGAAAACTGCTGATGGTGATTAGTGTTAGCACAGCCACCTCTTTTGTTTACAGTGAGATATTCTTAACTTTACTACATCTATATGCATTTACTCCGTAATTGTACTATTACTATTCGTCAGTTCCATAATTAAAACTAAAACTGATGAGAGCTAACATCTTTTAGCATTCTCAATCATCAAAGAGTTGGCAGTACCAGATTTATCAAAAGAAGCATCTCCTACCTCAATACTTGTTGGTTAAGGGAGAAAAGGCCAAGGGGAAGTAAAGAAAATAATTTCAACCCTTGCCCTGTAAGCCTTTCTCTAAACCAAATTATCAGTTCAAAATGCTACCCCTTGTAGTATTGGCTTCTACTCTATTCTTGATGTTCCAGAGGACGATTAATTAATGAGGCAGCACGGTTATCATTGGTTAAAATCAGCGAAAATTTACAGCAAACAAGTTCTGCTGTCATTGTTAGTTGGTATTGTGGTCTCAGTTGCAGTTCTCATACTCTGGCAAAAATTATTAACTCAAGAAAAGACCAATGTCGAGCAACTGATTCAACAGCAGGCGATTACAATCCAAACTGAAGTGACTAACCAGCTACAAAGTCGCATTCAAGCATTGCATCGCATGAGAAAGCGCTGGGAACTAGATGGCGGAACTCCGCAATATGGATGGGGAATCGATGCAGCCAGCTATGTTGAAGATTTTATAGGGTATCAAGCGATCGCATGGGTTGACTCATCATTTCAGGTACAGAGAATTGTGCCATTGGCTGGTAATGAAGCTTTACAAAATCTTGATCTCAGCCAGCAACCCCAACAACTAACTGCACTGAAAACTGCTCGCGATCGCCGTCAAACTATTTTAACTAGCGCTGTCAATCTGGCCTCAGGGAAGAAAGGATTTTTTATTTACATACCTGTATTTCAAGCAGATAAGTTTGATGGCTTACTTGTGGGAGTTGTTCAAATTCAACCCTTTTTGTCATCTGTTGTACATCTACCACCAGGTTACAAACTGAGGGTATTTGATGGTGAGGAATTGATTTACAGCCACGATTTACAACTACCAGAGCTATTTTCTTGGCATACAGAAAAAAAGATAGAATTTTATGGATTGAATTGGCGAATACAGGTTGATCCTACTTCTGAATTATTAACCAACTTACACTCACCAATCCCAGAAGTCCTGTTGTTTGCTGGCTTATGGCTAGCTGGCGCGATGAGCTTATTAGTTTATTTTGCTCAAGTTGCCATGTTGAGCAATCGTCAGATAGCAATTATCAATCAGGAACTAGCACTGAAAATTCTAGAGCAAAATCAAGCAAAAGCAATTCTCAAAGAAAAAGAAGAACGTTGGCAATTAGCGTTGCAAGGAAATAATGATGGTATTTGGGACTGGAACCTGAAAACCAATGAAGTCTTTTTCTCCGTACGCTGGAAAGAAATGTTGGGGTATCAAGACCACGAAATTTCTCATAATCTGGATGAATGGTCAAAACGAGTTCATCAGGAAGATTTGGAATGGGTAACGCAGGTTCTCCAAGACCATTTTGCCAAGAAAACCCCTTTTTACATTACCGAATATCGAATGCTATGTAAGGACGGGAGTTATAAATGGATTCTGGATCGGGGACAAGCGCTTTGGGATGAAGCCGGAAATGTGGTGCGGATGGTGGGATCTCACACCGATATTAGTGAACGCAAACAAATCGAAGCCGCCTTAAAAGAAAGCGAAGGGCGATTTCGCATTATGGCAGATAGTGCGCCTGTGTTGTTATGGGTAGCTGATGTTGAGGGAAGTTGTAACTTTTTTAACCAAACCTGGCTAAATTTTACTGGACATACTTTGGAAGAGGAACTCAAGGATGGGTGGGTAAAGGGAGTACATCCTGATGACTTAAAAAATACCCTCAATACCTATTGGACTGCATTTAATGCTCGCCAACCCTTGAAGATGGAGTACCGTTTGCGTCGTGCTGACGGTGAGTACCGTTGGATTTTAGACACAGGTATACCCAGGTTTCATGCTGATGGTAGCTTTGCTGGATATATCGGTTCTTGTGTAGATATTAGCGATGTTTACAACGAATTGCGCTTACGCAAACTTGCGGAGGAGGCTCTGCAAAAACAATTACAACATACGCTGCTGCTGGAAAAAATCACCCAAGAAATTCGCCATAGTCTAGACAGCAAAGAAATATTTGAAACAGCTGCCACTCAAATTGGCAAAGTATTTGTTGTTGATCGTTGTTTGATTCACTCTTACATGAGTGAGCCTATACCGCAAATTCCCGTAGTAGCAGAATATGTTGTGGCTGATTACACATCAATGCTGGAAACGGAGATTGCCATTGATGATAATCCCTATATTCAGCAAATCATTGCCCAGGATCGAGCGATCGCTTCTGCTAATGTCTACAAAGATCCGTTAATTCAAGCCTCTAACCTCAACTGCGAAGCAACAGGCTTAAAATCCCTGCTTTCTGTCCGCACTTCCTATCAAGGACAACCGAACGGTGGCATTAGCTTATACCAATACAGCCATATTCGCCAGTGGACTCAAGAAGAAATTGAATTATTTGAAGCTGTAGCAGCACAATTAGGTATTGCTTTAGCACAGGCTCACCTTTTAGAACAAGAAACCCGCCAGCGAGAAGAACTGACATTAAAAAACTTTGCCCTAGAGCAAGCAAAACGACAAGCAGAAGCCGCGAACCGTTCCAAGAGCGAGTTTTTAGCGATGATGAGTCACGAAATTCGCACGCCAATGAATGCCGTGATTGGCTTGACAGGCTTGCTGCTAGATATGACAATAACTCCCCAGCAACGAGAATTTTTAGAAATTATTCGCAGCAGCAGTGATACTTTACTTGCCATTATCAATGATATTTTGGATTTCTCGAAGATTGAATCTGGCAACTTGGACTTGGAGAGACATCCTTTCAATTTAGATAAATGTATCGAAGAAGCCTTAGATTTACTCGCGCCTCAAGCTAATGCCAAAGGAATCAATTTAGCTTATTTGATGGAAAGGCACACCCCAAACACAATTATGGGGGATATCACTAGAGTCAGACAAACTTTAATCAATCTGTTGGGTAATGCAGTCAAATTTACAGAAACAGGGGAAGTTGTAGTTTATGTCACAGCCCAACAGTTAATCAGTCCCCAAGAATACCAAATTCAATTTGCCGTTAAAGATACAGGCATTGGCATTCCCCAAGATAGAATGGAGCGACTGTTTAAGCCTTTTAGCCAAGTTGATGCATCCATGACTCGCCAATATGGGGGTACCGGATTAGGTTTAGCCATCAGCAAGCGCTTAAGTGAATGTATGGGCGGTACTATGTGGGTAGAAAGCGAGGTAGGAGTCGGCTCAACCTTTTATTTCACCATAGTGGCGCAAGCAGTTTCCAGTTCTGAAAAATTTGAAATTGATATCTTACAGCCAAATTTATCAGGCAAAAAACTGTTAATAGTTGATGACAACGCCACCAATCGCCAAATTATCACCCTACAAGCCTCAAGCTGGGGCATGGAGGTGCGTGCAGCCACTTCAGGTTGGCAAGCTTTGGAATATATCACCTCCGGGGAAAAATTTGATTTAGCTATTTTGGATATGCATCTGCCACAAATGAATGCTTTAACTCTGGCAGCAAAAATTCACTCTTTCCCAGGCTGTCAAGATTTACCCTTAGTATTGCTCATTTCCGTGGGAGAATTAGCAAACCCAGAACAGACAGCCACATCAGATTTTATCGGTATTCTGAATAAACCAATTAAGCGATCGCATCTTTTAGATCTCTGCATTCGCATCTTCGCTGGACAAAAAGCTTGTGTCTTACCTGTACAATCGTCGCTACCGCCAGTATTTGATTCTAAATTGAGTCAACAACTACCTTTAAGTATTTTGTTAGTCGAAGATATTACTTTTAACCAAAAGGTGGCTGTAAAAATGTTGGAGCGCTTGGGTTATCAGGCTGATGTTGTCAATAATGGACTAGAAGCACTTTCAGCTTTGCGCCGACAATCTTACGATCTAGTCTTTATGGATGTACAAATGCCAGAAATGGATGGACTAGAAACAACACGCCAGATTCGTCAAGAATGCGTCGAGCAAAGCCAACCTTGGATTATCGCCATGACAGCCCATGCTATGCAAGGCGACAAAGAAGAGTGTCTCAGCGCCGGAATGAATGACTACATTACTAAACCGATCAGATCTGAGACTCTTGTCCAAGCTTTTAATAATTATAAAGCTTTGCATCCATCGAATAATAACCAAGATATTGATCATTCAGAATTAAAGAGCTTTTCTCCACTAGAAATTAATTCTCAGGTAAGTTTGCCACCTGCTATTGATGCTATAACTTTTCAATCTTTAAAAGATTTAGCAATTGATGAAACTAACCTTTTAGTAGAGATAATTGAATGTTATTTAGACGACACACCAAAAAAAATCCTAGCAATTTCTCAAGCCGTTGAACAAAAAGATGCTGTAGGAATTTGCCAAATTACCCATTCTTTAATCTCATCAAGCCTAACAATTGGTGCTGTAGTTTTCGCTCAATTATGCAGAAAAATAGAAACAATAGGGAGGGCTGGTAGTACAGATAATGCCACTCAATTAGTTGATCAACTTCAAATAGAGCATCAAAGGGTAAGAGATGTTTTGCAATTAGAAATAATAGGTAAGTAGGTTGGCGAAATTAAAGATAACTGGCTAAGGCTGTCATTGGTCATTGGTCATTGGTCATTGGTCATTGGTAAAGATTTTAAACCTATTTACGTTTATTAACATAGTTGGGTTTATTGTTGCCGACTTACTTAGTAGGTAATTGGTAATGGGTAATGGGTAATTGGTGTTTCTTACTTCTCCCATGCTCTCTGCTCTCTGCCACTCTGCTTTTTATCTCCCCTATTCTCCTTTTTCCCTAACAAAGGTAGTATTTTCTTTTTTAATAACTCAATTAAAGCGGGTTCCATATATTCATATTCATCGGGAATATCTAAACAAATGACTCGCTTATCTTTGAGAAAAGGCTGGAAATTCTTGGCTAGCTTTTGTTTATGTGATTTTTCCATCACAAAGATTATATCTGCCCAGGCGATCGCTTCTGTGGAAACTGGGACTTCAGCATAACGATCCAATCCGGCGGAATCAGTTTCCAGCCCTTCATACTCCGCAAAAACAACTTCGGCGGTAGGGCTTCGCAGTCTATTCTGGCTACATAAAAATAAAAGTTTTTGCATTATTAATTAACATTTATAACAACAAAAGTGTGCTTAGTAGATTGAGCGATCGCACTCAGTTTCAGGATTACAAAACTAGCTCCCTTTACCCAATTGACATAGGATAGCAATACACGATACATCATGAGTCAATCGTTAAATTATTCCAAATGCAAAGTTCCTTTAATCGCCAGTTTTATCAGCATCAGGGGGGATGAATATGGATACCAGTTTGATCATATCCAACATATTAAATCCGCCCATCCTCTTCTTCTTTTTGGGGATGACAGCTGTTTTTGTGAAGTCGGATTTAGAAATTCCTCCGCCTGTACCCAAACTATTTTCGCTTTATCTGCTATTTGCGATTGGTTTTAAAGGCGGGGTAGAATTAATTAAAAGTGGCATCACTCAAGAAGTCGTTTTGACGCTCTTGGCAGCGATGTTGATGGCTTGTTTTGTCCCGATTTACACCTTTTTTATCTTAAAACTCAAGCTTGATACTTACGATGCTGCCGCGATCGCCGCAACTTATGGTTCTATCAGTGCTGTCACCTTCATCACCGCTAGTGCCTTTTTAAGCGAGCTTGGTATTACTTTTGATGGCTACATGGTAGCAGCTTTAGCTCTCATGGAATCTCCAGCCATCATTGTTGGTCTGATCCTGGTGAATATATTTACAGTAGATGAAAAGCGGGAATTTTCTTGGACAGAAGTGTTACAAGAAGCATTTCTCAATAGTTCCGTTTTTCTGTTGGTAGGTAGCCTGGTAATTGGTGTTTTGACAGGAGAACATGGTTGGCACGTTTTGGAACCTTTCACCCAGGGAATGTTTTATGGCGTTCTCACCTTCTTTTTATTAGATATGGGATTAGTCGCCGCCAGAAGAATTAAAGACTTGCAAAAAACCGGACTTTTTCTGATTTTATTTGCCATACTAATTCCTTTAGTTAATGCAGGCATTGGATTGGCAATTTCCAAATTCATTGGTATGCCTCGAGGAGATGCCTTACTGTTTGCTGTTTTGTGTGCCAGTGCTTCTTACATCGCTGTTCCTGCAGCTATGCGGATGACTGTTCCAGAGGCTAACCCTAGCCTGTACGTTTCTACAGCTTTAGCAGTCACATTCCCGTTCAATATTATTGTGGGTATTCCGTTATACCAATACGGAATTAACCTGTTGTGGAGGTAATAATATGCACCTAGTTAAAAAAATAGAAATTATCGCCAACTCCGTTGAACTTGCCAAAATATTAGATGGTTTAGACAAGTCAGGTGTACATGGTCATGCTGTAATCCGAGGAGTTGCGGGCAAAGGATTACGAGGGGGAGCAGAAGATTTAGATATGACGATGCTAGATAATGTCTATATCATCGCCTTTTGTATGCCAGAGCAACTCAAGCCTGTAGTGGAAAATATTAGACCACTACTCAACAAGTTTGGTGGTACTTGTTACATCTCCGATGTCATGGAAATTCGCTCCATGAAATGTGTTGCGTCGTTATGAAACATTTTCTACAACGTCGTGATGTTTTGCGGTTGGGAATCACTGGTACATTGGGGATGATGGTCACTACCAGTGATTTACTTTGGCGAGTTCAACAGGCTCAAGCCGCAGAAAAGCCTCAACCCCTCAGCCCCGATGAAGCATTGCAAAAGCTAATTGAGGGAAATCAACGCTTTATCGAACATCAACCCCAATACCCAGATCAATCGGCGGCGCGGTTGCAGGAAGTAGCGCAAGCACAACATCCCTTTGCAACCATCCTCACTTGTGCAGATTCACGAGTACCCGTAGAAATTCTTTTCGATCAAGGTGTTGGAGATATCTTTGATATTCGGATTGCGGGGAATATTGCCACACCAGAAGCCCGTGGCAGCATTGAATATGCTGTAACGCTGTTAGGTTCGCCTTTGCTAATGGTACTGGGCCACGAGCGTTGCGGAGCCGTCACAGCCGCCGTGCAAAACGAAGTGCTGCTGGGTGATATTAGTACCTTTGTGAATGCAATTAAGCCAGCCGTCGCCAGAGTGAAAAATCAGTTAGGTGACCCAGTGGAGAACGCTGTCGTCGCCAATGTGCAATATCAAATTGAACGCTTAAAGCGATCGCGTCTTTTAACTGAAAGCTTACAATCTGGCAAACTCAAAATTGTGGGAGGTCGTTACGATTTAGATACAGGCAAAGTCAGTATTATCGCTTAGGGCTGAAATTTGCCGTCTGGTACCTCGTGGAAGCACTACAATCGATAAAAGGACATTGTTCACTAGCTACCCCACTTTACCCATGACGGCAACATTAATTCAGAGTCCTGAGATTGGGTACGAGAAAATTTAGCAACCTAACTGTATAGAACATGGCGTTGCTAGCTGCGATCGAAGTTGAAATACCCCAGAACTAAGAAATATTCACCAAGCGATCGTTTGTAAGTTTTCAACCTCCTGAAAGTGAGCATCGCGTGTTACTAAGGTCAAATTATATTGGAGTGTGAGTGCTGCAATCCAAATATCATTTTCTGGCAAGGGACGACCTTTGAAACGTAACTTGTGTTTCACTTCACCATAATATCGAGCCGTTTCTGTATTACATTCGAGTACAGTATTATTAGCAATAAATTCATCAATACGTTGTAAATTTTCTTTTGATCGCCCTGATTTTCTTGCACCATAAAATAACTCACCCACTGCAATACTGGGGATAAATACTTCATCTGCTTGTGCAAGGCTATTTTTAACCTCTACTTCATTTGCGAAGAGAGCAATAATGATATTAGTGTCTAATAAATATCTACCACTCATCAGTGTCAACTTGCTCACAGCCTTGTTCAATTGCTTCGCTGATTAGCTGTAAGTCTTCTGTTGGTATTGCACCCGCAAAACGTAATAGTTGCCAACCGGGAACACCTTGAATTTTGGAACTTGCTAATGAGCGTGCAAACTCAAGTACTTGCGATTGTAAGTCTTGGGGCATTACTTTCAGTTGTTCAATTACCTGATCGAGGATAGATGTATCCATCTTGCTTTCCTGCAAAACATCATAAGTTTATTCTACGTGGAGTTACCTTGAGTGTAGAGAACATGGCGTTGCTAGCTGCTATCGAAGTTAAAGTAGAGCTTGTTATTCAGTATTCTCGTCATTTGCGGAATATTGTAGTCAAGCACCTTGAGTTACCGGGTTTGAATTTTAGAGTAACTTCAGATTCCACAATTGGCGGTTGTCCAATCGAAGCACTCGATATCCCACCAAGAATAATTAATCCAAATGGGGAACCTCGCTATGATTTGTTGAACTTCCGGCTGAAGACTAAGTTAGACTGTTCTAATTTCCATCGTGGGCAGAAAGTTTTGGTTGAAAAGCTTCTGTTAGTTGAGTAGTTTAAGATGGTTATTCTCGGACAGGTCTAATACAAAAATCAGTCAAGAGGTCTAAGTTTTTCAGACTTCTTGACTGCGATTCATTTTGTAGTTGCTATTTTACAAACTGCTTCAGTGTTAAACCATCTCCGATGATGTTTGCACTACAGGCTGCGGCTGTGGCTGGAACATGAACAAGGAGTAAACCACATCTCGGCGGATGTTGACCATCATATCCAAGAAGAGTTCATAACCTTCGCTCTTATACTCAATTAATGGGTCTTTTTGACCATAACCACGCAATCCTACAGATTCACGCAGCGCATCCATTTGTTGCAGGTGTTCCCGCCACAGGGTATCGATGCGTTGCAAAATAAAGAATCGTTCGGCTTGGCGCATTAATCCTGGCTGAATTTGGTCAATTTGCGCTTCTTTGAGGTCGTAGGCAATTCTTACCTGTTCGTGGAGGAAGGCTTTAATTTCAGCTACCGCCATATCTTCTAATTGATTTGGCTGCATGTCTCCCAACAAATAGACAAATTCCTTGACTTTATCCACCAACTTTTCTAATTCCCACTCTTCTGAGGGCAAATCGACGTTGATGTAATAGTCAACGATTTCGCTCATTGTTTTTTCGGCGTAAGTGATCACCTGTTCTTTCAGGTCTTGACCTTCTAGCACCCGGCGGCGTTCGGCGTAGATGGCACGACGTTGGTTGTTCATAACTTCGTCGTACTCAAATACCTGCTTCCGGATGTCGTAGTAGTAGGTTTCGACTTTTTTCTGTGCGCCTTCCAAACTGCGAGTCAGCATCCCGGATTCAATGGGCATATCTTCTTCGACGTTGAAGGCGTTCATTAAACCAGCAACGCGATCGCCACCAAAAATCCGCAGTAAGTTATCTTCTAAACTGAGGAAGAATCTGGTGGAACCAGGGTCACCTTGTCTACCTGCACGTCCGCGCAATTGGTTGTCAATCCGGCGGGATTCGTGGCGTTCTGTACCAATTACGTGCAATCCACCTAGTTCCACCACTTCTTCATGTTCGCGGTGGGTGAATTGTTCGTATTCGTGCTTGACAAGGTTGTATGCTGCCCGCAATTTTTGAATTACAGGGTCATCAATGGGGGCTTTTTCGGCGGCTACAGCTACTTTTTCTTCGGCTTCTAATTCCGGTAAACTGCGATCGCCATATTCCCGCACTGCTAAATCTACAGCTTCTTTTAATTGCTGTTCAGCTTCTTTGGATAACTGGGTGGGGAAAATTTCGGGGGAAGCGCGCCAGGTTTTAACTTTTTTCCCAGGGACAAAACCTTGTCCGCCGCCGCTTCCTGTTGGTAAACCAGATGCTCTTTGTACGCCAAAGGTGTCTTCATCTTCTGGTTGCACAATCCGGGGCATAAAATATTCTCGCAGTTTCAGCCGGGCCATGTATTCAGAGTTACCACCGAGGATAATATCTGTACCTCTACCAGCCATGTTGGTGGCGATAGTTACAGCACCTCTGCGTCCTGCTTGAGCGACAATTTCCGCTTCCCGTTCTACGTTTTCGGGGCGTGCATTTAGTAACTCATGGGGGATTTCCATCTGCTTCAGCAGTTGGCTGAGATACTCAGATTTTTCTACGCTAGTGGTGCCGACTAATACAGGCCTACCCTGTTCGTGCATTTCTCCACATTCGCGGGCGATCGCTTGCCATTTGCCTGCTTCTGTCTTAAAGACCATATCAGACAAATCTTGCCGTCTTCTGATCCGGTTGGTAGGAATAATGGTGACTTCAAGCTTGTAGATTTTTTCAAACTCAGCTTCTTCTGTCTTTGCTGTTCCGGTCATTCCTCCCAACTTAGGATACAGCAAGAACAGGTTTTGATAGGTAATTGTTGCCAAAGTTTGAGTTTCTGGCTGAATTTCTACATGTTCTTTAGCTTCAATAGCTTGGTGCAGACCATCACTCCAACGTCTTCCCGGAAGCACCCGTCCGGTAAATTCATCCACAATCACTACTTCGTCATTGCGGACAATATAGTTGACATCCTTAAGGAACAGTTCTTTGGCTTTAATCGCATTAAATACAAAGTGCGCCCAAGGGTCTTCTGGGTCAAATAAATCGGTTACACCCAAAAGGTTTTCGGCTTCCGCAAAGCCTTCATCAGTCAACAGCACGTTCCGCGCTTTTTCATCTACCTCATAATGCTCATCTTTTTTGAGAGCAAAGGAGATTTCAGCTGCTTGTAAATATTTTTCTGTCGGTCTTTCTACCTGCCCAGAAATAATCAGTGGTGTCCGCGCTTCATCTACTAAAATTGAGTCTACTTCGTCGATGACGCAGTAATTAAAGGGGCGTTGTACCACATCTGCCATTGATGTGGCCATGTTATCCCGTAGGTAATCAAAACCTACTTCGCTGTTAGTGACGTAAGTAATATCACAGTCATAGTTTTTTTGCCGTTCGCTGGGAATCATGTTCGCTTGAATTAGCCCTACACTCAATCCCAGGAAGCGATGCACCTGACCCATCCATTCCGCGTCCCGACGCGCCAGGTAATCGTTCACGGTAATAACATGTACACCTTTACCAGTGAGGGCATTTAAATAACTTGGTAAAGTCGCCACCAGGGTTTTACCTTCCCCAGTCTTCATTTCCGCGATTTGCCCACTGTGCAGAATAATACCACCCAACATCTGCACATCAAAGTGCCGCAGGCCTAAAACTCGCCGTCCTGCTTCCCGAACCACGGCAAAAGCTTCTGGCAGAATATCATCAAGGGTTTCCCCTTTGGCAAGCCGCTGTCTAAACTCGCCTGTTTTGCCTTTTAACTCCTCATCGGAAAGCGCTTTAATATCTTCCTCTAAGAGGTTAATTTCCGTAACGTAAGGTTGGTATTTTTTAAGTTTACGAGCGTTGGGATCGCCCAACAAAGTTTTTAGCATGGCAGGTTATGGCACTAAATAGAGGGGGATGGGAATTAAAGTTTCGGCAATAGATTATAAAAATTTAACCCAACCCAGCGATTTTGGTTGTTGATGGGTATGAAATGAGAATTAACTCACAAACAGCAAAAACGCTGGCCAATCAGTTTACTAAATGATTGGTTTTATTTCATATCTTATTGTTAGAACTCTATTAATAGTATCATTTCACCCCTGACTGAGGCAGAGAACGCCCACCATGCTCAAGTAGCGATTTTACCCATGTTGGGGATTGGGTAATGGTTCTTTCTCCCTCATCTTCCTCATCTCCCTCATCCCCCTCATCTCCTAACGCTTTAGCCATCCTCGGTATCAAAATCAGCTAGAACATTGCGGATTTCATTTGCAGCAATATCCTCTTGGTCAGATTTAGAATAAATCGTTAATAGTAAAATACTTGTGGGTGACTCAAGTTGATAGATGAGGCGGTATCCAGCACTTTTACCCTTTTGAATATTACTGTTGCGAACTCTCACCTTGTAAACAACATACTCCTCACCAAGACCGCTAATCCTGTCTCCTACAACATTTCCCTGTTGTAGTTGCTCGATAATGGGTTGAACATCAGAGCGAATGTTGCGAAATCTTTTAGAAAGGTCACGCAAGTTTTGTTTATATTCAGGAGTTAAATCGATCAAGACCGATGGCTGTTCATTCGGCATCAATACCCTCCCACATTTGGGATAATGGTAGACGTTCTCCTGCTTTTGCCTGCTTTAAGGCTTTCCTCAAGCTGGCTTTAATTTCCTCAACTGGTGTATCATCTGGGTCGAGTTCTTCTGATTCTGCTGGTTCTGGAACCAACACAATCACACGCACCTGATGAGGGTAGGTTGTTCCCTGAATTGGCTCATCTAGAATCAGGTTGCCTTGAGCGTCAATCTTACCAGTCACTTCGATCGCTTTCATCTGCCGAGCCACCTTATTTTTGTTGCAGATCCTAACACGCCTAAATCCAACCCCGAATCAAGCCTTGTAGAGACGCGATTCATCGCGTCTTTACTCAAAAGTCATTTATCCGCCTTTTCCCCAATCCCCTCACGGCGAATTCTCCATTTCTGGACTCAACTGACGGAAATTGAAATCTGCGGCGCTGGGGTGACAACTAACACAGCTATTGATTTGTACAGGACGTTGTAGCTTGACTTTGGGATGCAAAGCTTTGAAATAACGTGAATTGTTGACGCGATAGGGAGTTTCTTCGTCTTTGCGTTGCGGACGCGAAAAAGTTTGCAGATACCGCCAAACTAAAATGCGTGGCGGATCGATTAAAGGCTGTAGCTGCGCGCCGTAGTGCTGTGAGTCTTCTAGGAGGCTTTTCCAAGTCTGGGTAGGTAAAGCTTCTGGTGGTATGGGGATGTGACAAGTTGAGCAGTTTTCTAAATATAATTCTTTTCCCAGTTTGTATTGTGCAGGTACTACGTCAACTGTACCCACTTGTGATGTCGGGGTAGCACCTTGGACGTTGCTAGCTAAGGCTAAAAGCCAACCCATAGCTAAACTCCATGCCAATACCACCAATAGTAAACCCAAAGGTCGGCGTTTGAATTGGCCGCGATCGCGGACTTTCCGCTTCACAAGATTTGACATTCCTCACATTCCCCAATAGTTAAATTCAGCGCTGATCTCACTGTATTGCTCGACGCTCAAATTTTTGCATATGTTCTCCCTACCTGTGAGATATAGATGATTGAGGGCGCAATTTTAGATAAATGCTATTTAAGGAATTGCTATGAAATACCATGTTAAATCTCTTACCGCTTTTACTTTAATACTTTCTTTAATTTGCCCGATCGCAGCAGCAGCTAATAACCGTCTATCAGTCAAAAATACTTTAGCCCAATCAACAACCACGAACAATCGCCAAGCCCAAGCTAATCGGCTGTTACAGCAAGGAATTAAACAAGCGAATACTAAACAGCTAGATGCTGCATTGCAGTCTTTACAACAAGCATTAAATATCTATCAACAAATTAAAGATTTGGCGGGACAAGGTCAAACTCTGCAAAAATTAGGTGATGTTTATGCTGCCAAAAAAGATAGTAGCAAATCTATTGCTGCCTACGAGCAAAGTTTGGTAATAGCACGGCAAATTAATAACCGAGATTTAGAAGCTAGAAGTCTGCTGAATTTAGGTGTGGTATACAACAGCATCAAGAAATATGATAAAGCACTAGAGTTTTTACCACAGAGTTGGCAAATCGCCCAGAATATCAACAGTCGTGAGTTGCAGTTGCAATCTTTAATTCAGTTATTTGAAGCTTATAACGCTCAAGGTAATACTGTCAAAGCGCAAGAATATCAACAGCAATTAGCTACTAATTTTGGCGATGTAATTAAATATGTAGTAGCATTTCAATCTTATAGCCAAATAGCTGTATTGACAGAACAAAAACAATACCAAAAAGCTATTGAAGTTGGGCAGCAGGTACTAGATTTTTTTCAAACAAATAAACTTAATAATGATGATAGTAAATTATTAATCAGTTTATCTGGTATCAACGATGCATCAATTAAGCCAGAATTGCTGCAAAAAACTCTACAGTTGGCAGTAATGGTACAATTAATTCAAACTTATGATGCTGTGGCTGACTATCCAAAAATTATCCAGCTTGGTGAACAGTTACTCACATCTGTACGTAATCTGAATGCAGATGAGTGGACAATACTAGCTAATATTTCCGGTCAGCAACAAAGTAATTCATTAGCAGAATTTAAGAAATTATCAGAAATGGGTGTTTTGTGGTTACTAGCAAAATCACATGACATTTCTGGAGAATACAATAAAGCGATTCCCTTGGCGCAACAAGCTATACAAATATCGCGGGAATTGAAAAATCCAGAGTATGAAGCTAATGGATTGCTAACGCTAGCTAGTGCTTCTAAATCCCTAGCTGTAACTGATACAGAACATCGTCAGGCTTTAGAATTAGCCCAACAAGCTTTGACAATTGGCAAAAACATCAAAAATTCAGAGATTGAGTCAGACGCGTTGAATGCGATCGCTGAGATTTACAGTAATGTTGATGAATATCAAAAAACTATTGAGTTTGCTTCTAAAAGTTTAGAAATAGCTAAAAAAAGCCAAAATCCGGCTGCAACTGTCAAATCTTTATTGACATTATCTAGCACTTATATCAGTTTAGGAAACTACCAAAAATCTAGCGAATTATCTCAAGAAGCATTAACTATTGCTCGCAAGATTAAGCAAATTCCTATAATTGAAGCCACATCTATGTTGTATTGGACTTTTAATCAGTTTATTCAAGGAGACTATCAAAAGACGATTGCTTCATCGCAAGAAGGGTTAAATTTAGTACCTCAGATTAACATCCCCTATTACCAACAACAATTTTTGATGTTGAATAATCTATTTTTAGGAATTGGGTATGGGGGATTGAATGATAATCAAAAAGCCCTAGATTACATTCAAAAGAGTGTGCAAATAGCAAGAAATGCTCAAGATGCTAAATCAGAAGTGCAAATGCTAGTATATCTAGGCGGGTTTTATCGAAGGGCAAAACAATACCAGCAAGGAATTGATGCCTATAACCAAGCTACTACTATTGCAGATAAATTAAATTATTCTGGTAATCGAGCTATATTATATGCAGGTTTAGCGAGAATTTATCGAGATTTAAAGCAACAAACAACAGCGATTGCTTATTATCAAAAGTCAATTAATGATATTGAGAAAGTTCGGGAGAAAAATCGGGGACTTTCAAAAGACTTACAAACATCTTTTCTGCAATCTGTGCAAGATGCGGATCGGACGAATATTGCTGACATTTATCGTGAATACGCTAACTTATTACTGTCTCAAAATCGCAGTTTAGAAGCTAGCCAAGTTTTAGAACTGTTGAAGGTACAAGAGTTAAGCGAATTTACGAATAATAACAGAGTTGCGAATCTTCCCAAGCCAATGGGTCAAACTCCTATTGAAGCCAAACTGATAAAAAATTATGGGAGTTTGATTGCTTTTGGACAAAAATTTGATGAATGTCAAAAAAATAATTGTGGGGAGAAAACTAAATTAGCAGATGAACGAGATGCTTTGATTTCTGAGTTTAATCAAAAGATTCAAAACTTAGAGAAAAATGTGCGCGATCGCCTTTCAAAAGACCGAGGTAATCTTGATACTCAAGACCTGAGAAGTATAGGCAAGAAAATTGTCGAATCGCAACCAGGGACAGTGTTAATTAATGTGTTTGTAGTAGAAGATAAAACCTGGGTTTTGTGGGTATCAAAAGGAGGTGTGGTTAAAAGTGTAGAAGTCTCTGTAGGTGAACCAAAAATTAGAGAAACAGTGAATAAATTCCGCAAATTGCTGCAAAATCCTAGTTCTGATATTAATGAAGTCAAAGCAACCGGAAAACAACTCTATGATTGGTTAATTAAACCACTAGAACCAGAGTTAAAAGCCAATAAAATTGAAAATTTGGTATTTTCTTTGGATCGTGCAGCACGTTATATACCCATTAGTGCCTTATTTGATGGTAAGCAATATCTAGTAGAAAACTATAATATTTCTACTGTGCTATCTGCTGGCTTAACAGATACAGATTCGCGCCTTCCAGCTGGAACCGCCAATACCAAAGTTTTAGGCTTAGGTTTATCTAAAGCTGTTCCCGGATTTAATGCTTTACCTAATGTCCCCGCAGAATTAGATGCAATTATTCGCCAAAAGCCTAGCGATAAAAATGGAATTTATCCTGGTCAAGAATATCTCAATCAGGCATTTGATTATCGGACTTTACGCGATAATTTGAAAGGTCATAATATTTTGCACATTGCCACACATGGCGTATTTGTCCCAGGAAAACAAGATGATTCTTATTTAGTCTTAGGGACTGGGGAAAAATTGCCAATTCCCAAAATTGATAATTTAGAAGATTTAAGTGATGTGCATTTGGTAGTGTTATCTGCTTGTGAAACTGCATTAGGTGAAACAGCAAAAGACGGGTTAGAAATTCCTGGTGTTAGCTTTTATTTTCTCAACCGTCGTGCGAAGGCTGTTATGGCTTCTTTATGGTTGGTGGATGATGCTAGCACTAGTTTACTAATGCAACAATTCTATGCAAACTTAGCGAAAGATAGCCACCCAACAAAAGCCCAAGCTTTGCGCCAAGCGCAACTGAGTTTATTGCGTAGTAATAATTCTGCAAATAGCAATGTTGAACGAGGCGCAATTAATGTCGAAGCAGTACCAGGCGCACCTACAACACCAAAAAGAAATCTTACTAACTTTACACATCCTTATTATTGGGCACCATTTATTTTGATGGGTAATGGCTGGTAAGAAACTAAATTGAAATTTTTCGTAGCGTGCGTTACTGCTTACACCTAACGCACGAAAAGCATTGTTATAGGTTGATACGCTTGGGTTAAACCGATTAGCGATTGATTTGTCAGTTATTCAAGAAGCCAGAAGAATTGGGGGATTCTCCCCCAAACCCCCGATTGGGTGACGGTTGCGTCCCCCAAACCCCCTCCAAAATGATTGATCTGTTTTTTTTGAGTAACTAGTACAGCACGGCGTAAATAAACAGACC
Organism: Calothrix membranacea FACHB-236; assembly: GCF_014696315.1. GTDB lineage: Bacteria > Cyanobacteriota > Cyanobacteriia > Cyanobacteriales > Nostocaceae > Aulosira > Aulosira membranacea. The sequence continues at coordinate 18,677 of NZ_JACJPX010000033.1, forward strand.
ATACCCTACGGGAAGCCGCTTTGCGTCTACAAAATCAACAAAACCCTTATTCTGTCTTAATTTTGAATTTTGAATTCCGCCTTGCGGTACTAGTTTTTTGGTTTTGTTATCAATTAATTTTCTTGACTGAACTGTATTTTGTTATAAGTGCTGTACTCTCGCTGCTAACACGCTCTACAACTTGATTAACCGTATATTGCTTATTGTTAGAAATTAACTTAAACGGGGAAGACTATATAAAATTGTCGCTTGGATTTCGTTTTATAAGGCAAAATTTTATTGTATTTGTTGGGTTTGGCTAGCTTGAACCTTATCGACGCAATTTAAGCTTTTTGACACTCAGTAAAGTATATCGATTTATCGTTATAAACTCACTGAAAATGGGAAGACTATATTTGTAAGTAGGCGCAATTAAATCAAACTGTATCAAGTTGAGAAAAGAATCAGGATAATAGTTTTTCTTTTTATCCCTAACCTTTATTATTCTGAATATAGTTATGATTTATAGCTATCTACTCACTTAAATGTGTTTATATCTTAACTGCTGAGAAATACAATGCAACCCCAACGTACTGCTGTGCTATTGATTGGTTTTCAAAATGACTACTTTGCGGCTGACGGGATTCTACATAATGTAATTGAAGAATCTTCAAGAGCTACCAAAGTACTAGAAAACACTGTTGAGCTTGTACAATGTTTGCTAGCAACTCCAGTGTTACTAATTGCGACACCAATTTTTTTTACGCCGAACTATCAAGAATTAATTGAACCTGTGGGAATTCTCAAAACTATCAAAGATGTTGGGGCTTTTCAAGTTGGTACCAAAGGTTCGCAGATGATTGATGAGTTATTCCCCTTTCGTAGCAACATTCTCGAAGTTCCTGGAAAACGAGGATTTAATGCTTTTATTAATACAAATTTAGACGAGATTCTTCAAGAAAAAGAGATTACTCATGTAGTTTTGGCTGGTGCTGTTACTTCAGTTTGTATTGATTCTACAGGTCGTTCTGCTCATGAAAAAGGCTATCAGGTAACAGTTTTGTCTGATTGCACCTCTGCTCGCACTGTGTTTGAGCAGGAATTTTATCATACTCATGTATTCCCCTTGTACGCGGATACAATCAACCACACGGAATTACTTCAACGTTTAGCTACAGTATAATGTCAGATTTCAACAATGAATTGCATACACAAATTCAGTACAGTTTGATTGAGAAATTGTCTGAATCGGAGCGACGTTACCGAGAATTGGTGAATAGTCTGCGCGAAATTGTGTTTAAATGCGATCGCTTGGGTAATGTAAAATTCCTCAACCAAGCTTGGACTAAAACCCTTGGCTATCAGGTAGCAGATGTCATTGGTAGCCCTTTAAGCAATTTCATTGACGCAGAAGACCGATACTTATGGCAAGCAACTTTAGAAAAGCTGCAAACTGGAGTTGAAGTCTGTCAAGAACTCCGCTTTCACCATCAAACTGGTTTGATTGTGTGGCTGGAACTGTCTATTCAACCTTGTGATGAATCTGAATTCTCGGGTTCGCTGATCCATATTAAGGATCGTAAGCAAGCAGAAGTATTACTAAAGCAAACAAATGAAGAACTGGAAGCTAGAGTAGAACAACGCAATACTGAGCTAATTCACGCTAACCAGGAATTAAAATTAACTCTACAAAAACTGAAATTTACTCAGGCTCAATTAGTACAAACTGAAAAAATGTCGAGTCTGGGACAATTAGTAGCAGGGATTGCTCACGAAATTAACAATCCAGTTAACTTTATTTATGCCAATCTCTCCTATGCATCAGAGTATACAGAAGTATTATTCCAAATTTTAGAACTTTACCAGCAAGCTTATCCAGTCCCACTTTTACATATTCAAGAAGCAATTAAACATTTCGATTTAGAATTTATTCAACAAGACCTAGCGAAGCTGTTGCACTCGATGCAAGCAGGTAGCGATCGCATTCGAGAAGTTGTACTATTGTTAAGAAATTTTTCCCGGTTGGATGAAGCAGAAATCAAAAATGTTGATATTCACGTGGGTATCGATCACACAATTACATTACTGCGTCATCGCCTCACAACTAATTCGGGAATGATGGTAATTCAAATATTTAAGGATTATGGCACAATTCCCCTCATCAAGTGCTATCCCGCCCAACTGAATCAAGTATTCATGAATATTATTAATAATGCTATTGATGCTTTACTAGAGGCAATTAACCAATCTCAACTGTTCATGCCTACAATTTGGATTAGTACGGAAATCATTGATGAAGTTTGGCTGAATATTCGCATTAAAAACAATGGTTTGCCTATACCTGAATCTGTAATGGCGAAAATCTTCGATCCGTTCTTTACAACCAAAGCTGTGGGTAAGGGAATTGGACTTGGTTTATTTGTGAGCTATCAAATTGTGGTAGAAATGCACCAAGGTAAATTAACCTGCACTTGCTTACCAAATCAAGAAACAGAATTCTGCATCCAAATTCCCATTGTGTAAGAAGGATGAAGTAAAGCTTAGGGTTTTAACGAAAGATTTACAGGACTTACGCAACTGGCACAGTGATCCTCTGGCATAAGAGTCAAGAGTCAAGGGTCAAAAATTTAGCTTTTTTGGACTCTTGACATTTGACCCTGGACAAACCCAAACGAAAAAAATATGACACTTGCGTAAGTCCTAATTTAGTAGTGTTCACCCTATCAATTATGAACTATTACCAATGACCAATTAGCAATTACCAATGACCAATGACCAATGACCAATTTGAAACATAAACGGTAGGATAGAGATTCAGCATCCATTTGTGATTGATTAATTTATGTCTGCTACGCCGCTTGTATCTCAGGTTGACTCACCCAACTCAGAAAAGTTAGAAAATATTCCGCCTCTACTAGGTGCGTCTGTTACCGAGTTAACTGCTTGGGTACAGCAGCAAGGACAACCTGGCTATCGAGGTAAACAGCTGCATGATTGGATTTATCATAAAGGAGTGCGATCGCTTGCTGATATCACTGTCTTTCCTAAACAATGGCGTGCGGATTTAGCAGAAATTCCCATTGGACGTTCCAAGATACATTACCGCTCGGAAGCACGGGACGGCACAGTTAAGTATTTATTGCAACTATCCGACGGACAAATTATTGAAACTGTGGGGATTCCCAGTTTTGGTAAAGGGGGAGAAATTTCCAAAACCCGTTTAACAGTCTGCGTCTCTACTCAGGTGGGATGTCCGATGGCGTGTGATTTCTGCGCTACGGGGAAAGGCGGCTATAAGCGCAACTTAGCTAGACATGAAATTGTTGATCAGGTGTTGACTGTACAAGAAGATTTTCAGCAGCGAGTAAGTAATGTAGTATTCATGGGATTGGGTGAACCGTTGTTAAATACGGAGAATGTTTTAGCAGCCCTGAAATCCCTCAATCAAGATGTGGGAATTGGACAGCGATCGCTTACTGTTTCTACAGTGGGTATTCGCGATCGCATTCGTCAGTTAGCCCAACACCATCTCCAAATTACTCTCGCTGTGAGTCTCCACGCACCTAACCAAGCACTACGAGAACAACTAATACCCAGCGCCCGCCCTTATCCTTTGGAAGATTTGTTAGCGGAATGTCGGGAATATGTGGAAATTACTGGTCGTCGTGTAACTTTTGAATATATTTTGCTGGCTGGTGTCAACGATTTACCAGAACACGCTTTGCAATTAGCCAAATGCTTGCGGGGTTTCCAAAGCCATGTCAATTTAATTCCCTACAATCCCATTCAAGAAGTAGATTATAAACGCCCCAGTAGCGATCGCATTCAAGCCTTTCTCAATGTGCTTCAGCAACAAAATATTGCGGTTAGTGTCCGCTATTCTCGCGGTTTAGACGCTGATGCTGCTTGTGGACAACTTAGAGCCAGTAAATCATGATGTCCAAGACAATGCAAAATTAAAAGCTAATATCAAATTTCTAAAAATCGTAGATTTTCCTAAAGTTATTCAGCGCTATTGTGAACAACCACAATGAGGTAAATATATTTTAGGAATTACATTTATAAAATTGTGGGGCGGTGATTCCTAATAATCACCGCCCCACAATTACTATTGTCTATTTCCGCGTTTGCTTACGCAGGAATTAACACTGTGTCAATTATGTGAATAACACCGTTATCAGCAGCAACATCTGGTGTTGCAACAGTGGCATCATTTACCTTAACACCATTAGAAGCATCAATTTTCACGTTGGTGCCTTCAACTGTAGTAGCTGACTTTAGCTTAACCACATCTGCTGACAATACCTTGCCTGAAACAACATGGTAAGTCAGAATTTTCTTGAGTTTAGGAATGTCTTTTAGCAGTGCATCTACTGTACCTTCTGGAAGCTTCGCAAATGCTTCATCAGTAGGTGCAAAAACAGTAAATGGCCCAGCGCCTTTGAGAGTATCTACCAAATTAGCAGCTTTGATTGCAGCAACTAGGGTATTGAAAGATCCAGCATTAACAGCGGTATCAATAATGTCAGCCAAGTTTTTTACCTAGTGAGCTTTTAATCTATATATTCAATGTAGCGTACTTTTTAATAAAAAGTATTTGCTGTTACAGATTTAGATTGATAAATTTAACCAAGAAAGATAACTTACAGAGTGTATTTTATACATAAAAATACAAATTTTAATTTCAATTTTTACTTCCATATTAAATTTATTCTCAAATACTAACTTAATATTTTGAGTAGTCCTAAACCCTCAATGCTGCTTTCTCAGAGCTTTACAGCTTCAGAGGGAATGTAATTAGAAAATAAAGTTAGTATTTTTAAATCCCTAAGTATCCTGATTGAATAAAATTGAGATTATTTATGCTAAAAAATAAATTATTTCAATATATACCAATATTTTTTCTAACTCATTGAATGTTATTACTTAGTTTTTAACTAATTAAAAGGTACATGAAAGTCAGTATTTCATCAAGGTAAACTCAGGGGTTTTATTTATATAAAATTTTTTAAAAAATATAACTGCTATACTATAAATATGAAACAGCGAAAATGCTACATAAAAGGCAGCCAAGATGGATGCCCAAAAAATTTTAAAGGTATATACAGTCAATTGAATAAATTGAAATCAGGCAGATTTGGGGGAATCAGCTAGATGAATTTCAACCTTTAAATATTAGCTTTGCTTTACCCTAATAGTTAAGCAATCCCTAGAATTTTAATAGAGAACACCCAACACATAGTTTCTTTTCATCAAGGAGTATTTATAATGAGCCTGATCCTAAATTCAATTATTAGTGCAGATATCGAAGCTCGCTATCTCAGCCCTGGCGAACTAGAACCGATTAAGAGTTTTATTAAGAGTGGTGAACGCCGTCTGCGCCTTGTTAAAGTTTTAAATGAAAATCGGGAAACTATTATTAAACAATCTGGAAACCAACTGTTTCAAAAGCGCCCAGATATTATCTCTCCTGGTGGTAATGCTTATGGACAGGATATGACAGCAACTTGTCTACGAGACATGGATTATTATCTACGCTTGATTACTTACGGTATTGTAGCTGGTGATTCTACACCACTTAACGATATTGGAATCAGTGGTGCGCGTGCAATGTATAAGTCTCTTGGTACTCCAATTGAAGCTGTTTGTGAAAGTATCCGTGCAATGAAAACTGTTGCTACCTCAATGATATCCAGCGAAGATGCGAACGAATTAGGTAGTTACTTTGACTACTTAATTGCTGGACTCCAGTAGGTTAATGGGTTTCAATTTAGCTTGCTCAAAGCCTGGCTAGAGTTGTACATCATCCTATAGCTACTTTATTTATTACTAGAAGGGAGAGCCATAATGTCCAAAGAAAAAAAAGGTAATAGAGAAGTCAAAAAACAAAAAAAAGATCCTCAGAAAAAAAAGGAGAAAAAAGATCCAAATAGATATGATGGATAAGCCTGGTGCAGCTACAGAGAAGTCAAAATTGCAAAAGCCTATATTCATAAGCTTCTAAGACATTTTCATCTAGTTATTATTACCGTATGGCACTAATAACTAGAGAAATTTGAAATATTGTACTATTTCATTTTGATAATGCTTCATCTAGTAGAACTCCTACTGAGTTATATTCTTGAAACTACGATGTTTTTTTGCTAGTTATCAGGAAATTAAGATTACAAGCTGCTCAAGCTAGTTAGTAAAAATTCAAATAGTAAACAAAGTATAATTTTTTCTGGTTGAGGCGTTACTTAGATATTAGTTAGGAATAAATAATGCCATATTTAAGGAAAAATATTTCTGTTGTATCTATATAGAGTTTCTTATGTAAATTCTAAAGATACTCAATAGCAGCATTAATATTTTTATAAATTGTTTAAAATATAGATAATATCAATTATATTATGCCCAAATACATTTTTTTTGCTTGCTTTCCTTACACTTCAAACTTAGCTAATGGCATAACCATTAGCCATAACACAGAAGAAGATGAATACGTAGGCATAATTAATACTAAAACCTATGAAGCATTAAAAAAATACAATATTAATAATAACGCCGAGCTTCTTCACCTATTGAAAAATGAAGGCTTCAAGGCTATTAAATTTTTAGAAAAAGATGGCTATATAGGTTTTGAGCAAATGTGAAATAATTAATTATTTGCATAAGTTTAAACCTATATAAATTTGCATATTCAATTTTAATGTCAATTAGCTGAATAGCATTAATTTAGTTTAGCTAAATTACTTTGGTGGAAGCATGGCTGATTTTAACTAAATTCTATCTAAGCCAAGTTCTTGTACAAAAAAGCTATTCGTCTTCGTCTCCTGGAGGTCGTTCACTCTCACTTTGTTGGGTGTTCCACTCCAAAACAATACGCTCTAGCATTTCAGCCTGGGTACAGTTATTCACAAGAGCATATTGCTTAATTAGCTCTCGTACTCTAGGGCTAATATGACGTATATCAAGTGCTTTATTCATGGTAATTTATATTAGCTACCTAGTAGACATTACATAAATTTATTATATTAGAGATTATCAGATTGAATCATAGTTAACATCTTGTTTATCATTTTTAAGTTTGACTTTAACAAAAAGAATCTCTTGGCAGTATTAGTATTATTATAAAGCCCCCTGGTGATGCGATTTCTCACAACACCAGTGATGTTTTGTAGTTCTAATGAGTAGTTGCCAGAGCTAAAAAATTAATGGCAAAGTATAGATAATTTTTCTATTCTAGAATTTAGCACTTGGTATGCCAGAGCGTCTGTTTAACAGAATTGCCCCTAAATTTGCCAACAGACAGATGCTGCTTAGTGCTAATAAAATGTATGTGGGAGCCATGACAATCGCCTAGATTTCTAGTGATTTTTCTTAGGGATATGAGTAATAGTGCAAGACTTCTTCGTTAAACATTTTCACCTAGAAATTTGCTTGAGAGTAAAGGGTAAAGAGCAATAGTAAAAGGCTTTACATGCCCTTTTTAGCTTGCCCTTTTACCCTTAACTGAAAAAGTATTGAGTGATACTTTGCCCACCAGCATTAACATAGATATAGACGCATCCAGAGCCCGGTAGACTCTCAAGCATAAACGCGCTGTTATCCTCAGCTTTACAAGTGCAATCAACTTGATAAAGTTATCAAATGCAAACTTAATTAAGTGTATACAGGTGCGTATCAGCCACTCAATTTAATTACACCTTGACTAACTAGATATTCCAGCTTGCCATCTTGCAGTATTTGCTCACGCACCAATCTTATCTGCTCGTGGCTGAGAATGTGTAATCCTGGATGGACAACATAATCTTTCAGGATAATTCTTTCCGGCTGCTGACTGTTGGTGCGATTGTAGGTAATGGAAGGCATACTTGCAAAAAGCTTTTCAGCAATAATGGGTAGAAGAGAGTTTGACTCTGCTCCCTAAGCTTTACACAAGTTTTTAACTAGATTGCAGTTAGCAGCGCTAAAGAGTTACAAAAAACAATAATCCTAGTAAAGCACGGCGTAAGTAAGCAAATCTTTCTAAATTAACGAAAGCTTACGCCGGATAATAGATAATTTTACGAATTATTGTTGGATTGCTAAATATCCATATTTTCTGAGTTCTGTAGAATTGTCAAAATATTATCTTTTAGCGTGAATACCAGGGGCATAAGCCTCAATAACTTTACCAGTGCGAGTACAACTGATCATTAAGTAGTCGCAAGTTGGGCATTGTGTGCGAGTTATTTCGCTAGCAAAAATGTAGTGACGTTCAGCCCCACTGCCACAGTTTGGACAGCAAATGTGTTGTATAGTCTGCATTTTAAAAACCCTTGGTTGTAACTAAATTACCTTATAAGACCCTATCAACCTAACCAGTAATGTTTCCTGGTTTCACACCACTTAATAAAAAGCCTATATATTTGGCTAATTACTTTAACAAAATTTAATTTGCACAAACAAGCGCTATTGTATATCTATTATCTTAGTCTATGCCCTTAGTTATCATCTCACTTTAGATATATAAGTTTATTTTTGACACCCTCACTATTTAGAAATGGAATGATCCCTGATACTAATACCTTCATATCACGTTATTTACAGTGATCTCCAGAAATAGTAAGTATATTAATAGCAAAAAGTCAAAACTCGGAAAATACTGTATATTTGATTACAAAAAGATTCTTTTTAAGTTTTGCTTAAGATTTATACTGTTGAAATAGAGATTAAATAGTCAGGAAATAATTTAATTAAAACTTCCAATCTACATGGTTCAAAGCCTTGGTTATGTCTGTTAGTCTAGTTGTTGGTAATGGGTAATGGGGAATGGGTAATCGATATTGGGTTCTCCCAACTATCAATTACCCATCACTTTCTTCTTGGCCTGCCTACGATTTTCGAGACTATTAGTTAAGCTATCAGCCAATACAGTTCAGATAAGATCATTAGTGATTGATTTGTCACTTGTGGAAAAAGCTAGCTCAATTGGGGGATTCTCCCCCAAACCCCCGATTGGGTGACGGTTGCGTCCCCCAAACCCCCTCCAAAATGATTGTTCAGTTTTTTTGTTGAGTAACTAGTAACACCAAAGCGGGAATAAACATACCATTCTCAATGGCGAAAAAGCTTATAATATCAGTCTTTTGACTTTTGGCTTCCGCACAGTGGTACTAGTTTTTTGATTTTTTTGTCAATTAATTTTCTTAACTGAACTGTATTGGCTTATATCTTAGGGATGAAAGTAATCGTAGATTTCTTGGGCTAAACGTGGCCCAATACCTGATACTTCCGCTAGTTGTGTGGGTGTTGCTTGCCGAATATAATCGACAGAACGAAAATGTCCCAATAGCAACTTTTGGCGATGGTGTCCCAAACCGGGAATCTCATCTAAACGCGATCGCTTTAATTTATCACTACGTTGTTGGCGATGGAAACTCACAGCAAAGCGATGTGCTTCATCCCTTAAGCGCCGCAATAATTGTACTCCTGGTTGTTCTGCATCAGTTTCTAAAGGTTGGGATTCTCCTGGGAGAAAAATCTCCTCTCGCCGTTTCGCTAAACTGACAACTCGCAAGTCTTCTAATAAATTCATCTCTTGCAAAATGGCGACAACGGATGATAATTGACCTTTACCGCCATCAATCATCACTAAATCTGGCCAGTCAGGATTACCCCCACGCGTTAATTGCGGATCTTCAATATACTTGCGAAAGCGACGCTGGATGACTTCTGCAAGACTGGCGAAATCATCTGAATGTCCGGCGGTGACTGTGGGATTTTTAATTTTGTAGTGACGATAGTGCTGCTTGGCTGGTAACCCATCAATAAATACTACCTGGGAAGCTACTGCATTCGACCCTTGAATGTGGGAAATATCATAACCTTCGATGCGGTGAGGTAAGTCGGGTAAATCAATAATCGCCGCTAAATCTTGCATTGCTTGTTGATTGCGATCGCCTAATTTTTGCATTCTTTGCAATTCATATTGGGCATTACGCTCGACCATTTCGATTAATTCTGCCTTAGTTTGGCGCTGGGGTGCAAGAATTGTGACTTTTCTGCCTTTTTTCCCAGTTAAGACATCTGCCAATATCTCACTATCTGGTAACTCATGCTGAACTAAAATTTCTGCGGGAATTTCCACCGAGTCAGCAGTTTGGTAATGTTCTTCTAACACCCGTTGTAAAATAGCACCAAATTCGGCTTGTGCATTGGCCACAAATCCTAAGCGTCCTACTAATTGCCCTGCACGAATTTGGAATAATTGAATACAGGCGTGTTGGTCATCAGCTGCCAAGGCGATCGCATCTCGGGAAACTGTATCATCTGGTAAGGAAACTTTTTGATCGGCTGTCAGCGACTTTAACCCAGCTATTTGATCGCGAATCCGCGCTGCTGCTTCAAAGTTCAATGCTTCTGCGGCTTTATCCATCTGCTGCTTCAGGATATCAATCAGTTCCTGAGTTCTTCCCTGAAATACCATCGCTACCTTTTGTACAGTTTTCCGGTATTCTTCTGGGGAAATCAGCTGTTGACATACACCAGGACATCGTCCCAAATCATAATTCAAGCAAGGACGGTCTTTAAATAATGGTTGAGGCCGTTGGCGTAAGGAAAAAATTCGCTTAGAGATGCGTAATATTTCGCGCAATAAACCCGCATCTGTATATGGCCCGTAAAATTTATCTTTTTCTTTGCCTAGTTGACGCTTACGGGTAATAAAAATCCGGGGATAGTCTTCTGACCAAGTGATGCAAACATAGGGATATTTTTTATCATCCTTGAGCAACACATTAAAATAAGGCTGGTGCTGCTTAATCAAGTTAGCTTCCAGCGCCAAAGCTTCCGCTTCGGTATCGGTGACGATAAATTCAATTTCTGCCACCTGTTTCACCATTGTGGCAATGCGATCGCTTTTGTTGTACCCATCGCGGAAATAAGAACGGACACGCGATCGCAATTTCCGCGATTTACCTATATAGATAATGCGATCGCCTTCGTCGCGCATAAAATAAACACCCGGTTCTGGTGGAATTTCAGCTAGACGGCTTTCTAGGCGATCCGGATCTTTAACCAGTGTTTGAGAAGATTTTGTCACGAATAGATCTAGGTAACTTCATAAATCCACCTATTTCTATTTTAAAGAATATTGATTTTTTGTGTTGTTTCCCTAACTGAATATTCGCCCCATATTAACTACACACACAACTAGCATTTCGCCCTAACTATTTTTACATAAAAGCTTAGTTGATATCGCTTAACAAGCTAGCTTTTCTTCAATTGTCATTACTAAAGCTTTGAGATTGATAGGTTTTACAAAGTAACGCCAAGCACCTAAACTCATTGCTCGTTGTTGATCAATCTCAAAAGCGAAGGCTGAAACCACAATAATGGGGATTGTGGAAAACTCTGGCTTTTGCTGGATTTGAGCTAATAATGAATAACCATCAATGTCTGGTAATTTTAAATCCAGTAATATTAACTCTGGCTGGAATTTTTCGACAGCTGAAAATAAAGCAGAGCCTAATGAAAAACTTTGGACATCGTACCCAAAGTGGCTAAGATAGTCACTCAACAACATTCTATTAACATCGTTGTCTTCTATGAGTAGAATCCGTTTAATTGCTTGAGACTTTAATCGCTCATTAAGAGAGAGTAATTGTGCTGTCATTGTTCGCTATAAATCTGAATATTAATGTCAATTTCTTTGGGGTAAAAAATTCAAAATTTGAAAGCCTCTCCTTGCCTGTACGCACGGCTTCACGGCTCAATAACTAAATAATGAAACCCAGAGTTATATGGAATTATAGGCAAGTTTTATCATGCTCATAATTTTCCACGACCAATTGTCATTTTTGGCTCTTTCTGAGTTGAAAATGTTTATCTGATGATTTTTAAATTCTTGATTTACGAACATTAAAAATCTCTGATTCGGACATCAATTATTGCACAAGATACGGAACAAAAATTCAGCCAAAGTCAAGGGAAAATGTCAGTCAAATGATAAATTTGCTGAGTGTAAATCAGTCAAAATTTTAATAAATCGAATTTAGTTTTTGTTTATCTGTGTTTCATAATATTATCTTAATGGTCTTACTTCAACAAAAAGTTAATATTTTTTTAAACTATCTATAGTTATAATTATGGTATTAAATAATTGGAATTAAATTATCTTCTTTAGTCATAAAGAATGGGCAATCTATCCCTAAATGCGATTTTTGAGAAGGTAGATTGTATTTTTAGGGCAATAACATACGCTCAAATAAGAGCTAATACGCAAAATTGATTCAACAAAAGACTAAGCAATTTTGTTAAAAATATGAGGGCGCATTCAATATATGCAATGCGCCCTCATATGCTATAAGTATTCGTCAAAGCAGCCAACGCTCACAATCAACCCTACAGAAACTCAGCAATTCTCTCAACAGCCGTTTCCAATAAAGGCGGCTCATGCACCAAGGCAAAGCGCACATACCCTTCACCAGATTTGCCAAAGCCAGTACCAGGAGAAGCAGCTACACCAGTTTTTTCGACGAGTTGAGTACAAAATTCTCGAGAATTTTGGCTCCAGGTAGGAGGTAGCTTTGCCCAAATATACATTGTGGCTTTGGGGGTAGGAACGTGCCAGTCAATGCGGTGTAAAGCAGTAATAAAAGCATCACGACGCTTGCGGAAAGTCTCAACAGCCTTTTCCACTCCTGCTTGCGGCCCAGTCAAAGCAGCGATCGCACCATCCAAAATGCCGCGATATTGATTAAAATCGACGGCTGCTTTAACTTGGCGTAAAGCACGAATCAGTTCAGCATTGCCAATGGCATAGCCAATTCTAAAGCCACCCATGTTGTAAGACTTAGACAGGGTGAAAAATTCAATGGAAATACTTTTATCTGGGTCAGCTTGCAAAATTGAGGGCACTAAAGCCGAATTTTCTCCCAGTCCCCTATCCTCATTTCCCTCAAACACCAAATCTACATAGGGGAAATCATGAACCAGGACAATATTATGTTGCTGGCAAAAGGCCACTGCTTCTTTAAAGAAAGATAGAGGCGCGATCGCAGCTGTGGGGTTGTGGGGATAACTTAAAACCATCATCCGCGACTGTGCTAAGACAGCAGCCGGAATATCACTCAATACTGGTAAAAAATCATTTTCTGCCCGTAATGGCATCGGGTAGATTTGACCGCTTGCTAAGTATACACCTCCAGCGTGGGAAGGATAGCCAGGGTCGAGTAACAAGGCAAAATCGCCGGGATTGAGCAATGCTAGAGGTAAATGGGCTGTACCTTCCTGAGAACCGATTAAAGGCAATACCTCAGTTTCCGGATCGACCTGAATGCCAAATTTTTGCTCGTACCAACTAGCCGCCGCTTGGCGAAAGCCTTGAGTAGCGTGAAACAGCAAATAACCATGTGTACTAGGGTCGTGAAGCGATCGCGCGATCGCTTCAATTACATGAGCTTCCGTTGGTAAATCAGAAGATCCTAACGACAGGTCAATAATATCTCTACCGGCAGCCAAAGCGATCGCCTTGGCTCTATCCATATCTGCAAATACATTAGATTGCAGGGGTTGTAAACGCTTTGCAAATTCAATCATAATCAACCCCTAAGGGTAATTCAAAATTCAAAACTAAGAAAATAAAGGTCAAAAAATGGCGGTGTAAAACCAATTCCAAATTCACAATTCAAAATTGAAGAAAGCCAGATTTCTCATGGGTTTCCGAGTTTGAATCTGTTACTGAATTTTGGAGACTTGATGTCAGGCTTGGTATAGATGAGTTCGCTCAATCAAATTGATTGGCTCAAACAAGGATGCTGTTAACTTCCGACTCAATAATTGTTGATAAAAGAGAAAATGACAAGAGGAAAGAGGTAAAGAAAACATCTTTAACTCTTACCCTGTTATTTTTTCTTTAAACCCAATTTCGAGTAGAAAACCTATCCGTTGCAGTCTTACATCAGACTGGCATATACTTTGCACCCAATACCCTTACACCCGCCGTAAAGGGCTTGTCATTTATTTGGACTTGAGACTGTTGACAGTAGGAGGGATAAAGGATGAAGAATGAAGAGAGAATTATTACCAGCCGCCGTAGGCGAAAAAAATACACTATTGATAAGTAGGGTAATTTTATCCTTCATGCTTCAGCCTTCCCTTCACTAATTACTATTTAAATGTTCATCTAAAAAGCTGAGTAATTTGTCTTTACCAATGACACCCTCAGAGGATGCCAAAAGTGCGTTGTCTTTAATAAGCCTTAAGGCTGGTACGCCTTCTACCTGATACTGTTTCACAGTAAGTGGGTTGGGGTCAATTTCCATTTTGACAACTTTTAGGCGATCGCTGTATTTGGTAGCAGCTAAGTTAATTAATGGTGACATTAGCCGACAAGGCCCGCACCAAGAAGCCCAAAAGTAAACCAACACTGGCAGATCGGTTGTTAAGACTTCGGTTTCAAACTCAGCATCAGTTACGGTGATTACACCCTTACTCATTGCAGTCTCCATGAGGTGGCATCTATCAAAATGGGCACACAAAATACTCTATCCCAAACTGAGGACATATAGGGAATGGGGAATGGGGAATGGGGAATGGGGAATGGGTAATAATAATTTCCCTTTTTTTCCTTTTCCCCTTTTCCCTTTCCCTTTTTCCCCACCCTCCAGATACAAAATCCCACAACCAAAGGGCGTGGGATAAGCTTTCATCAGTGTGGTGAAGATATTACATCTGATCCAATTGCTTGCGTAAAGACTCCAACTCAGCATCCACCACTTCATTAGATTTTGGCTGTGTGCTTTGTGGTTGGGGTGTTTGAGGTGGTAGTGCCGGTTGATTGGCTGAGCTAGCAGGGCCTAAAGTCATTTGGGCTTTTAAGGCTGCTAATTCATCGTCAACATCACTACCAGCTTCCAACTGTGCAAATTGACTTTCTAAATCAGCACCAGCCAATTCTCCTGCTGACTGCGCCCTAGCCTCTTGCATTAAGACTTTTTCTTCCATGCGCTCAAAAGCAGCCATTGCACTGCTGGTATTCATACCCCGTACCATACCTTGCAGTTGTTCTTGGGCTTTGGCGGTGGTAATCCGGGCTTTGAGCATTTCTTTCTTGGTTTTAGCCTCAGAAATCTTGCTTTCTAGCTGGATGAGGTTGCGCTTAAGGGTTTCAACTTGCCCACTTTGTTGATCTAAGCTAGTTTTCAGGGCAGTACCAGTCTCAGTGTAAGTTTTTTTACGTTCTAGGGCTTGCCGTGCTAGATTTTCATCACCTTTTTGCAGGGCTAGTTGGGCATTGCGTTGCCATTTATTGATTTCATTTTGGGCATCATTGTACTGTTTTTCAGTGCGTTTTTGTGCCGCGATCGCTTGAGCAACACCCTGACGCAGCTGTACTAAGTCTTCCTGCATTTCCAGGATGGCTTGTTCCAGCATTTTTTCAGGATCTTCAGCTTTATTTACCAGGTCGTTGAGATTAGCACTGACTACTCGCTTAATCCGATCAAATAATCCCATAACTTTGTTTTTTCCTTGTGTTGTTTACGCAATTTGTTGGACAGTTAAGCTTTTTACTGTTTAATAGCTACTTATTCCAATGTAATCTTTCCGGTCTGGAACAGTACCTCCCAACACCCCTTAATTGTTAAGATATACTCCCGCCTCAGTAATTGCCCAATCTATAGTTAGTCTTGAGTGCTGAGTCCTGAGTAATGAGTGAGATTTCTAATTCAGCACTCGTTACTGGGAACTGTCACAGCCCCTTTTATCACCCCTGCGGTGGAAAGATTTTCCGCCGCAGGAAACTAGCACTTAGCACTACATAGTTAGTACTTATGACTTTTCATTGTTGGGTAACTGTTGTGATGGTGTGTTATTTGCATCATCAAAAACCTGCACTTTCATTGCTGCTAGTTCAGCATCAATATCATTGGTAGATTCTAATGAAGCAAATTTCTTTTGCAGATCATCGCCACCCAGTTGCGCCATCGCTTCTGATTGGGCTTCTATTTGCAAAACTTTGTCTTCCATACGCTCAAATGCATTGAGGCTGCTGGTTGAGGAAACTCCGTTGAGCATTTCCTGGAGCTTTGTGGACGCTTCTGCGGAACGGGCGCGGGCAATAAACATATCTTTTTTGGTTTTGGCTTCAGATATTTTTAACTCCAGCGTCCGCATATCCTGTTTGAGTTTATCCACCAAACCATTTTGCTCAGATCTTTGATTAGAGAGAGCCTTGGCAGTTTCTTGGTAAACTCGGCGTTTAGTGAGAGCTTCTTTTGCTAGGGTTTCGTTACCTTGTTGTAGAGCCAGTTGAGCGCGACGATACCATTCTTCTGCTGTAGACTCAGCCGCAGCAGCTTGTCGTTCGGTACGTTTTTGGATTGCGATCGCTTGTGCAACTCCTCGCCGGAGTTGCATTAAATTTTCTTGCATATCCAAGACGGTTTTTTCCAGAATCTGCTCTGGATCTTCCGTACTGCCGATCAAACTATTGAGGTTAGCGCGAAACACCCGCAGGATACGCTTCATCACTTCCATATCGGCTCTCCATTCATTGTGTACCAGTCAACCCAACTCCTTTGGCGAAATTTATAAAGTCAAAAAACTTTAATTTTAGGCTTTTGGATGATGTTGTAACTGAGTTCGCTGTTTGCTCTCCAGCTTTTTTGCAAGGTAGGGTATGGTATTTTTCTTTCCATCATGCTGTACTGGGCAGAAGCTAATTATTGATATTTACTTCATTATCGCCTAGATTTTTGTCACTTATGGCTGTTGCACTCTAGCTTGAATTCCCCTTTTTTGTAACAGTTGTAGATGTTGTTGTACTTCTTTTTGAGTTTTAAAAGCACCTAAAAAAATCAACCTGTTATCAGTTGATAAATAAGCATCAGGAATTACTTGTCGTACCGAGGCAAAAGTCCTTTCATTTTGATTATCGATGACTACATGATAAAACCCATCTGCTGAAGGTTTGGTCTGTGGATTTAGTACTACTGGGGCGGAGTTGACTGATGACGTAGGTGGATTGATGGGAGATGCAGGTTCTACCGTTTGTAATGGCGCTGCTGCTGTCGGATTTGCGGGTTGTGGTGCAGATAAGCCTGTGGGGGGTTGTACTGGTGGCACGACTTTTTGCGCTGGAATCTGGTTAGGTAATGCTGCAGTATTTGCTTGGCCTTTGGGTGTTAAGCCGACAATATCATTAGGATCTTTGACTTCTGGAAACTCTTTAGCCGCCAAATTAGGATACTTGGGTATGGGTGTGAGTAATGTTTCGGGTTGCGTTTGGATATTAGTCGCTACGTTTGTAGTATTGTCCGCTGGTGCGGAAGATTTACCATTAAACACATTACTCAGCTTTAACTGTGTCAAGCTTTTAGGATTAAACACCACATAGCCTAGAGTCAAACTTGCTACTAATAGCAGCAACATCGAACCTATACCCAAAGGTGAAAGTATTCCGTCATTAGAAGTGCTGTTGGGTCTTTTCGCTGGGGATTCTTCGTCTGTAACGCTACGCAACAGCGCTTCACTAGATTCTAAGTAGTTATCAGGTTCGATAGGCGTATCATCTGGCTGTAAAAGAGTATCACCCTCATCAGGCTGTCCTGTACGTACTATGCTGCTGGCAGGGGTTGGTGGGGTTGATGGTGTTGGTGGGATTGGTGGCGGTGGTGGGGGTGGTGGAGTTAATGTTGTCGCCACCTCTGGAGTTGAGGGTAACTGGAGATGATCTAGTTCCTCAAACTGTACTGTATCTGTTGCTGCTTCTATCTGAGGATCTGGCATTACAGGCGCAGGTGGTGTGGGGAGTTTAATTTCTCCTGTCTGAGATTGTTCTAGAATTGCTGCTGCGATCGCTTGGGGTGAACTGCCAATATAACTAACTACACGAGGATTTGCTAATCTCGAGGAATCGCGTGTGCGTCTATACCGCGCTAATTCTTGATCTAATTGGACTTCTAAGCTTGCCAATGCCGCTGCTAGCGGTGGCTTCAGCCCAGGTATTTTAGAAGATTGAGTACGGGAATCTATTGGTAAATTTTGACTCATGGCCTGCTCCATAAATTTTGATAATTGAATTGCCGTCTTGCCATCACGGTCAATTTATCAATCATAATTAGGACAACTGTAAAGACGTTGTGACAGTGGTACACTAGCCGTCACAACACAGGGAAGTCTTGCAATGGACTGGCTCATTTTTTCAGCATCCTGAATGAATTGTTCTAGTATAGACTCGAGAACCAAACTCAATCATGGCTTATGTAACTGACCCAGATCTGTTTGCTAAGGGGGTCAACAGCAACTCAAGCATATTAAAACTGGTTTTCAACTTTTTATCAGCGAAAATACATTTAATTTGTATATTAAATTTTATCAATCTCTTGTGGGACAGCATCTCGCCCGCAGCCCTGAGGATGCAACTTGAATGTTAAGGAGCTTATCTGAAAAAGACGCGATCGCTACACTTAACGTCTTCTCTACAACAAAACCCTAATTCGCAAGCTGCCATAACCATCCTAAGAGTGAAATAAAATAACAACTTTAGGTGGTAACTAAAAAAATTATTAATAGATAACATAGTTTAACTAACGTCTGAGCAAATAATTACGAATTACTAATTATTTTGAAATTATCTGTTGCCAATGCTAGGTAATAGATTGCCATCGCTCAAAAAGCAGTACTAACTAGCGGAGGATCATGATGAAAGCAGAAGACCTTCTTTCTAACTATGCCGTAGGCGCAAGAGATTTTACTGCAGTCAACCTCAGCGAAGCCAATTTGAGAGAAGCCAATCTGAGTGGGGCGATTTTAGATAGAGCAATTTTAGATGGTGCGAATCTTAGCCATGCAAATTTAAGTCAAACTAGCCTGATTGAGGCAGATCTCAACGGTGCAAATTTGAGTGATGCTGACCTCACTGGGAGTAATCTAACTGGAGCTATCTTAGATGGAGCAATTTTAGATGGTGCTGTTTTAGATGGTGCTAATTTGACTCAGGCTAATTTAACTGTTGCCAAGCTAATTGAAGCTAACCTGAGTGAGGCGGAGTTACACGAAGCAACTTTGGTAGCTGCAAATTTAGATAAAGCCGATTTAAGTGGCGCAGACTTAACCGTAGCCGACCTCAGCCAGGCGAATCTTGCTCAAGCAGACTTAAACCAAGCCAACTTAAACGGCGCAAATTTAGAGCAAGCTAATTTGGAAGGGACGATTTTGGATGATAATGGTTGAATTTGTCATTTGTCATTGGTAATTGGTAATTGGTAATTGGTGTTTGTCATCGCTAAAAGAGAATAGGGAAAAATTTTTAATTTTTTGTCTCCCTCATCCTCCTCATCTCCCCAGTTCCCAATTTCCAGTCGCCAAACCCTAATCCACCGACTCTTCCGTTGTGGATTAATAGCCATATCTGCTTATTTTTTTCGTCTCACAGCAAAGAAAATTCAGGGAGACAAGGGAGATTGTGGCATAATTCTCCCTTGTCTTCCTTATCCCCTCTATTTTTGATCCTGGCAAGAAAGCCGCTGTTGTGACAAACAGATTTTAATTAAAAATCAAAAATTAATTTTTGATTTATCTGCCCATATAACGACTAGCCATTTGGATAGCATCAGAAATATCGACATCGCCATCATTATCGGAATCCAGAAAACTGCTGAGTACTGGATTTCCCCCAGCTTGGAAACCTTGAGTATTAGCCCCAGATTGCAAGAAGTTCAGCACTACAGGCACAATTTGGGGTAGTAATTGTTGAATCATCCCAGCATCCAAGCCGGTGCGTTGAGCCGCAAATTCCGCTACTTGTTGCTGTAACGCAGGAGAAAATATGGAATTAACTGCTGCGGAATTAGGCGAAGTACCTGCAAATTCATTGACTACAGATTGCACCGCTTCACTACCTTCTGTAGCTTGCTTTTCTTGTAAAGCCGATCGCACTTGACCACCCACAACCGACAACAGCGATTGAATTGTAGAAGAGTCTGCACCAGTGCTATTACTCAATTGATCTACAGTGCTAATAATACTTCCCAATTGTCCTAAACTGGCTTGCTGATTAGGATTGGCAACAGCACCAAGAATTTGATCAAAAAGTCCCATAAGTTTTTTTCTCCTTATGTTAGTCTCAAAATCAGTGGTTGATGGCACATCGTCTTCGATGAATCATCCCTACAAGCATCTTAGAAGAAAACTGCAGAGACATCAGTCGCTAGTTAAGAAGTGTGGGCCGTAACTACAACAGGAATTTATTAACGCACTCTTGAAACAAACACTATGACCAGAGTAAATCTAGACTTACCCGAAGAAGTATTCTCAGCCCGTCGTCTAGCTCCAGATGATTTTGTGCGTGATATGCGCCTAGCAGCTGCTATCTACTGGTATCAAAAAGGTGAAATTTCCCAGGAAAAAGCTGCCCAAATTGCAGGTTTAAACCGCCGCGACTTTCTTGCAGCCCTTGCTCGTGAGCCAGTAGATGTATTTACTGTAGACTTTGATAATTTACAACAAGAATTAAACCGTGGCTGAACGTCTTCAACCCCATCTTCAAAAATGCGATCGCACTTTGCTATTGTCGGTGTTTTCCGCAGGTATTTGGGCACTATATGGCCAGCCTTTGTTGCAATATGATGCCAGACTCTTGCTCAAATCATGTCCTTGAACTCTGCCAATAAGCCCCTTCTGAAATCAAATAACCGGATACAACTCAACTTAATTCTCATTATTCCCTTTGTGCTGCAAATTTTTGCGGCTGTGGGATTAGTTGGGTATCTCTCATTTAAAAATAGTCAAAAAGCTGTAAACAATCTGGCTGAACAGTTGATTGATAAAGCTGGTCAGCAGGTTGATGATCGCCTGGATATGTATCTGGCGTTACCTATTCAATTAACCCAAATAAATGTAGATGCGATCGCTAACCGCGAATTAAATCTCAACGATCCCATAGCTAGCGGACATTATTTTTGGAGACAAGCCAAAGCTTTTCCTCATCTCAGCTATGTGGGCTATAGTTTAATCGATAAAAGAGAAGCTGGCGCAGGACGTTGGATTAAAGGAGTTGACTTAGTACTATATGAAAACTTGAGCAGCGGTAAAGCTTTCGACTACCTCGCTAACGCTCAAGGCGATCGCGCTAAACTTTTGCAAAGCTATGATTTCAATCCCTTAACCGAGCCTTGGTATAAAGATACCGTCACCGCAGGCAAGTTGACCTGGAGTAAGATTAAAGCGGCTGAAATTCGTAATTCACAATTTACTGAGGCTGGAAAAGCACTGCAAAGGCAGGATAATTCTTTAGATAATGGGCTTGATTATTACATTGCGGTTTCGGCTGCGGCTCCATTTTATGACAACAACCGCAAGTTACTGGGCGTTACAAGTATCGATTTGGCGCTAACTAGTATTAGCGATTTTCTGCGTCACCTCAAAGTTAGCCCAGCAGGTCAGGTGTTTATTATTGAGCGTAATGGTAAGTTGGTTGGTAGTTCTGGGAATTTTCCCATCTTGTATAAGGTAAATAACCAGGTAGAACGATACAGCGCCTTCGACATTCCCGATCGCCTAATTCGCACTGTAGCGCAAGGGTTGCAAAAGCGGTTTCATAGCCTGCAAGCAATCCAGAATCAGCAAAAGTTTAATATTGTTTTCAATGGCGAAAAACAGTTTCTTCAAATCAAGCCGTGGCGAGACAGATACGGTTTAGACTGGCTGGTGGTTGTGGCTGTACCCGAATCCGATTTTATGGCACAAATTCATGCCCACAATCGTACAACTATGCTGTTGTGTTTGGGGGCTTTGGTAATTGCCACAATTATTGCAATTTCTACTTCTAAGCGGATTGCTCAACCAATTTTACGACTAAGTCAAGCAGCGGAGGCGATCGCTAATGGCAAATTGGATCAAAATGTTGCATCCTCAAATGTCCGCGAATTAGATATTCTGGCTCGTGCTTTCAACTACATGGCGCAGCAATTGCAAGAATCATTTCAGGCTTTAGCACAAACCAATGAACAATTAGAACATCGGGTAGAGGAACGGACTGCGGATTTGACAAATACTCTCCAAGAACTGCAACAAACCCAAGCGCGGATGATTCAATCCGAAAAAATGTCCAGCTTAGGACAAATGGTTGCAGGAGTTGCCCATGAAATCAATAATCCGGTTAATTTTATTCATGGTAACGTCGATTTTGTCCATGATTATACGGAGAGTCTTTTGGAGTTAGTGCAACTATACCAAAGCGAATATCCCAACCCCACATCAGCGATCGCAGAAAAAATTAGCGATATAGATTTAGAATTTGTCAGCGAAGATTTGCTGAAGTTACTCACCTCCATGAAACTGGGGACTGAACGCATCCGCGAAATCGTCAAATCTCTGCGAAACTTCTCCCGCCTGGACGAAGCGGAAATCAAAGAAGTTGATATTCATGAAGGTATTGAAAGTACATTGTTAATTTTGCATCATCGCTTACAACCTGAAGCTGGCGCTGTGGCGATCGCAGTCATTCGAGATTATGCTACCTTACCGCTAGTCGAGTGTTATCCTGGGCAACTCAATCAAGTATTCATGAATATTCTGGCAAACGCCATCGATGCAATAGAAGAAGCCAACATTCACCGCACATCCCAGGAAATTCAAGCCAATCCTAGCCAAATTACCATCTCCACCGCAGTCATCGATTCCGATTGGATTAAAATTGCGATCGCTGACAACGGCTTAGGGATGACAGAAACCGTCATTCAGCATATTTTTGACCCTTTCTTCACTACAAAACCTGTCGGTAAGGGAACAGGTATGGGGATGTCAATTAGCTATCAAATAATTACAGAAAAACATGGCGGTAAATTAGAGTGTTTTTCCACTCCTGGTAAGGGAACAGAAATTTTAGTTCAGATTCCTATCCGCCAGATAAATTCTCAAATAAGTACTTAAAAGATTAAAGCTAATTAGTAGCCCCACTTTGCTATGTATATTGAATCATAAGTTCTGTTACTACCGCAAATTCGGCATTTTAAAGTTGTTTGTGGTATGCCAGCAAACGCGTTCTTCTCTATATCAAAATCTTCGTTATGGCACACATCGCATTGCAGACTATCAATTGGCCGAGTGTTTTCCCAGAGATTGACAGTCACACGAAGAATCTTAAGCCCAACCTCAACACATCTTGAAAAGTAGTTGCACCAGTCTCGGTAACGGTCATACTTGAATATCATTCCTGCCCATGTACCCTGAAATACGCCTCGATTAATTAATTGTGTTTCTGCCCCATGAATACTACTATTTAAGTCTCCATAAAGGGCACTAATTTGATCTGCTAAATCTTCTGTAAGAAGGCTTTTAGAGAATAATATGCTGAGTACACCATTCTTTCCTCTTAAAGGGGGTACTCGATAATTACCTAATTTCCACGCCTGAAGATCAGATTGATTGGTGCAAAAGTACAATTCCATTATTACTTCTTCTAAAAAGCTTCTCAAAACTTGTAATGCTTGCTTATAGTACAGTTTAGATGCCAACAGAATTGAGCAATCAAGGTCAGATTGAGCTTCTAAGACATGAGCAAGACAAAAAAATGCACTCTCGGAAAGTACCTCGCTGATGGTACCATCCCATGCGATTGCATACTTTGCCATTAGCCCAAAGAAACTATCTTGTGAAAAATCTGGTATTGTTTCAGCTTGATTTTTAGCAGCAGGAGCAGGATTAACCTGTTTAGCTTGGTTCTCAAAATCACTGCAAATTGATTGATAACGTTTGATGCTTACATCGAAAAGATGTTTCCCGTAGGACGAATAGTTAAATGTAGTAACTTGTCCAGCAGAGTCCATCATCGAACCTGCCTTGTCATACAAACACAATAAAAAACTTAACAGATCAGTTTTATCTGACCAAGAGGATATGGGTTCGGATAAGAATGGAAGAATCTGTATACAATTTGCTGGAATGATTTCCATAAGTAGTTCATGTAGGATGTGTTAGCATAGCCTAGCGCATCAATGGGATCGCTAATATTGTTCATTGATCGCCGCTGATGATTTTCCAGCGTTCACGACTGAGAAAGAAACCATTACCGCTGGCGTTGGTACAAGTCAGCCCAGTTTGCTGCGATAAACAATTGAAATTTCCTTGTTTCCAGCTACTGCCGTAAGATAATTTGTAATTCGCCTCAAAGGTGTCACTAATACAGAGAATTTCTGGTTTGCCATACTCAGATAGTAAAAACCCTCCTCCCCAATCATATTCACAATAATGAGGATAAGGTTGAGGCGGTATAGGCTTGAGTCCACTGTTAATTTCGCAGCGTAAGGCATCTTTTTTTTCGCCTACGACTATGCACCGGATATTACCGCTAGGAGTTACAAAGCTTTCGGGAACTGTTTGAGCATAACTAACAGAGGTAATTCCCATCATGACAAAAACTGACGATATCAAAATTTTCTGTGCTGGTAAAATTTTTAACCACATAAAAAGATTTATTTGATTACTGGGGGATTACTAATCTATACAGAAAATTTGAGGAACTTATGAACTTGATTCCTGCAATCAATGCCGAACTGCAAGTATCAAGCAACTATTCTCAAATAAAATCCCCCAGTGGAGTGCTGAGGGATTTACTCTGGAACGCGATTTGAGAACAATATACAATACAATTGTACTATATACGCACTAAAAAATTATTAAGAAAATTCTATTGTGGTGTCATAATTTTCACAAAGACTCATAGCCTGCCTTAAGATCTGCATTGTAGATATCCGCGATCGCGTTATAATCTGCTAACTCCACTACCGCAAAGTGCTTGACTCCTACTAGTTGCATTGCTGTCTGTAGTTCAGCATCCGGCTCAAGCAAAGCTAACTGTATCTGCTCAATTAGAGATTTCCCCAGATGCTGAGCTGCAACCAAAGGTGGCATCGGACAGGGGCCAAGTGCCTCGACTACGCGCAAGTACTGATATAACTCGGGAAAATCCTGTAATTCTTGTTCTAGTACCACACTATCAATAGCAGCACAATCTACCTTTCCTAGTGCTACCCAGCGAATAGAATTCTGATGAGAACCTGATTGTATAGCTTGGCTAAAAAACTGTTGGGGATATCTTCCCTGTAACAAGCGATGACGCAGCAGATTATAGCCGCTGTTAGAACCTGGATCGTTGTAGCACACCGTTTTACCAGCTAAATCGTCAAATTTGATGACATCGCTATCAGCATTGACTATGACATCTGAAAAGTAAATCGGACGGTTGCGATAACGCAGTGCTTGCATCACTGGTGCAACCACAGGCTGCAACTGATCCAACACTATCTGAGAATAACGAATCAGAGGTAATCCACAAATAAAAGCTAGGTCTAGTTGGTCTTTTAAAATCAGAGGATCTAATAAAGGGTCGCATTCACCCTGCTTTAATTGCGTTTCTGCTCCCAAAACCCTATCCAAATAAGCCAATACTGCTTCGTAGAAACCAAACCAATTAGGAGCTAAATAAGAAATAGCTTGTAATTTTTTCAACTTATTTACTAGTAGATTCTACTGTTTTGTTAGCAATGTTGAAACCTGAAAATAGCTTGCGGGAATACCAATGAAAACCCAAGAAAATCATACTCACCAAGGTCAGCAGCATCACGCTAAAAATCGTTCCGTATGCTTTACTATGCCACCACAATTTTTGTACTGCTGCACCAGCGATTCTCACAAGACTCCACAAGCTACCTTGATTGATATGCTGAGAAGCGTGAATTATGATTTCCTCGGACGTTGCTGTGTTTTGCTGTTCTAAGATGCCCAAGGGCTTGTTGCTCAACATTGCCATTTTGATAACTCCTCTAGAGCCTAAAATCAATCAGCTCTATAAAAACTACGGTAAGTCGATAGGAATAAAGCATTTTATAAAAATATGCCATAGCTTGGTTGAAGAAGCAAGCTAGGCGTTAGCCATTGATGTTTGTAGTTGCAGAGGGAATGAGGCAGGGGGGCAGGGAGCAGGGAACAGGGGGAGAAATAGTTAATGACAAACACCAAACACCAATTAGCAATTACCCAATGACAAATAACAAATGACAAATGACAAATGACAAATAAAGCTTGGTTATCAAAATTGCGACAACACCGCGCGATCGCAGTTATTCGTGCGTCAAAGATGGAATTAGCAAAGCAAATGGCTTTGACAGCTGCATCTGGGGGAATGCAGCTGATTGAGATTACTTGGAATAGCGATCGCGCTGGGCAATTAATTAGCCAACTTCGTGCCGAATTACCAAACTGTACAATTGGTACTGGTACGCTATTTAACGTCCAGCAGTTACAACAAGCGATCGCCTGTGGTGCAGAGTTTCTATTTACACCCCATGTAGATATAGCAATGATTCAAGCTGCTGTGGAGCAAAATATACCAATCATTCCCGGTGCCTTGTCACCTACAGAAATTGTTACAGCCTGGAATCATGGTGCTAGTTGTGTAAAAGTTTTCCCAGTGGATGTGGTAGGAGGGGCGAGTTATATTAAAAGTTTGCAAGGGCCTCTAGGAGAAATTCCTCTAATTCCTACTGGGGGAGTGACTTTAGACAACGCCAAAGATTTTTTGCAAGCAGGAGCGATCGCTGTTGGTTTAAGTAGTCAATTATTTCCTCAGCATTTAGTTACACAAAATAATTGGGCAGTAATTTATCAGCAAGTGCAAAGTTTGATACAGCAATTAGGGTACTTTAGGGTAGAAGCAGATAATTTTCCCTAAACACCATAGTTAAGTATATTTACGATGAAAAATAAAAATCATCATCGATGGATACACCGCTTACCCATATTTATGACTGGTGTAGCACTCAGTTTGATTGTGGCAAATCCTGGAATTTGTGAAGTTACCGCCAAAGCTAAAGATGATACCGTTACCCAAACAATCGAGACACTAAAACAATCAGATCAACGCTGGATTCAAATTAATCTTTCTAAGCAACGGCTAATAGCTTGGGAAGGTAAAACGCCTATTTATGCGATCGTGATTTCTACGGGTAAAAAGTCTACCCCTACTCGCATTGGCTCGTTTAAAATTCAGTCTAAACACAAATCTGCGAGGATGCGGGGTAGAAACTACGATGTTCCGGACGTACCCTATACCATGTATTACAAAGGTGGTTACGGAATACACGGTGCTTACTGGCATAATAAGTTTGGCACTCCAGTTAGCCACGGCTGTATAAATGTTGCACCAAATCATGCTAAGTGGTTATTTAATTGGGCATCAATAGGAACTTCTGTATTCATTCATAAATAACAAGCTTTATCCCTATTAAAAACCAGCCTCACAAAAATATGGTGATGAGATTCCCATATCAAAATTCCCTGGGAATCTCTGGAATAAAGATAAATGGAATTGAAGTAAAATATAGAGGAAAAGACTCATAAAGTCATTCTCAAAGCACGATGAGAATTTCAAAAAATCTGTATTAAACCTTAAACTAGGCACGATTTCTCATTTTGGTAATAAGGTATCTAGCAGTGCCCATGCTGCAAAATAACTCGTGTTTAGAGGTGCTTAAAAAACTCTGGAAACATATACTACTTATTTTCATACTTTATCTGTTTATACTGCACAAACAGGCTTAATTTTTGCGGCAATAACCTTTGGACAGATTGCGGAATCCATTAATTAATAATTAATTAATTAATTAAATTTGGACTACTCTGGGTTCTTCTGCACATCATCTGCATTTGAAAACAGCATTTGTCAATATGTAGCCAGCGAACAGATTTAATTAAGATTTTTCTATCCGTAGTCAACTTATCTGCATGATATATCTATATATGAATTAATCTTAATATGATATATCAGCGATTAATTATTCGTAGAAAAATAAAATTCCCGACCGATGCAAAAAATTATTAATCAGGGAATTGTCTTTTTAACCAATATTTAATCTTCTAATCTTTTTATAGAAAATCAGTATATCTCTGCCAAAAGAGCATTGTGCAAAAAATGGGGAAAGATTCAAGCTTAAAGAAGCAAAATTTAGCAAACGAACAGAAGGTGAGACTTTATGCAAACCAAGATTTACAGGAGTTGGCTAAATCGCTCAGGTAATGGCTTTACAAGTTTAGTGTTAATATTGGTAACTTTATTTTCTTGGTCGTCACCAGTTAATATTGACTCCAAATTTGCTCAAGCCAGTGCTGCTGCAATAGATAATCAGCAAAAAGTAGCTCAACCTCAAAAAAAATCCCCAACTCGTTGGATTGAAATTGACTTATCTAAGCAACGTTTATTTGCTTGGGAAGGTAAAAAGCTAGTTTACTCATACCGTATTTCTACTGGTAAACGCGCAACCCCTACACCCAAAGGTAAATTTGCAATTAATTCTAAGTATCGCCTTAACCGAATGCGGGGCGAAGACTACGACATTCCTGATGTCCCTTATGCTATGTATTTTTATGAAGGCTATGCCATTCACGGTGCTTACTGGCATAACAATTTTGGTACTCCAGTTAGCCACGGTTGTGTAAACTTGCGAGTTAAGCAAGCTCGTCAACTGTACAACTGGGCAAAAGTTGGGACTTTAGTAGTAGTACATAAATAGATCTTTTCTCAAAATCTGATTCCCATAAGATGCGTTGGCGCGTTCGCGTAGCGTCTCGTAGAGAAGCAACTTGTCATCAGACATCGCTGCGTCTATGCGGCGTAGCTCATTCTCATCTAAAATCTGTCTTGAAAAGTTTGCAAGGGCGGGGGGAACCCGTCCAACGCACTGGCTCAACTTTTCGCAAAATCTCAAGTCTAAAACTGGTAGTGTAAGGTTATGGCAAAAGGTGACAAGATTAATTTTTCTACCCCTAGCGGGTTTCCGGAGTTTCTTCCTAGTGAAAAACGCCTGGAAGTATATTTACTAGATATTATCCGCAGAGTTTTTGAAAGTTATGGGTTCACGCCCATCGAAACCCCTGCTGTAGAACGCTTAGAAGTACTACAAGCAAAAGGGAATCAGGGTGATAACATTATTTATGGTATCGACCCCATCCTGCCACCAAACCGCCAAGCAGAAAGAGACAAAGCAGGGGAAACTGGTTCTGAAGCTAGGGCTTTAAAATTCGATCAAACAGTTCCGTTAGCAGCATACATTGCCCGTCACCTCAACGAATTAACCTTTCCCTTTGCGCGCTATCAAATGGATGTTGTGTTTCGGGGTGAACGCGCCAAAGATGGACGTTTCCGCCAATTTCGCCAATGTGATATTGATGTGGTGGCTCGCAGTCAACTCAGCTTGCTTTATGATGCTCAGATGCCTGCAATTATTACCGAGATATTTGAAGCCATTAATATTGGTGATTTTATCATTCGGATAAATAACCGCAAAATTCTCACAGGATTTTTTCAATCTTTAGGCATAGCTGAAAATCAAATTAAAACTTGTATTAGTATTATCGATGATTTAGAGAAAATTGGTGAAGCCAAAGTCAAACAAAAATTAGACAAAGAAGGCATTTCACCAGAGCAAACCCAAAACATTATTGAGTTTATTAATATTAAAGGTAGTGTAGATGAAGTATTAGATAAACTCAAACATCTGTCACAAAATCTCCCCGATGCCGAACAATTTAATCTAGGTGTTAACGAAATCGAAACTGTAATTGCCGGAGTAAGGAATTTGGGCGTTCCCGAAAAACGTTTCTGTATTGATTTATCAATTGCTCGAGGTTTGAATTACTATACTGGCACAGTTTACGAAACAACTCTCATCGGACATGAAGCTTTAGGCAGTATCTGTTCTGGTGGCAGATATGAAGAATTAGTGGGAATGTTTATCGGTGAGAAAATGCCTGGTGTCGGCATTTCCATTGGCTTAACTCGCTTAATTAGTCGCTTGCTAAAAGCCGATATTTTAAAGACTCTACCTGCAACCCCAGCGCAATTAGTAGTAGTAAATATGCAAGAAGATTTGATGCCAACTTATTTAAAAGTTTCGCAACAGTTGCGCCAAGCTGGCATTAACGTAGTTACAAACTTTGAAAAGCGCCCTTTAGGTAAACAATTCCAAGCAGCAGACAAGCAAGGAATTAGATTTTGTGTAATTATTGGTGCTGACGAAGCAGCAGCACAAAAATCATCGCTGAAAGATTTGCAAACAGGCGAACAAGTAGAAGTTAGTTTAGAAAACTTAGCAGAGGAAGTCAAAAGCAGACTAGGTAATTAAAAATTTATTTACAATGTGAAGTGCGTTAAAAACTTGACGCACTATATCATTTTAAGTATTGAGTGTGTAAATCCTAAATTCATGAACAACCAATACAATTCTGAAAGAGAAGACGAGGCTGATGACTTTTTGCATATAGCCCCTGTTAAGGAAGATTGGGGTGGAGATGGAAGAGGGAGGATGAACTTATCAGGAAGATGTACAGCTATCTCCAAAGAATACTTACCTCGTCAATATCAATTTTTTGACACAAATACTGTACCAGAAGAACAAGGTTGGCGAATTAAAGGAATGCCGGATGATGTAGCACCTGGCAGCCGTAGATTATTAACTTGGAATGAGTTTGGTGCTTCGACATCCAGAGTTATTTTACAATCAGAATTTAAAGCCCCATCTGGTATATTTACATCTGACTTAGAGCTTTTTGTACTCAAGGGTAAAATTCAAATTGGTGAATGGCAACTTACTAAGCATTGCTATTCTTTTATTCCCGCAGGAGTGAAGTTAGGTGATTGGCAAGTACTAGGCGGTGAAGAAGTTGAAATTCTTTGGATGGAAAACGGCAATGCACAATATAGAAATCTACAAGATAATCATCCAAATACTAAGTTAAATGAATTTATCCCAGTATTAGATAGTAAGTTATTACCTTGGGGTAAAACAGACACAGTTCAATTTGAGGTAGCGAAGAAAAAATATTTGCGGAAAGATGCTAACGGGGGTGGAGTGTGGCTACTAGCTATTTTGCCTCATTATGACGGTCTCAAGCAAATTATACAATCATACAATGAAGAGGCATATGGTTTATTTGGATATGTTGAAATGGGAAAATACTGTTTTGGAAAGGATCACTTTGGCTATAGTCCTAGCTTTAGTACTCTTCCTCGACATATATCAGATGATGGCGGCTTATTCTTTATTCGAGTTGATAGGGATTTATCAAAAGTAGGTACAGTTTTATCATATGAACCTGGAGATACCTAATGATTAGATCAAGTAATTTTGGTATTCTTTCTGGATTGATAGTTTCAGCTTTGATTTTCACCTTTTCTGCTTTTGTAGAGCCTGGAAATTTTGCAGTATCAGCTGAACCCGTACCAAATAATTCTGCTAATACCCAATCCAAGAAAGTTGTGGCACGGATTTGGCATGGTACAACTCCGGCATCGAAAGCAGATGAATACTATACCTATTTGGTAGAAGCAGGAATTAAAAAAATCGAGTCAATTCTTGGTAATTTGGGGACGCAAGTACTTCGTCGCACTAATGGCAATAATACAGAATTTACTGTGATTTCTTACTGGGAATCACGAGATGCAATTC
This sequence comes from Calothrix membranacea FACHB-236, assembly GCF_014696315.1. Classification (GTDB taxonomy): domain Bacteria; phylum Cyanobacteriota; class Cyanobacteriia; order Cyanobacteriales; family Nostocaceae; genus Aulosira; species Aulosira membranacea. The sequence continues at coordinate 50,128 of NZ_JACJPX010000033.1, forward strand.
GTAAGTTTGCTGGTAACGACATTGAAAAAGTCAGACCTCTTCCTAGAGATAACGAATATCTCATCAACCCTGAAACCACAGTTAAACACTTTGATGTCATGATAGACGATCGCAAATAATTTCAGGTCGTTACATTAGCAATGTCAGTGGTTGCATTAACAATGTCAGTCGTTGCATTAACAATGTCAACCGATACATTAGCAATGTCAGTCGTTACATTAACAATGTCAACCGATACATTAACAATGTCAGTCGTTACATTAGCAATGTTAACCGATACATTAACAATGCTGATGAAGCAACTTGTGTGTACACCTTAGCCCCGCAAGCAGGGCGGGGATGTTTGTTAGATATTTTGGCTGTAGACAATACTGGGGTGGGGTAATGCGGATCTTGATTAGCCGATGATTAATTTTGCAGAAAATTGACTAATAATTTTAATATTTCTGTTGACATTTGATTTACCATCCACAGGTTTCCGCCTTCTAATTCCACACTTTGACTATGAGAAATTACTTCCTTGAGCCAAGATTGATTCTCTGCTTTGGCTAAACCAGCTTTTTCTAATGGTTCTAATACCTTGTCTCCCGACATAATCAAAGTCGGAGAGTTAATTAAACGAAATCTTTCTGGAGCCGAAAGACAATAGTTTGCTACTGCAACACCAGGATATATAGTAGAACCGAAAGATTTTAAATCATCTAAAACACAACGGTGATTTAACTCTCCTGTGCCGACATAATTTGCTCGAGCTAGCCATCTTTTCATCAAATGAGAGCCATCTTCTTGCACTTGATATCCCTGAGAATATTGCTGGAGAATTTTGTCTTGTTCTTCTGCATCAAATCCAACTACATTACAGAGAATGAGTTTTTGGACTCGTTCTGGATAGGCAGCTGCAACTTCTCCAGCAATATAACCCCCTGTCAGACTACCGAAAATGCTGGCTTTTTTTATGCCTAACTCGTCCAAAAGTGCGATCGCATTTTTGGCATAGTCTGCAACGGAGTAAACTCTGGGTGGTTTGTCGGAATCACCCAACCCCATTAAATCCATTGCAATTACTAAGTTCGTGGCTGCCAAACTCGGCATCAATTCTTTAAATTCATCACTACTGCGGGGAGTCATGTGCAGTAAAAGTATTGCTTCACCTTCTCCACCTATACGGTAAAGAATTTGTCCATCTTCTGTATCTAAAAAAGCTCTTTTGATACGTTGGCTCATTTTTTATACTTCCTAGGACGATACAACTAAGTATTTAAGCCACTATGGGAACGTTTCAAATAACGTCCAGTAGGCGAACCTAAAACTTGACCATTGTTGTAAATCAAATTTCCCCGTAAAAAGGTACTCTTCACCTTACCAGTTAACTCTACACCTTCAAAAGGTGTGTAACCTTGTTGTGATTTCGACTCAACCGCACGTACCACAAAGCTTTCAGTGGGATTTACTAATACTAAATCCGCATCATAACCAATAGCAATATCCCCTTTTTCTAACAAGCCAAAACGCCTTGATGGGTTCCAAGATAGTAACTTAGCCATGTGGTTGTAAGACATTCCTCGCTTACTTCCTTCACTGACAACACCAGAAAGTAAATATTCCGTACCACCAAAACCAGATTTGGCTAACCAAATATTATTCGGGGATTTTGCACTGCGTTTTTGTTCAGCAGAACAGCAAGCATGATCGCTAACTATCCAATCTACTTGATGATTGAGTACTGCTTGCCATAAATATTCCACATCAGCACGGGGACGAATTGGGGGGTTAACTTTTGCCCAAGTACTATTAGGAGTATCGACATCTAAGAGTAAATGTCCTACAGTAACTTCGCGCCGAAAATTAATATGAGGAAAAGCAGTTTGCATAGTTAAAGCTGCTTCCATTGCTTTCCGCGAACTGAGATGTAATAAATTGATATTTGCACAGTTGGTTTCATGTGCTAAATATGAAGCGATGCAAATTGCTAAACCTTCGGAATGTGGCGGACGGGCTGCACTGTATGCTTTTAGTCCACTCAGGCTAGTATCATTTTCAACTATTTTGGTGTAGGCATTAAGAATTTCTGCTACTTCGCAATGCAAACTCAAACTAATAGTATCTCGCGCTGCTGGATGTGCTTCCATTAAGCGAGTGAGTCCGCGCATAATAAATTCAAAATGGGCAAAGTCATAGCGTTCCTCTTTATTAATCATTAAAAAGAGATTTTGCTGGTCTGATAAACCATGCAAACCATAACCACCATAAAACATAAAAATTTTAAACGAAGATACCCCATGTTCTTCATAGAGTAGTGGGATTTCTTCAATATGCTGTTTAGCTATAGGTGCAATGTGGTAACTATAATCAACAAAAAAATTACCTGCAGATAATGCCAATACTTCTGGAAAAAAATCTTTGTAAGCGCCGCCTTTATTGAGATAATACTGCCCTGTGCGAATGTAATTTAAGCTTGTAGTTACGCCTCCCATTGCAGCAGCTTTACTTTCTGTTACAGCATCTTGATCTAGAGGTTGATAGATACCAATGTGCATATGGGCATCAACAACTCCAGGAAATCCTAGCAAGTTTTGGGCATCAAATACTTGTTGACTTTTATCTGGGCTAATATGAGGAGAAATCTCGATAAATTTCCCATCCTTAATGCCTAAATCTAGTAGTTCGACCGTATCATTATGAGGACGAACTACGCGCACATTTTTGATAATTAAATCTAATAGAAAAGCTTCAGACATAGTAGACCTCAAAGTTAAATTAGTATAGTACTCAAAGTTGATATCAGTACAAAAAATGTAATTTTATTCAACCATTGTACAAGTTAAGCTTATATAGCAATCTCGATTTGATTCCGGAAATGACTTGGGTGATGAGCTTAGTACAAGCCAAGTAGAAAAATTTATACTGTAAATTTAGTTACTTATTGTGATTAACACTTGCTTGATGGGCAAACTTAACTGAGAAGTTATCAAAGAGTTAGGTTTTGCTGATGAACATGGTGGCTGATGGCACTGTAGCGATCGCTGGTTACTCAATTACAAAACCAATTTATGCGGGTACGCGAACACTGATATATCAAGCAAACCGCAACATAGATCAAATGCCCGTAGTCATCAAACTGATGCGGAATGAATACCCCAGTTTTAACGAAATTGTTCAGTTCCGTAACCAGTACACCATTACCAAAAACTTAGACTTACCGGGAATTCTCAAAATTTACAGTCTGGAAGCATATCGCAATGGTTATGCCCTGATCATGGAAGATATGGGGGGCATTTCTCTTAAAGATTGGATAGTACAAAAACAAGGCGACATTATCGATGATTTCCTCAGTGTTGCTATTCAAATTGCCACTCATTTAGAAGCCATACATCGCCACAGAGTTATCCACAAAGATATCAAACCTAGCAATATTCTAATTAATCCCCAAACCCATCAGATAAAACTGATTGATTTTACTGTTGCTTCTCTCTTACCAAAGGAAACCCCCCAGCTACAAAATCCCAATATTTTAGAAGGAACTCTGGCATATATTTCTCCCGAACAAACTGGCAGAATGAATCGGGGCATAGATTACCGCAGCGATTTTTATGCTTTAGGTGTGACTTTTTATGAACTGCTAACAGCGAGATTACCATTTTCATCTACCGATCCGATGGAGTTGTTACACTCCCATATTGCCAAAATTGCCCCTCAAGTTCATACAATAAATCCATCTATTCCACTGACTATTTCTAATATTATTGCTAAATTAATGGCAAAAAATGCCGAAGATAGATATCAGGGTGCTGCCGGATTAAGGCATGATTTAGAAATTTCTTTAGCTCAGTATCAAACAACAAAAAATATAGTTGAAATTCCCTTAGGCAGTCGGGATATTTACGAGCATTTCTTGATTCCTGAAAAATTATATGGACGTACAAGCGCAGTTGAAACGCTACTCAAAGCATTTGACAGGGTGAGTACTGGTGCTACAGAAATGCTGCTGGTTGCAGGTTGTTCGGGAATTGGTAAAACTGCTGTTATTAATGAAGTCCATAAACCGATTGTGCGGCAACGAGGTTATTTTATTAAAGGTAAATACGACCAATTTCAACGGAATATACCTTTTTTAGGATTTGTACAAGCTTTTCAAGATTTGATGAGTCAAATTCTGAGTGAAAGCGATACACAAATAAAAGTTTGGCGTAGCAAGATTCTCTCGGCTGTGGGTGATAACGGGCAAGTGATTATTGATGTGATTCCGGGATTAGAAAATATTATCGGTAAACAACCGCTTGTTACGGAATTATCTGGTAACTCTGCTCAAAATCGGTTTAATTTATTATTTCAAAAATTTACGCAGGTTTTTACCACTCAAGAACATCCATTAGTCATATTTTTAGATGATTTGCAATGGTCAGATTTAGCATCATTAAAACTTTTAGAACTATTGATGAATGATGCTGGTAGCTTATTGTTGATTGGCTGTTATCGTGATCATGAAGTGTCACCTGCTCATCCGTTAATTTTAACTGTGCAAGGAGTTAAAAAAACAGGTTTAACAGTTAACAAAATTACATTAAATAATCTCAGCCAAGCAGATATTAATCATTTAGTAGCTGATACATTGAGTTGTGATGAAATTGTGGCTCAACCCTTGGCCAATTTAGTTTATCAAAAAACTCAAGGTAATCCATTTTTTGCTAGGCAATTTCTTAAATTTTTATACGAAGAAAAGCTCATTACTTTTGATAGCGATGCTAGATATTGGCAATGTGATATTGCTCAGGTAAAAGCCATTGCCATTATTGATGATGTAGTAGAATTTATGGCGCTGCAATTGCAAAAGTTACCACCAGCAACTCAAGATGTGTTGAAATTGGCGGCTTGTATTGGCGCTCAGTTTGATTTAAACACATTAGCGATCGCATCTGCGCGATCGCCTGCAGCAACGGCTGCTGATTTGTGGAAAGCGCTACAGGATGGATTTTTGCTTCCCACGAGTGAAATCTATAAGTTCTTTACTGACGCTGATGATTTACCGACATCTGTTATTCCATCAGCGGCTAACCCAACTTATAAATTTTTGCACGATCGCATCCATGAAGCTGCCTATTCCTTAATTCCTGACGAGCGCAAACAGTCTACCCACCTGAGAATTGGGCAGTTACTACTACAAAGTATACCTGTGTCAGAGCAGGAAGCCAGGATTTTTGATATTGTCAATCACCTGAATCGTGGTATCGAGGTAATTAGTACCACCGCACAACGTCAAGAACTCATCCTGCTTAACTTCATGGCTGGGAAAAAAGCCAGAACTGCAACTGCTTATGGGGCGGCTGTTAACTATTTTGCGATCGCGAAAAGTCTGTTACCTGTCAACCACTGGCAACGACAATATCATCTGAGTTTAGATATTTATCATGCTGCGGCTGAAGCCGCTTATCTTAGTGGCGATACTTCCCAAATGGAGCAACTGCTTGATGAGATTTTCCAAAATGCTGAATCTTTACTAGATACAATCACAGCTTACGAAATTAGGCTCAATAGCTATACCGTTAATCATCAACCCACACAATCAGTAGCGATGGGATTAGAGGCTCTAAAACAATTAGGAGTCAAATTTCCCCAAAAAGTAACGAAATTACATATAATTTTAGCTTTGCTGCAAATCAAGCTAGCTTTAAGGCGTAAAAATATCCAGGATTTACTCAGACTACCTCCCATGCAAAACCCTACCGCTTTAGCAAAGATGTCTTTGTTAAGCAGTATCGTCACAGCTAGCTATATGTGCGAACCCAATTTACACCTACTGATTATTTTGAAACAGCTGGAACTGTCACTGCGCTATGGCAATTCTGCTTTCACCGCTACAGCTTACGCCGCCTATGGTTTTATTCTCTGCATGATGGGTGATATAGAAATTGGCTATCAATTTGGTGAACTAGGGCTGCGGTTAACAGAAAACGGTTTGGGTAAGCAATTTCGCACAGAGGTATTATTTATCTTCTCCAATATGATTCGGATTTGGAAAGATCCACTGAATGCAACCCTAGAGACTTCATTGCAAGGTTATCAAACAGGGCTAGAAACAGGGAAACTCGAGTATGCGGGTTATAACGCAGCTGGTTACTGTGGGGCGCTGCTACATTCCGGTGAACAGTTAGATATAGTTTTCCAAGAATTTGCCAATTACACTCAATCACTTCAACAACTGCACCAAGACAAGGCGCTGACATACCATTTCATAGCGCAACAATTGGTACTGAATTTAATGGGAAAGTCAGCCGATCCTTGCTGTTTGGTGGGTGAGGTATATGATGAAATCGCTATGCAGCAGAAATATTTAGCAGCCCAAGAAGCCAATTCCCTTTCCCGCCTCTATACCTTGAAGACTTGGCTAGGGGTTTTATTTGGGCAAGAACAGCAGGCGGTGGAAAATGCTAGGGAAGCCGAAAAATGGATTGCTGGATCGCAGGGAACCTTGGTAACTTTCGTTTTTTGCTTTTATCAATCCCTAGCGGAGTTAGGTATTTATCCCACTGCATCGAAATCGGCTCAAGCCAAGATTTTGCAGAAGGTAAATAAGAACCTCAAGCGGCTGAAGAAATGGGCAGATTATGCACCCATAACTTATTTGCAAAAATGGTATTTAGTTGCAGCCGAGAAGCATCGAGTATTAGGACAAATGTCTGCGGCTATGGAGATGTACGATCGCGCGATCGCCCTAGCAAAAGAAAACCAATTTCTCCAAGAAGAAGCGATCGCCTGTGAATTGGCGGCTAAATTTTATCTCAGTTGGGGTAAAGCCAAAGTCTCCCAAGTCTATATGACTGATGCTTACTACGCTTATTTGCGTTGGGGTGCAGTTGCTAAAGTCGCTGATTTAGAAAAGCGCTATCCGCAAATGTTCCCACCTATCCGCCAACAACCAATTACCTCAACAAATCTCTTCGACTCATCCTTGCAGAGAAATCAAGCCACCACATTAACAGCATACGATTCTTCCAAGTTGCTAGATTTGGCAACTATTCTCAAAGCTTCTCAAACCCTTTCCAGTCAAATTGAACTAGAGAAATTACTAACAGCGTTACTGCAAATTGTGATTGAAAATGCTGGCGCTGATAAAGCTGTGTTTTTACTACCACAAGCTGATCAATGGTTAATAGCAGGTATTTCGCAACTCCAACAACACACAACTGTTTTGCAATCTTTACCTCTAGAGAACAGTGAAACTGTGCCGATTTCGGTGATCAATTCAGTGAAAAATACTCGGAAATCAGTAATACTCGATTATGCTATTGATCATCCCACCTTTGCGGTTGACCCCTACATTCTTCACCACCGCCCTAAGAGTATTTTATGTACCCCTATTCTCCATCAAAGCAAATTGATCGGGATTTTATACTTAGAAAACAACTTAACCGTCGGGGCGTTTACAGGCGATCGCGCTGAACTTCTGAATCTCCTATGCGCTCAAGTCGCTATCTCCCTAGAAAATGCTCGTCTCTATCAAGAATCACAAAATTACGCCCAACAGTTAGAGCGATCGCTACAACAATTGCAACAAGCCCAACAAGAATTGCTGCACAGCACCCAAGCCTTACAGAATACTCAAAATCGGTTGCAAAAGTTGGCGGAAAACGCCCCAGGGATGATTTATCAATTCCGTCTCGCTGTCGATGGTTCAGCATCGTTCTCTTATGTTAGCTCTGGTTGCTATGAACTGTTTGGCTTACATCCAGAGGAAATATCAGACGCAGAGGTGCTGTTTGCGATGACTTATCCAGAGGAGCATGAGAGCATTAAAAAATCAATTATGGATTCAGCCGCTAACTTAACACCTTGGCGATGGGAAGGAAGATTTTTAGTTACTGGTAAAGAAAAATGGACACAAGCTGCTTCCCGCCCAGAACTTCAAGCTGATGGCTCAATTGTTTGGGATGGAGTCTTGATAGATATTAGCGATCGCAAATTCGCTGAAGCCGCATTACGCCAATCGGAAATTCAACTGCGCCAGAAGGCTGAAGATTTAGAGCAAGCACTATACGAACTCCAACAGGCGCAAACCCAACTGGTGCAAAGCGAGAAAATGTCTGCATTGGGTAATCTTGTCGCTGGTGTCGCCCACGAAATCAATAACCCCATTGGATTCCTCAGTGGAAATATTGATTATACATTGGACTATATCAAGGATTTGTTTGGCTTGATTGATTTATATCAGCAGGAATATACCAATCCCAGTACTACTATTGAACGCCAAATTAAAGCCATCGACCTCAACTATATTCGCAAAGATTTACCTAAGATGATTGCTTCCATGCAAGAAGCTGTAAATCGCATTTGTGATATCAGTAATAGCCTCAGAACCTTCTCCCGTGCAGATAGCGATCGCTCCACCTATTTTAACCTGCATGACGGTATCAACAGTACTATTTTGATTCTCAAGCATCGCCTCAAAGCCTCACAATCTCGCCCAGCTATTGAAGTTATCAAAAACTATGGTGAAATTCCTCAACTTAAATGTTATCCGGGACAACTCAACCAAGTATTTATGAACTTATTAGTCAATGCCATTGATGCTTTAGAAGAAACCAATATCGGCCGCAGTTTTGACGAGATTCAAGCTCATCCTAATTATATCACTATTACTACTAGTTTCAGTGAAAATTCGCAGCAAGTAATTCTCAGAATTCAAGATAATGGTCATGGGATGACAGCAGAAACACAACAAAAGATTTTTACGCAATTATTTACTACTAAACCTGTAGGTAAAGGCACAGGTTTAGGATTAGCAATTGCTCGTCAAATTATTGTGGAAAAACATGGAGGCACAATCAATGTAAATTCTTCACCAGGACAAGGAGCCGAGTTTATCATTCGTCTGCCAATAGAGCCATCATCTCATGATTTTTGACTATTGCTTACAGATAGGATCAATCGCATTTCTTCGAGTTTAGATTAGATTTATACCAGGATATAAAATGTTAAAAGTTGTTGTTGGACACAGTGAAGACCCAGATTCTCAAGATGCGATCGCAGAAGTTTTGGAACATTGTGTTGGTGATTTAGATGGTGTAATTCCTCAAGCAGGTATCTTATTTGCTGCTATTGATTTCGATCATGCTTTAATCGTTAAAGAAATAAACCAAGTTTTCCCCGAACTTGAATTGATTGGTTGTACTACCGATGGTGAAGCTTCCTCAGTTTTAGGATTTCAACAAGATTCTTTAACGCTGATGCTCATGTACTCTGATAATGTAGAAATCCATGCTGGTGTGGGTTATGGAGCCAAAGATAACCCCTTAGAGGCGGCTAAACAAGCAGTACAACAAGCCACCGAGAAAAGTACTAATTCTGCAAAATTATGTATTACTGTTCCCGCAAGTTATATAGAAGATGGTTCCACAACTAATGGTGAGTTAATTCTCCAAGGATTGAAACTAGCCTTAGGTGCGGAAATGCCAATTTTAGGTGGTACAGCTGGCGATCAATTTAGGTTTACAAAAACCTATCAATTTTTCCGCAACGAAGTACTAACAGATGCATTACCAGTTTTAATCTTTTCTGGAGATATCAAATTTTCCTATGGAATTGGCTGTGGCTGGGAACCCATTGGACGCAAAAGCATTGTTACCAAATCTCAAGAAACTATTCTCTATGAGATAGAAGGTATCACGGCCCTGGCATATTATGAGCGCTATTTAGGCGATCGTCCTCCTACGGCAGAGCATCCATTAGCTGTGTATGAAGGAGATAGCGATCGCTATTATATGCGAGTGCCTAATACTTATGATGTGGAAACTGGTAGCATAAATTTTCTCGGTAATGTCCCAGAACAAGCTACAGTTCAAGTCACAGATATTAGTAGAGATGATGTAATTGCAGCATCTGAAACTTCATTTAAAAATGCTCTAGCAAATTATCCCGGAACGCAACCAGAAGCAGTTTTAATATTTTCTTGTTGCTGTCGCCGTTGGCTTTTAGGAACCAGAGCCAAAGAAGAATATCAACTTGTAAAAAATGCATTGCGTGAAGAAGTACCCATTTGTGGATTCTATACTTACGGTGAATTTGCACCCTTAGAACCTCATGGTTCCTCTTACTATCACCAAGAAACTTTTGTGACTTTGCTTCTAGGAACTAAGTAGAGGCTTATGGAACCCACAGACAATGAGAGCAGACTCAAAGAGTTAGAAAAAACCGTTCGGATTCTGAAAAAAAAGTTAGAGCGATCAGAAGCCGATAGATTACAACTAGAGAACAATACTGAAGTTAGAGAAAGCGTTCTCAAAAATATGATTCGCGAGTTAGAAGATTCACAAACTGCTTTAAAGCACAGAGGTGATGAGCTAGAAAATGCCCTCAGAAATCTCGAAGCTTTACAAATGAAACTCGTAGAATCAGAGAAAATGTCTGCTCTCGGAGTTCTAGTGGCTGGAATTGCTCACGAAATTAATAACCCAGTCAGTTTTATATATGGCAATTTAAATTATGCATATGAATATTTTCAAGATTTATTGAGGCTAATTGCACTGTATCAAAAATATTATCCTGAACCTGAAGTTGAAATTAAACGAGAAATGCAAGTTATTGAACTTGATTTCCTCAAGCAAGATGCAGAGAAACTTTTTCGCTCTATGAATGTAGGAGCAGAGCGTATTCGTGAAATAGTTAAGTCACTCCGGACATTTTCTCGTTTGGATGAAGCCGAATTTAAAGCGGTAGATATTCATGAGGGAATCGACAGCACTCTAGTTATTTTAAACAGCCGTATTAAAGCATCAGCAGACAATTATCATGGCATTGAAGTTATTAAAAATTATGGAACCTTCCCCTTAATAAAGTGTTACGCTGGACACATGAATCAGGTATTTATGAATCTGATTACCAATGCCATTGATGCTTTAGAAGATTCTTTATTAAAACAAAAAATAGCTGGAATAGAACAGAAAATATATAAACATCCACAAATTAATATTAATACTAGCATCGTTGATAATTCTTGGGTAGAAATTCGCATTTCTGACAATGGTATAGGAATGGATGATAAAGTGCGAAGTAAAGTATTTGATCCGTTCTTTACAACTAAAGCTGTAGGGAGAGGCACAGGTTTAGGTTTATCAATTAGTTACCAAATTATTAACGAACTGCATGGTGGTAAATTAGAGTGCTATTCACAACCAGGCGTAGGTACAGAATTTGTCATTAAAATCCCAATTCGAGAAAATTAATTATCTCAATTAACGTCATATTTTACAGTAGCTTACAGATACATAATTTATAAAAATCAGACAAATTTGAAAAAAGAATGCGACAGATTTTAGGGGCAAGGCAGTGCCGTGTCCTCTAGAATATTATTGATGTGTCGCAAACATTATCTGATTTGGTATTAGACCAATTTTCTAGAAAAATATGACAAATAAGTAAGGGTACAAATACTGCTCGGTTAAGGATTTTTAACTCGGAATGGGTAAGGGTTAATGGTTTTTTCTTGCCCCTTTTCCCCTTCCCCTTTTGCCCTTAACTGACAAGTATTGGTAAGGGTACAGCAGTGCTGTACCCTCGAATAATTTCCCTGTAATTCAATTTCTATGTACGATTATTCCACTGTTGCGCTGCGTCCTCTACAGCTTTATCTACTGTTTTTTGGTCTAACATTGCTGCTTGCAAGTTCTCATAAATTGCCTTTTGCAATTTGTTAAAATCCTTCATTGTTGGTGTTAATATTTCTGCTTGTTGTAGTTGTTGAGCGCTGATTACTCTTGCTTTGTCTACTGTTGTTGCACTAGCAGGAACATCTTTAAAGTAACTATCAGAAAGTGATTTTACGGTAGATGGCAAAACATTAGCCGCTTTAGCAAAAGCTAATTGGTTTTGATCGTTAGTGACAAACAGAGCAAATTTCACAGCACCATCTGCGTACTTGCTATCTTTGGGGATCACTAAGTTCATGACAGCAACATTCTTTTTACCAGTATCACCTGTAATTTGCGGTGCGATCGCAGAAGCTTGAGCAATTTTCGGAGCATTGTTAGCGATGGTTTTCAGAAATTCTGGGCCGGAAGCTAAAAATGCTGTTTCTCCTGCTTGGTATAAATCTATTGCATGGCGATGTCCTTGAGTTAAAACCTCTTTTGGAAGTAATCCTTTTTTGTATAAATCTACCCAATACTGAAAAGCTGCTTTGCCTTGCGGTGAGTTAAAAGCTGCTTTACCTTCGGAATCTACTAAGGTGACTCCCATTTGCACAAATGATTCCAAAACTTCTCCGGAATCTTGCGGAACAAAAGTTACAAAAAATGCATATTTCCCTGTTTTATCTTTAATTTGTTGTGCTACTTGCCCTAATTCTGCGTAAGTATTCGGTGTTTTGTTGATACCTGCCTGTTTTAATAAATCAGTGTTATAAATAGTTAGCCGGGTAGTGAGGTACCAGGGAATACCAAAACTCTTACCATTTAGTGTGCTAGCTTTCCAAATATTTGGTAGATAGGAGGAACGTACTTCATTTGGGACTTTCGTATCTAAATCTAACCAGGCATTTCGTCCTGCAAGTTGAGATGCGAAATCCGGATTGAGGTTCACAACATCAGGTGGCGTTTTTGCTGAGACAGCTGTTAAGATTTTGTTCTCCATTGCTGCCCAAGGTATATCGACCCAGTTAATCTTTATACCTTTGTTTTGTGATTCAAAAGATGCAATCAGGTTCTGAAAGTAACTATTAAATTGAGGTTGGAGTTGCATTGTCCAAAACTCAATTGTTGTTGCTCCCCCAGAAGCCTGTTCTGTTCGTGTGCCTACATTTCCTGTACTACAACTGACTATCCAGCTAGTCAATAAACCGAGCAGTACAAACACAGTCAATCGTCTGAATTTTGAAGTTTTAAACATTTTACTAGTATATTTACGCTTGCTCTGAGTGAAAAGCTTATGCAGAATTGTCGAGATTATAGGCTAAATCAATTACCTAGTACCAAGAACGTTTTTTAGCATCATTTAACTTATCAATTTAGCAGTGCAACGGGCATCAAAGTGGTGAAAAGCTTCAATAGTCTGTTTAGCAAATCTAATAAAGGGGTCGGTATTGAACTAGCACCAGAAAGGGTGAATATAGTTCAATTACGCAAACAACGTCAAGGCTTAAAAGTAGAAGCCTTAACATCAATACCAGTTCCCGAAGGTGTAATGATGGATGGTCAAATCGCTGATGCGCCAGCGATGGCCCAGTTAATCCAACAGGGTCTGGCTGAAAGCAAAATTAAAGCTTCTCGGGTTGCTACTGGTGTAACAGGACGAGATTCAATCGTACGTTTAATACCTGTACCAGCAGAGTTAGATGATAAAGAACTGCGAGAAATGGTGCTAAACCATGAAGCAGCTTTGTATTTACCCTATCCGCGTGAAGAAGCTGATGTGGATTATCAAAAACTTGGGTACTTTGTAGATGAAGATGGTATTGAAAAAGTACAAGTACTTTTAGTAGCTACACGTAAGGAGGTAACGGAATCATATATTAATACATTTGAGCAGGCAGGATTGCAAATCGATGTTTTAGAAATAAACAGTTTTGCAATGATTCGGACAATCCGCGATCAACTGCGGCAATTCAGCCCCCAAGAAGCAGCAGTATTAGTTGATATCGAATTTGACAGTTCCGAAATTGCCATTATTGTCAACGGAGTACCGCAATTTTCACGCACTGTGCCTATCGGTACTTATCAAATGCAATATGCCCTCTCGAAGGCTATGAGTTTACCTGCAAGCCGAGATATGGAAATGTTGTATGGCATGACAATTATGACAACGAACGTCGATGGCGGCAAAACTGGGCTAACCGATATTAATCCGGGTATGGCAGCTTTATTAAGAGTTTTGGGGGAACTCACCGATGAACTACGTCGTTCCATCGATTTTTACCTGAATCAAAGTGAAAATCTGGAGGTAGCGCAAATTTTTTTAGCTGGCCCAGGCGGTGGCTTGCAACAGCTAGATGAGTTTTTCACCCAAAGATTAAGCTTACCAACTGCCCAAATCGATCCGATAGCATCTTTGTCCTTAGAAGTTAGTGAGGAAAAATACCCTGTAGTACAACGCGCTGGTTTAGCGACAGTCATGGGTTTAGGAATGCGGGAGGTATAACAGAATGTACAGTTTGGATATTAACTTTCTTAAAGACCGTCCAAATTACCAAAATACGGCTACTAAAAAAGCAGGAGTCAAAATTCGGCTGCCTGTTGGCAACATGACACCATTATATATAGGAGTAGCCGTAGGCATTTGCTTACCCACCCTTGTAGGAGGCGCATGGTGGTTGTTGCAAGCCAAGAACGCTGAATTAGAGCAAAATTTAGCACAACTAGATCAAGAAAGCAAGAGGTTAGATACAGAACTAGCAAGTATTAACAAAATTAAAGAAGAGACAACCAAAATTAAAGGCGAAACACAAGGTTTAGTTACAGTTTTTGACCAAATTCGTCCTTGGTCAGCCATGCTACAAGATTTGCGCGAACGTATACCCGCAAACGTACAAATTGAGAACATCAAGCAAATTCCTCCCCTTCCTCCAGCACAGGGACAGCCAACGGGAACTACCACCGGGAATCCTGCCGGAGGAATAGAGATAAACGGCATGGCTCGTTCTTTTAACGATGTCAACGACTTTTTGTTAACTCTGCAACAGTCTAGCTTTTTAAAGGCCTCAGAAAGCAAAATTAAGACGGCTGAGTTAGTCAATGCACCATTACCAGCAGGTACTGCTGGTAAAAACGATGAAAAAATTCCGCCACCTCAAGTAGTCAAATACACTATTCAATCAAGCCTGAGTGATGTTCCAGCTTCTGAGTTAATCCGGGAGTTAGAGCAAAAAGGCACAGTGGGACTAGTAACTCGAATTCGCAGTATCCAAAAAACAGGAGTCATTACAAAATGACGCTTAGTGATGATTTGAATTTTGCAGAACAAAACGGAGAGTTTGCTCTAGAATCCCCAGCCTCTCCCGTTCTGTTTGGAATTAGCTTTACACCCAAAATTATTGGGATTTTGGTTGGTTCTGTAGGAGTTTTGGGCGCGTTGTATGTAGCCTTCAACCTGTTAATGCCAGCGTGGGAAAGCTATCAACAGCAGCAAACAAAAGTTAACGAATTACAAGGACAAGTCGATCAGAAGAAAGCTAGTGTCAAAAAGATTGATGAGATCAAACAAGAGCTAGAGCAAGCTAAACAGCAACAAATTCAGGTTTTAAGTTTATTTTCTAACGAAAAAACCTTAGATACATTGTTACTGGATATGAATCGCTTAATTGAAACTGGTAACGTTCAAATTCCTGGTAATTTAGTTAAGGCTAAACTGAAAAAATTTGTGCCAGTTACACAACAACCAGAACCGATTACTGATGGTAGTTTAGGGATACAGGCAGATGGCAAGCTGAAACGTAGTGTTATCCAAGTGGAAATTGCGGGTACTTATGAACAAACGCAATCGATTCTTCGTAACATTGAGCGTTTACAGCCTTTGTTAATATTCAAAGATTATCAATCGGTATTAGTTCCAGAATCTAACACCCCATCAGAAAAAGGAGCTCCCATACTCAAACGCGGGCCAGCATCAATTACTACTACTTTCCAGCTACAAGCATTGATGCCACTTACTCCCGAAGAAAGAGCAATGGCTGCTGCGAAAGCTGCTCCTAAAAAGTAATAGCAAATAGTACTGGACTAGGAAAATGGGATTGGGGTATCAAAACAACAACCGCTATAGATGTTCAATATAGAGGTGCATAGTTAAAGTTATCTCCAGCCACTAAATTCTTGTCAAACTTAGTTTTAAGTCTACCTGAGTAGGCTTGAGCTAATAGCTTCAGTACTGAAGTTCCGATCAAAAATTATTTGTCAACAAGGTTTTATCAGGTGAGGAATGAACTGTGAAACAGCTTCACGGTAATAGTTTATTATTAGGTACTGCTGCTTTTATCTTTCTAGCAGCTCAACCAGTTTGGGCAGATACTACCCAAATTACTGACGTACAACTAAGTCAAGTTGATGGTGGGATTAGTCTTATTTTGAAAACTTCCTCTGGCTCAAGGCCGCAAGTTTTTACAACTAAAAGAGGAAAAGCCTTAGTTACAGATATTATTAATACTCAACTACGTTTACCACAAGGCAATAATTTCCGCCAAGACAACCCCGCTTCAGGAATTGCCTCAGTCGAAATTGTTCAGCTAGATGCTAACAGCATCCGGGTGGTGGTAACTGGAAGCAACAACGCCCCTAGTAGTCAACCTGTAGGGAGAAAAGACAATCGTATTACCTTAGGCTTTACGCCATCTGGAGATACTACAGCATCAACACCCATACCAACAACACCAGCACCAATACCAACAACACCTACACCGCCATCTAATCCTGCTACGCCCCAAGTAGGTAAACAACCAGATGTTTTAGTCCCCAACCCGGAAATCACTATTGATGGCAAGCCTGCACAACCAGCAGGCCCAGGTCAACCTCCGAATCAGGGGCCTCCTTTCTTACCTAGAGCCGTTGCTCCACCAGTAGGGGATATTGCTATCTCCAATATTGATGCTTCTCCAGTGAATATTGATTTAGGTACTCAGGAACGCGTGCCTAGGTTAGTACTGCGAGATGCCCCTGTGCGTGAGGTATTATCGCTACTATCTCGTGCGGCTGGCCTGAATTTAGCTTATGTAGGAGGAGCCGCAAGTGGGGGAGCGTCTTCTGGTGGTCAATCAGGTGCAGCTGCTAGCGGGCAAACAATCTCCTTAGATATAGAAAACGAACCAGTACAAGATGTCTTTAACTATGTCTTGCGTTTGAGTGGTTTAGAGGCTAATCGTAATGGTCGCACGATTTTTGTTGGGCCTAAACTTCCCAACTCTACCCGTGATACTGTGATGCGGAACGTGCGACTCAATCAGGTAACAGTGGGAGTCGCCCTTAACTTTTTAGTAGGTTTAGGTGCAGAAAGTGCCATTAGCCGTGAACGACTTGTTACTAGTGTGAGTGCTGTGCCTGTGGGTAATTCCACCGCCGCAGTTACCCAAACTCAAACAACTACAGAAACTAAACTAGAAACCCAACGGGTTGATTTTAAGGACTCTAACCCATTACTTAGAGGTTTACAGGCATTAGGAGATGAGCGTACAAATTCTGTTACCTTGATTGGGCCTGCTAGATTAATTGATATGGCTATGGCTCAATTGACTCAGCTTGATATTCGTCGTCGTCAAGTGGTAGTCAATGTCAAAATTATTGATGTTAATCTCACGGGAACCCAGGATTACAATACTAGTTTCTCGTTTGGTGCAGGGAATAACTTTTTTGCTGTTGATAATGGTGCAGCATCTTTTAATTTTGGAGGTTCTAGGCCTGCTACTGCTTCTGAAGCGGCAACTAGTGTGAATGATACACCAGTTATTACTAATCCTATTACAGGAACACCCTTTTTAGATGCCAACCAGTCTACAACACTACAAGGTGCTGGCCCTGGTACTACAATAATTAACCAGTCTGCAACGACAAGAGTGATCAATGGAGTGTCAGTTCCGCCAGGAGGCGTTGTTACTACACCAAACACAAATGCAACGGCATATCAACCAATTTCGCCAGCATCTTCAAACCCATTACAACCAGGTTTCATAAACATTACCCAGCCAACGAATAACACATTAACTATAAATCCAGATGGAACTACAAGTGTAAGTGCAGGTGCTCCTGGTACAGCCACAGCAGCTTTACCCTCTTTATACCAATTCCCCAAACGGTTACTTGCTAGTTTGCAGGCTCAAGTTACAAATGGCAATGCCAAGATTTTGACTGACCCAACTTTGATTGTGCAAGAAGGTCAGCAGGCTCTTGTTAACCTGACGCAGGAAGTGGTAGGGAATATTACTCTACAAACAACAGATACTTCTGGTGGCTCTAGAACTGAGAGAAAAATTGATAAACAAAAAGTTGGCTTAACCCTGAATGTGAAAATTGAGCGGATTGATGACAATGGTTTTGTTTCTCTATCGGTTGCTCCTACTGTTAGCGCACCAACAGCATCACAAAACACAGGAAATGGTCAAATCGTTTTAGTATCTGAGCGCTCTCTGACTTCTGGTATGATTCGCCTACGAGATGGTCAGACGCTGATTCTCTCAGGTATTATTCAAGACCAAGACCGGACAACTGTCTCTAAGATTCCTATCTTGGGTGATATTCCCTTAATTGGTTCGCTATTTAGAAGTACCAACAGAAGCAATGAACGGAGAGAGGTGGTTGTCTTACTTACACCTCAAATTATGGATGATTCAGAGCGCTCATCTTACGGCTATAACTATAATCCCAGCCCAGAAGTACGGCAAATGCTAGAGCGTCGAGGTTGGAAACCTTCAGGTAAATAATCACAATGAAGGCTCTCACATCTTTGGAAAGGGCGCAACAATGTTACGCTCTCTCCAAATGTCATAGTAATTCTATCTGTAGACACAGGTAATTAAAAATCAAAAATGTTGATACTAAAAGAGGAATTTTCCAAGCAAAGACAATGGGTGTAATTTTAATTCCCATGTCAACGAAAAACCTCAATAAAAGAGTAAGGTAAATGACAACCTCTACCGACAGAAATCAACATATTTATCAACTGCGAGAACTCATTCAAGATATTGGTTGTAGTATGTTAACTACAGTCGATGAGGATGGTAGCTTGCACAGTCGTCCTATGGACAAGAGTAGCGATATTCAGCCTGATGGAACACTGTGGTTTTTTACCAATGCTAGTTCCCATAAAGTATTTGAAATTGAGCATCGTCAGCAAGTCAATCTCAGTTTCTCCTCGCCTAACCAAAAGCGATATGTTTCAGTATCAGGTAGCGCAGAATTAGTCAACGATCGCAACAAGATGCAAGAACTATGGAAGCCAGAACTGGAGTCTTGGTTTCCCCAAGGATTAAATGAACCTGATATTGCTTTGTTGAAGGTGCAGATTAATAAGGTTGATTATTGGGATAGTCAAGCTAATTTTGCAGCACAAACTATCAATTTGTAAGCTGTTTTATAAGACAATTGTTTTGTTACAAGGGTAAAAGGTAAGTAGGAAGAAGGAAAACTTTTACCATTTACCTTTTACTTTTTTTATAAATAATATTTCAATGATTTTTTAGAATAATTAAATAAGCGATTACATATTTAAATCGCATGATTTGGGAGACATATCCTGTCTACTCCACAAACTTTAAGTAGGGCGGTGCAATTAAAGATAACTGGCCAGGGCTGTCATTTGTCCTTTGTCATTGGTCATTGGTAAAGGTTTCAAGGCTATTTACGTTTCGCAACATAGTTTGGTTTATTTCCACCGACTTACTTATAGTTAATATACGTAACCTAGAAATACAGCAGATGCAAGTTGGTGAGGTATAGATAATTTTAAGGGCAAGGCAGTGCCTTGCCCCTACCCATCTGTCACATTCTTTTTTCAAACTGGGATAACCCTGATCATAATCATGGTGTAAATCAGCCATTTTAAATCCATGAAATGCTTAGGCTGTTTTAATTTTGAATTTTTGGTTCCGCGCAGTGGTAATGGTTTCGCCCTTTCCTTTTCCCTTCACCGACAAGTTGGGTAGTATGTTGACAACTCAGTGTTAAGGATTGTAATGTAATATATAACGAGCGTTCGATATAAATAATCTCAATTATGCCCAAGATTGTTGATCATGAACAATACCGCAAGGAACTGCTCGGCAAGTGCTTCGATTTATTTGCCCAGAAGGGTTACAGCGCTATCACCATGAGGCAGATTGCTCAAGGTTTAAAGGTTTCGACTGGGACACTTTATCACTATTTTCCCAGTAAACAAGCTTTATTTGAGCAATTGCTAGAAGAGATTTGTCAGCAAGATGTGACGCTAGCGTTAGCAGATTTAGGGGGAAAGAAGCCGATACCAGAGGCGATGGAGGTATTAGCAAGATATTTAGTAAAAAGCGAAGATTATTTTATTAAGTGGACTTATATCTGGGTTGATTTTTGTCAGCATCAAGACTCGAAAACAATTCAAAGTAGTGGTGTATTGAAGCGTACTAATCAACGATATCAACAAGCAGTTTATGAGTTTTTAGGTATTGAAGATCCAGTTTTAGCTTCCTTCGTATTGAGTTTTGTCAATGGCTTAATTTTAGAAAAATTATGGGGTGATGAAACAATTGATTTTCATGAACAATGTGCATTGTTGGGAAAAATGCTGATGGGATATTTGGTGGTTGGGGATGGGTAATGGGTAATGGTTAATGGGTAATGGGTAATTGGGAAGAATATTTATATCTCGCGCATACAAATTTCTGCAGAATCTAAAATCCAAAATTCAAAATCTAAAATGGTATGAGTTATAGGCTGTTATTAAAACCAAAAAATCAAGGGGTAATTGCATTAGTAATTGCGGCTACTGCGATTACAGGGACAATTGCTGTTTATGCTGTTTCTCAATTTGGACAGTTCGGTAAAACAGCTTCATCGGAAACGGTTCCAACTGCGCCAGTTGTGCAGAAAGTAACTGCTTTAGGAAGGCTACAACCAGAAGCCGAAGTAATTAAGTTGTCTGCACCTCTAGCTTTAGATGGCGATCGCATTTCCCAAATCTTAGTTGAAGAAGGCGATCGCGTGAAAGCTGGGCAAGTTGTCGCAATTTTAGATTCACGCGATCGCTTGCAAACTGCGGTACTACAAGCGCAAAAACAAGTACAAGTCGCCCAAGCTAAACTTGCACAAGTGAAAGCGGGGGCGAAAACTGGTGAAATTCAGGCGCAGCAAGCGACTGTAGAACGTTTACAGGCGCAGTCAATTGGCGATCGCCAAAGTCAAGAAGAAGCGATCGCCCGGATAGAGGCACAATGGCAAGGTGATAGAATCGCCCAAGCCGCGACAATTAAAAAACTTACAGCTGAACTCAACAACGCCCAAGCGGAATATCTGCGTTACCAACAATTATATAAAGATGGGGCGATTTCTAATTCTGCATTTGACAGTAAGCGTTTGAGTGTGGAAACCACCAAACAACAACTAGATGAAGCCCAAGCTGTTCTCAACCGCATTAACACTACTGCTAGCAGACAATTAGCAGAAGCCAAAGTAGGGCTTAACCGCATTAACGCCACTGGTAACAAGCAAATTAGTGAAGCCAAAGCCACACTTAACAGTATTGCCGAAGTTCGTCCTGTGGATGTAGCTGCAGCCCAAACGGAAGTTGAAAATGCGATCGCATCCCTCAAACACGCCCAAACTGACTTAGCCGCAGCCTATATTAAAGCACCGACAGCCGGGCAAATTCTTAAAATACATTACCGCGCTGGGGAGAAAATCGGGGATTCTGGGATTGCAGACTTTGCCCAAACTAACCAAATGATCGCAGTTGCAGAAGTTTATCAAAGCGATATTAACAAAGTAAAACTGGGACAACAAGCAGTAATTAGCGGTCAAGCATTTACTGGAGAACTGCGCGGTCAGGTTTCTCAGATAGGCTTGCAGGTAAATCGGCAAAATGTTTTCAGCAACCAGCCAGGAGAAAACCTCGATAGTCGAGTGATTGAGGTGAAAATCCGTCTTAACCCTGAAGATAGCAAGCGAGTTGCAGGTTTGACTTACTTGCAAGTACAAACAGCTATTGAACTATAGAGTTTGTTTACCGCAAAGGATAACGAATGTTCGATATAAAGTGAATTTTGTCTAAATATTCCGGAAATCAGTAATTCTTGAAGGTGAATGTCATCATGATTCAAGTTATCTACCTTCTTCTTTGTATTCTGGGCTTCGTTTTACCTTACTCACAATTCCTACCATTTGTTTTAGAACATGGGCTAGATATCCAGCTATTTTGGCAACAGCTATTTGCTAATCAAATTTCTGGTTTTTTTGGCATGGATGTGATTATTTCATCTCTAACTTTTTGGACATTGATATTTTGGGAAGGGACACGTCTCAAAATGCAAAATCTCTGGGTTTATGTTTTGTGCAATCTTTTAGTCGGTGTTTCCTTTGGACTGCCCTTATTTCTATTAATGCGACAACGCCAATTAGCACAAGCAGCCGAACATTAATTTATGAAGGGATGACAGATGTTATCTAAATTCTTCCGCAAAACTCCGCTAGCTTGGCGGCAGTTAATGAAAGAAAAAACCCGTTTAGCAGTAGCAGTGGCAGGTATTACCTTTGCCGATATGCTGATGTTTATTCAGTTGGGTTTTGAAGGTGCGCTATTTGATGCAGCCGTTAAACCTCATCGTAATTTACAGGCAGATTTAGTTTTAATTAATCCCCAATTTCAAACTTTATTTTCAGTTAAAAGTTTTTCTCGTGAGCGATTGTATCAAACATTAAGTTATGACGGTGTACAGTCGGTAAATTCTGTTTATATTAGCACCGGACAATGGCGAAATCCCCAAACACGCCTGGATCGTGCAATTTTGGTGTGGGGTATCGACCCAGCAAAACCGGCTTTTTTATTCCCGGAAGTTCAGAAACACCAAAATGATTTGAAGCAGTTATATCAAGTCATGTTTGACCAAGCAGGTAGGCCGGAATATGGCGATGTTGGCACTATTTTTAACAAAACAGGTAACTTTGAAACTGAATTAAATGGTAAAGCCATCAATGTCAAAGGTGTATTTAGTAATGGTGCTTCCTTTGCGGCTGATGGAAATGTAATTGCTAGTGACTCTACCTTTTTGCAACTTTTTCCTGACCGCAAAGCGGATCAAATTGAAGTTGGGTTAATTACTCTTCAACCTGGCGCGAATCCGGAACAAGTGCGATCGCAATTAACCGCAGGTTTACCTAATGATGTCATAGTTCTCACTACTGAAGGATTTGCCCAAATTGAAAAAAGTTACTGGGCCAATGGTACTGGTATTGGCTTTATTTTCGGCTTGGGTGTAGGAGTCGGGTTTATTGTCGGGATTGTGATTGTCTATCAAATTCTGTATTCCGATGTCTCCGAACACTTACCAGAATACGCCACTCTCAAAGCAATGGGTTATAGCGATCGCTATTTATTAGGAGTGCTGTTACAAGAAGCATTATTTTTAGCTTGCTTAGGTTTTTTACCCTCATTTTTTCTCTCTTTGGGACTTTATCAATTAACCTACGCAGCGACATTATTGCCCATTTTTATGAAAGTAGAAAGGGCAATCACAGTCTTTATTTTGACCATCATCATGTGTACTTTTTCGGGTGCGATCGCCATGCGAAAATTACGCGCCGCCGACCCCGCCGATATTTTTTAATTTCCTTAACTCTTGTACAGACGCGATTCATCGCGTCTCCCCGACGACCCTTGACTCTTATTAAATAATTATGCTTTCCGAATCTACATCCACTACTTTAGCTTTAAAACCAGTAATTAATATTAGTAACCTCAATCATTACTTTGGTGAAGGTTCCTTAAAAAAACAGGTTTTATTTGATATTAATTTAGAAATTAAAGCTGGCGAAATTGTGATTATGACTGGCCCCTCTGGTTCAGGTAAAACTACTCTGTTAACTTTGATGGGTGGATTGCGCTCGGCACAATCAGGTAGTTTAACAATATTAGGGGAAGAGATTTGCGGTGCTAGTAAAAAGCAGTTAACTAAGCTACGCCGTCAGATTGGGTATATTTTTCAAGCCCATAATCTCATGTCCTTTTTGACAGCTAAAGAAAACGTGCGGATGTCTCTAGAGTTACATGATGAGTTTATGCATGAGGACATCGACAAGAAAGCGATCGCTATGTTGGAAAGTGTGGGATTAGGACACCGTGTAGATTATTACGCAGAAAGTCTTTCTGGGGGACAAAAACAACGGGTTGCGATCGCCCGGGCTTTAGTCAGCCATCCTAAAATTGTGCTAGCAGACGAACCCACAGCCGCACTCGATAAAAAATCTGGGCGCGATGTCGTAGAGTTAATGCAAAAATTAGCGAAAGAACAAGGCTGTACGATTTTGCTAGTTACCCATGATAACCGCATCCTTGATATTGCCGATCGCATTATTTATATGGAAGATGGGCAATTAAAAAATAATTCGTAATTCAACCTATTCCTTAACTACAAAATAAAGGTAAAAAATTAATTATCCTGCTTTGACGTATTGTCAAATATTGACAGATACATTAACTCACAGTAATGTCTTTGGAGTTATCATAGCAATTTAGTTAATCAAGCCGTTTGCTACTTTAAAGAGAGTTGAGGAGTAGAAAAATAATAAATGTCATTTAATAACTTATTTACGGCTGGCGGCGTGGTCATGTGGCCGCTACTAGGGTTTTCGGTGTTGGCGGTGGCGCTAATTATTGAACGAGTGAAGTTTTGGATTAAGATAAATACTCGGCAAAATCGCGTAGTGCGAGAAGTATTACAACTTTATCGCTTAGATAATGTAGTTGGTGCTTTAGATAAGTTGCAGCAAAATTCCGATTTACCGATGTCGCGAATTTTTCTCGCCGCTTTAGAATTAGAAGAACCAACCCCAGAGGAATTTCGTTTAGCATTAGAAAGCGAATCCCAAGCCGAAATTCCCTTACTTAAGCGCTTCCAAAACATATTTGATACTATCATTGGTCTTGCGCCTCTATTAGGACTTCTCGGTACTGTTTTAGGATTAATTACCTCATTTGCTTCCTTAGATATTGGTGACGTTGGTGGTACAAAAACATCAGGTGTAACTAGTGGGATTAGTGAAGCCTTAGTATCTACAGCCTCAGGATTAGTAGTTGCTATCTTTACACTTTTCTTTGCCAATACCTTTCGGGGACTCTATATGCGCCAAATCGCTTGGATTCAAGAGTATGGCGGTCAGTTAGAATTGCTTTACCGCCGTCGCTATGAACGAGGAGAGAAACCCTATGCGCCTACCAGATGAACCCGATTTACCAGCTCAAATTAATATCGTCCCGATGATTGATGTCATCTTCGCGATTTTGACATTTTTTATCATGTCAACCTTGTTTTTAACTCGGTCGGAAGGTTTACCAGTTAATCTACCCAAGGCTGCTTCTGCACAACAACAAGCATCCAGTGAACCGATTAATGTCACAGTAGACGCAACGGGAAAAATTAGTGTCAATCGCAAACAAGTTGACCTAAATGTGTTATCAGCGCAGGTACGTACATTGATGGGTGATAAGCAAGAAGCACTGGTAATCATCAACGCCGATGAACGAGTTAACCACGGTCAGGTGGTAGCTGTCATGGATAATTTACGTCAGGTACAGGGTGCTAAATTAGCGATCGCCACCCAAAAACCATAATAATAAACAGGTAATCATAAGAAAAATCCGACCAATCGTAGGGTCACAAAATTTTGTGACCCTACGATTAATTTTATTTGGAATTAAGACTTACGCAAAAATCACAGAATTACGTCATTACGAGCGTAGCGACGTAATCGCCTAAAATTATGGGATTGCTTCCCTACACTACGTTCCGGTCGCAATGACAAATTTTGCTTGTGTAATTCCTGTGAATTTTGAATTTTGAATTTTGAATTGGTATTATTCCCCTACCTCAACTGGGGAATGATGTTTAATATTGTCATTCGATACAATTACTTGACTAAATAAACCCTCACGCCAGCCATCTGCTACATCTTTAATAAAACTAGCGATGGGTATCGCAATTAATAAACCTAATACTCCGCCTAACTTAGCTCCTAATAGCAAAGAAATTACCACCCATACAGGATTTAAGCCAGTTAAATTACCAAGAATCCGAGGAGCAATAAAATTAGCATTTACTTGGTCAATTGCTACCGCTATTCCTAATACTTCTACCCCTAACCAAATATTTTGCAAAGCTACTAAAAAACTAACTATCGTGATACCTATACCTGTACCAAAAGGGAAGAGGGAGAAAAAGCCAATCCCAATCCCAAAAAGTAGCGCTAAGGGAACTTGTAGCGAGAAAAATGCTAAAGTCATCGCCACACTTAACACAGCACCTAATGTCGCCTGACCAATAAAATAGTTATGAAAATCTTCTCTTAAAAACTCCCGAACTTTTGGGCCAATATGAGACGGGAACCACTGAAACATTCCATCCCATAAACGTTTGCCATTTAAAACCATGTAGACAGTCAAGACTAATGTCAACAGCACATTAACAACAATGCCAATAGTATCGAAAGCAACGCTGACAACTCTGCCAGTAAAAGATTGCAGTTGATTAGAAAATCTATCTAATATTTGCGTCGCTATACCAGACAAATTTACAGGAAGCTGTTGCGTCGCCGCCCAATTTTGAAAAGCTTGGATTTGTTCACCAGCAGAATCAACCCAATAGGGAAGAATATTCGCTAATTCATTTAGCTGTTCTATAATCAGCGGTACTAAGATAATACCTAAAGCAACTAAAATCACCACAGCTAAAAGTAAAACTACGCCAATAGCTAAGTTACGTTTTACCCCACGTTCTTGCAGAAATTGGATAGGATAATTCAGCACAAAAGCTAATAATACAGCAGCAACAAAAATACTTACCAAAGGTTGAAAATATTGCACAACCTGCAGTAATAACCAACCATTAAGAATAATAATAGGAAATGCCAATCCTATATTTAACCATCGCGGTAGTCTATTTAGTGATTGCATTAGTGGTTACTCCGAGGGATTGGGGATTGGGTAATAGGGATTGTAGGAAAGGGATAATAACTGAATAACCCTTGACTTTTCAATAAAGACGCGATTAATCGCGTCTCTACAATTGTTGACCCCTTATATGGTTTAAAATCTTTACGCTTCACAATGTAGATTGCTTTCTATAAAATCCAACATAATACGCTGATGCATTGGCCCTAACGGTCTGACTTCATCAGCAATTTTTGAGTAACAGGTACCTTGGCGAATATCTGCTGGTGTTAAAAAGCCCATGTCCCAGCCTTCATTTAGCACGAGTTGATTTAAACCAACTAACAGCGGTGCATGAAAGACATGACGAATGACATTATCATCCCAATAACAGCCGAAGCCAGAAAAGTTTGGGTAATCGTAGCCAATTTCTTCTAAAACTTCGCGCTTGACAGCAATATCTGGCGTTTCTCCGGACTCGATATGTCCACCAAAAAGTGCCCAGTAGCCAGGATAGAGAATATTAGGCTTATTATCCCGCAGTTGCATAAGAAACTTGTTGTCTTGGTAGAGAATTGCGATCGCAACCTGTACCTGCTGATTTTCCATAAATGTTTATATAAGTTTATATAATTAGCCAACCCTTAAGAATCTTCTTCTAAATAAACTTCGCCCAACTCCTGACCAGCAAGGGGTATGCTTTTATAGCGAACTTTACCTTTAATCACTACTTGGTCTCCCTTCGCCAACTTAGTTTGATCGGTAACCACCCAAATTTTGCCAGTGGAATCATCAATTTGATACGCCCACCGTTTTGCCAAGGGTACTTGCCTTTCTACTTTACCTTGGATGTAAACTGTAGCCTGGTTGTTTTGCTCTGGTTTAATCTCCCGAATTGGCGTAACGTTACTACCAATACGCAAATTCCCCACATTAAAACCCGACTGTGTGACGTTACCACAACCAAAAAGTCCTAATACCAGAAAAAATAACAACCCTAATCGGTAGGGAAAAATACTGTAAATCTGAGAAAATTTTGGCATTGGTCATTTGTCCTTTGTCATTGGTCATTTGTCCTTTGTCATTTGTCATTTGTCATTTGGCTTTTACCCCCATTACCCATTACCCATTACCCATTACCCATTACCCATTAACCATTACCCATTCCCCATTCCCCATTCCATTCCCCAACCCCCAAAGATAATATGATTTTGTTGTTTGAGAGACGCTAAGGCATAAAATAACAAGACCATCATAGTCAATAGCCAAAGTTGACTGTTGACTGTTGACTCCGCTACAGACGGCTAGATGTTGGTTTTTGGACTTAAGGCGAATAAAGTTGGAAATTCTCATGGAAACAAAAACTGCCAAACTTCTTGATGGTAAAACTTTAGCTGAAAAAATTCAGCACAACCTTTTAGAACGTATTGCAGAGTTACAACCAAAAATTGGTCGTCCCCCTGGGTTAGCAGTGCTGATGGTGGGTGACAATCCAGCATCAGCTGCTTATGTACGCAATAAAGAAAAAGCTTGCGCTAAAGTGGGTATTGCCTCTTTTGGTAAGCATTTTCCTACTGAAACCACTCAAGCAGAATTAGAAGATGCGATCGCATCACTCAATCAAGACGAACAGGTAGATGGCATTCTGGTACAGTTACCCCTACCTCCACATTTAGACTCTATTCGCTTGCTGCATCAAATTGAGCCAGATAAAGATGCTGATGGACTGCACCCAGTTAATTTAGGGCGATTGGTGCGCCAAGAAGCAGGTTTACGCAGTTGTACTCCAGCTGGTGTGATGCGGCTGCTGGAAGAATATAAAATTTCTTTGCCAGGAAAACAAGTAGTAGTAGTGGGACGTAGTATTTTGGTAGGTAAGCCAATGGCGTTAATGCTTCTGGACGCTGATGCCACCGTTACCGTTGCCCATTCCATGACCAAAGACTTAAAAGCTGTCACTGAGAATGCTGATATTGTGATCTCCGCTGTAGGCATTCCAGGATTGATTACTGGTGAAATGGTGAAACCGGGCGCTGTTGTGGTAGATGTGGGGATAAATCGTGTCACCGATGCTAGTGGCAAAAGTCGTTTAGTCGGCGATGTCCACTGGGAATCGACAGCTGGCGTGGCGGAGTTTATCACCCCAGTTCCGGGAGGTGTTGGCCCTATGACTGTCGCTATGTTGTTGCAAAATACATTTGCTAGCTATTTAAGGCGGCAAGGAATCGAGAGCAATGAATTATGAATTATGAATTATTGTTCCTAATTCTTAACTCTTAATTAGTCATGCTTTGAGATCCAAAGCCCCTTAAAATTGTGACGTATATGACAAAAATACCAAAATTTCAGGATTTTAAAGAATGGTAGCAACTGATAAGTTTAAAAAGATGCCAGAGACAGCCACGTTTAACCTATCAGCGTATCTCAAAGAGCGACAACAGCTTTGCGAAACAGCTTTGGATCAGGCGATCCCCGTTGCCTATCCAGAGAAAATTTACGAGTCGATGCGCTATTCTCTGTTAGCTGGTGGCAAACGTGTACGTCCAATCCTGTGCCTTGCTACCTGTGAAATGATGGGCGGCACAATTGAAATGGCAATGCCAACGGCTTGTGCGGTGGAAATGATCCACACAATGTCACTAATTCATGATGATTTGCCAGCGATGGATAATGACGATTACCGTCGCGGTAAGCTGACAAATCATAAGGTTTATGGCGAAGATATCGCGATTTTAGCTGGCGATGGTTTGTTGGCTTATGCTTTTGAGTTTGTTGCGATCGCCACCCCTTTAAATGTCCCGAGAGATAGAGTATTGCAGGTAGTAGCACGTCTGGGTAGAGCATTAGGAGCTGCTGGCTTGGTTGGGGGCCAAGTGGTAGATCTAGAATCGGAAGGTAAAACAGATACTTCCCTAGAAACACTAAATTACATCCATAACCACAAAACAGCTGCCCTTTTAGAAGCTTGTGTTGTTTGTGGTGGAATTTTAGCGGGAGCATCTGCTGAGGATGTACAACGGCTAACTCGATATGCTCAGAATATTGGTCTGGCATTCCAAATTGTGGATGATATTTTAGATATCACCGCGACTCAAGAACAATTAGGCAAAACCGCTGGCAAGGATTTGAAAGCGCAAAAAGTCACATATCCCAGCCTGTGGGGAATTGAAGAATCTCGCGTCAAAGCCCAACAGCTCATTGAAGCAGCATGTGCGGAATTAGACGTATTTGGAGAACAAGCACAACCTTTAAAAGCGATCGCTCATTTTATTATCAGCCGCAATCACTAAGGCAACCCCTACGGGAATTTATACACTTGAAAGGCAGTAAACTAACTGATCCCCCGTAGGGTAATACCAATTCAAAATTCAAAATTAAAAAACTTAGACAGAATCTAGGTTTTAGGTTTTGAATCTGTTGCCCTCTTTATGGCTAATTGGGATAACTTGTCGTTAGACATGAAAACGAAACAGACTGATGTTAAAGGTTTTCAATCTCAAATCCCAAAACTAAAATCCAAAATGGGTTGTATCCAAAATGTTTTTCAAAAAAAATAACTGCTGCTAATATTTACTAACATCACCAAAATACCATGCAGGACATAGGCGACATCTTAGACAACCGGGTGCTGCTGGTTGCTCTGGTAGCTTGTTTAATTGCTCAATCGATGAAGCTCGTGATCGAGCTAGTTAAAAATCGCAAACTTAATGTACGTGTTTTAGTAACCACTGGCGGTATGCCTAGTGCCCATTCGGCTCTAGTTACCTCTTTAGCAACAGGTGTTGGGCAAACTCTGGGTTGGGCATCGCCTGATTTTGCTCTGGCTACAATTTTTGCCATCATTGTTATGTACGATGCTGCTGGAGTTCGCCAAGCTGCCGGTAAACAAGCTCGGATACTCAATCAAATGATTGATGAATTATTTGATGAGAAACATGACTTTAGCCAAGACCGCCTGAAAGAATTGCTGGGACACACACCAGTTCAAGTAATAGCTGGGTCGGCTTTGGGAATTACCATATCTTTCTTAGCTAAGTCTTTTTTATTAGCCAATAGTCTATAGTTAATAGTCAATAGTTCAACCTCCAGTAACTATTGACTCTGGACTCTTAATATCGCAATCCGATTACATTCAGAGAAGTTACTTTTTTAGGGAGGAAACAGGGAACATAAAAGAAAGCATCATAGTTTCCAAAGGCTTATTCAGAAAGCAAATAAGCAACCTAAATTTTGTTTAGTTCAAGAAAACTCAAAATTACATAGCTACTGTCAACGCACATTTGAACGTAGTAGCGTCACCTTGCGGCTATCAACTAAATAAGCAACAAAACCGCCTTCATTGAGCTTTTTCAATGTGTTATGAGCTTCTTTTTGGTTAGTAGTGTAAACTGCCAACAAGTAAGGGCGTTGTCCATAGGAAGCAAAACCTATATCACCTTCCACCACTTTTTCTACATTAGATGCTAATTCTGGGCGGTTGAAATAATCTACTAATACGGCGTAGCCTTCTCCTAGGGCTTGTGGCTTAAAGGTAACATTTTGAGGCGCTTGCACATCTGCGGGTTTAGTGGTGATTATGCCAGATAACCCGACAATATTGTTGATATATCTTGCCCATCGTTGGGCATCATCAATTTTATTAAAGCCACCTATTCTGGTTACTGTATCACTGAGGTATTGACAGGTGGTACTTTTTAGTTCGTTGGGCAAGGCATTACGCAGTTGCTTTTGATTATCTGCTGTGGGACTAACTATTAATAAAAGATACTCACCAGCATTTGGAGGTTGACAAGCGGGAAGATTTTGTTGAGCGTTTACAGAACTCATACCATTAATCAATCCTGCGATCGCTAATACTACAGTATGTAGTAAATACGGAAATCTCTGCACAACAGCCTCACACATAAAGAAGATTTTCTTAAAAGATTTCGTCAATGTATCTTTTGTTCCCCGAGTGGGAGTAGAGGGGACAAGGGGACAAGGGGAAAAGGGGAAAAGGGAAAAGGAGAACAAGTAATTACCATTACCCATTACCCATTACCCATTACCAATGCCCCATATCCCATGCCCCATGCCCAATAGTATATTATGATACGGTAGCAAGAGATGCTAAAGGATCGGAGATTGTTGCCGAAGGTGCTTCAAACTCCCCTACAATTACATATTCCAATCGTAGTTTCAACCAAGTAATAAATGGTTTGTCGGTAGAAATAATTGCAGCAGATGGTTGAGGACACTTGGCTTTAATCTCTGCCATTTCTGATGCTTCTAAAAAAGCAGGTTGCTTTACTAACCAAAAATCAATTTCTTTTTCTTGTTCGTGGTAGTGACGGGTACGTTCTTTGAGTACCTCATCTAAGGGTTCTTCATGTATTAAAAATTTTTGACTTGCCAAAACGTAATAGTAAGTTGCCATTTTGATCCTTTGGTTATTAACGATTAACTCAAGGGTACAGTTTATATACTGTACCCTTAAAAATTAACTCTTCTTGAGTTTTTTAAACCAAGAACTGAAGGGACAAGCACTTCCCTTGTTTTCAATACTTGAGAGTTTGCCGCCAGCTGTCAGCTTCTCTAAAAACAGCGTATTGTCAAAGTAGTGTTCCACAGAAATTATCCGCAAGTCATCGGTAACTTTGGCAACGCTCATGCCGATAATTTCTACTGTCTCTCCAGTTGGTGCATGGCCTTTATATGCACCTTTAAAATGTCCCCAGTGCCGCCACTTAAATGTTACGGTTGGTGGCCCGGAGTAAACTTCCAAAACTTCCCAAGGAAAGCCTTGCGGAAATGTTGAGTGGAAGATTTGAGCTGATGATTCAAAGGTTTCAGCAGAAGCTTTGTAATGCTCTGAATCAGCCATAAATAAATTGTAAGTACCTTGGGCTGCTAAATCTGTAGCGGTATATTCTTGACCTCCATTAGTACTCACACGAAATTGGTCATTAACAACAGACAACCACTGTTGTGGGTTGGTTTTGAAAGATACCTCCATCTCAAAGCTTCTGACCAAATTTTGTACGATCGCTTCTAGAGAACCCTCTAGGTGATTACATGTACTTTCTTTAGCCAAATTATCTTTAGAGCGAGAATAATCAGGAGGTTCTTGATAGCGCCATTCGGCACCAGTACTTCCTTCAATAACTTTATCCCGATCCTGTACCCAAAGTGGCAGGCTGTTAGATTGTGTTGCGCTCATAGAAGTCTTTGCTTAAAATTGTGTCCCCAATTGGATTTCGCAGTTAAGACCCCTCTAAGCGTCGATTGAGTAATGAGTGCTGAGTAAAGTAAATAAGGGACTTCCAAGTAAAAAAACATTCCATTGCTATTGTTCACGGTTGACCGTTGACTGTTAACTGTGAACCGTCAACAGTCAACAGTCAACAGTCAACGACTTAAACGGAATAATTTATTTTTTGGAGTTCCCTAAGTACTCACTCGTGATACACAAGGCACTTACCGCAGTGCTTGTGGTTGGTTTTTTTAACTCAGGACTCAGGACTCAGAACTCAGCACTCACTACTCTTCATAGTTAACTGTTAGCTGTTAACTGTTTACTGTTCACTATTTACAGTTCTCCTCGGATGGCTTGCTTCATCTCACGCACAGCTCTTTCTAAACCTACTAAAGCTGCTCTACTAATGATGGTGTGACCTATGTTGAGTTCTTCCATCCCTGGCAGAATAGCTACAGGATAAACATTCCAGTAGGTCAGCCCATGACCAGCGTTAACTCGCAATCTTGCTTGAATCGCTTGTTCGCACCCTTTCGCTAACACGGCTAACTCTCGCTTGCGACTTGTTTCATCGGTAGCCTCAGCGTATTGCCCAGTATGCAGTTCAATAAACTTCGCTTGTACTTTGGCAGATGCTGCAATTTGTGAAGGTTCGGCATCAATAAATAAACTTACTGGAATGCTAGCACTCTGCAATTTATCAACTATCTCACCTATTTTAGCAATTTGCCCAACAATATCTAAACCACCTTCTGTGGTTACTTCTTCCCGTTTTTCTGGGACTAAAGTTACATAATCTGGTTTGACATCGAGGGCTATTCCTAGCATTTCCTCGGTAGCTGCCATTTCTAAATTTAAGTGCGTTCTCACCGTTTGCCGTAAGAGTCGCACATCTCTATCTTGTATATGCCGTCTATCTTCCCGCAGATGCACGGTAATTCCATCTGCACCCCCCAATTCTGCCAACACTGCTGCCGCTACGGGGTCAGGTTCCACCGTTCGCCGTGCTTGCCGAATAGTCGCAATGTGGTCAATGTTTACGCCGAGTGTAGACACCCCTAGTTTCTCCCGATCCACAGTCTTTAGGATCTTGATTTTACAGGAAAAGTGGGTGTGGGGGATGGGGCATTGGGCATTGGGCATTGGAGAAGTTTTTCTCCCCTGCTCCCTGCTCCCTGCCCCCTTGCCTCTTCCCAAGTCCCCTCCTAACAAACCAATGATGTATCAGACAGATGAATCTGATTGGCGAGGTTTTTCAGCTCGGCTTCTCTGGACAACATGATTTCGCTAGGCTGAACATCTATTGCCTCAAAGATTGTTCGCAAGCGATATACCCAGTCATGTCGCAGTAGGGAGTTGACAACATTTTCTTTTCTAATTCTGGCTAGGCGATCGCGCTGAGCATCTAAGTCAGTTATAATTTCACCGATGTCAGGAGAATCAAAGGGAACTTTGATAATTGCATCAGTCCAATCAAAATATTTGTAAAATTCGTCTATTGTTGGCGGTTCGCCAATCATCACTGCACCAGATGCGGCACCCTCAAAGAAACGAGAACCAAACTCTTGATTAATTTTGGCTGTGTCTAGTTCGTTAACACGTGAGCGATTAGCAAAGAAATAACGGCTTCTCTTAATTAAATTAGCTAATAAACTGCGGTGTTCTTGGGGATTGTTAACCGCAAATGTTTGTTGTTTAGCGGCATTTTTGGTTCCCGAAGCTTTGATTGTATCGTAGTAATAAAAGATTGGTTGCTGTCGTGCAAATTCTAATAGGGCTTGATGGGTTATTGATGAACGACGACCTAGATAGCAAACATCAATATTACGGTTAGGTAAGGAGGGATAGGGACTGAATTTTAATGTATCAATCCCAGGTGGTAAATAGGTACAAGGCCGACCAGTAATTTTTGCAACTGCTTCCGTACAGTTTTTTGTACCAAGAAAAATATGGTCGAAATCCTTTAAAAACTCGAAGAAGTAATTATTAGATGGCTTAAGATACGATTCCCAGCATTCAACTATGTAACAAACAGACTTTTTACATTTTTGCTGCCAATTTTTGAACGAATGCAGTGTGAACAGTTCAAAGGGGGAATTAAATATGGGAAAGAACAATTCATACTCTTGCTCAAGTAAGAATGGATTATTACCTGGTACAAGGAAGTCAGCCAATTGTTTAGAGTTAGTTAAATACTTGGCTAGCTTGTAAATTTTCCTTAAGATACCGTCGTTAGGACTCAATGGTTCAACCATATCCACAGCATCGGTATCGTAAAGTACATCTTCAAACTCGTATAGCGTACAAAAAGCTACTAAGTTAGCCAGTTCACGCATTGATACTAACAGAATGCGTGATTTTTCCTGCGAAAAAGAATTAAATTTAGGTTTTATCAAATATTGTTCGTTTGTCATGATATCACCCTGATTTAATAAAGTGTATGAAAGCAAGTTACTTGTTGCTAGTATAATCTGTTTCTATTCCCAATCTATGATTTTTATCAGTGAAGATTGATTTTGGTAAATGTGATTATTGACTTTATTATTAGTTTAAATAAGGCGACCCGGTTAGCGAATACAGTTTGATTCAAAAATAAAAAAAGGGAAAAGGCTAAATCTACAGATTTTCCCTTTTCCCTTACACAAGGCATATTAAAATTGCTTATAGGAAGCTGATACTAGTTCTGAATTTTGGGTAGAAAAGCTTTAATATCAACTTGTTTTAGAGTTTTCCTACAATATTACTCTTGTCAAGTTGATATTATTTTCTAATTAACCAATGATAAATCTGATGTGTGCTGGATTTCATAGGCTAGTTTCTTTAACTTAGCTTCTCTAGACAACATGATTTGACTAGGTTTAACATCTATTGTTTCAAATACTGTTCGTAGGCGATATACCCAGTCATGTCTTAATAATGTATTGACAACATTATCTCTTCTAATTCTAGCCAAGCGCTCAGGTTGTGCATCTAAATCAGTAATAATTTCACCAATTTCTGGAGCATCAAAGGGAACTTTAATAATGGCATCAGGCCAATCAAAATGTTTGTAAAATTCCTCTGTCATTGGCGGATCGCCAATGAGGACTGCACCAGCCGCCGCGCCTTCAAAGAAACGAGGGCCAAACTCTTGTTTATTTTTTGTTGCTTCCGCTTCGTTAATGCGTGCGCGGTTAGCAAAGAAATAACGGCTTCTCTTGTTTAAATTAGCAAACAAAAAGCGGTGTTCTTGGGCATTGTTCACCGCAAAAGTTTGTTGTTTAGCGGCATTTTTAGTGCCGGAAGCTTTGATTGTATCGTAGTAATAAAAAATTGATCGTTGTTTTGCGTACTCTAATAGGGCTTGATGAGTTACAGGTGAACGCCGACCCAAATAGGAAACATCAATACTGCGGTGAGGTAAGTGTGGATAGGGACAGAATTTTAATGTATCAATCCCAGGTGGTAGATAGCTACAAGGACGACCTGTGATTTTAGCAACTGCTTCGACTGAATTTTTATTGCCGAGAAAAATATGATCGAAATCTTTTAAATATTCTAGAAAATAAAGGCTAGATGGCTGAAGATATGTTTCCCAAAATTCATCTATATAACAAACTGCTTGGCTGCATTTTTGCCGCCAATTTTTAAAGGCGTGCAGTGCGAACAGTTCAAAGGGAGAATTAAAGACAGGAAAGAATAGTTCATACTCTTGTTCAATCAAGTATGGATTTGTCCCTGGTACTAAGAAATTTGCTAATTTTTTGGAATTAGTTAAATACTTAGCTAGTTTGTAAATTTTTCTGATGATGCCATCGTCATTACTCAAGGGTTTGAGCATATCAGCAGCATCGGCATCGTAGATGACATCTTCAAATTCATATAAGCTACAAAAGCCAACTAAATTGGCAATCTCACGCATGGATACTATCAAGACGCGTGATTTTTCATTAGAAATAGAATGTAGCTTTGGTGTCAGCAAATATTTTTCTTTATTCATGGTAAGACCCTAATTAAATGCAAGAATTTATAAATTGGGTTTTCTAGCTTGCTATTGATGCCAAGGCTATGTAAACAATTGATGATTAATTTAAGTATTAATTATGAATTGGAGAGATGAATATAAAAAATCTGCCGATTACTATTCATTTTGAATTAGTAATCAGCATTCTGAAACTAGGGAGAGGAAAATCAATGATGTACATAGAGAAATATAGAAGCACCTAGACATTGTTACCTACGCATACAAGTTTCAGGGAAAATCCCCAATCCTGTAATGGCTAATCAATAAAAAGTTTATTTGCTTTTTTATTGATTACTAATTTAGACAATTCATGATTAATACTTAAATTTGATGAAAATCTATCATGTACCAGAGCAATATCCCAGTAGTTTTACGAAGGTTAATGTATTCTTAATACATAATTTATCTAGTCTTTATAAAAAAATGATTTACATTTTAAGTGTGACAGCAATATACAAGGGTGTGTTACGGCATATGAAAGGATTTGGGACACACAGACAATGAAATTTAGCCGTAACGCACCCCCGAGTGGATGGTGCATTAGTTGTAATGGTGTAGGGTGTGTTACGGCTATGAAAGGATTGGGGACACAGAGACAATGAAATTTAGCCGTAACGCACCGCCGAGTGAATGGTGCGTTAGGCGCTAGGATAGTTATTTCGTGGTAAATCATCTTGGCAATTAGCGCCTAACACACTCTACTGGACTGACGAAATGCGATCGCATTTCGTCCATCGGCTGTAAATACGGTTCGGCTGGGAATTTTTCGTCATGATTTTGGGGTTGGGAAGACGCGATGAATCGTTGAAAAGACGCGATGAATTGTTGGGAAGACGCGATGAATTGTTGGGAAGACGCGATGAATTGTTGGGAAGACGCGATGAATTGTTGGAAAGACGCGATGAATTGTTGGGAAGACGCGATGAATCGTTGGGAAGACGCGATGAATTGTTGGGAAGACGCGATGAATTGTTGGGAAGACGCGATGAATCGTTGGAAAGACGCGATGAATTGTTGGGAAGACGCGATGAATTGTTGGAAAGACGCGATGAATTGTTGGAAAGACGCGATGAATTGTTGGGAAGACGCGATGAATCGCGTCTCTACAGGATTTAAACGTTAATTGATTGGTGTTATGCGAACTGTATTGCATCGGCTGTGGTAAAGGCTTGATGTTCTCGTTAAATTTACTGAGATTCATCTTCCAGTTTTGCTATATCTTCCTCACAAGTTCCTCAACCTTTGTTGTTAACTTCAAGGTGCAGCGGCTAGAAAGGCTACCTGTGCAAGGGTGAATGAAAAACTCAAATTCGCTGTTTTGCTACCCTTCTTGTTTGTTGAATTTTACATTTGTAGTTTCAGCGCAGTGAAGGTCAAGGCTTTGATAGGGTTCGCAAACTGGTAAAGGTTAAACCAATTATGAAGACAAAAATATTTGCCACTATTGATGGCAATGAGGCTGTAGCCCAAGTGGCTTATCGTGTAAATGAAGTCATTGCTATTTACCCGATTACGCCTTCTTCTAACATGGCTGAGTGGTCGGATACATGGGCTAGCGAAGGTAAACCTAACATCTGGGGAACTGTACCTACAGTTGTGGAGATGCAGAGTGAAGCCGGCGTTGCGGGTGCAGTACATGGTGCTTTGCAAACAGGTTCGCTGACAACCACATTTACCGCATCTCAGGGATTGTTGTTAATGATCCCCAATATGTACAAAATTGCTGGTGAATTAACACCTACAGTATTTCATGTCTCAGCGCGATCGCTAGCTACTCAAGGTCTATCTATTTTCGGTGATCATAGTGATGTGATGGCAGCGCGTGCCACAGGTTTTGCGATGCTATGCTCAGCATCAGTACAAGAAGCTTATGATTTTGCTGCAATCTCTACACGTGCAACTTTAGAATCTCGTATACCTTTCTTACACTTTTTTGATGGCTTCCGCACATCTCACGAAGTAGATAAAGTTGAAACATTATCCCACGAAGATTTGCGATCGCATATCCCCGAAGAATTCATCTTTGCTCATCGGGCGCGGGCGATGACTCCCGATAGGCCTGTGTTACGGGGTACAGCCCAAAACCCTGATGTTTACTTCCAAAGCCGCGAAACCGTTAACCCTTATTATTCAGCTTGTCCAGACATCACCCAAAAGGCGATGGATCAATTTGCCAAACTGACTGGACGACAATACAAACTCTTTGAATACCACGGCGACCCCGAAGCAGAAAGAGTGATTGTCCTCATGGGTTCCGGTTGTGAAGCAGTCCATGAAACTGTAGATTATTTAACTAGCTTAGGCGAAAAAGTTGGGGTATTAAAAGTTAGATTATATCGCCCATTTGATACTACTAGATTTGTCGAAGCTTTACCCGCAACTACCCGTACCATCGCCGTTTTAGACCGTACCAAAGAACCCGGCGCATCTGGCGAACCACTTTATTTAGATGTGGTTGCTGCTATCCAACAAGCATGGGGAAATGGAGACAAGGAGACAAGGAGACAAGGAGAAAATGAACATTCCCCTTGTCCCCCCCTCTCCTTGTCCCTCCATCCCAAAATCATCGGTGGTCGTTATGGATTATCATCCAAAGAATTCACACCAGCGATGATTAAAGCTGTGTTTGATAACCTGGCTCTAGCTGAACCAAAAAATCATTTCACCGTGGGGATCAACGATGATGTCAGCCACACCAGCTTAGAGTATGACCATGATTTTAATATTGAAGCAGACAATATAGTTAGAGCTATTTTTTACGGTTTAGGCGCAGACGGTACTGTAGGTGCTAACAAAAACTCCATCAAAATTATTGGAGAAGAAACAAACAATTACGCTCAAGGTTATTTCGTTTACGATTCTAAAAAATCTGGTTCTGTGACAGTTTCCCACCTCCGCTTTGGGTCACAACCAATTCACTCGACATATTTAATTACCAAAGCTAATTTTCTGGCTTGTCATCAATGGGATTTCATTGATAAATTCTCCATGTTGCAAGATATTGTCCCTGGCGGCACATTCTTGATTAATTCGCTCTATTCTCAGGAAGAAGTTTGGCAGCATTTACCACTGTTTGTCCAAGAGCAAATTATCCAAAAGCAACTGAAAGTATATGTAATTAATGGTTATCAAGTTGCTCGTGCTGCGGGGATGGCTGGACATATTAACACGGTAATGCAAGTTTGTTTCTTTGCCTTATCGGGTGTATTACCCAAAGACGAAGCGATCGCAGCGATTAAAAAGGCGATTCGCAAGACTTATGGTAAGAAGGGCGACGAAGTTGTCCAGAAGAATATCA
Source organism: Calothrix membranacea FACHB-236 (assembly GCF_014696315.1). Taxonomy (GTDB): domain Bacteria; phylum Cyanobacteriota; class Cyanobacteriia; order Cyanobacteriales; family Nostocaceae; genus Aulosira; species Aulosira membranacea. The sequence continues at coordinate 90,235 of NZ_JACJPX010000033.1, forward strand.
ACGCTGTGGATATGGCATTAGATAACCTCCATGAACTAAATATAATCCCCAGTCCCCAATCCCCAGTCCCCAGTCCCCAATCCCCAATCCCCAATCCCCCCTACCCCATCTCTGATAAAGCACCTGCATTTGTCCATGATGTTTTAGGTAAAATGATTGCCCGTGCAGGGGATGATTTACCTGTGAGTGCTTTACCCGCCGATGGTACCTACCCTACAGGTACGGCGAAATGGGAAAAACGCAACATTGCCAAAGATATTCCGGTTTGGGATGAAGATGTCTGCGTCCAGTGCGCTAAATGCATCATGGTCTGCCCCCATAGTGCGATTCGTGGTAAAGTTTACGAACCCGAACTGTTAACCAATGCCCCGCCAACCTTCAAGAGTACCAATCCCAAAGACCGCGATTGGCATGGCTTGCAATATACTCTGCAAGTAGCCCCAGAAGATTGTACAGGTTGCGGTGTTTGCGTAGATATTTGCCCAGCCAAGAATAAAGCCGAACCAAACCGCAAAGCCCTGAATATGGCAGAGCAATTGCCATTACGGGATGCAGAGCGAGAAAATTGGGATTTCTTCCTTAATCTCCCCAATCCCGACAGACTGCACCTGAAAGTCTCCCATATTAACCAGCAGCAAATGCAAGAACCCTTATTTGAGTTCTCCGGTGCTTGTGCTGGTTGTGGCGAAACAGCTTATGTGAAATTAGCTACCCAATTATTTGGCGATCGCATGATCGTTGCTAACGCCACTGGTTGTTCTTCGATTTACGGCGGTAACTTACCGACTACCCCTTGGACAACTAACGCCGAAGGAAGAGGCCCGGCTTGGTGTAACTCGCTATTTGAAGATAACGCCGAATTTGGCATGGGTTTCCGCATTTCCCTAGATAAACAAGCAGAATTTGCCACCGAATTAGTCAAACAACTGACACCACAACTAGGCGACAATCTCGCTAGTAGTATTGTTAACGCCCGGCAAAAAGACGAAGCTGATATAGTCGAACAACGGGAACGTGTCGCCCTACTCAAACAACGGGTAGAAGAACTACTTGCAGCCCAAACCCCAGCCGGAGAAGATGAAGAAGATGCGATCGCTCGGAACCTGAAATCGCTGAAATTCGTTGCCGATTATTTAGTCAGAAAGAGCGTTTGGATAATTGGTGGTGATGGTTGGGGTTATGACATCGGCTTTGGCGGCTTAGATCACGTCATCGCTAGCGGACGCAACGTCAATATTCTCATACTGGACACAGAAGTTTATTCTAATACTGGCGGACAAAACTCCAAAGCCACACCCAGAGCTGCGATCGCCAAATTTGCCTCTGGCGGTAAAGCCGCAGCCAAAAAAGACTTAGGCTTAATGGCCATGACCTACGGTAACGTTTATATTGCCAGCGTCGCTCTCGGCGCAAGAGACGAACACACCCTTAAAGCCTTCCTCGAAGCCGAAGCCTACGAAGGGCCATCAATCATTCTCGCCTACAGCCATTGCATCGCCCACGGTATCGACATGACCACAGGCTTACACCATCAAAAAGCCGCCGTCGAATCAGGCGAATGGTTGCTATATCGGTACAATCCAGACCGCACTAAGCATGGAGAAAACCCACTCCAGCTTGACTCTCGCACTCCCAAGTTACCAATTGAAGAATACATGAACTCAGAAAATCGCTTCAAGATGTTAACCAAGAGTCACCCAGAAGCAGCCAAGCACTTATTTGAAGAAGCCCAAGCAGATGTCAATACCCGTTGGCAGATGTATCAATATCTTGCTTCTCGCAAGTTGCAAAATACGTAAACTTAGGGCATGGGGCATAGGGCATGGGGCATGGGAAAGATGTTACCTTGTTCCGCCACCAGCCCCAAGAAAATTTTTCCTCCTCTCCTGCACAGTTACTCATAGCTAATTACACAAAACACTCGTGGGGTGGGCATCTTGCCCGCCCTATTTTTTATACTTACAGATAGCCTTATACAAATACTTCTCGCCCTCATCCCCTAACCCCTTCTCCCTCAGGGAGAAGGGGAATTGAATCTCTTGCTCCCCTCTCCTGGTGGGAGAGGGGCCCGGATTTCTCACAAAGAATGAGAAAATCGGAGTCAGAAACTGGGAAAATCTATATTGCACAAGTATTCCAGCAGTTTCAACATGACCCCGATAGCATCA
>NZ_JACJPX010000034.1 GCF_014696315.1 Calothrix membranacea FACHB-236
CGTGCCACACCCGGTTCCCTTATTTTCCGCCTAAACTGTTTTGACTCTACTTTCTTAGTTTCTCACAATAATGGTTGGTTTATTTACGCCGTGCTGTACTAGTTGTGCAATTGTATGGTAATCGTCATCTTTTTCATTAACGACCCAAGGAAAGGCACGTATTTCTTCATCCCGCCATCGCTTTGCTTCCACACTCAAATATTCTTCAGGAAAAGCAAGTAATAGTTTTAGTCGATGTTGACGATTATATTGCAAAAAACTGAAGCGTAAATCAGCAGATAATTCGTGTTCAATTGTGTAATGATTATATGTACGAATTGCCTGTTCAATACGAGCTATTTCTTGAGGTTGAATATGTGGACAAACTGCTAATATTAATTGTTTTGTTTCTTTAGAAGAATTTCTCATATTTCCTAAATTCAAGCGTCTGGAATCTCCGAGTAAGTAATCCAAAACTGCCTGCGGTTCTTGAATCGCTATCTGTGCTAGCCCACGCGCTAGTATACGGTGGACAAGAAGTGATTCTGATTGTTCATTCTGATTAACAAAAATTAAAAAAGCTTGCTTGTCCTGATTTGCTAATTCTAAAATAGCTGATAATACCGCTTGTATAATTTCACTTTTATCAAAATCTAGACTGTTAATATAGTCTTCGCTATATCTATTTATAGTCTTTATAGTCGAATTATCTTCGCTTACAATCCTATTTGTGACATCAGTAAACCAAGACCAAATAGTGTCTAAAAAATATTTGGGATTCGCTTTTGCAAGTGTGTCGATATCGTCAAAATCACTTCCTCCTTCAAGTAAATTTTTAAAGTAATTTATGGGATTGTATTTAGAAGCATGAAGGTATCTTTGTGCACCGCCAGCATCTGCTGGTAACTCTGGTATTGGTTTGTTGCTTTCTGCTATAGCTTGTTCCAGTCTATAATCTAAATGGGCGCGTATAATTATTGGTGCTAGTTGAGGTAAAGTTTCAGCTACCTTGTCTGCAATTGTGGATACGCTATACATATCCAAATTCCAACGTCGAATAATTTGCTGAGTTTGCCATACCCGCTCTGTATTCCACTGTTGAAACTTGAGTATAATCTGCATACTTAATGGGTCGTATGCGCTATCGTTCAACCAATACTCTTCAATCAGATTCCATACATTATCGGTTGCAAAGTTAGTTGCAGCAATTAAAATAGGAAGGCAATAAGACGCTTCGGTTAGTGGTTTTTCTAACCACTGTCTAAATTCAGGGCGATCGCGTAAAATCCTGAACCAGCCTGGACTACCAATCATCGCGTCTAAAACTTTTGGTGCTTCTGTTTCTAAGTTAAGCAAGGGAATTAGAAGTTCTGCTTCCATTGGTTCGGGGTTTTGTTGCGAACCTACAAACTCAATTAATAGGGTGTAAATATGGGTTCGCACGTAAATTAGTTGCAGCGATCGCAAAATATCCAAAGCCCAAAGTTGAATTTTGCTGGGTAAATGGTTTAAGTTCTTAAGAGCTAACTGGGCTATTTTATTTTTGAGTGGGCAATTATTTACTTCCGCATTTTTCAACAAAATTTGTAGTTGCTGTTGATACTCTTTAGGGGCATTACCGCGTAGATAATTAAGGCTTCTTAAAAGAATAGGTCTGACAAATAAACCATTTTGACGTTCCAGCACCAAGTCAGCCAAACTCTGAGAACCACTGGCAAAAGCACGGGCTAGGGTATGGTCGTAATAAGTTTGATGACAAAAACCAAAGGTTGAATTATCCCGATTAAGCATCAAAATGTTTGCTTGCTGAAGTTCTTGTCGTATTTGTGGACAATCATCAGCGACTGAAGTAGGTAACCATAGCGCCTCTTCATCTTTCATGCGTTGTGCGATTTTTTCTAGAAAGGTAACGTACTTTTGTGCATTTGGTTGATTAAGAATTTTAGTTTCCCACAATCTATCCAGTAATTTTTGGGAAGAATCAAATACTTCGCCTGGTTGGGCGACTTGAAGGAATATCTTTAAGTTTTGAGGGTTTTGCAGTAGTTCACGTAAGGGTTCGCCCATCAACTCAGGTAGATGTCCCTCATCTTGCAACACAGGAGAAATTTTTTCCCATGTTGGTAAACTCAAATATAGTTGCTCAAAACCTTCAAGTCGAGAAAACTGGCTGCCGTGGCGAAATTCAAATTCACGACAAGTGGCTACAATATGGATATTCTTAGTTCCAGCAAGTGATTGGATGAGATTTAGTAAAACGTTTAATCGCCCTGGCTGTCTATCTAGTAATTCTGAAACAGCATCCAACTGGTCTACAAGCAATATTACTCGTTCTTTGTTAGCAACCGACTTAATAGCATATAGTAAATCCGTACTCAAATGTAGTTGATCGTCATGCTTTAATTCTTCAAGACTGTTAACTTTATTACCTATATAGTCTGCTTTAATTGCTAGGAGAGCGTAACCTTTATCCACTATGCAATGCCCTAGGGCTGATAATAGTGCTGATTTTCCAATACCAGGTACGCCAAGAACTATTGTGGTTGAGGAATTTTCTGTATCAATTAGATTTAGTAATTTCTCTATCTCTGGGCGTTCAATTTGCTGTTGTTTTTTACCCAGTGTCCTTGTCCAGTTGAGTAATCCCTGAGAAGCAGCAAGCAGTTCTTCTCGTAAATTGGTGTGTTCGGTTGCGCTGAGAAAAAACTGTTGGCGATCACGGCGTGGTAATGCTCCAAGACTACCAAGAGGAGGTTTTTGAATCCAAGGTTGGTTTGTGAGGCGACGAAGTAATTTCTCATAGTCCTCTACAATTTCAAGGTTATAAATGCTAAAACCAGCCAAAACTGTAGGAATATAGCTTAAATCTTGAGAAAAAAAGACGATAGGGATATATTTTGTATTTTTACCTTGAGCCTCATAGAGATGTTGGGTAACAATTGCTCCTTCCCAAGCAACGCTTTTACCTGTGCCAATTTCCTCTTGACCTCTAAAGCGTCGATTATATTGCTCGGTACAGATTATCAAGACAAAGTTAGCCACTTCAATTTCATCATTCGCCCAACGGGGCCATCCTTGAGATGGTGATTCTTCGTACTGGTCTATGTTGCAATCAATTCCATCTTCTCGCAATTGGTTCGCCAATCGTAAAACTTGGTCTTTATGTTCCGGCGAGTCATAGCTGTAGCTGATGAATACTTTGAGTGAGGTATAACCAGGATTAAGCATTGATTGGCAAATCCATAAAAATTACTTGCTTTGTTTATAGCTATCCATCAATTCATTCCATTTTTGACGGCTAGTTATAATCATTTTTTCCAATTCTGGAAATATAACACCTAAAGCTTGAATTATAGTCGATGGTATTTGCATACAATAAATCAGCAAATTTTCCTTACGTTGAAAGTAAATAGTTTCAAATGAATAATTGTTAAAAATAATTTTTGAGAGACAAAAAACTTTAAATATTCTCACAGCGTCACAAAAAATATATAGTTTCTCTATTTTTTTATCAAAACTATTAATAATTTTTTGAGAATACAGTAGGTTATGTAATGTGGTAATAGATTCTTCCTCCAACACAATTTCTAAATCTAGATTTAGACCTACAAGTATTTGATGCATTAAACTGGCTTCCGAAATTTTAGAAGATTTTTGAGTTATACCTCCAGTAAGTATTAATTTATTTATATTATTATTTATTGAAAACTCTAAAACAGAGTTTAAATATCCTTCTATATCGTTATTTAAATCAGTACCATATCCACAAACAATTCCTAATTTCATGTTACTTTTTTACATGGCTCCTCTTCTTTTGCCCATAGTCCAACCAAAAGATAGTTTAATCATTCTACGAACTCTTGTCATATTTAAAACGCCAAGTTTGTAATACAGGTAAAAACCTCTAAATAGATAGTAAACTGCTTTAATAAATCTTCGCTGATGCCATGAAGCCAGCGCTAAATCTAGAACACAACTAGCAGTACCGTGAAGATTACCAAGAGATTGCCTAATGTTCAATGCTATTTTAAAATTACTTTCGGCATTCTTAAATCTACTCATAGCTAAGTCGATTAATCCTAATTGTTCATAACAGTCAGATTCTCCCCACTGATTTTTAAACTTTTTATGTCCTACAAGCGAATTTATACACAACTCTTCTGCTAAATCAGGTTGTCCTTTATTTAGGTAAACATAAGCTAAATGATGATTAATCCAAAAAGTTTGACTTTCTATTTCAACTAATTTTGCTATCTCCTTTGCTTTTTCTAGATAATAAAGTGCTTGTTCATATTCACCCATTTTCCTCATGATGATTCCTAAATGAGCCGAGGGATGGGTTAGCCTATGGGATAAATCCAATTCTGTCCTGATATTTATTACATTTTTATAGAGTTGAATTGCTTCTTGAAAATGACTTGAGTTCATTTCATAAAAGGCTAGATTCTCCCAAATATCAGTTTTCAATTCTTGAATCTTTTCATTTAATATAAATTTTTCATTATCCTCTATTTTAATTAAGGCGTACCGGAGATTTTTAATACCTTCTTGATATAATCCTGAGTTGACTTGGCGTATTCCAAGATAAGTAAGAGATTCTAGATTAATTTGTGTATCTTTTTCTGTATTATGCAATAATTCTTCAAATAATTTTTGAGAATCTTGCAACTTATCAGTCAGAGCCGACATAGCTCTTGCCTTTTGCATTTTGATAAAAGTCAGATCGTGCGCTGAATCTTCTAAAGAATTGATAATATCTTCAGTGATTGCTAATAACTCTCTAGAAAGTTCTCTAAAAAGTAAGTATTCATACAAAGGTAGTGAAATATTGAGTGTTGAGGGATTAACAGGAAGAGCTTTACGGAAAACATGCTGTATAGTTATCCATTCCTTCAATTCACTAAGATGATGCAAAACTTCTATATAACCTCGTACCTGCTCTAACGTTGAGCTATGAGGTTGAGTTTTATATTTTGTTAGCCAGTTAATGACAGCCTGATAACAGGCACGTTTCCAGGCTGGTTTTATAAACTTAATTGTAGAAGGGTCAATACCAAACTCAGCTAAAACTGATTTATCTGTTTCTCTAGAAGCATTGATCATGGTTCATCTAACATTTTCAAATGGTCAAGTGATACGCTACGAACTAAATTATGTTGCCGAAGTAAACATTGATTTGTGTTGTCAGTTAATTCTTCAACCAAATAGCGATCACGCAAAGTATCCAGAGCTACTATCTGCTCATCCTCATTTCTATCCCAATATTCAAGATGACTCAACCAAAACTCTTCTGAAACTGGGCAACGGTAAACAGAAGCTTCACAAAGTAATATATAAGCATATTTGGCTTCTTCCTTCAGACGAATAAAAGCTTTTTCTAAACGAGAACGCACATTTCTTCGCAAGGCACGAGTAAAGCGATCCAGTTTCCAGTTATCTTCACTAGATATTTTTCTTTCTTGGGCTTCGGCGATCGCTTTTTCAACCTCCTCTACCTCGTTTGCATATTTATTCCAGTAAGCAAGGACATTGCCATCAAAAGGTTTATTTTTGATTTCTCCAGCAACAATCCGCAGTGCCAGAGGATGTCCTTCATAAGCAGCCCCAATTCTTTCTAGGTATTGTCTACCTATAGCTGCTCGGCTTACGTCCAAGCCAGTCTTAGCAAATAAATCTAAACGCTCAGACATATCTAGCCCACTTAACAATTGAGAGTGCCAAAAATTACGACAACGAGTGCCAGCTTCCTCTATTTGTTTAGGTAAATCTTGAGAAGTTAAGATAATGCAGCTCAGACAAGATTCTATCTTCAGAAAAGCGTTAAAAAACTTCACCCACCATTCATCCTTAAAATCACTCCAGCCTTCTTCCTCATTCCCCTGCAAAATTTTCTCCAGAGAATCCATCTGCACTAAATAACAATTCTCGCTTAAGTATTTCACTAACCGATTTAATAATCGTTGCGTATCTTTTCGGTCATCTGGCGTAATTAACTCGCCCCATTTCTCTAACCAACGCACTGCAACACTGCTAAAATCAGCAGCTTGTTCATCGTTGTCAAAATTCTCCTGATGAAAGCGACTCCAGTCTCCATCAAACCAGTCTTGCAATTCTACAGCTAACCGTTCAGCAAGTGCTGTTTTACCAATGCCTGCGATCCCAACGAAAATCAGCAAGCGACAGGATGCTTGGACGCGATCGCTCAACTCTTTAATCAACCTTTCCCTACCAACCCAAGCTTCGTCATAAGCAAAAAAGCTGCGGGTTTTGGAAAAAGTTTGTTTGCGATCGCGTACTGGTAATGGTGGTAATACACGCGGCGCAAGTTCTACCTTTTCACCAAGTGGCGGTTTTGGGTTCAAGGGTTGATTGGTGAGGCGACGGTAGAAGGCTTGATATCCCTCTTCGGTATACAAATCGTACCGACTAAACCCGCGAACCATAATCGGAATAAAATTTCCGTCCTTAGAAGAAAATACAACAGGGACAAACTTTGTGCTTTTGACATGAGAATCGTAAAGCTCCTGAGAAATAATAGCTCCTTCCCAAGTAACTCCTCGTCCTATACCTGGTTCTTCTCGGCCTCTAAATCGGCGATCGTACTGCTCAGTACAAACTACAACTACCAAATCAGCCCATTCCAGTTGATTCATCATCCACCGGGGCCACCCCTCAGCAGGCGACTCTTCGTACTGATCAATGTTACAGTCCACACCTTCAGCTCGCAAACGGTTAGCAAGGGTTAAAATTCGCTCTTTATGTTCCTGAGAGTCATGGCTATAGCTAATGAAAACTTTTGGGGCATCAGAACCAAAATTCATGACTTTATTTGCTTAGGTAGAAGAATAGTCAGAAGAAAACAATTTTTTTATGTAGTTCATTATACTTATAATTCAATGCTTGATTGTCAAATCAAAACTAATTTAAGCAGTTCTTCAAACAAGGGTTCGCCAAAATTCATTAATCGTAGAGAAGGCATTTCATCAAAAACTTTAGGGTAAAAAGTAACTGTGTAATTCTGTCCTTTATAAGTCAGTTGCCAAATACTCTCAGCCCTTAACTCAAACTGCACACCATTAGCTTTTAAAATTGCTGAGGATGTGAATAACTGCTCAATCATGTCTGGCGTAAAGGGAGTAGAAGTAATTGGTTTTTGAATCTCTGCTAAATCGGCATCCAAATCCATTGCTACCATTTCCTCAATTGCTAGACGAGGCGGTGGGGTATCTAATACAGAATCGAATTCAGACATTAAAACATCTTCTTCCTCCGGATCTGCACTCATAGCCGCTTGTTCAATAAACGTAGGGACTTGCGCCAGAATCGGTTGAAGATTGCCAACAACAGTGGCAAAAGCATTAATGCGATCGCGTAATTTTTTATAAACCTTCGCTTCTACCGTGCCATCATAGTAAAAGTTGTGGATTCGCACAGTAGAATACCTTTGTCCAATGCGATCAATTCTGCCAATACGCTGTTCTACCCGCATGGGATTCCAAGGCATATCGTAATTAATCAACACACCGCAATTTTGTAAGTTCAAACCCTCGGAAGCAGATTCTGTACACAGAAGAATTTTGATTTCATCTTGGTGGAATCGGCGTTTAATTTCTTCCTTGGGAACTATGCACCACTCCCCATTCTGGTACAGTTCCCCACCGCGCCCAGAATAGCAAGCCACTTGGCTACCGTACAACTCCTGCAAAGTATCCCGCAGATAGTCCATTGTATCGGTGTATTGGGTGAAAACAATCGCACTTTCCCGTTCAGTTAATTCTTGACGCAAAATTTGAATAAAGCAAGAAAGCTTGGTATCTTCCCCAGTATTTTCAAACTGGCGTAATAAATCTTCGAGATATTGAACTTCCTGGGGGTCTACTGGTTCAAAGAAAGATTCCAGCCCAGCAATTACTGTATCTTCCGCATCGTCTATATCTGCTAAATCATCGTCACTTAAAACGCTTCCTTGTTGAGTTAACAGGTAGTCTAAACGGCGTTGCAGAGATGATTTAATGGCATAAAATGAACTGGTCAAACGTTTGCGGTAAAGCGTCATTAAAAAACCCAAACAGGAACGCTTATCTTTTTGAGCTAGTCGATAAAAGTGACGCACATAATCACTGACAGCTACATAAAGCGGTACTTCCCGTTGTGGTTCTAAAGTAATGGCGTTGTCCTGTACAACTCTAGTGGGAATATCTCGTTCTAGCAGTCCCCGGCGGTAGTATTGTCGTAAAGTGTCGCGGGTGTGGCGAAACATCAAGTCTTTTAGGGGCGTGTTCACTGTCAAGTATTGGCGCGAAGTGGTCATAAATTCTTCATCTGCCAATAGTTGTTTATGATTAGAAATTTTCTTACCCCGTTGCCAAGTATCTTGCATTTTATAAGCCAGAATGCGATCGCTCTTGCTCAAAAACTGCTCTAATCTAGAGCAAGGTTGTCCGCCCTTTTGAAAATAATCACTGGACATGACTTGCCAAAAATTCATTACTTCCTGCTTGACAGCACCTTGTAGGGACGCGAAATAATAGCAAAAGTTATCGCCGTAACTCCAATGTCCCTGCAATCCCAGCAGGTTTAACAAATCGAAAACTTCTATGGCATCAATTTGCATAGGAGTTGCTGAGAGGAGAACCAGAGATTTAGTTTTCTCCTTCAACTGTGCCATTAACTCTAACAGGCGATTGGGCGTGTCTTTGCGGTCTTGGGGACTTTTGCGTCTTGCATGGTGCGCTTCATCTAACACCACTAAATCCCAAGGTTCTGCTTCTAATAGCTGGCGCATTCTCTCAGTTCGGCGTACCAAATGAGAAGAAGCAAGGATTAAGTCTTGGGTATTCCAAGGGTTAGCTGCTGCTGGGATAGTGCGTTTGTAAGGGTCTTTAAATTCTGTGGATGTGTAACTCCAAAAATGCAGATTGAATTTTTCTCGCAGTTCTTCTTGCCATTGGGGTTGAACGCTAGCAGGTGCTAATACTAATACCCGCTTCACTTTTTTGGACAACAGCAGATAGCGCAGAATTAAACCAGTCTCAATTGTCTTACCTAAACCAACTTCGTCAGCAATGAGAAAACTTTGGGGAAAATTTTGAGCAACGCGACGCAGTATTTTAATTTGGTGTGGCCAAGGTTGAATAGGAATTGATTTTAAACAAAAATCTAAGCAGCCGGGATGTTCATGAATATTGGCAAGTTGAGTAAATGCCAACCGTTCTTTTTCTCTATCTTCTGTAGAGATAGTTGATGGTTCTGGTTTGAATTCCCGTTTTGGTTCTGGTTGTACTTCTTGGTCAGTTAATTCTCTTTTTGTTAGGGGTCTAGAGTCAAATTCTGCCTGGGCATTCCAGTTAGGTTTAGTAGCAGGGGCGTAACGTAACAGCTTTTTCTGTACAGCTTCTGGAACATCAAATACTCGCACGTTAGGCGATACGTCATACCAAAGTTGCTCAAACCTAGCTACTTCTTCTTCAACTCTATCTAGTTCCCTTCCTCCTTCCCAAGAACAATAAACGTGAAATGATTCTAAATTTCTCTCCCAACCGGCTATCGATTCGTTATTAGAGCCGTTAAATGCCAACTTATCGCCCTTGCTATCAGTAAAAATGCCAACTTTTTCGTGAAATATATGCTGTGGATCTAGTTGCTGTGTACTGTCTTCCGGTAATCCATTGTCTTTTAGAGGAATAGCGATTTTAATATCGAGATATTGATTTTGAATTAACCAGCTAAGAATTTCAAAATGTTTAAGTTGGGCAAAGTTTTCTGGTGGTTTTAAATCTGCGTCTAGCCGAGATAGCAATGCGTCTCGCAGTTCGTATCCCTGTTGAATTGCTTGTAAATCCTGTGGGCTAAACTGACAGCCCATAATTAACCGCATTCGCCCCTCGTTGTGCAACATTGCACCCAAACCACGAGCAACTTTACTCAAGATAGAACTGCTAAAAAAACCAGCTTTGCGATCGTACTGGATAGCACACTCTAAAGCAGGAATGTAGAAATCAGCAATAGTGTTGTGGGTATTGCTGGAGTAACTAATTTTCCAAGGATATTCGCGTAAAATTTTCGGCATATTATGCGGTTGTTTATATCCTTTGAAAATTAATACTAACGAGGTCGATTTTCTCGTCCGTGGTAGACACGTAAAATAACAACATCATCCTCAAGAATAACGTAGTGAATTATAAAACCGTATTTACCAAAAGAAACTAAAAGTTTTCGTAGTCCTGCTATTTCATCTACAATTGTTCCTCGACGGGGATTTTGCTGTAAACTCTCGCCTGAAGAGACAATTGCTTGTACTGCACGGGAAGCTGCATCAGGATTATTAAGTTTGATAAAATCATAATGACGATTTAAGTCATCAACTGCACTTTCTGTCCAAACTATCTCGGACATTGGCGTTATTCCTCAGTTCCCAAACTGTCAGCCCATTCGCGTACACGGCTATGCGTCACTCCTGAACCTGTGCGACGGTAAGCTTCGAGAGCAGATAGACTCTGCTGAACCATTTGGGCTTCAGTAAGAGGTTGAAAATTTAATGCTGTGTCTATCTCACCTACCTCAAATGATTCTTCTGTTGTTTGAGTAGCTTGATTTACAAGTAACTGCTCAAAATCTTCTAAATCTCCAGATGAATTAGTCAGCCATGTTAACAGGAGAGTTTTTACCTGTTCTCCTGGTAATGTTTCAAGATGTTCTAAAATTTGCTGTCTAAGATTGCTTGCTGTCATAAGGTTATTTGTTAAATAATAGTTAACTGTTCGCTGTCAACTGTCAACAAAATTAAAGTTTATTTGGGTCAATTCCTTGCTGTTGTAATAGAGCTAATAAATTTTGCAATTGTTCTTCTGGGGTTTGGTATCTATTGCCATTTTCGTCATACCAAAACAGCCATTCTCTTGTTCTTCCTTGATAAGTACCCTGTTCGCGTCCAATACCTAAACCAATTTCGGGCATCCAAATTTTATCCCCTGGTTGTAAAATGTATTTACCTTCAACTAAGCGATAAACTTCTAAACGTTGGCGTTTACGACGTAACCGGGTTGGTGCATAAATAACATAATACAAAATGCCTAATTCGGCATAATCGATTTTTTTCTGTTCATATTCACCGTTGTAAGTTTGAGAAACAACTTCCAAAGCTAAAATTGGTGGGATTCCTTCTTCTTCCCAAAAAACGTAGCTGAAACGTCCATTTTCACCTACAAAACGTTCTACGCCCAAACTCAGGAATCCATCGAGGACTATGGCAGGTTTTAATGGTGAATAATAAATTCCCATGTTGATACCGAAAAACCAGTCATCGCGGTTTTGCCAAATCGCAGCTAAGATGGCTAACAATAAATTGGGAATTAGTATTTGCAGTTCGTTATCCACAGGGGTATCATCAGAATCGGGTAATTCTGCCGATGAAGGTAGGCATTCTAACGGATTGTAGTTATACATAATACCTTGGTGGTTGACAGTTATCAGTTAACAGTCATCGGTCGTTAGTGAACAGTTATCAAAACAAGCTCATTTGTCCCCCTTGATTTAAGGGTAACTCAGTCTGCACGTAAGAGACTTTGGCTTTAATTTCATCCATAGCTAACCACAAATCTAATAAGGCTTTTTCTTCGGGGATGCGTTTCTTTTCATCAGTAATGCGGGGTATGACTTTTAACGCTACTTCAAATGTCCGCATGAATAAATCGTTGCTGACTAAGCCTGTGTTTTTCAAAAATCTGCGTACTGGTTCTGTATTTCCTTCTTCTTGGTAAAGGGTGATAATTGCGTGGAGTCCATCTACTAAATATCTGGCAGAAAATTCAGTATCGATGACGGAGAAAGCGCGTTTTTTTAAGCGTTGTTCTGGGGTGAGTAATTTGCAAGAACCGCTTCCAGAATCAAGTAATTTGTGTTTTTTCACTAAATCGGAAACATCAAAACCGCCGACTGCTAGAGCCAGTTGTCTAGCTTCATCAAAGGGGAATTCTCGCGCTTCAAAGGTATCCCATGCTAGGAGATACCATTGGGTTAAGGGGTCGATACCGTTGAAGTCTTTACCTTCTAATAAATTTTGTAGTCGGTACTCAACAATTGCTTGGCGTACTTCTTCAAATGCAGCTTTGGGTTCAACTGGATTCCCTGCACTATCGAGAATGGAACTGTAGCGGGTAAATACGCTTAAAGCACAACCGTAAGCAGTTAAGCACAAATCAATACCAGGGGGTTTAACACGGCGGTGAGGATCTGCGACTCTATCAGCTGCGGGGCGGGAATCTGCGGTGAGTGATTTTTCGATATCTGGTGCTTTTTCAAAGACGATATTTCGCACATCAATACGCACGTCATCCCACCAAGCTTGTCCGGCGTTGGAGTCGCGTTTGCGGCATACTAAAAGCACTGTGCTGGATACGGCGTTTTTCTGGGCTTGGTGTAAGTTTTGGGGGTTTTCGGTGCTGACTGCCCAAGATGCGGTAATCTCAAAACCAGCATCTATGAGGGATTTTGCTAAGACATCCCACGCGCCGGAGTCTTTATGGTTGAATTGTACTGTCATTACGCCGTCGTCGCGGAGGACGCGGTGGTATTCAGCGAATGCCATTGCCATTTTTGCTTCGTAGTCTTGGTTGGCGAGTTCTTCGGGCGATACTCCCATGTTACGGAAGCGGGAAGGGTTGGCGACAGCTTCGCGGTCTTTGTCGGTGAGTTCTAGGTAGAATAATTCGGGGAAAATATCGCCGAGGTTGCGTTTTAGCCAGACGTAGAAAAAGTCTGATAGTTCCGCGTATTGAATTGTGGCGTAGTAAGGTGGATCTGTGATAACTGCATCTACAGAGTTATCAAAAATGTGAGTTAAATTATCGGCTGATGCTAATGCTATTTGAATTGATTTTGAATCGTATTGTTCGATTCCTGGTATACCTGTTGAACCTGGTTTAGTTCCAAATAATGCACATAATTTATGGTAATCTGATGCAAAAGCATCGGCACATGAATGCCATAAATTACCATTACCATTAATTTCTGGATAATTCCACATTAAATTAAGTGAGTGTTGGGCTGAAGCAGCTTTAGAACCTACTCTTGATGCATCCCAATGCCCTAATCGACAATTAACGTCTGCACATCTATCGAATACTAAAGCTAAATAAGTTGAAATTGCTTGTGCTTTTTTCCATTTACACTCAACTTGAATTAGTTCTTTTGCTTCATTGATAATTTCTATATAAGTTACAAGCGTTAAAAGCTGACGGGGGTTAAAACAGTCCTCATATTTTTGCAAGCCATACTCATAATTACGCGGTGAATCGTGTAAACCCTTACTAGTAGGTTCAGATGGAATTAAATTGCTAATACTTAAATCTGAATATTTCTGCTTTAAATAAAATTCAGCGTTTTCAGTACTGTGAAAATCAATTGGCTGGGGTAGTCTAAACTCTAATCCTGATTTTCCTTGCTTATAAGCAACTGCATAAATTTGATGACCTAAATTATTAATTGATGAGTACCTCTTTATTGCATCATCTTCAATTACATTATTACAATTTAGACATCTACCAACTCCTCTGCTTAAGGTAATTGTAGTATCTGGATCATATTCTTCATCATCTGTTTCAATGGTTGTTCCCTTCCCCTTCTTCCCCTTAATCAATTCAAAATCAACTCGCTTATTTTCAGGATTAGGAATTGGCTTTACAGCATACCAATCACTTGTAATTTTCCTAGCTTGTCCTTTTCCTGCATAATTACTAGTACGACTTAACCACCAATTTGGACTCAAAGGAACAACAGACTCACAATTAGGACAAACAACCGTATGCGCCCATAAATAATTCTGCACAGTTTCCCCTGGTAAAGAAGGGAAAAACTCAGCTAACCTTTTCTCAGCTTCATCCCCTACCCACTTCACCCATTTATCAATATCCTGCTGCAAATCTGGGCCAAACTTTAGCGGATATTCCATCGCCGCCTTCATCGTCACCACTGCCACAGGATTTAAATCAGAAGCGAGCACATTTAACCCATATCTCGCCGCTTCAAACGGGATACTTCCACCACCTGCAAACGCATCTAAAACAGTTGGTGTGCGGGTTCCCCAAACTTTTTCACAATAATCCTGCACCTTCTTAATTTGCACAGAATTTGGCGGCGTTTTATATAGCTTTACCTCCTTCCCCGATACTAACCCCAGCAAATATTCAAATTCTTGCATTGTGATATCTGCTGGTAATAAAGAAGCCAACACGCTAGCGCGACTAAAAGACAATGGCTTACGCGAATACCAGCGATGTAATCCTTTAAATGGATTTCCCCCGTGTTCAAAATTAACTTGCTCATTTAATACCTGCACAGGCATCATTTTTTCAATAAATACAGAGGGGCGTTTAGTAGGTTTAGGCATAAATTAATAGTTTAAAATAAAAAATAATCTACTTTAAGTCAGTCTATAAAGGCTTACTTAATCAGATTTTTTGTCTGTTGGCGCTGACGTTGTATCTTTCTATGAATTGGTTCGCCGTACATTTGCTCTTCAAGTTGAAGCCACTTAATATTATTCAAAGAACCAAAAGGGACAAATTCTAGAAATTCTGCCTTCTTCGCTATCCCAGCATAAGAAATTGTTGCTTTCGTTACGTGCTTCAATCGTACTAAGTCTTCAGGAGCGCATTCACCTTTTTTAACTCCCATCTGAGTCAAATAATCTATAAAATCTCGATCGGGAAATAACATCTCAGCAGCAAAAACTTCAGCACCAATCTCTATTTCTTCGGTTTGATTGTAGTGAGTACATATAAGGGATTTTAGGTTACGGTCAACGAGATAATGCTTGAATTCATGGCACATTGTAAAAAGAGCAGGTGCTTCTGGAAGAGAACGGTTAACCATAATAGTCACACCATCTTCGTCGTTAAAGAAAGCCCCCCGCAATCTTTTGAGTTTTACTGTGGGGGGCGCACCTTTTACGGGCCATAAATCATACTGAATGCCATGTATCTTATAGATATCTCGTATATCTGACTTTCGTACCTGTGGGGTAGTCAAGCCATGTTCTAAACGAATTTGGCGTGCTAACGCCTTCATCTCCTCATAGTAATCACTTGGCTTCATTCAGTTTTCTTCCTCTTACGCCCTGGTTTTGGTTTATCTCCCTGTTTATGAAAACTTCGGGCTTTACGAAATTCAGCATATTTGCGTAACTCCTCAATGTCTTCAGGAGGCAACTGTTTAGCGGCACGTAACAATGCAGTCAGCTGGTCATTAACCGGAGTTTCCTCAGCTTGGGTTTCCTTTGGCGGGAAAAAATCTAAAATTGATACTCCAAAAAACCGCGCTAGGCGTTCAAGGTCTTCAATGCTTGGACGATAAGTAGCAGTTTCCCACCGAGAGATGGTGTTTGCAGCAGTTCCCATTGCTTTGGCTAGTGCCTCCTGGGACAACCCCTCACCTCCCCCATAACTCGTCCGTAAATCTCGGATTCGCCCTCCAATGTACTCAATCACACTCATTCGTAGTTCCTAGAACTATCCTTCAATAGGATATTACTTTCCTTTTTCTGTTGACGCTTCCTTGTATCAAAAGTTATCATCCTTTTATAGGAAACGATTTCAACACTAGAAGGATAATAATTGCTAGTTTTGGCTTTCCTATAGCAACTATCACCCTCAGAAAATCAGTGTCCTGAGGGTGTCATTAAAAACGTGAGGAGCATAACCATGCAAATTGAAATCAGTAAAGAAGCAGATGTACTGTCTAAACACCCAAAAACAATTACTGTGACTGTCAATGAACGCCCAGTAACCTTTTCACAGCAAAAGGCTACTGGCTTAGAAATTAAGCAGACTGCCATCCAGCAGGGCGTTGCCATCCAGGAAGATTTCGTACTATTCGAGGTCAAAGGTAATTCTCCTCTCAAGCAAGTTGGCGACTGCGAAACCGTTATCCTGCATGAGGGGCAAAAGTTCCGCGTCACCGCACCGGATGACAACTCATAGGAGATACCAATGACACCTGAAATTGAACAGGCGATCGCAGAAATTCAGATCGCCTTTCCTGAGCATCCTATTGGCGTGGAAGCAGAATCACAAGGCGGCGCATACGTCATCGTCAATAATTTGCTAATTGGCGAACAGTATCTGCCTTCCACTAGCTGGGTAGGCTTTTTAATTACTTTTCAGTATCCTCATGCAGATGTCTACCCACATTTTATAGATGGTCAGTTGCGTCGAGTTGATGGTTCTTTAATTCAAGGAAATGGATTATCTGGTTCTATGACTTGGCAAGAACGGCAAGCAATTCAAGTATCAAGACGTTCTAACCGATTGAACCCAGCCATCGACACAGCTGCAACCAAGTTAGCCAAGGTTCTTACATGGTTAAGGAATCAATGACACCTGAAATTGAGTTTAGAATTGATCAGCCACTTTATCAAAAGCTTCATCAGCATCTTTTTCCTGGTGATGGTGATGAACATGGGGCGGTGATTGCAGCAGGTATTGTAGAAACTCCTCGTGGTATTCGCCTGCTGGCGCGTGAAGTGTTTTTAGCGCGAGACGGGATTGACTACGTACCTGGTACTCGCGGCTACCGTGCTTTGACAGCAAAGTTTGTAGCTGAGATATCAGGTTACTGTGCAGAACAGAACCTCTGCTACTTCGCCGTACACTGTCATGGTGGTAAAGACGAAGTTTGTTTCTCTGCTGATGATATGGCATCCCACGAACGAGGGTATCCGGCGCTGCTCGATATTACTCGTGGTGGCCCGGTGGGGGCGCTAGTATTTGCCAAAAACGCCGTAGCAGGGGATATCTGGACTCCCTCTGGTCGCTTTCAACTCGACTATATGACCGTCATCGGTTCGCATATCCGGCGACTTTATCCTGCGCCCCAACCCCGACTGTGTGCTGCCAATCCCATGTACGACCGCCACGCACGCTTGTTTGGCGATGTCGGACAAGAAATTTTCGCCAATTTAAAGGTGGGAATCATCGGACTTGGTGGGGGAGGTTCGTTAATTAACGAATGGTTGTCCCGCTTGGGAGTTGGACATATCGTTGCCATTGATTTTGACCGCGTTGATTTAACCAATCTCCCCCGAATTGTTGGCACAAATCCAAGGGATGCAATGACTTGGTTAACTAAACAACCCATCCCTTGGTTGCAAAAACTTGGTAAGCGGTTAGCTGCTCATAAAGTTCACGTTGCCCGTAGAGTTGCCAAACAAGCTAATCCCTCCATCCGCTATGATGCGGTTGTGGGAAATATCGTCGATGAAGCGATCGCGCGATTGCTGATAGATGCTGATTTCTTGTTTTTGGCAGCAGATTCGATGCAAAGCCGTCTAGTTTTTAACGCACTGGTGCATCAATATCTAATTCCAGGGATTCAGATTGGTGCTAAGGTTCCTGTGAATAAGCAAATAAAGCAAGTAGGCGATATTTTTACTGCTACTAGACCCGTACTCCCTTACGCTTACGGTGGTTGTCTGCACTGCCATGAATTGATTCCGGCTGGTAGGTTACAACAAGAAGCATTAAGTGAACAAGAACGGCGAACTCAGCGTTATGTTGAAGATGAAGATATCGCTCAACCCAGCGTCATTACACTCAATGTTAATGCTGCTGACCAAGCCGTGAACGATTTTATGATGATGTTCACAGGGCTGTATCAACCAGAAGTCCAACTGTGCCACCAATTAAGGTTTGCGCGAGAACGCAACATTTTCAATGTGGAACCGTGTGCTAACGATGATTGCTTAGATTGTAGCAGCAGTTCTCGGAGTCGTCGCGCCAGGGGCGATCGCTATCGTCTCCCCTGCCGAATGCCAAATGGGTAGCAGAACTAATCACCAAGCAATACTCGAATTGCTCTTAAAGCCTGATTACGTTTACCATTACTGATTTTGGCAAACCAATAATGTGACTCTTCATAACTCATTGCTCTAATTCCTTGAGCAATATTAGCAATGCGCTCCAATTTAGAAAGCGGTTGCAAAGTTTGAAACAGCAACGCTAAATTTATCCCTGATTCTTCATTTAAAACATAGGGAGTTTGGCGATTATGACTTAACGTTTTGGGGTCGTAATTATTTGCTTTCAAACAATCATAAATTGCTTGTTTTACCTGAATTAAAGCATTGCCCTTGAGTCGCCCAATCCGTTTTGCGGAAGGACGCTTTTTTTCGCCGGCTTTCTTATAAGCACATTGATACAACTCCAGGGCAAAGTTATTGTTATCTGTGGGAACTACTCGCAATTGAAACTCTTGCATCTCAGTACGTTACTTTCGCCGTCAAATTCAGCCTATCAACCGGGTTCCGATTTAGGGCTTGTTTGATATTACTGATTTCTGCGCCGTTTGGTTGTACTGGAGATGAAAATTTAAATATTAGCTTCAGGGAGACATCAGCTTTTACATCCGCGCTACTGAGTAAGGTGTTGACAGGCCCCTGAAAACTCTGAAATCCTTTGTATGGCCCTTGATACTCTAAGCGTGTAAACTGTTCACCTATAGTAACAGTTACCGTTTGGTCAATTTCCAAAGGCAGCTTCATCAACATCGGGAAAGCTGTCATTAACTTGCGGTAGTCCATCACTTGTGCAACGGAAACTTCCAGGGACTCAATACCTTGAACTCCATTGTCTTGGATCAAATCGCCTAGTTCATTAAATACCCTGTCAAGTGTCCCTTCCAAGTCAAATTCTTCCGGTTTGGCTTTAAACAGAGGCGAATCTTCCCAAGAACCGTTTCCATCTTCCCCTGCGCTTGGTGTGCTGGGCGTTCCAGTACCATAAACTAATATCTTCGCTGGGGTTTCCCTCTCTTCTACTTCACCATTACCGTAGTCAGCTACAATTTTGAAAATTGTGGTTTTGGCGATCGCTGCTTCGTACTCATCACTAGGACGAAACTGTCCCTCTGTCAAATTTCCATCCTGATAAAGCTGAATTGTCAATGCGCCTGCTGCTTTCCACCGCACCCGCACAGGTTTCAGCGTATCGGTACTAGACATAACTTGGGCATTCAGTTCAATTTCTCGCGGTTTCGGCGGTTCGAGAATTCCCCGGCGGTAAAGTACCATCCGTTCCGAAAATTCAATGGAGTCAGGCAGGGTAATTTTACCGTCATCGGTTTTAATATACAGCTTTTCTCCGACTTTCATATCCCAATTGCCAGTTTGCAAACCCTGGCGGATGCTATCTCGCAGCTTTGAGATTTCAGCATCGAGGAGTATATTCAAACCCAAGTCCTTGGCGAAAGCTTCTTTTAGTGCTTTGGTTGTCCAATAGGTTAACCCAGATGGCCATACCTTCTGCAAAATGTAAGCTGGGGCGTAAGATGGTGCATCATCAGGACGAATTTTTTGACAATCTTTCAGTGCTTTTAAAATCACATCTTGTTGATTATTTTTCCCCTTGACATCACTAGCATCCTGTGCAGATAAAGGATAGTGCATTAAACCTTTGGGCGCTTTTACAGAGTCATTAGCGGGGTAAAATAAATGGCGATAAGCATTAGTTAAAGATACTCTTACACCTAAATCCAAAGCACCTTTTTTATCTTTGAGTTGTTTCTGCTGATTTTCTGATAAATCTTGCAAGCGGTTAGGAGAATTAAGAATATTTTGAATCGCCCGAAACTCCCTAGCATTGTCAATTGCTCGTTCTAATTCTTGTCTATTAGCGACTAAAAATAACAAGCGATTCCTAAATGTGCGAAACTTACCTGACTCGCCTGTATCATTAAAAATTCTCTCTACAATTTGCGGTGGCCCTTCGGTAGTTGCAGAAATAGTAGCTTCGTTAAAGTCAATTAAACACAACGCAATGCTATCCGGCGCATCATCAACATCTGCGGGTGATTCGGGTGCAGAAACTAGTTTGAAGAATTTATCAGCAAAAATGGTATCGCGGCGATTTCGCAAGTCTTCCTTCGCCTCGCTAATTCCAACTTGACCTTTTTCTTCCGCAATAATTTTATTAATTGATGGTTCTTCCTTGAAACGAGCCAGAGTTGTCATTGGATCGTTTTCTAAGTACCAAGCAACTTCACTCAGTCTTTCTAAAGCGGTATCAACAAAACCAATTTCTAGCCCCGGTGTTAGCAAAGATAAATTTAATTCAGCGCGACGAATACCGGCGGCTGTACCTTGGTTGATGGAATGTAAAAAAATGGTACGTGCTACCCAGGTAGAAAAGGGAGGTTTACCAGCAGCTTTCCATTCTGCATCTTGTGATTGGGCGTGTCCTTCTCTCCCAGTTGGGTTATAAATATCTGCTTGAATAGCTATACGCATCAAGGAACGTTCTAAACGGGCAGTTAAATCGCTAGTGATTTCTTCCTCAACACCTACGGGGATGTGGTGAGAATGAATTAGCGGTATCCAGGCAGTAGTATCTGACCACAGATGACGTATAACTCTAGCAAATAACCGCAAAGCGCCTCTAGTGCGTTGGAAGTTGGGAATAGAAGCGATTTTTTTAGTTAGCAGGTTAAATAATTCGGGGTGGAAGGGATAACTCTGCTCGATGCTTTCCGCATAGCGTGCATCTTTACAACCATCTGGTAAGTTAATACGACTAGCTTTATAACTTTGTAAATATTCTCTAGCAGCAGTAGCAGCAGCATCGGCTTGAATACTGCTGAATACCCGTTGTTTGACGATATTGTAAATTTCAATATCGGTGCTAGGTTTGAGGATACGTTCTTGACGGGCTGTGGCAGAAATTGCTTCGCGGATTTCTGTGGTTTCTTCACCAAAACTGTCGCTAGAAGAAGCCAGGGTATAGACAAACACTAAGTTATTACAAGCTGCGGCTAAGTCCATTAAGGAGAATAAAAACGCCACAACTTGTTCTGCTAAGTCACTGTTACCAACTATGGTGGCTTTGGCTGCTCGCAAATATCTGGCGATTTCATCCAAGATAACTACAGTGGGTTCTCCTTGCATAATCCGTTCTAAAACCACTGTTCCTGGACTAACTCGCTGTTCATCAGAACCTTTAAGTAAGCTGTAGCCGGCTACACCGCTAATTTGATAGGCAATTTCTCCCCAAAGGGTGTATGTAGTAACACCAGTATCTGCATGATAAACGCCGTTCACTGGGTCGAGGTCTTGACAGGCGATCGCAGCTGCTTGAATTGGTCGGTCTGGAATTAAATTCAGGTCAGCAAAACGGTCTAGTCCAGAAATCTCTCGTCCATTTTTGGCAATGTGCCATAAAGCAATTTCGTCGTGGGTTTTACCACCACCAAAGCTGGTTTCTAGCCGGATAATCGGAGAACCGACAGCTTCCCCAACCAACCGCCCAAACACTTCAGAAATTAGAGTTTTTAAACCGTCAGTAGCAAAAGTATTGGCGAAAAATGCTGTCGGGTCTTGGTAGACTTGGGGCGCTTTCCCTTCAACAACCAGTCGCAACTTGGCGGCGAATAATTCAGGAGAAAGTTCCCCTGCTAAAATTTCTTCTCTAGGAACGCAGGTTTTAAATACTGAGGGAAGCATAGAAATCTATTGACAGTTTGTAGTTGACAGTTAAAAGTTGACAGTCAACACCAACCGTCAACAACTTATTGTCTTTAAATATACGTTCTAGACAACTAGATCGATTCTCTACCGCCTTCTCAGGTTTTGACACTGATCTACGTCACGCATAACATTAATTGTTTCATTAGTGAACTAACCTGTTTAGTTAAATGTTTTAAGAATTCGCCAACGATTTACTTAAGGGGGTGATATAAACTCAACTGAGAGTTATATTGCCAACCCAAAGCACTTGGGTCTCTTGATCTACACCATCTGAGAAAATCTTCTGGACAAATCAACCAATCTCAAAAGTAATTGAGAGAGTAGCTATATCAGAATTACTAACTGGTGTGGCCACAATACCTCCAGCACGTACATCTCTTAAATCGTCCAGTAAATCGCCAATAACATCATCTGCGCTTTTAGATTTACCTCTTAATACCAATAAGCCATGAGCGTGCTTTTGTTCTCTAGCTAAAGCTGACATTGTTCTTACTGAATTCTTTAACGGTTTACGGCTGATAATAATTAACGCTTCTCCAGTACCTTTGTCAATTGCCCGAAATGGATTACCAACATCAATAGATTGGTTTGCTGCTAATAACATTGATTCCTCAGCATCATTCCATTCATAAGGAAATACCACAAATAAATCACCACTAGAATCAAATATTAAGATAGCAAAATAGACAGGATTTGATTCGTGATTCGTGACTCGAAACTGGAAAGTTTTTTGCAAATTTATCTTATGAGAATATTTTTCTTCTAACACCTCACGATGATTATTGCTGCGTCTTGTGGCAGTTCTTGCTATAATTTTATCGGGTTGTTCTACTAAATATATTGCAGCTTCTACATCCAGTGCTGAAGAATTAGTATTGAGGGTTTTCTTAACAATACTAGCTGCCAGCATGGACTTTAATTTAGGGTTTAAACGTTCGATTGCATCTTTTACTGTTTCTCCTGTTTTACCAAAAGATTCCGATACTAGTTCTAATCCTTCGGTAAATAAACCCAAACTGTTAACATCTGGTAAAGCTGCTATCGATTGCTGCTGTAATTTTTGCCGATAAGCAGCTGTCATGCGACTGAAGATGTATTGCACACCGTTGGGATATGGTGGTTTTTGATTTTGTGCTGTTATTGGTTGAATGCGATTGATAGCTTTTAGTGCTTCTTTAGCTGCATTTATATCTTGACCTAAGGAAGGATCTAAACCAATATTTAATTTTAAGTCAGCCGGAACTATGCGAGTTGATTCTTGCAGGAGCATTCCCGCTTGGAGAGAATTTATGCTTCCTTTTTTTATGAGTTTTGCTTCAGCCACTAAGCCACGGCGGGGAGAAATTAACTCCACCTCTCCTGAGATTTTCCCCTCTTTGCTTAGAATTGAAAAAGTAGCTTTTTCTCTAAATGTGTCTAAACTTTCTTTATCTACTCCTCCCAACCATAAAGTAGCCTTTTCACCATCACTTTTAATAATGACTGCATCAATTGGAGGAACTTTATTATTGATAAAATATACTGGCTGCTTTTGTTCTCCGTCTACTTTAGGAACTTGCTGATAAACTGATTTGAGTACGGGGGTAATTTGAGCGATCACGCTTCCTACATTACCTGTCTGTTGCCATAAATATTGTGTTAGCAAGTAAGTAAATGCGCCAGCATAAAAATCATCAAAGTTAGCATCAGCAGCCATTTGATCTCCTTGAGCAGCAGCTAAAACTACTCCCTTACGAATCTTGTCACGCCGTTTTTTAGCAAGTTCTTCTGCATTAATATTCAGCCGTTTCATCCAACTTTTTTGATAAGCGATTTCTTCTGGAGAGGCTTTTCTGTCATTGTTAAGTGTAGAGCGAATTAATAAATTGCCCCTTGTTCCACCACCAGAGTAACAACTATCTAGTACCACAGTGACATTTTCTGTATTCAAAGCAGAAACTAGCAAAAACAGAGTCCGTCCCATAATATCCCTAGCAAGAGGGTCATTGCCAACATCTGCTGTAACTAAAGTACTATTGTAATCATCATTATTTACCTTAATATTGTCAACTTCAGCTAATCGAGAACCATGACCGGAAAAATGAAAAACTACAACATCACCAGGTTTTGCTTGTTTAATTAAATGTTCTTCAAAGGCTTTTAAAATATTTTGACGAGTAGGTTGTATATCTTTTGGATAACTCGTTAATCTCAAAATATCTGTAGGTTTAAACCCAAAGCGATGAATTAAAAGTTCTTGCTGTAAATCTACATCGGTAATGCAGCCATTTAGATTATTATCTTCAAGATTGGGATAATTATTAATTCCTACTAATAGTGCTAACTTGCGGGGTGTATCTTGAGCCAAAACTTGAGCATAGCGATTTCCTTTATGCCAAATATCAAGTTGGCTCAATCCCAAAGTAGCTAAAGTTGAAGTAGAGAATTGTAAAAAATGACGACGTTTGACCATAAATATGTTATATTTTCAGTGCTATTTGTTAGATATTTATCAGAGCGCAGTAAGACACCTACATGATTTAAATATTTGTCGCTGGGGTATCCTAATCCTTGGTTTGGCAATATTCAAAAGATAGGAGTTGCTGCTGAATCTTTTTGAACTCTGGCGAAGGATTCGTTACTGCAAAGATTTCTCGTAGTGCATCCGACCATAAGTTTTTCTTTACAAATAAATCTACTTTCTCTAATGTAATCGTCTCTGCACTAGCTCCTTGTTGGTTGAGCCGTGCTTCTATTTGTTTCAATTCATTTGTAATCTCATTACGCTTTTTCTCTTCCATAATTTGAAACGATGGTTGTTCTATCGGGAAGGGAATATGTAAACGCCAATGGTATAACTGACCAGGTTGTAGTGGTTCACCATCATAAATAATGCTGGTTTGACCTAGTGCAATTTCCCCGTTCCCCTTCCATAAGTCATTATTACTACCATCTTTAAATAACTGAATTTGCTTGACCGTTCCTTGTTTTATTTTCCATAGGAATAAGGGTTTTAAGCTCCAAATCTCAACAGGTATATTGTTTTTTGTACTACTTGATGAACCTGGTTCTACTAGTTTCTGGGGAGCGAGTGCACATATGTCTCCTCTCCCTCCTGCTGGAACTTTTTGACGGCGAAATATGGTTAATAAATCACTCAATAATAATGATATATATGTATTATTTGTATTGAGCAGTAAATTTTGAAGATATTGTTTTTTAACCGTGGCTTCGCTTGGTATTGCTATACATAAATTAGCTATTAATACATTTATTAACACAATAAATCTTAATAATCTGGCTTTATTCACGAACGTTTCTCCTTGTTGTAATTCGGATGTAATTCCACAAAGTTACTGATGGAAAAAAACAGGGAAGTAAAATCGCTGCGGAGGTGTAAATCTGTAATGAAATTATAAGATAAATAACTAAAACGCCCCAGAATCTCTTGAATATTTTTGGTTTATTAGGCGAATTTTCTAACATTCTAACAGTAAGTGCTTTTCCTAAAAAAGCACTTAATAAAATTATGAAAAAATCTGGTATAGGTACTACTAATCTTTGTTTTAGTAAATGGTGAACCATGTATGCATGGGCTGCACTTCGAGAAAATATCCCTTCACCCCATCCGTTCCAGAAAGAAATTGCTGAAGGTATAGTTTCATTATCTTCACCCTTACCTTTAATACCAGCTTCTTCATATCCTGCTGGTACTATCATGACTACTTTATTCTTCAGGTTATTGGGGATTTTGATTTCTGACTCGCAAGAACCAAGTAACTCACAAGCAGATACACTTTTGTAAATTTGCGTAGGAGGAATTGAAAAATCCAGAATCGGTTGAAAAAACTGTTGAAAATTAAATAATGGATGTAAGCGTAAGTTTTGCAAAAAATTATATCTTGTATTTTGTGAAATTATAGATTTGATAATAGCATCACGAAAATCATTTTGGTTGGACAATTTAGGTTTTGGTAAATTAGGAGGCAATGACTTTTGATGCTGCAAAAAATAAGATAAAGCTAAAAGGTAACTAAAAGGACAACTATGAGAACAATTGGTATTACTTGGTAATTCAACATACCATTTAGTAATATTTATATCACCTGCTATACTCCAATTCAAGTTAGCAATATCAGCAGTTACAGTTTCTTTACTATTTTCAATTAAGCTGGTTTCATCTTGAGGATATAAAGCACCGAATACAAACCAGCTTTCTTGTGATACAGCAGCACGAATGGCTTGATTGAGTTTTTTGGATTTCTGTTTCTGCTGCTCACCTTGATCTAAAATATAATCGACACCAATTAGTTTAGAGTTTGCCTGAGAAAGTTTTTGAATTATATTTGCTAAATAACCATAATCTAATGGGTAAGGCTGTTTAATTTTATCTTGATTAATAGACTTATTATCAATTTTAACTAAAAATAAAGGAGACTCATCCTTTGGAATTTGATAGGTAAATTGGCGATAAAAAGCTTGCAGCCAAATCCGCTTATCTAACAAAAAATCTTGAACATTAGGTAATAAACTAATAAGTAAAAGCAATAATAACCAACTCTCATTTTTAGGTTTTGGTAACCACTTTTTAATGGAATTCCAAAACCCAAAAGATTTCAAGCGAAATAGTTCTGCATCTGGATGACGATATAGTGAAGGGACAAGATAAGCGGAAGGGTAAGAAAAACGCGTTACTTGTTGTTTGAGGTATTGACAAGCATCTAACAAAGCCTGATGGACATCTTTGTATCCAACCAAACTCCGAAGAAACTGCACTAAAAATTTTCGTGCGACTTGATTGTGTATTGGTTCTCGCATCACTACTACCTGGCTCAAACCCAGGTTAATCAGCGATTCAGCAATATTTATGCCACTACAAGAATTGAAAATTGCAAACTGAAGTCCTCTAGTTTGTGCTTTTTTGAGTACTTCTTCAATATCTTGAATGGCTAGAGAAACATTGGGTGCAACTCCTAATTCTCCACCAGTTAAAATAGTTTCATTACTGTGTCCAGCAAAAAACAAAATATCCCAACCACGTTCGTCATTAATTGCATGAAATATTTGAGTTTTTAATTCTGTTGCATTTTCTGGATTTAGTACTTTAGTTGTTTTTGTATTCCAGCCAACAAACTCCACTTCTGCTATTGACTTAAGCGATTCGACTTCTTGCTGATCAGCTTCAAAATTTAAACTTGTATCATAACCAATGATGGCCAAAATTCTGGCTTTACGTTGCAGAGGACGGACTGGTTGATTACGAATGGTAGCTGGGGTACGATAAATTTGTATTTTTTCTGGGATACCTAAATCTGTACCAATTTCCCAAGTTTCCCAAGGTAATCGTGCTATTTCTATAGGGTTACAAGTTAAAAAAACCTCAACTGACTGTTGCTCATCGGAGAGTTTTCTAGCAGCATTAGCAATTTCACGGCGAATATTTACCAAATCAGGACTCAGTAACCAGCGATGAAATTCATCTAACAATTGAGCTTCTGCATCTTTAAGTTGTTTGTTGCGGTCAACAGTAATTTTACCAACGCCACTGATTACTTTTCTACCGCGCAGATTTTTATTGATTACTTTCCATCCACGCAAGTGGATATTGGTTAATTCTTGCTTTTGCAAATGATTGATGGTCTTGCGTCCGCGTAGATGTTGATAGTAATCTAAATAAGCTTTCTGCCAATCTTCATAATTTTGAGTTAAGGATAAAGGATAATCAACTTGCTCAGTAATCTTCTGTCCTTGTCCTTGTAATTCAAATTGGCACACTGACTGGATGCGAGTCACTGTCAGATAAAAAAATGTTCGCGTTGTCGTCATAATATTTGATTTCTGAGATTTTATCTAGAACTACTCCCAATACCAGCATTCCTAACCCAATTACTCCTAATCAATGCAGAGCAGATAACAACTACAGTCCATCAGTGCATTTAGCTAATATGATGACGAGATAGATTATCTACTCAAACTCACATATCTCTCAGGAGAGGGAGGATATGTAGAAATTTACGGAAGAATAATGATTTTGGAAGCTCTATTTTAATTTTTCTTAATAATTAATGCTAAAAAAGCTGGTAATTATCTAGCAAATATCAATTTGGCTAACATTAGTGTGCGATCGCTGTCTCAAATTTTGCTATTCTCTAGTGAATTCCAATGGTGGCAATGTTTGCGTTTGTCCATTAGTGGATGTAATATTTACTAAAAACTGATCGTCGTAACTTCCCTCGATCAGAGTAAATATATATTCTTGTTGATGATTAGTTTGCAGTTCTTCTTCTACCAAAATCTCTGTTTTATCACTTACTCGCAATGTAAATCCAGAGCTAGAAGAGTTACTAGCCATATTTTTCAATATTAGCAGTAAATTCCATCCTGGGTTTTCATCAGGTAATGACCAAGTAACAGCATACAATCTTAGCGGATTTTCTAGTTTTATCTCTTGATAGGCACGACCTGCTAATTTGGGAATATCTATTTTATATGTATGCTGAATGTTGGTGAGAATATTTTCTAACTCTTGCTCAGGGGTTTGCTTGATTCTCAGTAATGGTGATAATGGTGCTAATACCTGCCAAGAAAATTCTGGTATTACCTCATGTAATTGATGATGTAACCAAGACCTGACATTGACTGTTGGCTGAGTCAAAATCTGCAATAAATCTGGTGTTGTTAGTATTGCTACTCCTTGTTCCCAAGTCAAAACCAGCCAGAGAGGAGATTTATGTAGTTGGGGTAATAAATTTAATAGTTCTGGCTGAATGGTGGTTACAAGATTTTGGCGCTCGCTCGGAATTTCTGGTAAAGTAATTGCTGTTGGTGATAAACATTGCAAATAAAGCAATAGTTCATTTACTTCGCTATTAAAACAAGTCAGCGGTAAGCAATAATTCCAATCTAATTCAGGTTGTAGTCCTGGTTGATATTTAATGAGTTGGTCATAACGTAAAAATCCCCTGATACTAGCTAACTCTAGTTCTTCCGCGAGAGAAATTACTACATAAAAGTGGGCATTAAATTCTGGTAAATCTACTAATGCTCTGGGTATGATAACTTCTTCAGCGCTGAATGTAATAGTAGGAATAAGACAAACTTTAAATTTTCCGATAGATATATTAAATGCAGTATCAATTACATTAGAATATTGAGATTGCCAAGCTAGAAGTTCGGCTTTACTAATTGCAAGAGTAGGCTCCCGTTGCTCTAACCAAGCATGACAGGCAAAAAATGCTAAATATTGTAAATAAATCTGCCATTGTCTAGATTTATTGAGAGAATTTTGACTAAATTTTATAGCTTCAGTCAAATATTCTGATTCTAGGGTAATTATTTCTGAAAATTGACTAAATTCAAAATAATCATCGGTTGTATCATTTTGTAAATACATAACACTACGTCCTTTCTCTGATTTCCATTCGCGTGCAGAGATATCGGCAAATAGCTTGAGCTAACTGGTTTTTAATTACTTGCTGTGCCCCAGTACTTGCATCTATTCTTGCTTGCTCAATTACAGTTTGAATTTCCTCTTCCAAGATAGCTTGTATTTTTGACTCTAAGTCTAGCAGTTTATAGGGAGTAACATATTCTTGAGATATTTCCATAACACACTTAAGTAAACAGGATAAAGTGTTGCGTCCAATATCATTGCGTAAATTTTTTAGTTCTAATAGTCGGCTCACTTCTGGTTGATCTGTTAAATCTAATTGTTTGGCTATTTCTGTCATCGAAACCCCACAACAATGAAACAAATGAAGGGCTTTAATATATTTTTTTGCCTTTTTTAGCGACCTGATGCTGTTTTTACCTTGTAAATATTCAAATCGAGCTTGAATTACCAAATCTGCAGATTTAAATAGACATTGATCAAATTTCTGCTGATAATCTGCTAAAAACTCTGATGTTTTATCATATTTTTGTGGAACTATAATTTTGTTGTCATCTGTCAAAGGCTGTAAACGAGGTAAGCCTTTCTTAGCACGAATACGTTCTTCTCTGAGTAACCTGGCAAGATTTTGCAGATGTTCTCGAATTTCTTCAGGAGATGTGATTTGTTGACATAAATCTCCTATTTGACGCAATTGTTCAAAAGTTGGCTCTGGATATCTACTTTTAGCGCCAGTTCTACGAATTTGTAAAAGATGGGTGCGATAAACTTGGTGATAGCTATCGAGTAATTGGAGTGCTTGGTCAATTTCGATTTGTGTGTGCTGGTAATCTGACAAGATCCGAGCTAAGTTTCCTGCTGTGGTGTAGTTGAGAATCATCCAGTCAGTAACTTGTTCTATACCGTGTTCTAGTAAAAACTGTTTGACTGTGCGATCGCTTTTGAGTATCCTGTTTGTCCAAGTTGATAAATTACTTTTTTCTGGGTCAAAAGTCTCTAAAATCTTTGTGGTTAAAGATTGGGTCTGGGAGAAGGGAATTTGATGGCTATCGAGCACCAGTGGTAAAATTTCTTCAATAGTAAAGTCATGTGTTTTACCAAACTTCTGGGTTAGTGCTTCGCCAATGGTTTTAATTTCATTGGAGATAAAACAACGCAGACAACCAAGAGCTAATTGCTGAAGATTAACATCATGGCTATATAACTGCATGAGTTGGCGTTGAATATCTCGCTCAGGTATATTTTCTTGCTCAACAAATCCTGGAAACTGCTGCAAGAAAAACTCTTTGCTCTCGGTGAGTTCATCACAACACCTTTTACCAACACTATTGATGCTGATTAAGAGCCAATATTTCGATGCTCTATCCATCCCGACTTGATTTAGATACTTTTTGGCTACCATAAATGATAGATTTTTAGTGTCTTCCCTAGTGATAGTGAGATAGGTTTGATAAATCGCACCTAGCTCTCCTAAACAACAGTATTTTGCAAAATTTATGAATATACATTACCTTTTAATAGACTCCAGCACTCTCTACTTAGCTATATCTTTGGAAAATTTGAAGTTATGTATTTTTTTAGTGAACAATTTTTGAGTCGATTTACCTAGATAGAGAGAACAGTCTGAGGGGTAAAAGCTACCGATTCAGATATTTGTGACTGGTTTATCTTAAGTAGTATTAATTAATTTTTACTTTTTTAATCAGTGATAACTCTGAAAATATTAGCTACAAATTTAGATATTTAATATATTTAACTGTAAATTTATCAAACTTAAATCAATGCCAATATGTATGGTTCATATCTGATTTTTGAAATAAACATTGGGTGCATTATTGCTGAAGGTACAACACTGTCCGAAACCTGCGGTGCTGTAATTCCGACGATAATACACCATACATCTACTTAGATTCAAAAAAAATCTAATTGGATTGCTATAGATTACTATCTTTGAAGCATCTCGATTAGTCTCTGTATTCTTTTATAAGCATCAGAATTAGTCTCTCCCTGCTCTTGAAGTAAATTCTCTGCCTTTTGCAAGTTTAGCAATGCATCTTGCTTATGACCTTGTTTTATTTGAATCAAACCCCGGAATGCATAAGCTAGCGCAAAATTAGGCTGTAATTTAATTACTTCGCTAAAAGCCGTATCTGCAACGAAATAGTTTTCTTTTTGATATGCCTCTATTCCTTGTTGCATTAGTTGTTTAATATCTGTTGAGTTAGTTATAGGTCTTGAATTCGAGCTAGAGTTAGAGTCATTAGAGTCAGGAAAGAATCTTTTACATCTGGGTTCATCTCTCAAGTTATTTTTTAGACATACCTCCCGTTCTATAGCATAGAGATTTATGGGAGTGGGATCGATGAATTGTGCGTTTACTTTCCTACCAAAACTTACTAGCGTTGCCAAAGTTCCTAAGATAATACCAGCAGACTTAAGTTTATTCATGATTTGTTCGCTATTTTATAGCAGGATATTGTGGTAACCATATCGGTTGTTCCTTTAACCGCATATATCTTTTGGTAAATAAAGGTTATGTAAAAAAATCACAAGAAAATCAAGTTAGTTGCTTGGTATTAATAGTTCATTTAAATATTTGATAGATAATTTACTATGTTTTTAGAAAAATCATCAAAAAACAAATAGTAAAAAAGCCTAAAATCCGTAGTTTCCGCAGATATTTACATAACTTTTACATAACCTCTCACCAATCAAAGATATATGTAAGTAATTCTAAGCATATTTACACTTCACCTATGCGTCGTAGTCTTTATCGCCCAATAGCTCAACCTCTGCAACGCCTCACCCTTACCTCTTTGGCGCTTTACCTGATATTTCCCTTGGGAGCTTTGGAACTAGTACCATTGAGAACATCACAAGTATTAGCCCAAAGCGCAAATGCTCGTAAAACCGAAGCAGATAGACTGCTCAAACAAGGTAATGAACTGTTCGATAGCGATCAAAATCAAGCTGCGTTAAAGCTTTTTCAGCAGACTTTAGGAATTTACCGTCAAATTAAAGATCGCCAGGGAGAAAGTACCGCGCTCAGAAAAATTGGCACTGTTTACGATTATTTGGGTGAGTCCAAGCAGGCGATTACTTACTATAAACAAGCTTTAGACATTGCTGAAGCTATTAATGATACTGATTCAACATCAAGAGTGTTGAGTAATTGGGGACTTGCTTACTTACATTTGGGAAATACTCAGCGCACAAATGAATATTGTCAAAAAGCTTTAGCGGTAGCTCAAGAAAGTCAAAACTATGAAACCGAAGCATTGGCATTAAAATGTATATCTGCTTTTTACTTAACGACTCAAAGCCTTGACAAAGGAATTGATTTTATAGGACAAGCTTTGGAAGCTATACGCAAAGCTAACGGTACTCCTAATGACAAACTGCGCCAACGCCAACTCGAAATTAGTCTTTTAAATAGTCGTAGCGACCTTTATCATGCACTTGGTACATACAAACTTGTAAACAAGGATAAAACTGGTTATCAATTATTGAATCAGTCACTACAAGATCGGCAACAAGCTTTAACAATTGCTAAACAAATAGGCGATACCCGCAGACAGGGAAAAGCACTCTTGGGAATGGGGGACACATACTCTATCCAAAACCAGTACTCCAAAGCTGTAGAAACATTCAAGCAAGCTTTACAGCTTTTCCAAGGTGATAAAAATTCTCGGTCTCAATTACGAGAAACTTATACCAAGTTGGGTGATGCTTACAAGGAATGGGATAAGAAAGAGCAAGGATTGATATCTTATCAAGAAGCTCTGAAAATTATCAAGACAGAAGTGCCTAATTCTCCTGGAGACAAGCTATTTCAGGATACAGATCAAGGATGGCTTTTAGTAAACATTGGCAATATTTATTTTGATACAACTGAGTATGAGAAAGCAGTCAATTCTTACGAAGATGCATTAAAAATATTGCTTTCATCCCTCGCTCAAGTAAAAAAGACTACTAATCCCATTACAAAGACTAAAGAGACAGTAATCAACAATGGAATTCAATTGAGTTATTTGCGGATGTGTCTCGCATACAAATTTCTAGGTCGATATGAAGAAGGAAACAAAGCTTGTCAGGCTGCTGGGAATGCGAAAGAAGGTTCAAACAATTCTAATTTGCTAAAAAATTTATCTTCAGACAAGCTTAAATCAACTCACTCTACTAAATCTCCCGAAAAGATAGCCAAGGCAGAAAAAGATTTAAAGGAAGCTGAAGAAAGTTTAGAACAAGCACGAGCATTTCAAAATACAAGTTTGGAAGCATATGCCCTTGCTAAGATTGGTAATGCTTACACTGATTTAGGAAACTATCAGGAAGCTGAGACATATTTTAAACAGGCTATAGAACTTAGCAAGAGTGTTGAAAGTTATCAATATAAACCAGTTATATTTTTCCTGGCTGGAGAGTTTTATAGGAAGCAGAAAAAATATGATGAAGCAATTCAATATTACAAACAAGGTGGAGATTATGCCAAAGAAACTGGGTATCAACTACAAGAGGCGAATATCTTTGCCCAGAGTGGCATAACTAGTTATCTAGCAAATAAGCTACCGGAAGCTACTAATGCTTTATATAGAGCAGTGAATGTTTTTGATGCGATGCGCGATAAATTAGTAATAGACGGTAATCGGATTGCCATTTTTGAAACCCAGGCTAGATACTATAGTCTGTTGCAAAAAGTTTTAATAGATCAGAAGAAATTTTCAGAAGCATTAGAAGTAGCTGAACGCAGTAGAGCTAGGGCATTTATTAACTTACTAGCATCACGGTTATCAGCAAAAAGTAATGATAAATTGACGACTAACTTATCTCAAATTTCATCTCCAAAAATTCAACAGCTTCAGGAAATCGCTAAACAACAAAATGCCACAATTGTAGAATATGCAGTACCAAATCCTCCTAACTATGATGATGGTACTCATGATGAGGATCAGCTAGTATGGGATGGTGCCGAAATTTATATTTGGGTAGTTAAACCAACTGGAGAAGTAGCATTTAAACTCCAAAAACTCAATACACCTTTAAAAGATTTAGTTGCAGCAAGTCGTAGAGCTATTGGAGTGTATGATAATCGTGGCATTGTTGAACCAGTAAATCCAGTTAACGACAAGATACAGCTTGAAGATGTAGAAAAGCTATATCAAAAGCTATATCAATTGTTAATTCAACCAATCGCTCAATATTTACCCAAAAACCCCAATGAGCGAGTTATCTTCATTCCACAAAATGAATTATTTCTAGTTGCTTTCCCTGCACTTAAAGACGAGCAAAATAAATATCTGATTGAAAAACACACTGTTCTCACCGCACCTGCAATTCAGGTATTGGAACTTACACATCAACAACGACAAAAAGTTGCAGGAAATGGGGCTTTAGTTGTAGGTAACCCCAATATGCCAAGCATTACTCTCAAGAAAGGAGAAGCGCCTGAAAAGTTGAACCCCTTAAAAAATGCAGAGAAGGAAGCTCGTGAGATTGCTCAGATTCTCAACACTAAATCTCTAGTTGGTAACCAAGCTACTAAATCCACTGTCAAGCAACAGATGGTGAATGCAAGAATTATTCACCTAGCAACTCACGGACTACTTAATGATTTTGGCTTTGGTGTACCAGGAGCGATTGCTCTGGCACCTGATAATCTTCCGAAAGGAGAAAAAAAAGAGAATAATGGTTTGTTGACTGCTAGTGAAATTTTTGACATGAAATTAAAAGCCGAACTAGTAGTATTAAGTGCTTGTCAAACAGGACAGGGCGATATTAAAGGTGATGGAGTTATTGGACTTTCTCGCTCTTTAATTGCAGCGGGTGTTCCCAGTGTAGTTGTGTCTTTGTGGAGTGTACCAGATGACTCGACAAAGTTATTAATGACAGAGTTTTATCGGCAAATGCAGCAGACATCTGATAAAGCTCAAGCGCTGCGTCAGGCGATGTTAATAACTATGAAACAATACTCCGATCCGAGAGCTTGGGCAGGGTTTACTTTGATTGGAGAATCAAGGTAAATTTTCAACTAAACAATTACAGCAGATTATAGTTGGTGAAGTACAGATAATTATAAGTTCACGGCAGTGTAGTACTCAGAAGCGCGTACCTCATTTATCTGAAATACGCTGTATTTATTCTCGATATTCTCCAACATCAATAAAAGCTTTTCTTCTACTTTTTTTAGGTTTTTTGTATGAAATTACATCAACTCAGAAAATTTTTCTGTTATTCATTCTCCATCAGCATTGCTGTGTTTATAACTCAAGGAGCTCATGCACAAAGAACTGCGGTACCACTTAAGGAACCACCACCAGCTGCTGTTTACAATTGTGCTGGATATGATTCTGTATTTAGTGTTGCACCTAGCATTTTGGGAGAAATACAGCTTGATGGTAACGGAAATTATTCTTCTCCATCTTATGGGGAAGGACAATATATTTTTGACCCGGAAACTAGCAGGGTGAGATTAATCAGTGGTACACTCGCTGGTTGGGTTGGTGCTTGGGAGATTCGTGGCGGAGATAAGCGAATTCGGTTTCCGCAAACACCAAATACCCGCCTCAAGCCAGATACCTCTGTGAAAGATACTGTCTGTTATCCCAAAAAAGGCACGGTTCGTAAAGAGTATACGCGGAGCGAGATACAAAAGATTGCGGATAAGATAAGAAATATGGCTAATACGGATGCAGGAAGGAGTTTGCCGCAGAAGTTCGATATCATGTCTGCCATATGCAACGGTGAAGCGCCTAAAATTAATGGTCGTGTTTTGAATGCTAATGAAACGGCTATGTTGCGGGAAGAGTTAGGTTGTCAAAATATTCCTGCGCCAGACAGATAGAACTAGTATCGCTTACCTTGGAAGTCAAAAGTTAAAATTCACAAGACTTACATAATATGTTTATTTAGACAGTGGGGTACTAATAAGCATATAGGTACACAGCATGGCAATTTTTTAGGCTGCGATCGCAGATAGATTTTGCATAATTACATTGAGTTTATAGGCGATCGCTTTTTATCCTTTTCTGCAATTAACGATAAATAAGAAAGAGTTAAAAGTATGAACCGTTTAATCTGGAAAACTCTCAGAAGTTGTATAACCTTAACCGCACTCACTGCTACCTCTATTCCTGTTAATGCACAAACCAGTTCTGAAATCAATATTTTGACTGTTTGCAGCAAAGAATTGCTAACAACTTCTTCGACAGCAGATGAAATTATAAAAGCCAATGAAGAAATGGCGATCAGTGGTGCTCTTATGGCGGCAAGAGTACAAGCACAAGTATCAAGATTAGAAAATTCTGCTGGAAAGAATACATCATCAGAATCAGCAGTTGAAAAAGCTCGTGATGCATTACAAAAATTTAATCTGTATAACATCAAAAAGGGGTTTCAAGAATTAGAAAATAAACACCATAGCACAGCAATGTGTTTTTTTAATAAAATAATAGTATTAAATGCTCCTAGTAAATATGCTGGTGCCTACCTTGGTAGAGGACTCACCTATGTTGAACAAGGAGATAAACAAAGTGGTCTTGCAGATTTAAGAGAAGCAGCGGAACTGTTTAAAAGCCAAAATGAGCAAGAATTGTTTCAAAAAGTCACAAGAATAATTAAAAAATTAACAAATAACACTTCTACGACAGTTTGCATAAGCAGCGTACACCTATGTTCAAATTACCGAAGCAATCAATAACAGGAACTTACGGTGAATGCTTTTACATGAGTTACCTTACACCTGTGCCTGGAGGGGCAGGAAAATGGCAGGTTTAGTAGGAAAATATGAGATACCTAAAAAAGGTAGATCGGTAATTCTTTTTTATCCCCAATCTAAGCTTATCCTAGTTTTGTTTTATTCCTCTTGTGTTACCTGAAAATATTAAATACAACAAGCAAAAATCAGTTAAAATTATGAACCCTTCAATAAAGCAAACGTTCGGAAGCTGTATAGCTTTAACTGCTTTAACTTTTGCGTCTATTCCGGCTTACGGACAAAATAACTTTAAAGATATCTTTCATAATCTTGCAGATATTCAACGTGAAGCGATGAGATGTTTACAACAAACGTCCGAATCTTCAACAGCAGACGAACTTATTCAAGACACAGGAGAAATCGCAGAAGCTAGTGCTGCTGTTGAAGTTACGGCAGGGGATGGTGTTGCAAAGTTACTTAAATTTTTTATAAAAAAGGGTTTTCAAAAATTAGAAAACAAAAATTATGCTGGAGCGCTATGTTATTTTAACCAAGTAATAGAAAAAGATGTGTCTAGTAAATATGTATCTACTGCCTACCTTGGACGAGGTCTCACCTACATTGAACAAGGAGATAAACAAAAAGGTATTGCAGATTTAAAAGAAGCATCTCGACTTTTTAAAAGTCAAGGTGATAAAAAAAATTTTCAAAAAGTTACGAGAATAATTCAACAATTCACAAATAATGGTTCTGTTACAGCCTATGCACAAAGTACTGAAGCATCAATAACAGGAACTTACGGAGAGTGCTTGCTTTTGGGACACCTTACTCCTACACCTAGTGGGTTAGGACAATTTACCCTTGATGGTAAAGGTAATTATTCTTCTACTATGTTTGGCAAGGGGCATTACGTGTTTAATCCAGAAGAGAACACAGTACATTTTATAGACGGCAAAATGAAAGATTTACTTGGGATTTATTCAGTAGATAAAAAAGGCAGATCAGCAGTCCGGTTTTATATAGATAAAGAAGGTAATTTTTATAGAGAATCTAATTCTAATGTAACTACCGGCATGACTTGCCCAAATCAGAACAATTAACATAATTCTAAATATACAGCTTCAAAAACTTGACGCAATTTCCGCAAATTTTTACATAACCTCCTGATTATGGGAGATATATGTAAGCAACAAGACAACATGGAAAAGGAATCAAAAACATGAACCGTTTCACAAAGCTTATCTGCATAATTGTTTCTTTTGCATTACCTATCCCTCTTTTGTCAGAGTGAGAGAATCCAAGGGAGCAACAAATATTACATGACGCTATTCTACAGCTATCGTGTAGCTTGCTTACCGCATAGTAAATAACTACCTATCAATGTAGAAGTTTCCAACCTTTGAGTTTCCAATCATCAATTCTAACTATGAACAAAATCATCAAACGCTTCGCCAATTTATCTGTCAGCTTGGTATCTTTCGCATCTTTAGTAGGGTTAGGTGTTAATGTACAAGCACAGTGGGTCAATCCAGACATCATACCTGGCGCACCAAATCTTCCAATCATACCTGGTGCACCAGATTCTGATCAAACAAACAATACGAATGTTCCCCGTTCAACTATTAATCCTCAACTTGCGACCACCTATCTCGAACAGGGTTTTCAATATTATCAAAACGGGGAATACCAGAGTGCGATCGCAGCCTATAAT
Organism: Calothrix membranacea FACHB-236; assembly: GCF_014696315.1. GTDB lineage: Bacteria > Cyanobacteriota > Cyanobacteriia > Cyanobacteriales > Nostocaceae > Aulosira > Aulosira membranacea. Next base: position 38,264 of record NZ_JACJPX010000034.1, read on the forward strand.
TCATCGCTTGCGAACAATCCCAGTTATGCTGCTGCTTATCTTGCTCGTGCTATGGCGTTACACAAATTAGGAGACAGATACAATGCCTATTTAGATGCGCGAAGGGCAGCTTATTGGTCTCGCCAACAAAACAATCAGAAAATCTATAATGCAGCGCAAAAATTCAAGCGTGCAATCTATCGATAAGAATTTGAACAAGCGATCGCGCTTACGTTCCTAAATTCAGTCCTTTTTGTTACAACCGTCAATCATTTCAAACATGCAATCTACGGTAATTTTTTAGGGTCTTTTGCATGAGAATACATCACATCAGAAAATTTTTCTTTTACCCATTCTGCATAGGCATTGCTGTGTTTATAACTGAACGAGCTAATGCTCAAAGAACTGCTGTTCCTCTTGATTACCCACCACCTGCTGCTGTTTACAATTGTGCTGGTTATAATCCTGTGTTTCCAACTGTTGCTCCCTCTAGCATTTTGGGAGAGATAGAGCTTGATGGTAACGGAACTTATTCTTCTAAAAGCTATGGAGAAGGAGAATACCTTTTTGAGCCTGAAACTAGCAGGGTAAGATTCATCAGTGGTCAACTCTCTAGTTGGGTTGGCGTTTGGGAAATTCGAGGAGGAGATGTACGGATTCGTTTTCCCCAAACACCAGATACCCCCATCAAGCCAGACACCTCTGTAAACGATACTGTCTGTTATCCGGAAAAAGCCAAACGTCGTGCAGGGTTAACACGAAGACAGATACAAAAGCTGGCGGACAGGGTCAGAAAGATGTCCGGTTCCGACGCGGCAAGGAATCTGCCTAATAATGTAGATTTAATATATGCTCCTGGTTACGCTTTTCGGGGAGCGCTTAAAAGAAGGCTCAAAGATTTTCGAGGTGCGATCGCTGACACAAATCAAGCGATCAAACTAAATCGAGAATATCCCGCTTCCTACGTGACACGAGGAGTTTCACGCGCCAGACTCAAGGACTTTCAAGGCGCACTCAGTGATCTCAATCAAGCCATTAAACTTGAGCCGAAATCAGCCAGCACCTACTACTATCGAGGTTTGGTGCGTCATTTACAAGGAGATAAGCAGGAAGCAATCTCTGACTATGAGCGAGCAGTGCAAATATCGCCAGAATTAGTTAAGCATTTGGAGCAAGAAACATTTGATAACTACATTCTCGCTGCTCGTCGTTGACGAGTTTATTTTATTGCTGAAGTAAATCAGTAATAAAATACTTAATTTTTATTTAATTGAGTAACTTTCAGCAGTTGTTTTGGTCTCCTCGCACTCCTCAACGGCACCCTTTCTGTGGTTTTACCCAAAACTTGGACAAAAAGGACAGAATATAGTTCACAAAGAATGCCCCCTACTCTGTTAGGGTCTGTCATGGAACTTCTGCGATAATGAGGCTGTTGTTACCTTTACGACAGCAGCGGTGAAGATAGATCGGCACGGCAAAGCTAAGGTTCTCAAACAAGAAGAAATTCAACGCCTGTTCACCGAGGGGCTTGTAAGCCTGCGAGATCGCACATTATGCGCGGTGATGCTGTACACAGCTTGCCGCGTCAAGGAATGTGTCACCTTGAAAATCAGGGATGTGTACGACAGCAAGGGGCGGGTGAGGCCGGAGTTGATTTTCCGCAAAGGCAACACCAAGGGTAAACTGGCTACCCGGACTATCCCGGTGCTGGACGATTTGCGCCGTCACCTGAAACTCTACAAACCCAAAACTTCCCACGATGGTTACCTCTTCCCCGGACGCTGGGGGCGGGGGCATTTGCATGAAGACTATGCGGCACTGATTTTCCGGAAGGGGTGCGAACAGGTTGACATCGAGGGGGCCTCGACTCATAGCTGCCGACGCACGGCCCTGACTCTCATGCACCGTAATGGCGTACCCCTGCGGGTGATTCAGGAAATCAGCGGCCATCGCAGCCTGGAACAACTGCAACGGTATTTGGAAGTCGAGTCCGACCAGATTCGTGGCGCGATCGCGATGTTGAGTATGCTCTCTCCCATAGAGACACAAGGAAGTGGGGAGGCAAGCCCTGATAGCGAACAATACCAGACCTTTTAGATCGGGATATACCCCTATCCCGATCTAACCCACTACAGCCTAAATTCAACCACTCTCAGTCACGATTCTCACTTACCATCTAGGACAACTGATCCAAAAGGGCGATTCTCGCTTTGACAATCATTTGACTCTGAGCGTGTCACGCTCTATCTACTCCCCCACACTCTGTTCCCACGGCGCTTTTTTAGCGAGCAAGTTCCGCAGGTTGGCATTCGTGGCTGGTGGCCGATCCAGTAGCTCGACAAATTGCTGAAATTTTTCCTCATCCACCATAAACAGCCGCCGATCTAGCAAGACTGCTTCTGCTTCTCGACAGGCGGTCTCCAGCATGAAATCGGAACGGTTCTTGCCCAGGGCTTCTGCTGCCCGGTCAATTAAATCCCGTTGTCCCTGGTGCGCCCTGATGTTGATAGTGACATCACGGTTTTGATGGTCGGACGATCCTGTTTGGGGCTGCATAAATTACTTGATTTTTTGTCCTGTTCAGGAATTATGATTCTGCCAAAAACAGCCTGTAGTAAGTCTAATTTACCAATTTTAGAAAATTCGCTTAATGAGGTTGTATCTGGGACAATAATCATAAATTATTGGCTGGTAATTTCTTTTTTACCTGATTTATCTCTTGTTGAAATTCTTCTAAAGTCATACTGTCGTCAAATAGAGATATTTCGTATTTCGACATTAAATCTATTACATCTAAGCGAGAAATTTCTAGTAATTGGCTAGCCTTCCCACTGCTAATTTCTCCATGTTTAAGTAGAGTCATAACATAAGCTTCTTTGGCTTTAGTTTCGGCTTCTTCTCTGATGGTATCTTTGACAGAATGAATGGGGATGGTAAATTCTACTTTAGCCATAAAATCACAATTTTCCTGTGTAACTTTTCATTTTCAACAAGGAGGATAATTTTATTCTATCGTGGTAAAACTTGGGATAAATATAGCGAAGAAAAATGCGTCAGCAGTTCCTCACTGGGCGGATTTTCAACCAACCACTGCTCGGCCTCCTGCTGAAGAATTGGGGAACTGGACTCCCGCATCAGCAGCCGTTGGGCAAGCTGCTCCATTTTTTGGCGAAGCATCGGGGGCAAGTGCAGTCCTTCTGCCATGCAGTATGTTTTAACCCAGTGTTTCGCTTGGGCGATCGTCTGGAGTTTCAGGCGGGCTGCCTCTCGATGCTGCTCTGGGGTGAAGTTTGGCGTACTGATAGCAGGATTGCTATCAACACCGTCAAGCACAGCTGACGATGATTCCGGTTCCTCTGAAGAAGAAACATCAGGGGGAGAGGCAGCTGCGTGGGAAGTGATAGAGGCATCTGGTGCTGATAAGCCTGCATCGCTGACACCTGGATGTATAGAAACGGGTACAGAAAAGGGTATAGAACCTGGTGGAGAGATTGGTGTAGAAGCTGGTATAGAAATTGGTGCTGACTGGAGATTGATAACAATTTCGCGATCAGCCGATCTGGCAGGTTCTGTGATATTTTGGCTCTGGATGGGTGTCCCGATTGTTTCAATGATTGATAAGTCTGATTTATCAAACTTTTGACAGTCGCCGGAATTTGAAAGACATTGGCTTTGCTTATGAATCACTGAAGAATCACAATCGGATTGTTGATTGTGAGAATTAAATTCTGGATTTTTAAATCGTTGATTTTCAAATTGTCGATTTACAGTTTCAAGTAAAATCTCATCTTGAGTAAATTGGGAATTGTGAGAATTAGATTCTTGATTTTCAAATCCCTGGAAATCACATTGTTGATTAACAGCTGACTTATTTACGGTTTGAAGTGAAATCTCATCTTGAAGAAATTGGGGATTATGAGAATTAGGTTCTTGGTTTTCAGGTGACTGATTCTCACAGGGCCGATTTTCAGCTGTATTAAGAATCTCACTTTGAGAGCTAATGGCGGGCTGACGGCTAACGCCGTTGCCCGCATCAGCCGGAGGTAGAAAAAAAACCTTCATTAAGGGGGGGGGTGTGTAAATCTGCTGAGTCTGCTGCTGTAGCAAGGGTTCCGGGTTTTCATCAGCCAGCCACGGATCTGGTAATTTTGGGTATTTTTCGGGCTGTAAGGTGGCTACAACTGGCTCTGGCGAAGCATTTACATGCTGTTTAGGGGTGGGGGTGTTTTCTAGCCCTTCATGCAAAGGATGCCACAACCACAGGTATTCTGGCTTATGGAGTGTGGTTTGGCTTGTCCCTTTCCCGTATTGCTGTTTGGAAGCAGCAATGATTGCTTTGGCACGTTCGCTAGCGGTAGCAGGAAATTTCCCTTGCCCTTTGAGGTTAGCCACAACAGCAGTAATTCGTTCCAAGGTCTCCTGTTGGCGTTGCTGGTTGGGGTGCGGGAAGGCAATCAGGTTGTTATTGCCATAACTAGCAGCAAAGTGTTCGCGGTAACTGGCCGAGCGGTTGGGGTAGGAGGGATACGGTGTATAAAATCCTTCACAGCACTTTGCCCATTCGGCGGCACGTCGTTCAATTTCATGCTGGTGGCGGCAATACTGGTGGTAGCCGGGAGCAGCCAGGGCGGTTGTGACAATGTAGTCAATCAGTTTTAGCCCGCTAAAATTACCAAAGACAATACCATAGCAAGCGATGTCCTTGAGCAGGTCATTGGTCTGGTGATAATCTGTCCAGCCTTCCCTGATCCGTTCCAGCAGATCTTGCTGCCACAGAAAGACGGCATTGCTCATGCCGTTGTCTGACCAAAACATTTTCTGTTTGCTGGCGGCGGCGATCGCCTGCTGTAATCCCAGATCGTCTTGTCCTTGAGCTGACCAATTGGCAGCCCGTAGGAATTTCTCCAGGTCATTACTTTCGATTTGCCAGTCCGCATCTAATATATATGAACCTGCTTGCAGGGGCAGGCGATGGGCTTTGAAACTCGTGGGCTTGTCTTTACTATAAGGTTTGGGATTGGGGAAGATTTCTAACTGCCCGCCTTTGGTCGTGAGTCTGGCTTCTTTCAGGGCCAGCCACACCGCACAGGACAGAGAAAAGGAATGTATTTCTGAGCCGAAAAAATAATAAATATGAATACCGCCACTGTCACTGCTTTGGATTACCACAGGACGGCATAAGCCGATTTTCTCCAGGGCGGCCAGCACTTTGCCATAGGCTTGAGGGTTGTTATAAGGATGGTATTGGCTGTTACGGTCAATGTCGAGCATGAGATAGCGCGTCCATTTACCAAACTTCAGGCCCAGCAACACATCCGGGTTCAAATACTGACTCCAGAGGTTTCGCGGCTGGATGGGATAGCGGCTTTCTGTCTGCCAGGCGGGACGCTCACCATTACCTGGTACTGGTGCGTAAATAAACCCCCAAGGATGGTAAAAATACTGGAGGAATTTTTGACCCAATATATCTTCTGGTAACAGTCCCTCAAGGGAACTGTATCCTTTTTTCTTCTTTTCTGGCTGCATGACAAAAAATTTCCCATGAAAATTTTTCACCAGCAGCAAGCACTGGAAACAGCGTTGTGATAAACTAATGGCAATGGGAAGGCCGGACTGACTATTAACGTCAGCCTGCTTAAAAAGCAGAATGGACTTTTCAGCTTGGTTAGCCGTTATCAGGCTGTTTTATCAGCAGGATCTACCAGAGTCAAACCGAGGCATTGATAATGCCGTTTTAAGTTTTCCTGGGGGATAAGCATAAAACATAGTCTGCTCGCGGTATATCAGGGACTAAAGAAGGCACCCTCAGTGTGGAATACAAATCTCTCCTGCTGTATGTGCCTGCTGCGATTCGGGAAAGCACGCGGGAATTGTGTTCAGTCGCCAAACCTAGGCAATTTCCGTGGCAAAATCCCATCAGACAAACAAAAATCTATATGAAATTTATTTGCCTTTTAATAAGGATACTCCCTGACAGAGCTTTTTTATCAGGGAGTTTTGCCTTGTTAAATTTTCTTCAAAAAAATCCTCCTAGAGAAGGATCTCTGATTTTTTAGTCGAATAGAGGCCAGGGTGGTAATAGAGAGAGTTAGCATTGTTCTCGCTGCCATAGATTTTTGCTGACGCTTCATCTCTCTTCTCTCCTCTTGTTTATGGGTGTATGTCTGTGCTGATTCAGGTTGAGTCGGTTTAGGACAGACTATAGCAGGTATCTTTGTTTGAGGCTGTCAGAGATAGGCTTTCTCTGTGGCGACTACAGCCTGTCATCCCTTGCCGTGGTCTGCCTTGGCCTGCCTGGAGAGAGCAGGGGGAGATGGGGAGGCTGGGGGAGAAAAACACTTTCATGCAACGCTGGTGAAACTTGTTCATGGGGGCTGCCTTGTTTTTGACCACAGCGTGCGTAAATGCCGTAATTAAGGCAGTGGCCCCGCAAGCCGTATCCCCCTGCCGTGGCTGCCTTGTTTGCAGTGTCAGGGTTGCCTTGTTTCTGCCCTACTGCCGTGGTGTGGGGGAGAGCAGGGTTTTTGCTGGCTGTTACGGCAACAAGGCAGTGCGGCGGTTTACCAGTCGGCTTTGCACCAGCTATCTGCCCCATCAAAAATCAGCGTTCCGGCTGCCACTAATTCTGCTAGAGCGTGAAAAATCTGCGCGTCCGTGTAACCGGACAAGCGACTGGCTTTTTTCATGTCCCGCAAGGTTTTGGGGGATTGGGCTTTGACTGCATCGAAAAAAGCCAGAACATCTCTAGCACTGGGGGACAGTTCGGTTGACTGTTCCGCCTGCCTACTCGATTGCACTTTGGCGATCGCGTTTGTGAGTTCCTGCCTTTCAACTATGTTTAAGGAATCCTGGGGAAGTGTTGGTTGATGGCTGGGGTGGTTAGCATCAGTTAACTCCGGAAAGAAAGTCAGCAGGGTGCGGGCGGGGTCTGGCTGGCCCGTGAACGGGTTGGTTTCGGTTTTCAGCCACGCCGGGATGGTGCCGATTTCGCCTCTGGGTAAGGGAGTTGCGAAGCTTTCTGGGTCTGCCAGAAAATAGGTTCCGGTGGCCACAGCAATGGAACGGAGAGTGCCAACTTTTTTGGAAGTCGATTCGCAGCCAATAAAGGTAACATCGGCTTTGAAGGTGCTGCTGAGTCCGCTGGTGTTGCCTGTACCTACCCAAGAAGTCAGGTTTTGACCGTGTAGCACCACGAAAATTTGTGCGCCCTTTTTGCTGGCGCGGGACAGTAGGAACCGGATCATCCATTGCTTTTGTTCCGCTTCCAAGTAATCTGACAAGGCGACAGCTTCATCAATGACAATGATGCGGTCGGCGTAGGCCCCTACCGCCGCCTTGTCCATCTCCCGCAAGTAGCGGTACAGTTCCGCCGCGACGGATTTATCTGGTTCATCCTTTTCGGGGAAACTGTAGGCGCAGATTAGGCGATCGCAGTGAAAGGGATACAAGTCTTTTCCAGCAGTAAAATAGTGAACTTTTAGGTCGGGAGATAAGGCACTCTCAAGGATGGCGAGGATTGCCATCAGGGTTCCCTTCCCGCCGCGCTGGTTGCCGCAGATGACGGTAATCTGTCTGTCAACGCATTTTGCTAGGTCGAATCCTGCCTGGTGCAACAATTTGATAATCTGTTCGGCGCGTTGGTTGAGTGGTAAGGCTAGGAGCGAATTTACATTAATAGGAGTTGAGGGCGTGGATTGCTTGGGAGATAACGGGGTATCTATTCGCCTTGTTGTGCCATCTGTTACACCAGGAGGGCTATCTTTGAGGTTAACAGTTGGTGGTTCAGGGAGAGACACCGTTGTTGGTGGTGGCAGGGAGATGATTTTGGGTTGTGGGAGTGCAGTTCTTTGCGCTTGCTGCTCTTGCAGTGCCTGCACAGTGCGGTAATTCAGCTGTGGGTCAAGGGAGACTGAGGCAAGATGTTGATTTAAACTGGCTTGGTCGGGCAATGCCCCTTTGTAATCTATGTAACGGTCAAGCAGCCAACGATACGCATAAAACCGTTTCCCGGTTTCTACCTGGTCAAGATAGGCACTGAGAGGGGTGTTGAACTCGCGGAGCATGGCAAACTCGTAGCGTTCATATAAATCGAGGTGGAACATTAGGTCTGCCAGCTCGTTTTTCTGACTAAACCAGTCTATCCGCGCTTCGCTGTCCCCCATTGCTGCCAAGAATTCAAAGAAATTGCCGCGTAAAAAGGGAAGGGGGGCGAAGCAGTGCGAATCGTTTAAATCCTGGCCCACCGACCATACATAGCCTACGCCAGCAATCAACGCCCCAATCGGAGCTAAGGGACTGGTGGCGTAACAGACTGCCCCAACAGCAGTTCCGGCCAGGGTAATCAGTTTGGCAACGTTCATCTGTGCCCGTCCCCGTTGTCCTCGGTACAGTAACTGGTCTTGGCGTTCCACCAGCCAGGAGGCGGCATTTCCAGCTTCTAAATGTTCAATGCTGGGGTAATTGTCCCTGAGTCGTGCGGTTTCTCTGGTGGTCAGGGTGGGCAAGGGTTGAGGTGGATTTACTGATTGGGGTGCAATCGGGGTTGAGGGTTCTGGTGGGTGTTGATCATGAAAGAAGTTCATAGTGATTTACTTCCCCAAGTAGACGCTTAGTAACCTCAGTAAAGGTAGCTATTGAGGTATGAAATTTTACTTGCTGGTTAATTTCCAAATGCTGTATCCCACCTCGCCGGCGCACATAGTAGCGATGTTATAGGCGAGACAGGCAATAATCTGCCCTGGGTTGGTGTAACGGAAGGGGTTGCGTCCAGCAAAGGTTGTCACAATATCAAACACCCAGAAGAAAAGGGCGATCGCTCCTCCGGTATGTCTTTCCCGCATCCCGGCGCGCTTATAATCACCCCACAAGGCTTGAGATAAATCAATCTTGCCTGTGGGTTTGGCGGGCAGGTTGTACTGGGTGCTTGCTTCAAATTCTACTTTGGCTTGGTCAGGACGCTTGCCGCGTAGGGTTCTGGCTTCCATAATTTGTACGAGGGCGCTGATGCCCACTGATAGCCAGAACAAGGGATTAAAGGGTAAGGTCAGCCATCCAAGCCAGCCGATCCAGGTGCTTTCAAACCACGGTAGTAAAGGTGTTCCTTGAAACATTACCTGCCAGATGCCATCCGTACTCAGCAGGGTGCCGATGAAAAATCCCAGTGCGCCTAAAATTTTTGAGCCGCTTGAGCCTGGGGTAACGAATTGCGCCAGGATGTAGGAAACAAAGCTCACGGGGATGGAGATGATATTTACCAGCCACTGGGCAACAATTTCTACATAGTTAATGACGGATTTTTGCCGTTGTTGCTGTCGGTTGGATGTCGTTTCCTTAGTATCTTTATCAAGCAATGTCATAATTGCTACCTCGTTTAAATTTAAGCAAAAAGAAGGGCTGGAGAAGCCAGGGTAGAGAGAGTGCAGGGGGAACGAAGAAGTAATACCAATTCAAAATTCGCGCATTCAAAATTAAGAACCCATACAGGGCGAGGGTTTGGGGCTATGTATCTGTCGCCTTCTTCTTTAAAATTGGTATAACAATTAACAATTCTCTTACCTCCCCTGCCTCCCCTGCCTCCTCTGCTCCCCCTGCTCTCTTACAGGACAGGGGCGTTGTTACAGACATTCTGGTAGTAGTGTTTCCACAACCACTGACGGTTGCGAATTTGACCGATACATGCACCAGCAGCGTCATAGACAAACACTTCCTCATCCGCTAGCCAGCCGGTGGTGTCTGGTTTGGGGTTGCGTCGGGGGGTATCATAGTAACCGCGAATCTTCAGCTTCTGTCCGTTCGGCAGAACACCCGTTTGCGCTAGTTTGTCGGCGGTTTGTTTACGCTGCTCAATTCTGCTGCGTTCCAATTCTTCGCTGTTGCGTAGTTGTGCTTGCTCTAGGAGGTTTTGGGCTTCCAGTTGGGAACTGGCGTTAAACGCCTTGAACTGTGATGGCAGTTTGAAGATTAAGGGGGAAGCGACACACAGCAATCCCAACAGCCCAAAGGTGGCTGGTATTTGATAGCGTGTCATGGGTTGGTGGAAAAGGTTATGGAATGTTCAGGGGCTGGGTGTTGACCCAGCCTTCAGTTATTGCTTGCTGTCCCTGTGAATGCTATGCAGGAGATTTTGCTTGATTGACTAAGGCTTCGATGAGGCCCAGCTTGTCACTGGCGGAAAGTTCATCGAGCCGTATCATCGCCTCTTCTACGCTGGCTCTAATGTTATCTTCCTGTTCAGCACAGACATCTTCTGCCAATTTCACGATCATCCAGAGGCGTTCGGTGTTGTTGAGTTTTTGAAACTGCGCTCCCCACGCTTCTTGCATTTCTGCCAGTAATCCTTCGTCCCCTGGGGTGTATGCGGTGTAGTAGCCAATTGGTTTCATCAGACTGTCCTCCCCTGTTCTACGGCAATTGGGGACAATTGATTGAGCAACAAGTCCAGCAGGTAGTTGATGTGTTGTGAATGCTGGTAGACAATCTGCTGATAGCTGGACAAACTATTCTGTTGCCCCTGATTTAGGGCAGTTACATTTTGTCGCATAATAAAAAGATGTCCTTATAGTTCTTATGCTTGATGAATCTGTAAGGAGACCAGTACCCCTGATTTGGTAGCCAGCCTGGGCAGGGGTGCTATATTCCTTTGCTCAAATTCGCTCAGGGCGTATGCCAATTCATCCAATGCTTGGATAGCATCTCCCATGCGTAAATCTGGGTTATATGTGCCGGAACAAACTAGTTCTAGCACTGCTGAGTCTTGCGCTAAATCGTTGATGGATTGGCGAATGTCGGCAATCCGAGCTAAGACATTTGCAGGTGATGGTTGCGGTGTTTGTGCGATCGCTGGTTCTTTCCTGCTGCTGTTGTTGGGGATCATGCTGCCTCCTGTTCAAATAATTCTCCTAATTGATAATCCAGACTGAAATCATCAACTTCTGCGGCAGCTGCTACAGACTCCCCTGCTCTACCCTGCGGTATGAAGGAAAAGTTCCGGGCAGAGGGCGAGAAACTCAGCAGCCAGTCCACCAGCCGTCCCAAAGGCATTTTGCGGGTAATACCGTGGGCCAGTTTGTGTTCGTAAAGGGCGCGGTTGACTAAGGTTGAGTAATCTATTGGGGTCAATGTCTCTGGGGTTTTTCCTAAAATTCGCTCTGCCTGGGTTTCTAGATATTGTTGTAAATCTTCTTCCAGGCGTACCCGTTTTAGTTCTGCCATGTTATTTACCTCGCTGGTAACGACCTTCGGCAATCCGTTGTAAGCCCAAAGCGTTTGCCCAGCAAGCTTCTGGGATGGGGGTAATGCCTGCTTTCTGAAATTTCTCTTGGGCGAAAGGCAAGGCTGCGCCACCACCCCAGGCGACGAGACTTTGAGCTGCATCCCGCCATTCTTCTACTTCTGCCAAAGCCAAGCGGATGCGGTCATCGAGCCAGGTTTTGAGATGGCGGGTGTAGAGATGTTGAAAACTGAAGTTGCGGGTGCCGTACTTCAAACTGTGGTTTTCAATCGCTTGGCGGATTAGTTCGGTGTTACCCGCTTTACCTGTGCCGAGGTCTTTCACCAGTTCGACATCGGCGGCGATGGACTCCAGCAAATCGACACATCCCCCCACTGCTAGCACATTGCGGTGAATAATCTTGCCACTGGGAGCAAACACTGTGGGAATAACAGTGGATGTGCCAAAGTCCAGGGCGATGACATGACCTGCGATGTCAATTAGGGGGTCTGGTTTGTAGGCGGCACAAAAGGCATAGCTGCCAGCTCCTTCAGGCACTACAAGGGAGACTGTGAGAACAACCTGGGTTTTTGGTTTGTCTCGACCGCCAAAACTTACAGTATGGGTGCCACTGGTTTTGGTGGTGACCAGTTCTCGGAACACTTGTGTGTTGTGGCTGCTGAGAACTAGGTGCAGATTCCAGTTTTCTTGAGGGTGTAAGGTTGCCAAAGCACCCAATATCATGTGCAAGACGTATTCGGCTTTGAGCGCTGGGTTATCGCTGAGTTTGATATGGGAGGTGGGGGCTTTCCAGGCGGCAAGGCTTCCTGTTAAATACTCTCTGCCTTTCAAATCTTGGCGGCTGCCATCGTGATAGAAAAAATGTCCGCCTTCGGGTGAGGTCAATTCGTCGTGGAGTTCTTCGCGGACTTCGACAATTTTGGCGGGGGTGCGGACACGCTGTTGTGCTGTGCCAGTGCCGAGGGCGAGTTTTAGTAAGCCAGCGCCGGTATCAACGCCGGTGGCGATAGTTGAGCTGGCTTGTCCGTTTGCAGCTTTCTTTGGCTGCATCAATATCATGGTTGTCTCTCCTAATTTTTTTGAATTCTTAAGCGCAATAGGCTGTTCACCACGCCTGAATTAGTCTTTCCTCACTCTTGCGTTATTTGGCGTGGGTTACTTTGGTCTGCATAATATTCAGATTAAATAATTTGATGCAATTTATGCAAATAGCATATTTTACTGCATTATCCTTTATATTTCACGAAAAGCTAAAATTAGATAAGATATCTGCCGATTGCTTCACTTTATGCAAAATGCCGCAACCTCAAAAACGCTTTACTGTTTCGCTATCTAAAAATCTTTATGACTTCCTTGAGCAATGGGCAGATAAGGAAGGGAGAAACGCTTCAAACCTTGCAGCTTTTGTGATTTCTGAAAGCATTCGTGAAAAACAGGGCGATCCTAGTAGGGTAACAGTTGACCTTTCTACCGTTAGTGAAAAAATAGAAGGTTTACGCAACGATTCCGCCTGGAAAGCCTTACCTCTGGCATCAAAAGTAATCCTCTTACTACAGGAATATCTTGACCTGCTTGAAAAGCAGAAGGACGAACAAGGCGATCGCTAATTTCATCGCAACGTTAAAACGCTATTATCCTTGCATTTCTTGATCATGGGGCAATGAACAATTCCCGGAAACGCACTACTATTGACCTTTTTGTTGTTGGCGATCGCGTTGAGCAGCTTCGCCAAGACTCTGCATGGAAAGCTTTAACCCTATCAAAAAAAGTTATAGTTCTTTTGAATGAATATTTTGATTTTCTTGAAAAACAAGAGCATCAGGCACTTGAAGAAAAATTACAAAATCTTCGGCCTGATGCTGCTTGGAAAGCTATGCCGCTAACACAGAAAATTATGGTGTTGGTTGAAGAATATCTGAACGTGATTAAGGAACAGGGAAAGCAGGAAAAAGAAAGAAAATCGTAAGCTTTTACACAGCAATCCGGAGAAGAAAATAATGGCTGCTATAATCACCACACATCAAGATTTTTGCGCTTACCAATAAAAAATAGTTCTTAAACACTACTTAAATTTATCTATCTTAATTAAGTTTTGTATACTAGGGTGAAAATTATGAACTGAGTTATCTTAATCACAATCTTATACTCTGTATATTTACTCCATAAGCCATAATAAAGTGGTATAAAGTAGTAACTTTGAGAAATTGAGATGACTGATCCAGTAACTACGATCGCAGCAGGGGCAATTCTTAACCTCGCATTTCAGGAATTTGCTAAGTCGGGGGCTGGGGAAGTAGCGAAGAAGACTGTGGGTGGGGCGATATCTTTAGCAAAGGGGCTGAGGGATAAAATCACTACTAAGTTTAAAGGAAATGCGAAAGCGGAAGCGGCGATCACAGCAGTGGAAACCGACTATTCCCCAGCAGCACTAAGCAAGTTGGAAGTCTACTTGGATGATGCGATGACCGATGATGCTGTATTTGCGACAGAGCTAAGGCAGGTGGCACAGCAGATTATCAATATTCAAAATCAGACCACCTCGAGTCGTGAGTATAAAAACTACGGGCGCGACCAAATCAATATTGAAAAAATTGAAGGTAATCCCAAAATTGGTGGGTCGTAGGCATGGGAAAACGGGGTAGGCGGGGGTATGGCAACCAGGGACGCGACCAAATTAATATCGAGCGGGTGAATGGCGATGTATTGCTCAAGCCGCAGGAGACGCTACGCCCTAACGCCGAAAAGGATTTGCTGGCAACAGTCAAGCAATGGGTTGAATCTAGACTTGAGGGACAACTGCACCATGCCATCAGGCTGAATTTGCAAAAAGAGACTCAGCCGCAACAGGTTCGTCCTTGGGGTATGGAGATGAAGGTAGCCATCGCTCAACCGAGTCAGCTATTGTCGCCGGAGACGACTATCGGGCAGGTATTTGACCAATGTGCGGGGCGGTTACTAATTTTGGGTGAACCGGGGGCGGGTAAAACAACGAGCTTGCTAGACTTAGCTCTAGAACTCGTGAAAAGGGCAGAAGATGATCCGCAGCAGCGCATCCCCGTTGTAATTGATCTTTCTGATTGGCAACCGACTACATCTCAATCAAATTCCAAGCGAAGTCAGGGTACATCTAGATTACCGGGCTTTTCCAAGAAAAATCTTTCTGAGTCTCTTCCTGAACAAGCGCCTGTCTGGTCGATCACCAATTGGCTGGCTGTCAAGGTGCGAGAGAGATATGGCTGTTTGCCGCAGCAAATTAAGCAATGGCTAGAGGAGAAAAGGTTAATACCCTTGCTGGATGGATTGGATGAGGTGCGCCCAGAGTATCAGCAGGATTGTGTGCAGGCAATTAACCAGTGGTTAAAATCGGATTTGCGTCCGAGGCAGGTAGCGTTGTGCTGTCGGGGGGAGCAGTATAAAACTTATACTCAAAAGCTGGAACTCGATGGAGCCGTTTATCTCCAAGACTTGACGGATGAACAAATCCAGACTTTTCTGACAGAAACAAACCGAGATGAACTCAAAAAAAGCTTGGTAGCAGATGAGAATTTCCTGGCGCTGATTCGCAGACCGTTGTTGCTGTCGATAGCGGTACTTGCCTATAAGGAGCTAGATCCAACCCAGTGGCAACGGGCGACTTCAGCAGGCGATCGCTTAAATCTACTTTTAGATGCCTATGTGCGACGAATGCTGACGCAGGATACCTCTAGCCGCGCCTATCGCAACCGAAAGATTCCTAGCCCCGAACAGAGTCAGAAGTGGTTGGAAATTCTGGCCTTAGAGCTTTTGCAAGAGTCAGAAACCGAGTTTTTGATTGAGCAAATTGGAACAACATGGCTGTCAACACCCGTTCAAAAGTGGCTATTTACTTTTTTTGCCGTAATTGCTTGGGGGCTAATCGTTGCTGTAATTTTTTGGGCGCTGTTCTCTAGGTTGATCAATCTACCTCGGATTGGGTTAAGCTCTCGTTTGTGGCTCGGATTGATGATTGGCTCCTTGTATGGCTTGAAGCAGGGAATAGATGTCTTAATGAATTTGCCACAGATAGAATCAGTTGTGCGAGGCATCCAATCTCCATTCTCAAGTCTCAAACGACAAAAAATATTACGCAAGCTGTCATCTTGGAAGACTATATTAGTCCCTACTCAAATTAGCCTACTAATTAATAAATTCAATGAATTAAATATTCCAACATTGGACTTCACCTTTAATATTCCAAGATGGGGCTTCGACTTTGAACAGTGGCGCTTCAAAATTAAAACTCTATCAGTGCCAAATCAGGGAATTAAAAACTTGTGGCGAAATGCAATCCTGATTACGATAATATTTGTGCCTTTGGATACCTTAATACTTTATCTTGTATTACGTTCGACGATATCTGTTAACACTATACTAATTTCCCTGCCCATAGCTCTCCTACTATGGATTGGGTTTGGAGGAGGATATGTCTGCATCAATCATGTTCTAGTACGTTTATCTTTGTATTACACTCACTCTATCCCTTGGGACTATGCTCGTTTTCTCAACTATGCTACAGAACGGCTATTGCTCCAGCGTGTTGGTGGTCGCTATCGCTTTATACATGACTTGTTAAGGCAGTCTCTTGCTCAACTTAGAATCGACACCCATCCACACCTAATTAGTTCTCAAGTTTTCTTTCGTTGCGCCGAAGGCTACCGCTCGATGAACGAGTATGATAAAGCATTGCAGAACTTTGATCGTGCCATTGAACTTTACCCCCGATATGTTGAGGCAATAGTAGGTCGAGGCCGTACCTATTCTTTAATAAGACGCGACGAGGAAGCGCTGCAAGACTTCAACCGCGCTATTGAACTTGACCCCAAAGAGGAATGGGCGATCCGTCGAGGTATTACGTACCACTTGATGAAACGCTATGACGAAGCCCTGCAAGATTTCAATCACGCCATTGAACTTAACCCCAAAGGGGAATGGGCGATCGCAAATCGTGGCATTACCTACCGCACGATGGAACGCTATGACGCAGCCCTGCAAGATTTCAATCGCGCCATTGAACTTGACCCCAAAGGGGAATGGCCGATCACAAATCGTGGCATTACCTACCGCACGATGGAACGCTATGACGAAGCGCTGCAAGATTTCAATCGCGCCATTGAACTTAACCCCAAAGGGGAATGGGTGATCGCAAATCGTGGCATTACCTACCGCACGATGGAACGCTATGACGAAGCGCTGCAAGATTTCAATCGCGCCATTGAACTTAACCCCAAAGGGGAATGGCCGATCGCAATTCGTGGCGAGACCTATCGGTTAATGGAACGCTACGAGGAAGCCCTGCAAGACTTCAATCGTGCCATTCAACTTAACTCCCAAAATGATTGGGCGATCGCACATCGTGGCATTACCTATCACTTGATGGAACGCTACGACCAAGCGCTGCAAGACTTCAATCGTGCCATTGAACTTGACTCTAAAGATGATTGGGCGATCGCACATCGAGGCCATACTTATTTCTTGACGGAACGCTACGACCAAGCGCTGCAAGACTTCAATCGTGCCATTGAACTTGACTCTAAAGATGATTTCCACCGATATCTTCGCGCTCTTGTCTACCTCGCCCTCCAGCAAGCTGATTCCGCCGAAGCTGATTTAAACATTGCCATCGAAATCGCCCAGCAAAAACACACTGAAAAACCTGACAATTACGAAAACACCTTCGACCTAGCACTGTATCATCTCGTTGCAGGCAATCTCTCAACTGCCCAAGAGTTATATCAGACTACACTTGAGCAGAACACTGTCCAAACTAAGTTCCGAGATGCCATTCAGAATCTGAAGGATTTGCTGCGGGTGTTTCCTGAAAATACTCCTGCCCAGCAAATGAAAGCAATGCTGGAGAAGAAGCTAAAATTTAATTAAGTGAATGCCTGTTGCGTTGGATACTTGAATCTGCGTCTATAATTATGAATCGCCATTTTATCTGACTCACGTTCCATCAAGGTAACCAATTTGTAACATAGGATTCCCAAGTCATTTTCTCCAAAAAAGCCAGAACCTACTCTACAACAGTCATTTCCTTGGGCATAACGTTATGCCCTCCTTTATCTGCCGCGTACTTCATTTAAAACAAGCCATGAAAGCCCGCCAATCAATTTAAAAAAGCATCCATTGATACTGGAAGAACAATGGAAGATATTGCAGCAGATTTGATTCAAGACTGGCTTGATGAACAGAATATCTCTCAATAAAATATTTCAAATCGTAATCATGACCTCGTAGCTACTATATTTTTGACCATGCTGCTAATGACAATTGAAGCAGAATTGCTGCATTATTTGTATAAGAAATTGTTCAACAATATCCCCACAACTGATACAAATAAAGCCTGATGTGTTTATGGTTATTTCATGAGTTGCTAATTAAAGAGAAAACGCATGAAATTTAGCGCCTAGAATCTCTACAAGCAGTAAAAAACTACCACTTTAAAATGTGCAGCAGCCTCTATTATTTGAACCAGGATTGGCAACACTACCACGAAATATTCACAAACTATTTATTGCTTGAATCAATTGGCATTCGAGCAAAGTGTTCCATCAATAATCTATGAATAAATGTATAAGATCCACCAACTTTTTGTAGGAAAATACGCTCAGTCGCCCAGTCTAAAAAACGAGCATAGTTCCAAGGAATAAAACCCTTTTGATAAAGTAGAATACGTAATGCAAAATGTTGAATACAAGCTTTGCCACCGTAATTTAGCCCAGTAATAAATCCAAACAATAGTGTAGTAATTATTCCAGCAACTAACGCTCCTATTAGTCCGCTATTCGGTATATTGATAAACATTTCACCAACTAATGATCTCATTAGTTTGCTAGTCTGTATATTGCCAAGCAGTCCCACAACAAACCCAACAATTACTCCAGTGATTAATCCAACAATCATTCCCACAGTCAAAGAGTTAAAAGCCGATTTATATATACCTTGATTTGGATATACTTTTGTTTGGAGTTCAGCAATATCCAAACCTTCAATTGTCTGACCACTCAATACTTCAGTCAAACCAACAATTGCTCCGCTCATCATTCCACCAATTGTTCCAATAATCAGACCAGTCACTCCACCAGTTAACCAAAAAAACAGTCCACTAATTACTCCAAACAATCCAATAAATGCTATTTCTATTAGTATAATGTTTTTTATATCTATCCAAGACAATACGAGATTTTCAACTGTTTTAATCTTTTCTTTAGTAATAAGCAAATTACTTATTTGAAATAAAACTCCAGTAATTAATCCAGCTATTAGTCCAAAAATTGTTCCAGTCAATAA
The DNA here is from genome assembly GCF_014696315.1 of Calothrix membranacea FACHB-236. Lineage (GTDB taxonomy): Bacteria > Cyanobacteriota > Cyanobacteriia > Cyanobacteriales > Nostocaceae > Aulosira > Aulosira membranacea. The sequence continues at coordinate 56,781 of NZ_JACJPX010000034.1, forward strand.
CCCACTGAACAATCCCTTAAATACACCATCAAGTAACCCAAAAAACAACCCGACAACTAAGGCAACAATCAGCCCTCCAATTAAAGAAACGTAAATTTTATATATTTTTCTATCGCGCTGACTTTTTAAATATGTGGGCTGCATGTATTCAATTAAAAAAAATGTTTGAGAATTTGAAATCATCTGTTGAGCCAATGAAATAAGCCATTGTGTTGCGTGCTTGCGTAAGTAGGTTTTAGATTTTTGTAAATTTCTGCGTGCGTCATCTTCACCAGGGCCGCTAAAGTGCAAAGCGTAAGCCAAAGCCCGTGATTTCTCAAACATACGATTAATATAATCATTAAAAAGTCGTTTTTGTCGTTCTTGTAATGTACCTGATCTATTACCTAGCTCTTCTTCTCTAAGACCTCCGTAAGCCAGTACCATCATGTTGAGTCTTAATGGAGATTGAGCTAGTTCTTGCAAATATGTATCATATGCTAGAAGCTTTTTTAAAGCCCTCAAATCAAAGCTGCTACTGAGACTATTGAGATAATGCTGTACTTGCTTTAAAGTAAGGGGACGTAGATAAACTGCTCGTTGAACATTAAGGCGATTAGATAGACTTTGGTAATCCCTGACACGACAGCATACTACCATTTCTGTCCCATTTTCTCTTTGGAAAAGATTGAGAGCTTTAACACAAGCATTCTGAGATTCTCTATGCACTTCATCTAAACCATCTAAAAGTAGAAGAAGTTGGTGTTGTTCAATTAGAGAACGCGAAATTCTCTTAGATATTTGATATAAATTCCCATGCAGCTCTTCTATTAACCAATCTTCAATAGATTGTTCTTTCAACGCCCATGAAGAGAGGTTTAAAACAACCGGAACAGGAGAATCCACATTCTCCTCTGCACGAGCAATCAAGTCTTTTGCGAGATGTAGCAATGAAATAGTTTTACCAGATCCTGGATCACCTAAAATCAGCAATGTACGCCCTACACCAATTTTGTCAAAGACTGAAATAACCGAAGTTCCTTCAAGAAAATCTTGAGGCATTTGATCTGTGGTACCCGCTGTCCAATTCCACGGGTAAGCTACGGTATCTTGACGATTTTGTAAGCCAAGGGCGATTGGTACCTGCTGATGCAAGGACGTTTCCAACACACCTTTAACCCAAAAATTCTTCACCTTAGCCAATAAAACTTGACGAATGCGGCGATTGCTCTTTGCCCCATCCCGTTGTGCTGGCTCCTTTGAAAAGTTTAAGGTGGAATTTACAAAAGTATTACCTTGGAAAACTGCTTTAATTTCCTGAATCTCTTCAGCTAATTTGTCGAAGTTCTGAATAGTAGAAGGTTGTGTTTGTTGTAAAACAGCAAAGCTTCGTATAGCAGCGGCAAGTCTTGAATCAGATTGAATGACTGCTACTACTTCATGAACTGCTTCCATTAATTCCAAATCTTTTTGGATAGTTGTCTCTAATTCCAAGACTGCTTGTTTATAGTCCACAGGCTGATCTGCTTGTAGAATAGCCTCCGTCCTCATTAAAGTTTTGGCTTTCACAAGTTGTACGAAATGTTCAACTTGTTTACTCACTACTTCTCCAATATTTTCACCTGTTTTTTCAAAGTATCTGGTGAAAATTAGTATGGCAACTGCAATTGCGGCAGGACTGATATTCTCGATATGTCTCTCCTGAAGTAATTATTAATTGTAAATAGAATGTTTATGTATAAATTACGTTTAATGTAATTTAAGCTTTGAAACCCTTAAAATTTCGTAGGTAGTTCCGAAACCATGATTTTGAATGAATCTTGAAACCCTTATGAGATAAGAGGCATTTCTAATTCACATCAGGCGTAAATTACAGTTTAGTATACTGATGCTAGCAATAAAACAACAAGCTAACAATTAAAAACTTATTTATAACTGTTGTAAAATAAATTAAACATTTCCGTCAAACGAAATTGACAGAACAGCAATAGAGGATTGAATTTGGTGAAGTTTATTTTGTCATTACTGTTCAGTAGACTCTAGTCAGAAGTTAAAATCTCCATAAAAAGTTCCTCCCTGGAATACTGTTTTGAGGTTTGGTAGTGACTCTGCCAACTTCCCATAGTTGTGAACCGTTAATGATTGAGATTTAATCGCGCTTTCCAATTTTTCTATTGCTTGTAAATAATTTGGCTCAGCTTTGACCACAGCTTCTACGTCTTTGATTGCTTTATTAATATCCGGATCTGCCTGTGCCGCTGCTTTTACTTCCTCAAGTACAGCTTCACCATAATTTAATGGTTGTTGTTGAGCTAATTCTATTGCATTCGCTGTACTTGGTTTCTTCTCTTTTAGCTTTGATAACAGCTTTTCACCTTCCTCAAGTACCTTTTCCCCTAGTTTTTCTCCAGTCTTCTCGAAAGCTTTTGTGATAACTAGAGTTGCAATTGCTGCGGCTGTAAGTGATACTGGTTCCATAAATAAATCATCTGTCTGAAATTATATTATTGTACTCGGGAGTATATACGTAATATTGGTTAAACATTAGAATACATCTATAAATTCTTTGAGTAAAGTCTCAATATCAGGAATGCGACGCTCTAAGAGAATGTTTGGAAAGTCAAAAAAAGCTCTAGTAACGGTAATCTGTCAGTAGATAAAAATGCGACAGTGTTACAAGAGCCATGTCTAAATCATACCCAACAGACCTTACAGATGAGCAATGGGAATTGTTATCATCTCTCATTCCAGAGGAAAATCAAGGTTGCCGTCCTCGTTGTGTTGACTTACGTGCTGTCATGAATGCCATGTTTTACATTCTGTATGCAGGTTGTGCATGGCGTATGTTGCTTCATGACTTCCTCAAATGGCAAACGGTGTATTATTACTTCAGAAAATGGCGTATGGATGGCACATGGGAACGTATCAGCCGTAAACTTCAACAATGGGTACGTGTGGTAGAAGACCGTGAACCAAATCCAAGTGCAGCAATTGTTGATTGTCAATCTGTAGAAAATGGAACAATGGTATCCCAAGCTGTTGGTTTTGATTTGGGAAAACTCGTTAAGGGTCGTAAACGGCATCTACTTTTTGACACTCTTGGATTAGTTTTGATGGTTGTGGTGACATCAGCCTATGAGTCTGACTCTTCAGGCGCAAAAAAACTATTTGCATCCGCACGCCAAATAATTAGCGATCGCCTTGGCTTTTGTATATTCGATTGAGCCTTGTTCTAAGCCTTGCAGAAGCTCTTTTAGCAGATTCAGTAAAGGTAGCCAATTTTTCACATAGGATTCCCAACTCATTTTGACCAAAGAAGCCAGAACCTGCTCTACAATAGTCATTTCCTTGGGCATAACGTTATGCCCACATTTATCTGCCGCGTGCAGCACTGCGATCGCCTAAGTCAGTTTTCCCCAGAACTAAACCAACTATCCCTCTGTCTCCCTATTCCCTGTACTGAATCAGTGCGATCGCTACTTTTCATCCTTAATCCGCGCGATCGCTCTGGCTTTTGAATATTCGATTGAACTTTGTTCTAAGACTTGCAGAAGCTCTTTTGGCAGATTCAGTAAAGGTAGCCGATTTTCAAATAGGATTACCAAGTCATTTTGACCAAAGAAGCCAGAACCTGCTCTACAACAGTCATTTTCTTGGGCATAACGTTATGCCCAGATAGATTTATCTGCCTCATGCAGCGCTGCGATCGCCTAAGTCAGTTTTCCCCAAAACTAAACCAACTATCCCTATGTCTTTCTGTTCACTGTACTGAATCAGTGCGATTACTGCTTTTCACCCTTAATCCGCGCGATCGTCCTGGCTTTTGTATATTCAATTAAGCATTGTTCTAAAGCGAAGAGAAGCTCTTTTGGCAGATTCAGCAAAGGTAGCCGATTTTTCACATAGGATTCCCAGGTCATTTTGACCAAAGAAGCCAGAACCTGCTCTACAACAGTCATTTTCTTGAGCATAACGTTATGCCCAGATAGATTTATCTGCCGCGTGCTTTATTTAAAACAAGCAATGAAAGCCCGCCAATCAATTTAAAAAAGCATCCATTACCTTGCAAGATAAGTTTAAAACCAATACAAAAGTACCTCTATCTTTGGGTATAAATATAAAATTTTTTGCGTAAATTATGATTACCCGATGGTTATGTTATTAATCCTTGCCAAAAAAAGTCAAAAATGACTATTTTAGCTGTTAAAAATTATTGAGGATTATCTATGGAACCTATTTCTATGATTATTGCGGCTTTAGTGCTGGTGCGATCGCAGATGCTAAGGATACCGCAGGAACCCGCTCGTACCATTCCAGTTCAATAACTTCCTTGTTTTGTAACAAAGGACGTAGATAAAACTCCCAAAGAACGGGGCAACAAGCTGGATGGTTTTGACGATTTTCTGATATTTTGCTGGATAGCTATCACGCAATAAATATACAGGAAAGCTGCAAGATTTCGCGTATAACTTCTACGACAGTAGAAACTTTAAAACAGTGTTCCCAGCTTTCAGCATCAGTAATTTAGTCATCAAGGAAGCAAAAAACATGGCAACTAACTACACCAATGAAGCTATCCGTAATATCTTAATTGGTTTCGGATATTTAGCTCCTGATAGTAAGGTTCCTGGTAACAGTCCTCCCTGGAAGACAAATAACAACCCTTTGACAGATGAACCAACCGTCACAGCAATTAAAAAATTTCAGCAAGATTATCCACCCCTAAAAGCTGATGGCGATGCTGGCGAACAAACCAAGAAAGTCTTGTACGATACAATTGTCAGCCTTCAGAAAAATTTGAAACGTCACGGTTTCGCTACTGAAGCTCAAATACCTTCAGACAAACCGTTTTATGGGCCAGAAACTTATAAAGCGGTAGAGAGATTTGAGCAAAAACAGGGTTTGACGGTAAATGGTATTGCTGACAAGGAAGCACGCATACGTCTAAACCAAACAAGTTTACCAACGAATAACGTTAAGCTAATAGATGTGTGCATTCAATTCAAATCGAATCCGAAAAAGTCTAGTTATCTCGAAGCACTAAATTATTTAGAAAATCAGTTAAGTCCAGACATTTTAAAGAATTTTACCAACAAGTGGCGACAAACCAATGATGTCAATCCTGTAATAGTTAAGCTGACAGATGTGTGCAATTCTTATGAGGCAAAACCGCATCAAAATCAAGCACTCAATTACTTACAAGATCAGATATCTCCAGATGTATATAAGAAATTTACTGAACTTTGGAAGAAGTAGTAATTCCTGAAAGTGAAATTTGATATCAAAGAAAATTTTGCTTGAAGTCCTGCACTAGTTAACTTCCCACTCCGAGTGGCAGATCGTATCAGCTTGGCTACTTTTCCAAGAGAAGCAAGACAGACGACGAGCTTCGATCGCCTAAGATGCGCGGTCGAACCTACTGCGATCGCTGCTTTTCATCCTTAATCCGCGCGATCGCCTTGGCTTTTGTATATTCGATTGAGCCTTGTTCTAAAACTTTTGGCAGATTCAGTAAAGGTAGCCGATTTTCAAATAGGATTACCAAGTCATTTTGACCAAAGAAGCCAGAACCTGCTCTATAACAGTCATTTCCTTGGGCATAACGTTATGCCCAAATTTATCTGCCGCGTGCAGATTATAGTCCTGTGGCAAGGAATATTTGGTTGTATGACACGTTAAAATGGGGTTTCTCAGTCTCGTATTTTATTCATGAATCGGTGTTCTAGAACATCGAAGCAAAACACAATTGGCATCCAATTACTATGGTTAGTTTAGTGAAAGTTAGCAGCGCTCCTGAGAGAATTAACGGTAAAAGTAAGAACAAGCATTAACCTGTACTGGGGTGCCAAACTAATTAGTCCTGACACTGGCAATGGTAAAGTCAAAACAAGCGGAGGTTTTGATATGGCTCAAGCTTTACCTAAACTATTGACTTTTGAAGAATTTATTGAATGGTTGCCTGAAAACACCGGAAAACGCTACGAATTACACGATGGGATAATTGTAGAAATGTCTCAACCGAGTGGAAAGCATGAAAAAGTTATGGGATTTTTAGCAGGAGAAATTACCGTTGAATATAAACGCTTGAAATTGCCATACTTTATCCCCAACACAGCTTTAGTAAAACCACCGAGAAAATCATCGGGTTACTTGCCAGATATCGTATTAATCAACGATGCTAATTTGCAAAATGAGGAATTGTGGGAAAAAGAATCTACTGTGACTCAAAGTGAATCAATTCCTTTGATCGTTGAGGTTGTTAGTACCAACTGGGAAGATGATTACTACACCAAATTGGGGAATTACGAAGCAATGAAGATTCCTGAATATTGGATCGTTGATTATGCAGCTTTAGGAGCCAGAAAGTTTATTGGTAACCCCAAACAACCAACCATTTCTATTTATCATCTAGTTGATGAAGAATATCAAGTTGCTCAATTTAGGAATTCGGAACGAATTATATCCCCTACTTTTCCAAATTTAAACCTGACTGCTAATCAGATTTTTAATGGTGCTTTGTAGGGTCGCAAAGAACATGGAAACCATAATTGCAAAGGTAGCCGATTTTCAAATAGGATTCCCAAGTTATTTTCCCCAAAGAAGCCAGAACCTGCTCTACAACAGTCATTTCCTTGGGCATAACGTTATGCCCAGATTTATCTGCGGCGTGCAGATTATAGTGCTGTAACAAGGAATATTTGGTTGTATGACACCTCTAATAACAAAGATACTGCTTCTGTCATCAAAGTTATTCTTTACACAAATAACAGCATGAAATAAGATCAAAAATTAACTATAAAATTTCTACAACAGCTTCTCAAGTTTCTCTAACAACGCTTCAAACTCTTGCTGTTTTTCCAGATCATCCCAGGATTTAACTTTCTTCGCCTTATACCAATTTAAAAAAAGAATGCGACAGATGGTAGGGGCATGGCATTGCCTTGCCCTCTAGAATATATTGATGTGTCGCAAACATTATTTGATTTGGTATTAGTATAAATTTCTTTCAGTCTCTGCGGATATGTAGCTTTCTTATCCGTTCTACCTTTATTCCCTTGTACTTCTGCGGCTTTCAGTTTGGCAATTTTTTCTTTAATTTGAGTCAGAGATAAATCTTGAGCTATGGCTGCCTTCAGTAGAGACTTGCGCTGCTTTTCATCCTTAATCCGCGCGATCGCTCTAGCTTTTGTATATTCAATTGAGCCTTGTTCTAAGGCGAAGAGAAGCTATGAACGGTAGATTCAGCAAAGGTAGCCGATTTTTCACATAGGATTCCCAAGTCATTTTGCCCAAAGAAGCTAGAACCTGCTCTACGACAGTCATTTCCTTGGGCATAACGTTATGCCCAGTTATCTACGGTGTGCAGATTATAGTGCTTTAAAATAGGGTTTCTCAGTCTCGTATCTTATTCATGAATCGGTGTTACCTGATATGTCCTTACTGACCTCAACCATCCTGCTGCGACCAATCTTCAATATTTAATCCTGATACTTGAGAAAAATCTCGATAGTTTCGCGTCACCATAACTGCATTATTCGCCAAGGCAATTGCAGCAATTCGCATATCCTTCTGTAATCGCTGTTTCGATAATGTTGGATTTTCTCTTAGCAATCGCTGAAACGTTTTCCCTGCTTTCTCATCAAAGTCCAGTACCCTTACCCTTCCGAATAGAGCAACTGTCCGGCTCAACTTTCCATACAACCTCACAACATCTTCAACTTCTCGCGCATCATTTATTCGCACTACCCAACCATTAAACAATTCCTGAACCGTCACAATGGAAATCGCAACCTCCGCCCCCTGGTAAGCTACCTTGCGGCTCACCTGCGGATGACGCTCTAATAACAAAGATACATGATCCGTATCTAACAACCAAAGACTCATGCAGCGCCACTTATATCTAACTCACGTTCCGTCCGCAGTTCTGCCGCCAGATCCGCAAACTCTTTATCTCCTTCAAACATCCCAATAAATTCTGTCCAGGGATTATTTGCAACTTCCAGCGTCAAAACCTCAATATTCGCCAGCCTCACCCTAACCTTCTCCTGTACAGCCGCGATCGCCGCCTCACGGGTTTCAGCTTCGGCAACACAATCTGCCAACTCCGGCACTGATGCTCTAAAATAGCCTGACTCAACTCGTTCAACCAGAACGTGAAGAGACATATTATTTAAATTTGTGACGGCTTGAAGATTCATAGGCTAAGATATCTGTTTACCTTTTCCCATAATAATGCTTCTGTCATCTTTGTTATTCTTTAGGCGAACAACAGCATGAAATAAGACCGAAAACTAACTATAAAATTTCTACAACAGCTTCTCAAGTTTCTCTAACAACGCTTCAAACTCTTGCTGTTTTTCCGGATCATCCCAGGATTTAACTTTCTTCGCCTTAGTATAAATTTCTTTCAGTCTCTGCGGATATGTAGCTTTCTTATCCGTTCTACCTTCATCCCCTTGTACTTCTGCAGCTTTCAGTTTGGCAATTTTTTCTTGGATTTGAGTCAGAGATAAATCTTGAGCTATGGCAGCCTTCAGTAGAGACTTGCGCTGCTTTTCATTCTTCATCCGCGCGATCGCCTTGGCTTTTGTGTATTCGATTGAGCCTTGTTCTAAAGCTTGCAAAAGTTCTTTTGGTAGATTCAGTAAAGGTAGGCGATTTTTCACATAGGATTCCCAAGTCATTTTACCCAAAGAAGCCAGAACCTGCTCTACAACAGTCATTTCCTTGGGCATAACGTTATGCCCAGATTTATCTGCCGCGTGCTTCATTTGCGTCAGCAATGATTTTACCTGCTCTGGAGTCATATCCAGTTCCACCGCTAGAAGGTTCAGTATGCCCTGTGTTTCTTCCACAGGATTTAAGTCTTCGCGTTGAAGGTTTTCAATCAGAGCAATTTGAATAGCTTCCTTATCATTCAACTCCCGAACGACAACAGGAACTTCTAACAGCTTTAGGTCTTTCGCTGCTCGATAGCGTCTCTCTCCAGCAACTAACTCGTAAATATTACCTTCTACAGGACGGACAATTAATGGTTCAAGAATGCCATATTGTTCAATAGAAGCTTTAAGTCTTTCCAGCTTTTGGATATCAAAGTAACGCCGTGGCTGACTTTTAGGCAGAATAATATTTACCAACGGTAGCAGATTAATATCTTCAGTCTTTTGTTCAGTATGACTAACAAAAGCATTGAGAACTCCACCAAATTGGAACTCTTCAGGCGTTTTCTTTCTAGCTATCATGAGGTTTTATCCAATTTCTTCGCAATTTCTTGTAGCAACTCTATCGTTGGGTGTTTTGGGTTATAAAGAGCCAAAGGTTTACGACTTTGGGAAGCATTGGCAAAGTCAGTGGCTCTGGGAATCGCTGGTAGTACCGCGCCAATTTTGGATAACTGTTCATTGATCGCTTTCAAACTCTGTTCTCCTTGAGATGTCCGTCCATCATACATAGTCGGCACAATACCAGCAATTTTTAATTTTTTATTTGCTAAGTTGAGAACCTCAAGAATAGTGCTTAACAGCAGTTGGGTGCCTTTGAGTGCTTTAAATTCTGTTTGGATAGGAATTAAGACGTGCGTTGCCGCAACCAAGCTCATGATGCTCAAAATTCCCAAACTAGGCGGGCAATCCAGCAAAATTAAATCATATTTGTCTTGTACGTTTTCCAATACCTGTTTAAGCCGAAGTTCCCGCATGATCGCCCCTGCCAGTTCCATTTCAGCTTTACTGAGAATTATATTGGAAGGGGCTAAATCCATACCGTAAATATCATGGAGTATCGTTAGTTCTTCCTGTTGAACCAGTGCGTGATAAAGAGTTTTATCAAGCTCCACAGGTTCCAATCCCATAAAGGTTGTCAGGGAACTCTGCGGATCAACGTCAACAAGCAAGACTTTTCGACCACGTTCCACAAGATGATAACCAATATTCATCGTCAAAGTGGTTTTGGCGACACCCCCCGATTGGTTAAAGAAAGCAATGGTTAAAGCTGTCACTTTTTATCTACCTTGAATGGATTATAGATTTTTGTTATCTCAGACTATTATCATTTCACTGCGTTTGCACGAATTGTAACCAGATAAAAATAAAGTATTTCAGCCAGAAATGCCAGTAGTCTGAGCAAGAAGCAATACCAATGCCTAAGAGCCGCTGATGCTGAGGAAGTATCTGATGCAGGACTAAAAAGCTGTCGAAACTAGTACTGAACTATGTCAATCACGTAAAGCAGAATTTTTCCGTTGCTACAAAGTTGGAATTAGATCATTGTTAGCTGAGAAAGATTATGACGGCTTGTATCCCCAACTACGGATGTACTATTACTTGACGCTGGGGCAGAAGTCTCTTACAACTCATGCTAGCAAATCTGCAACAGCGCAAATTGACAAGTATGTTTCCAGGAATTGCCCTTTATAACCATAATTGCTGATTCTATCAGCAGTGCGATGCCTTCTCTGCGAGAGGCTTGTCTACGACACGCTCCGCGAATGCCAAGGGCGGGCGCAACCATTGTAAACTTTTTATCGAGAAAGTTATCATAAATACGTACTTGTCTACAAATAAAAATAAAGCATTGAAAAGTGCATAAGAATATTATTTAGTCAACTATTTATAGGAATGAAATTTTGGCTAATAGTGATAACAAATATATATAAAGTTGAAATAATTTTACAAAAATTGTTCCGCTCTAGTAACTTGGACTAAAGTTTTTTTATTGTTCCTTTGCAAAATAATTAGGCTTGTTACTCAATCAGGTTTATTCCTAATAATTAAATTTCCTAGAAGCAAAGAACAGTCAGGGCAAAGGCATCTAAATGGCTCTTGATAATTATCAAGATTAAGAACCCAAGCTCATAATCAGTATTTATCAGATAGTAGAGGAAAAAATCCTCATAATAGCCTCCAATGAAAGGCATCAGCCTTCAAACGACAGTTAGACAACTTTACTAATCTTTGGCATTCATTATGCAAAGAAAAATATTACCTGTGGCTTTAGCTTTGCTTAAAGCATCTATGCAAGTAGATAGTAAAGCAAGAATTAATCCAGCCACAAAAAACTTACTTGATAGATTATTTCCAGTACGCTGGCAATTAGTTTCAGTAGCAACCACGCTCTCTATTGCCTTGCAATCAAGAGCAGCAAGGGCAGATTCAATATTTTCTAATGCCCAAAAAGCAATGGAATGCATAATTACTAATGCCTCAGCAGGTGGAGCGATTAGTAATGCAGTTCTGACTAGTCTGCCAATGATTTTATTTACCGCCTTGACAATAGTTTTATTTGGTTATTTCTGCTTCTCTGTATATCAAGGAGTTGCGGCTTATGGACGTGGTGAAGAAGTGAGTAATGTCATTCAGCAGCCAATTTTCACTTTTATATCTGTGATATTGATTGTAGTATTTCAATCTCTGCTTTTTGGTAATAACGCAGCTTGTAATTAATTCTAGCTTTGCTTTCAGACACCCTATGCTATGGCTCTAAAAATCTGATGAAACAAGAGATAATCAAAGTCAATCAGAGTTTAGGTGAAAGTCCAAAATTTGGCCCGTTTACAGGCAGACAATTTGTAATTTTTGCAGGTGTATTCTGTGTAGTTTTTGGACTTTTGAGCCTACTTTTAGGATTAGATATTTTCTGGGGCTTAGGCTTGGCATTCTGGGCAAGTTTTTCAATCGCCCTACTTTCAGGAGATAAACCATATCTTTATTGGTCTAAGATTTACCCAATTATTCCCAGATGGACAAGGGGATATGCTACTTACACTCAGGCACAGCACAAGAAAAAAGTTGGAACCAGAAAAGTCAAATTGACTCGTTCATCTCAACCAAAAACTCTCAATCCATTTGAAGATTGGTTGGATTTAACTACGATAGTCAGACTCAAAAAAGATTCCTACGTTATTGGAGCTTATTTACTTAGTAAAAAGCATTTGACTGAGAGTAGTAATACTCTGCAATTAATCTTTGGTTATTCCTGCACGGGAATTCATCCTCTATTCAACTCTGCACAAGAGATAGAAGCAATTGCCAAAGCTTTTGAAAGTGGCTGTAAAGAAATACCACAAAGAGAAAAAATCACGTTTAGATGGAGTTCTTTTTGTGATGATAGCGATAGTGCAGAATATTTGATGCAGCGCCTGAATAATCCAGCTTCTCTAGAGTGCGAATTCCTAGACTGGGGAAGACTTGCCCGCACACAAAAGCTCACTAAAGAAAAAGCCCGGAAGAATATCAAACTCAATATTTACTGGTCATTTACTATAGCTTCTGAAGCTTTAGAAACCTCAGACCCAGTAGATAAGTTTTTAGTGAAATTGGCTAACTTCTTACAACGCAGATTTACAGATTCTGGCGTTAATCAATTAACCCAGAAAAGATTAACGCAAATATTAACGAAAGCCCTAGAAGCCTCATTAAGATACCAGCAGATTCTTGCAGAGATGGGGTTAAATCCTCAACCAAAAACAGATTTTGATTTATGGCAAGAGCTGTGTAAAAATATTGGAGCTAAAGAAGTCATTATTCCACACACTTTGGTATTTGATGAGCAAGGTGTCAGAGAAGAAATTGATGAAAAGGCTTTGTTTGATAAACCAATCGAAATCATCAATCAGCCTCATCTAACTTCCATCATCCTCAATAATGGTGTGCCGTTCGCAGATAAACGCTGGATTTGTTTACCACATGGTGATGAGAAGAAGTATGTCGGGGTAATGGTATTGAGCCGCAAACCAGAAATCTTTGCTTCTACCAAACATCAAATTCGTTTCCTGTGGGATTTATTTTCGCGTCACAACATTTTTGATGTGGAAATCATCACAGAATTCTCCCCAGCTGACCGAGGAATTACCCGTGCTGCCCAACAAATGATTACTAAACGCTCCAGGGCGTTAGATTTAAATGTGCAGCAGAAAAAATCCATTGATGTTTCTGCCCAAATTAATGTAGAAAGGTCGGTGGAAGCACAACGACAACTGTATACAGGAGATGTGCCACTCAATTTGAGCTTGGTGGTGCTGGTTTATCGAGATACGGCAGAGGAAATAGATGATGCTTGCAGACTGATTTCTGGTTATATCTCCCAACCGACAGAACTGACCCGTGAAGTAGAATATGCTTGGTTAATCTGGTTGCAGACTTTATTAATCAGGCTGGAACCAATTTTGATGCGCCCTTACAATCGGCGGCAAACTTTCTTTGCTAGTGAAATTCTGGGACTGACCAATATAGTGCAGAATAGTCCCGCAGATATGCAAGGGTTTGAGTTGATTGCAGATGAAGGAGATTCGCCAGTCAAAATTGACCTTTCAAAAACCAAAAATATTTTGATTTTGGGTACAACCGGCTCGGGTAAGTCTGTTTTAGTCTCATCCATCATTGCCGAGTGCCAAGCTCAGGATATGAGCGTTTTGATGATTGACTTACCCAATGATGATGGTACAGGTACGTTTGGCGATTACACGCCCTATCACAACGGCTTTTACTTTGATATCTCCAAGGAGTCCAATAATTTGGTGCAACCTTTGGACTTATCAAAAATCCCTGTAGACCAAAGAGAGGAACGAGCTAAGGCGCACAGAAATGATGTGAACTTGATTGTTCTGCAATTAGTCTTGGGTTCGCAGACTTTTGACGGCTTCTTGTCGCAAACAATCGAGTCTTTGATTCCATTGGGGACAAAAGCTTTTTACGATGATCATGATATTCAAAGACGCTTTGCACTTGCTAAGTCAGGGGGATTGGGTTCTGCGGCTTGGGAGAATACCCCAACGCTAGCAGATATGGAACATTTCTTTGACAAGGAGCATATCAGCCTGGGATATGAAGATGAGAATGTAGAGCGAGCGCTTAATTATATCCGGCTGCGCTTTCAATATTGGAAAAATAGCAGTATCGGCAATGCCATCTGCCGTCCCTCAACTTTTGATACTGATGCTAAGTTAATTACTTTTGCGCTGACGAATTTGCAATCAAGTAAGGATGCAGAGGTGTTTGGGATGTCTGCATATATCGCTGCATCTCGCCAATCGCTCTCAGCACCGAATAGCGCATTCTTCATGGATGAAAGCAGTGTGCTGTTGCGGTTCGCTGCTTTATCGCGGTTGGTAGGCCGTAAATGTGCCACAGCCCGAAAATCTGGTTGTCGAGTTATGCTGGCAGGACAAGATATTCTGTCGATTGCTAATTCAGAAGCCGGTGAGCAGATTTTGCAAAATATGCCCTGTCGTTTGATTGGGCGGATAGTACCTGGGGCTGCTAAGAGTTTTTCTGAGCATTTGGGAATTCCTCAAGACATTATTGATAAAAATGAAAGCTTTCGCCCCAATATTAAGCAGTTATATACGCTCTGGCTGTTGGATTACAACAACAAATATATTCGCTGTCGTTACTATCCTTCTTACTCAATGTTGGCGTTGGTGGCAAACAGTCGGGAGGAGCAAGCAGCCCGTGACCGATTTAAAGCTATGTATGCAGATAAATTTCAATGGGTTGCGGAGTTTTCTAAATATTACGTGGATTGCATTAAACAGGGTAAGCCTCTATGAAAAAGTTAGAAATCGTTACTGGATTAGCACAATATAAAGTGTTGCTGGCAATTTTAGGAGTGTTAGCAGCATGGGCATCTTTTGAAGGGTGGAAATGGAATCAGGCACAACATGAGAAATATATTGCTCAGAAAGAAGAAGCTTGTCAGCAAGCCATAGAAACGGCTAGTAATGATGTTCAAAGTGACCGATTTCTCAAATCTGTTTATTATGCAGGTTTAATGAATAAAAAATCTAGATTTCAATTAAAGCAACCAGGTATAAATACTGAATTTCAAGCGAATAAAGATTATATTTTAATGCATTCTCAGCCAGCATCTCTAATACCAGAATCCCCACGATATGAGGGAAGTTTATTTGCAAGGCTTTCTAAACAAACTGATAACAAACCTCCTGCACCATTGATAGTAACTGGTAAGAAATTAGTGGGAAAACAAGCAGAAGTAATATCTGCTTGCTCGCCTAAATCTTTTACAGTCTCAAGAGAGAACTTATATGAAATCACTCAACCAATTGACGTTACCCCTTATCTGCCGCCGTTTAGCAGTTTTTAGCAGCTTAATTATTCTATTTCTCCTATTTTCAGCTTTACCAGCTAGGGCTGGAGCATCTTTTCTTAATCAACTTCAGCAGGTTCTTGTAAGCCTAAAAACCTCTATTGAACAGTACAAACAAGAATTCAGCCAGCAGTGGCAAGAATTAAATGCAGATTTAAACGAAGCTATCAGTTCTACAGTTGGAGATTTAGGAATACCTGACCCTTTAAAGGCTGGTAAAAAAATTAAGGTAATTATTCAAGAGCAAGAGACAGATTTAGTGCAAACTGATTCACAAACCCAAGGTGATAATGCCCAAAGAAACTGGCATCAATCTTATAGTTATGGGCTGGCTGAATCGGTTTTGGGTAGAGAAGGACAGAAAACTCAAGCCCAAGAGGGTGAAATGTCTAATCAGGCTTTGGCAACTTCATCTAATAACGCAGATGAAGTCCAAAATGATGTGATTACTCAAGACATTTTAAAAAAGATGGCAGTGCAGAATCTGCAAACAACACTTATTACTAAATCGATTCATAGCGAAACCCAAAAACAAACTAGAGCTTTATCAGCCGCAAACATTAATCTGAGTGATATTTCCAGTAGGTTAGATGAACAAGCAAGACAAGAACAAGCTAATAGTAATTCCAGTGCTAAACAAATTATAGGTGCGGCAGCTTTTGCTGATAGTTTCTGGGGTAAGCAAGATGCTAAATAATCTGACGTTCTGGTACTTACTAGATGTAACTGGACATACTAATGCTGAAGATATCGTTGATGGTGCTATTAATGGCTCACGATTAGTTGTATCTTCATTTACTCAAGATTGGCAAGATTTAGCTAATGGACAGAGTGAAATATATAAAGCAGTAGTCACTATCTCTGCCTTATGTGGTGTTGTATTTGTTTCTTTTTGGTCAGTAGGTTGGTATTCACGCATGATGCAAGAAGGATGGAGCCATGATGTTTTAAATGAGATGGTATATCCATTATTGGTGTGTTGGATGCTGACAATTAATAATGGACAGTTACTTGCTAGTACTTCTTTAATGTTTCGGAATACAGCTATTAATTTAAATGATAAGGTGCTAAGTATTACGCGCAACGGTATTAGTTTAAGAGATGCAATTCGCACTACCAATATGAATCAGGCTTTTGCGCTTTCAGCCCAAGCCCAAATGCAAGAGTGTGAAAAAAAGCCTACCAGTGGCAAGGATAATCAAGGAAACCCAATAAATCCGCGAGAGATTTGTCAAAAAGAGAAGGCGGATCAGGTGACAAAGCAAGCTCAAGACTATCGAGATAAATATGGATTACCTGCTTATTCAAATAGCTGGAATCCATTAGATATTGCTGGTCAAACTATCAATTCAATGGTGCAAGCTTTATCATGGATTATCTTTAGCGGGTTACAAGCAGCGTTTCAGTATGTTGTGCAGGTAGCATTTTTATTGAATGCTTATATTGCGCCTATCTTTCTTGTGCTTTCGCTGTTTCCTTTTGGCAATAAACCTATCTATGCTTGGGTTGCAGGCTGGCTGGCACTTACTTTAGTACTGATGTCATATTCAATTATTTGTGGGATTGCTGCTAGCTCAATTGTGAATGCAGATAGTAATAATCCTTTGTTTTTACAATTGATAGAAGCGATTTTATCTCCAATTTTAGCAATAGCAATAGGTGCTGGTGGAGGGATGGCAGTTTTCTCTGCTTTCTCTAGTAGTGGTAGGTTAATCTCAGGGAGGGTATTCAGATGAGATTACTGGATAAGAAAGAGATTAATTTTACTCCTTTGGTATCTATAGGACAAACTGTTATTTTAATATTTTTATTTTTAATTACTCTGGCTAATTCTAGTAGATTAGGAAAGATTTCTAATAGCAAGCCGACTTTGGTTGAACTGCAAGATGGAACTTCTATTAGGGCAGTTGCGATGGGAGAAAAAGACCGCACTGACCAAGCTATTATGGATTTTGTAGGTCGGACTATGATGAATTTGATGAGTTGGAATGCTCTCCCTAAATCATCAGACGAAAATCTCGACCCCAGGAATTTAAAAATTGACCCTGGTATCCAGATATCTGATAAAAAAGTTACTACAAATACTTGGAATGCAGGATTTGCATTATCAGAAGATTTTCGGGCTAGTTTCTTACGAGAAATAGCAGCTTTAACGCCATCTGATGTATTTAATGGGGAGACACAATCAGCCCTAGTAGTGCGTTATCTTGCGCCTCCGCAAAAGTTATCTCCTGGGCAATGGCGTATAGATATGGTTGCCAATTTGGTGGTTTTTAAAGGTAAAGACCAGTCAGGTAAAGGAATTTCTTTTAATAAAACTATTTTTGTGAGAGCTGTAGATACGCCACCTTTACCGAATAATCCTTCAACACAACAGTTAGCCGCTTATAACGCCAGAATTGCAGGAATGGAAATTTATCGCATCCAAGACGTAGATTTGGGCAGGTGATGTTATGTCAAGTCAGGTTATTGAAAATTCAAATTCTTCTACTACTAAAGAATCTCACAATCGTAGCCAAGAATTTGCTCAGATGAATGGTGCAGAGATTGAAAAAAACTCATCATCATCGATAGAAGTAACCCTCTCTGAGGAACCAAAGGAACCAGAAGAAGTTGTGACAACTCGCCCGATAGCGGGACATCCTTTGTTGAAAGGCTTGACAGTTTCTGGTGGAGTTTTGCTATTAGTTCTGATTTTTTGGGGGATGATTGGCACATTGACAGGAGCTTTAAATGAGAAGGGCAATAATCAAACCCAACAAAGTGCAAAAACTAGTCAAGACATGAAACAAGACAAGGAGGAGGAGGAGGACGGAAATCTCAAAACAGCAATGGCTATTACTACCCAAAAAGGTGAATTGCAATCTATTAGTAAAAAAGATAATGGGGATGTATCACCTACGCCATCACCGACAACTACCCCGACAGCTACTGTTACTGTTAAGACTCAGCCAAGAATAACGCGATCGCCAACAATTTATCAAGCACCGCCACCACCTATTCCAGTTAGCAGGCCTAGTACAAGCTATCAAGCTACTCCCCAACCTCCAGTTAGACAGCTTGCTTCTGTAACTACCCCTGCGCCACAACCTAAACCCGTAAAATCTAATGTTGGCAATACCAACCCATTACCTTCAGTTAAAACCACGCCCAAAGACCCGATGCAGGAATGGTTAGCAGTAGCCAATATCGGCAATTATGCTTCTAGTGATTCTGGGAGTGGAGAATCAAACAATGAGATAGCAGATTTAAAAAATGCAGGCGTGGAAGGAGGTACAGGAGTTAGACCAGTCAGTGCTTCTACCAACCAAGAAGTCCCTCAGTCACCACAGACTAACTATGATGGCAAACGGGTATTGGTTGGGACTCGTGCCCCCGGGACAATGGAAACTCCTATAGCTTGGGTGGGTAGTGGCGTAAGTAATCAGCAGCAAGCACAGAATTGTTTGATTAAACTATCAGAACCTCTCAAAGCTTTTGATGGTAAAGAAGTATTACCCAAGGGGTCTTATGTTGTTGCTATCCTCAATCCAACTAACTCAGAAATAGCTCAGATGACAGCAGTTTCTGCACTTATTAATAGTGGTGGTCAGACACAAGAAAGACAACTGCCAGCAAATTCTATTTTGATATTAGGTAAAAACGGCAATTTACTAAAGGCCGAATCTCGTAAAGGTGGCAGTAATTTAGGGAATTCGCTCATGGCATCTCTACTAGGAGGTTTATCTAAGGCTACTGAAATTCAAAATCGAGCTAATTCTGAAACAACAATTAGCTCATTAGGTACGACTACTACGACTACAAGTAATGGTGAGAAAGATTTAGTAGCTGGTTTTGCTCAAGGAAGTATTAATGAGATTTTGTCGAGGATGAAAAACTCCAATGAGCAGCAATTACAAAGGCTACAGCAGCAACAACAAGTGTTTGTCATTGAAGCAGGTAAGCAAGTACAAGTTTTCGTGAATCAATCTATTTTGATATGAAACGTTTAAGCTTATTACTGATAACTACTTTATTTATCAGTGCTACACCTGGCATATCTTTAGCATTACCGCCAGCTAGAAATGTATATTCACAAGATGCTCAAGGGCACAACTCCAATGGAATTGATTTAAAAGTTTGGAGTGGTTACGGGCTAAGTATCAACTTTATCTCTACAGGTGAAACTATTAAGCAAGTTTGGCTAGGAGACCCTTCCCATTTTGCTCTTAGTTCTAATGGTAATTTATGTCAGCGTGGTGCATCAAATAATGAAAATTGTGGGACTGGAGGGGCTACAGTTTTATTCT
Source organism: Calothrix membranacea FACHB-236 (assembly GCF_014696315.1). Classification (GTDB taxonomy): domain Bacteria; phylum Cyanobacteriota; class Cyanobacteriia; order Cyanobacteriales; family Nostocaceae; genus Aulosira; species Aulosira membranacea. The sequence continues at coordinate 76,151 of NZ_JACJPX010000034.1, forward strand.
TGAGGCAGATTAAACCGATTGATTTTCCTTCTCTAACTTCTTCTGTTGATGGCAGTACTGTGATGACCGTGATTACTAATAGTTCTCTTGGTCAAAAACAGTACCAATTTAAGTTAATTCCGGCTAAAGGTAAGCCAGAGTACACAAGTCTCATTATCAAACCTGATTCTGATAGACCAAAGCCTCTATTAGTTGAAAAGCCAAACAACAGGAATTTTAATACTCCCACTAATACTGCAAATCGAAATTCTGCTCAAACAAACAAATTTTCAAATAATAATTCTCCAGTTTTAAATGCTTCATCATTAAGAAATGATGCCAATTCTATTGCTGTTGGTTTAGCTGTTGCAGTTGGTAACGGCACAATTAAACCTAAGTCAGGAGAATGGCGGAAAGCACAAGATACTATTCGCTTACTGAGGAAAGGTAAACCAAGAGTAGAAGCTATCAGATTATCAGGTATTCCCCAAAACCTCTTTAATCAATTAATTCAATGGGGGCAAAGGCAGTGATTTTAAATAAGGTTGTTCTCTCAACAATTTCTGCTTCTTTAGTTGCTATTTCACTATTGGAATTACCAAGTGTAGCAATTGCAGAAATTCCAACATTTAGTCATACTTCAGGTAAATATCAATTAAAGTCTCCTGATTGGACAAAGATAAACTGGAGTAGCTTAGATCCAGTTCAGCAGCCAGGATACATCAATGTTTCATCAGATATAGCTGCTAAATTAGGCTATAATCCTTCCCGTTCTTGGTCAGCCGGACAGAATATTGATTCTGTGATTATGTTAGGTGATGTGGATGAAGCTTTTGCACAAAGTCAATTTACTTTGAAACTGATAGCTGACATAACCTCAAATCAGATTGATTCTTTAAGATTACAAGATTTTGGTTTGATGAAGTGGCAGACTATCGGTTCATTAGCTCAAGCAATTCCCAATTTGAACAATATTAATGTTAGTCAAATTAAACCTATTCAAGACTTGCTTCAGAAGTCAGGTATTTCTCCCAATGGTACAATTTCACAAATTTTACATAACTATCCAAAAGCAAGTAATCTTCCAATCGGTAATTTAGATTTAAGTAAGTATCCGTTAAGTTCAATTCCTCAATTAACAGAAACAAGGATTAACAAATTTCTCAACTGGCAGCAAAGTTTTATTAATCAAGTTCCTGGGTTAAATAAAGTACCTTTTGATAAAATGCCCCAACCAATTAATTCTGGGTTGGATGTAGTTGGTATTGCTTCTGTGGTTTTAGGTAAATCTGAACGTGGAGATTCTAGGGTAAGAGAAAATTACTTTGTATCAGGTAAGGTAACTCGTTCTAATCAAACTGTTGCCGTTGCTTGTGGGGTGGGTCAAGAATGCCCTTACTTGGAATTGGGGGATGTGGTAGGGCAACAAGGCAACCTCTACGGTAAGCGTTGGGCTTCTGGTTCCTCACAAAAGGTAGACGGTGGTTTTGGCATATTGCAACGTGTCAATAGTGGTAAAGAACCTACAGGTCGCCTTGTCTACGGTTCTGGTTTCAAAGTCGTCCTTACAGGTGTTAATGAATCTACTGGGACTGCCAACTTTGGTTTATTCTTTCGTATTTGCGTTAACTTCTTTGGAACTGGTAAATCTTGCACTCCCTACTTTATCGGCCCAGTTCCTTGGATTCCTGTTAAAGAGAATGATTTAGTCATTCTAGGTAGGGGGTAAGAATGGCTGAAATATCCAAAACCACTCAACCAGTAGATAATATTGTTCCCCAAAACTTCTACAATGCGTTCTTCTCGCCAATGGGTTTGGCATTACTTGTAGGTGTTGGGGCGCTAATGTTAGCAAAAGCTATGGAAGGACGTGGCGCATCCAACAAGTTAGCACGGGCGCGATGGGCGGGCGCTAGGGAGAAAACAGCAGCTCGTAAATTAGCTTGCAAACAAATTACTGAGCGCAGACATAACAGGGTAGCTCTCTACATCGGTACGCCTGTGGGTACAAAATCTCAGGTTGTGGATAACAAACGCATTACCAATATTCCTGAAGATAAAAGTCGGCTCTATCTGCCAGATGTGCAGCGGGGGATTTTGGTTTGCGGCGGTGCTGGTTCGGGTAAAACCTTCTCGATGATTAATCCCCTGGTGCGTTCTGCTATCGACCAGGGACTACCAATTATTCTCTACGATTTTAAATATGCTCACCAAGAATCGGCTACATCTGCTGCTAAAGGGCAAGCACCCAAATTAGCAGGATATGCAGCTATGCATGGGTATGAGGTTTCTATCCTCGCCCCCGGCTTCCCGGAGTCCTGTGTGGCTAACCCCCTAGATTTTCTGCGGAGTGAAACTGATGCAGAGATGGCACGTCAATTAGCGATCGTTCTCAACCGCAATTTTAAATTATCTTCTGGTGGTGATGTCTCGGATGGTGGTTTCTTTGTCAATGCTGGAGATCAGTTGGCTCAAGCAATTTTCATGTTGGCTAGGGGTACTGATTTCCCAGACATTATGATGTGCCATGCAATTCTCAGTCTGCCGAAATTAATTGACCGCATTCAACAAGCTTCTTTAAATCCTTGGGTAAAAGTTGCTTTTGACCAATTTTTGTCTGTGGCTGGTTCTCCAGAAACTGCCGCTAGTATTGTCGGTACTACGAGCGGGTTATTTACTCGCTTTATGACCCCTTCTACTCTTTCTGGCTTTTGTGGTCAAACAAATATTCCCTTGGATTTGAAAGGGCGGAAAATGGTGGTGTTTGGCATGGATAAGGAGAAGCGAGATGTGATTTCTCCTTTATTGGTGTCTATTCTGCACCTTTTATGTTCTCGTAATTTGGCTGGTAAACGCAAAGAACCATTGCTATTGGCACTGGATGAATTACCTACTTTGTATTTGCCAGCTTTGGTAGATTGGCTCAACCAGAATAGGGAGGATGGCTTAATTTGTTTATTGGGATTGCAAAATTTATCACAGCTTGAAAGGGCTTATTCCAAAGAAACTACCAACGCTATCTTTGGCGGTTGTGCTACGAAGGCTTTCTTTAATCCTCAAGATGATGTAGCGGCTGAACGTTTTAGTAATTTCTTAGGTGATGAACAAATTAAGTATAGAGAACGTTCACGTAGTTCTGGTGGTAAAGGTGGTGCAAGTACCTCAATTTCTGAGCAAAACAGTACCCGTAATTTGTTTGAAATTAATCAATTTAATTCTTTACCGGAAGGGAGAACAATTATTGTTAGTCCTGGGTTTCGCTCCGGTAAAGAGGTGGGATTGCCGCTATTAGAGCAAATTCGGATACCACAAAGCGATCATAATTCCGAGGTGGCTAGTGTAGAAAAGTGGTATGAACTCCAGCAGGAATTTATATCCAAATCTACATTGAAAGAGCCATCTGGTGAAGAATTAGAAATTAGAAGATTTTCGGCTGAAAAGTTATTACCTTTAGTAGATGAGAAACAGCAAGCTGAAGAAGCGTTGCAAAATGAAGTTTAGGAGGTAATTGATGAAGAACTTCTCCAATTATGAATTACATCTGTTAGCAAAACTTCCCTTAGATGTTGCTGCATTAGCTGAAAAATATCGCATTGATATCATTAATGCTGCGGAGTTTTGGGATGAACCACCATTTCCAGACAACTATGTACCAGAAATGATTGAAATTTATTACGGCAATACTATCAGTCCCCATGTGTTTATCTTAAATGGTCAATTAGAAGATTACAAGCTCGATGATTTACATATCAATAGAAAATCTATTGCGGTACAGATTGATGACCAATGGGCTTATATACAAGTTGAAGGACAAGAAATACTCAATCGTTTAGGTGGTGTAGTTTTACCAGATGCGGTTATTGAACCATCTGCGTTATTAAATTCAATTTTAAAAGCAGAAAATCATGGATGAAATTAAATCCGAAGCTCAACAAATACAGCATGATTATTTAGAAATTCTCAATGATATCTTAGAAAAGATACTTGAAAAAGGAGAATTTCAAGGAGTAGCTCCCAGCAAGGATGTATCAATATTTGTAGGTAGAGAACTTCAATATAAGGCTAATTCTCATGGAGAAGTCATTGTAAATCTGATGAATTCAGATTTAGTAGAACAATTGAATACAGCTATTAATGAACCGCAAAAACTGAAAGGTTCTGTCCGAATTATGATTGGTCAGGACAAAGTTTTTCATGCTAAAGATGGAAAAATTCTCACAGATAAACTGGGATTGGCTAGTAAAACTTCTCAAAAATTGAGTACTAGCGCTAGTGTTGCTCAATCTAGTAAGCAATCAGTCGTTAGTATTAAAGAGTTACAGAAACAAGTTGATGCTTTACAGCAAAAGGTTGAAGAACAGCAGAAAGTCATTAATAATTTTAGTAGTCAATCACAAAAATCTCCTTTAGAGATTCAAAAATTATCTGCTGAATTGAACAACTTAAAATCAGCTTTTGAAGCACAGCATCAAACGATTGAGCAGCTACAGAAAGGGTTGGAAGCAATTAATAGCCAAACCACTCCATTCGTCAAGAATCAATCTTTGAAAGAATGGATAACTAATCTGGAAACTAATGTTAAAAAATCAGCCTCATCCTTGTACGAGCAAGTTAAATCCACTTTGACTCCTAAAGTAGATGAAATTAAAACTCAAATTCAATCTGCTCTGACTCCAAAAATAGATAAAATTAAGGCTCAAATCGACAGTCAGATTGAATCTCTGAAGACAGAAATGCAATCTCAAATGGAGACTATGAGAAATGATTTGAAAACACAAGCTGATGTTGTCAAATCTGGTTTTGGTGAAGTTAAGGAACTAGTACAAAACGAAATTCAACAGGGTGTAGAACGTCACCAAGCTGCTGTGGGTGCTATCCAAGGTAAAGTTTCAGAAGAAGTCAATACTGTTCACAAGCAGGTAACTCAAGCCGTTGCTGATATACATTCATCAGCAACCAACACTCTTAAGCAGAATTTTGAAAAAGTTACTGATAGCGTTATGGAGGCTAAAGGTAAAGCTATTGCTAAAAGTGTTGATTCCATGCTGCGTCTTTTTGGTCAGACTAATTCTGATGGGTCTATGAGTTACGAAACTAAAAGTTTTCACTTTCATCAGCAAGGAAGTAATCTTTCCATTACTTCTATTGATGGTAGACCAGTCATGCTAGAGGGTGACTTAACTACTGCTGCGACCGAAAAAGATGTTGAGTCTCTCAATAAGGTAGAAGCAATCGTCAATAATTATTTGAAACCCAAGACTCAAACACAATCACAATCATCCAAATTAAGACGTTAGCTTTATCTCCAAAGGCAGAGGGCAGGAGGCAGAAGTGAATTTTGATTCTTGTCCTCTGACTTCTTCATCTTCTCAAGCCTCGCTTTGACTGTGGAAATGGCTGACGATAAATAGCCAACTTAGCTTGAACTTCTCTTGATTGTTGTTTCTGCTCCTCTTTAATACTCGTGAGTCGCTCTTGTATTTGAGGCGATTTGAGTAAATTATAAATAGTACTCATCTCAATAGTTTTCTGCTCTCTCTTCCAGGTTTCATGATTTTGAACCTGGTTTTCCCATTGGTTGATACTTGATTCTAGATGTTGTTTTTGCGTAAATAATTCTTTGATAGTTTCTATAGTTTCTAACTGCTTATCTAGAGCATTATTATACTTATCACTTAACTTATGAAATGGATAATGCTCCATTGATTTAATAGCCTTTTCTTGTTGATTGTGTTCTATCCACAAACTATCAAGTTGTTGTTTTAAGGAGTCAATTTGGTTTTCAATAGCTTGCTTATTAATTGTCGGTGGTATTTGCGCCACAGGAGAGGCAAAATATTCATTAACAGCTTGTTCTAAGTACAGTAACTCTTGGTTAGTTAGTTCATTGATTGCTCCCTTGAATGCTGATTGATTTTGTTGCTCCTCTAAACGTTGTTGCAGTCGTTGCTTACGTTCTTCAATACTCAATTTTTTGGGTGGTGCAGGTGAAGCATGACGCTGTTGATTATTGTTATCTCGCCAAGCTTTGAGGGTTGATGCTGAGGAAAATACCTTTTCGTATGCCAGTGGCCCCATCGCCACAATCAAATCATCAACTCCTTTATTTGGGCCTGGCAATGTTACTACACTCACAGATGCTCCCCGTTCCTCTAGCAGCCGCCCAGTACGCGAGATGGCAATCTCTATGTTCTGCTGAGTTTCGGGCCGCGTCTCGTAGTCAAAGCAGAAAGTAATTTCCCGTTCTAGCGTGGCGAAAACAGCTAACTCATCCATGAGTCTAGCCTTCATCTTTTCCCCTAGCTCATCTTTACTGCGATAACCAGCGTAAATTCCGGGCAGTCCAATGGCAGGGTGTCCCTGACTCAACAGACTGGCAGCTTTTTTAGCTCCCTCAGTAATTGTGACTGGGAGATTATGTTTCCAAACACAATACCAAAATCCGCTCGCGCGATCGCTTTCGGTCGGCTGTATACCATATTTTTCATAAATACGTTCTGCTATATCATCCGGTACATCAAGCAGGAAGATACTCAGTTCAGTTTTGGGTGGATGCTCATATTTAATAAATTTGCCGGGTTTATCAGCTTTTTCTCTTGGGTTATTGGGTTTGTAACATCCCCATACCTTCCTATCAGGTTTATCTCCAGGCTGTAGATTTGCGAAGGATTTGGGATTAACGCCAGCATCACACCACCAGCCACCATCTTCAATGTGAGCATATTTGCTGATCATGCCATTGGACAACCTGCCTGTGTTAGTGCGTGGCAGTTTGTCGCTGTACATCAGGTATTCCCAAGCTTCATGCTCCCAATCGAGAGTTTGATGCAGACTTTTGAAGTTAAGGGCGGCAATTAGAGGGTGAATGGCACTGTCTTCTACCAATTCTCGCAAGTGTTGAAAGTCTAGTCTTTCGGGGGCTTCACCCAAATTACCGGGAGTCCAAAATGCTACTTCCCTTTGTGCTGTTTTTGGGATTGGTTTTTTAATAACAGGCGGTTGAGTAGGAATAGGGGGCGGAGGTGCAGGGGGGCAGGGGGGCAGAGGGGCAGGGCGCTCTTGAGAAGAATTCGGCTCCTCTGCAAGGGCACTCTTGTGTAGAGGGGAAGAATTGGGCAGAGAGGCTCTTGTGCTGGGGCGCAGAGGGGAAGGGCTTCTAGCTACAATTACAGCATTTGTAACCTGTTCTTTCTCTAGTTTTGACTGGTGTTGCTTCTCCAACTCTTTCTGCCGTAGTAGCACCAGAGCATTTTCTTTAGCTTTACTCGACTGCGCCAAAGCTAGTAAATTGTCTTTATCCTCCGTGTACAGTTTCAAGTCATACCTGGCACGGCTAACGGCAACATAAAAGCTTTCCTGCCCAATAGTCTGATCCGCAGCTATCAGCACCCTATCGGCAGTTTTCCCTTGGCTACTATACGTAGTGCTGACAATCGCATAATCCAGGTGCTGGGCTTGTTGCAGGTTTACTGATTCGGTTAGACCACTATCTAAATACTGGATTTGAGCTTTATTACCATCAATGGCTTTAACGACAAACTCCTGACCGTTACGCCGTCCTAATTGTCGGTCGTTTTTTGTCCAGCGTAAGCGATCGCCAAGAGCTAGTTCAATGCTTTGTCGTTGGTAAACTGCTTTATTAAACCCCGTGTCTACTTCAAGTTGCTTGCCATCGGAAGCCTTTAGTAGCAATCGGTCGGTGTCTTTCCCGACTACTTCATACAACTCACCCTTGGACAGCCCCCGACGTTTGTAATTGCGAGTGGGCATCACCATATCACCCAACTCAAAGTTGTGTGTGTAGCGCATTTGTACTGATGTCAGGTCTTTGGCTTGCAGTTGGGTGATATTGGTCGCGGTTCCTAAACTGCCTTCAGCTTTTAAATGCTCCCGAATCGCTTGAGTGATGGCTAAACGTTCAAAGTTTGTTCCTGCTAATACTAGGGTTCGTGTTCGTTCTTCGGGCGTGGATTTGATATAGTCACGGGCGATCGCCTCAATTTTGGATTCTGGGGTTACAGTCTGGATGTAGCCATTTTCATCTAAGCGTTCAAATCCCTCTTGAATTCGACCGGATGCTACTAGGTCTACTGCTAATTTGAGTTTCGGCGCACGTTGTCTATTCGATTCGTTTAAGTGGCTGGTTTTAATTCCTGCCTGTTGCAGCGATTTGAAGGGGTTGCCAGCTTCTACGGCTGATAACTGTTTTGTGTCTCCTACTAACAAAACTCTGGCTTGTTCCAAGGTGGCCCGTTCTAAAAGTGCAAGGGCATCTTTGGCACTGAGTAACCCGGCTTCATCCACTACCCATATAAGATTTGGTTCAATTTCTTGGGGTGGCTCAGAAACTAACAATCTAGCAACTGTTTCGGCTTGGATATCCAACTCTTGACTCAAAATCTTAGCCGCCATCGAACTGGGGGCAAAGCCTTTGATGGTGTAGCCACTTGTGGCAGCGATTGCCTCCGGCACTGCGCGAAGCGCAATCGCTTTTAGTTCCTTGAGAGCGAAAGTCTTACCAGCACCAGCTACTCCCTGCCATGCTGTAAATTGGTCTGTTGTGGTTGCTGCATCTAGTACCGCTCGACGCTGATCTAGGTTTAAAGCTGTTTTCTCCAGGTGGCTAGAAACTACCTCTTTGCAGGCCAGTGGGCTAATTTGACCCTGACCCTTCTGCATCAATTTAATGGTTGCTAATTCTCGATGAACTGCCGATAGGGTGGTAAAATCGCGTTTTTCTGGTGATAAACTGAGTAATTCTGAGTTAGCTTTAATTAATGGCTCAATTAGGCTTACATCTGTGGCTAATCCCTGGTTGAGGATGAATTTTTCTAATTCTTCTTGAGTAAAAGCTACGTTTCTTTCAGAGCAGTGAGCGATCGCCATAGCTAGGTTTTGTTCACTTACTAACCTCTGTTGTTGTTGGGGTTGTGGCTCAAGAGGTTGTACAAACTTGATACCCAGTGCTAAGGCTTCTTCTTTCCATTTAGCTTTTAATTCTTGGGGGTTAATTTTCTGCTTCTTGTTACGGGTGGCAGTCCAAGCGGCCTCTCGCTCTGCCCAGGTTGCATCAGAACCTGCTGCATTTAATATTTGCTGTCTGCGTTTGGAGAATTCTTGTAAATCTTCCTCTCTAAACCCTTTTATCTCAAACTGCCCGTGTTTTTTAGGTTCTACTTGATACCCTAATTTCTCTGCTTCGAGAGCCAGGTAATTTTGGTAGACCATGCCCAGAAATTTCTTATTTTTGAAAATCTCATCGTTGAACAGGCTGTACCATGAGCCATTTTCCAGCTGCGTCATGTTCATGACTAAAGCATGAGTATGCAGATGTGGGTCTAGTTCTCTGGTTTCAATATGGTCAAATTCCGCGACTACTAAGTTGTTAGTCCGGAGCAGTTGCTGTCCTTGTTCAGTTGTGGCTCTGGTGTAGCTATAACGTTGTTCAATCAGTTCTAATGTCTTTTGTACTGCTAACTGATGGGCTGTTATCAGTCTTTCATCCCCACCCACCAAGGCTTGCAAGCTGACGCTTTTCGGTGCAGAGAAGGTAAAGTCAGTTGCGGCGCGACGTTGGGATGAGTTCAACTTCCTAGCACAGAGGTTTTGGCTGCCGTCAGGCGATCTCCCATTAACAATGTTAGAAAATGTTTCCTGATGATTTACTGCTCCTGATAATCCCAGTTTCTTTGCACCTTGACCAGACCAACGTGAAGTACCTTCCTGGTAATACCCTTCTAGGAAGTAATGTACTGCTTGTTGTGGCTCTGAGTTTTTAGCTGTTAACACTAACCACTCCTTTCATGAAATGTCAGGTTTAGCGGTTGGAATAATTCAGGTATTTGGCTAGGCTCACTAATGACAAATTCAAGTTCTATATCTGGGACATTCTTGAGGAAGCTGATTATCTTTTCAAAGTACTGACCATCAACACACCAAACTTTGAATGAAACATAACAGTTAGGCTTTATCTCATAAAATAATCTGTCACTATTTGGCAGCTTTCTAAATACTTCTACAGCGTCCGGATGATATTTACAAAAGTTAAAACCTACCCAGTCAAGCGTTGTAAAATAGGCGATGCGGATTACGATACTACTGGAATCCCTTGTTGTAGAAGATAAACGGCTACTCCAGTAATGGCTGTTCTTCCAGAAACACATGGACATCATCTGCTGCGCTTGAGTCTTTAAAAGCGCAAGAGTTACTTTTTGTAGTACTGAGTAATGCAAAACTTAATATTTGTTAATACTGTTTTGATACCTTTTTAAATTTTAAATTACTCTCCATTTTTTTGGGCAAAACTTTTTTGCGTACTGTGCGAAAAAGAATTACCACAGGATTAACACAAAAGTTCCACAATTTTTACATAATATTTTTTATAAATCCCACAGTTTTACCACAGAATTCACACAAAAATTCCACAGTTTTACCACAGGATTAACACAAAAGTAACAAATATATGCTGAGGTGTTTTCTTACTGAAAAAATCTTTTATACTGATGGAAATTTTAGAAGGTGTTCCCATGAGTCGGCTAACTTTAGCGGTAGATCCTGGTGGCTCTTTCCTAAAGGGATTTTATACTTTAGAGTCTTTTCAACCACAACTCATATTAATGGAACCAGAGGTAGCGATAGTACCTTTCGAGAGTTTAGAAGCTTATGAACAAACCAAGATAGGAGATTCTTCCCCTGAAAATAGTGCTTGGATTGAGTATCATGGTCGATTTCAAGCAGTCGGTTTTTTAGCCAGAAAACGCTTTCACGCAGATTTACAATTGCAACGGCGTAAGTTTGAATTAGCTTTACCAAAGGTGTTGGCGATGATAGGAGCTATCGCTGAAAAACACAATCTACCTAATGGCATATCTATCAATTTAGGAATTTTACTGCCTTGGGGCGAGTACCAAGATAGAGCTTTATTTCAACAGTTCATTACGCCAGCTTTAGCTGATTACAAATTTAAAGGACAGGAAAAATCTTTTTGTTTAGAACTGTTCCTCTGTCTTCCTGAAGGTGGTGGAGTTCTAACTAGGGGACGCGCTCCTTCCGATAGTCTCAAAGATTTAACCATCGCAGTGATTATGCTCGGCTATCGAGATACTTCTATCTTGCTGATTGAGCGTGGCGAAATGAGTAAAGGAAAGACTGAACCGTTAGGTTTTTCTAAAATGATTGATTCCGTCATGGCTCAAACCTCTGGCTTAAATCAACATCGGCTGACTGCGGCTATTTGCCAAGCTGGTAAAAATATCTCTCCTAAAGCATTAGAAGAATTAGCTTCTTCCCTAGATTCTATCTATAGAGAGCATGAGATTACTACAATTCGTAAAGCCATTATCAACAGCAGGCAAGAATATTGGATGATGCTTTCTAATTGGCTGAAGTTACAAGTTCCCCGCGATGTCAATGAAGTGATTCTCAGTGGTGGCACTGCCTACTATTTTCGTTCCCAGTTGAATAACTTGTTTTCTCATGTCTCATCAGTCAACTGGTGTGAGAACTTAGAAACCCAAATCGCGCAAAATTTTGCTCAAATCGCTAACAAGTCTCTGAATTACCGACTAACTGATGTTTACGGGTTATTTTTCTTCCTCTGTGGTAGCACTATGAGACAAAACCAAGTCAAATTATCGGTGTAAGTCATGAGTAGAACCGAGTATAGATGTCGCCTGGCAATTGAGGCACACAGTCATAATACAGCTCTAATTAACTTCTTAAAAATGAAGAAGGTGCTGCATTTCAATGAGAAAGATAAGGTATTATCTGCTCTTTCTGCTTATTGGCTGCCTTTGGCACTCAAAGAAGATGGCAGTTACTCTGATGAAGAGTTAGCTGACTGTGCTAGAAGTGCGATTTACAAGTTGAGATTGCATATTAACTATCTCGCAGCAACTTTTGGTGTAGAAAACTTGGAACTAGAAACTACACAAGTCACAGCATTACCTTCGCCATCAACCAAAAAAACTACTGTTACCAGCAATTCCGATTCGATAAATGCCAGTGCTAAGGAAGAGGATTTGATCAATCACTACGATGATCATGCTTTTGACAAAATGTTCGGCTAGAAAATAATCAGGATAAATTAACTATGCCTTATACCAAGGATAGCCTACAGAGTGTGTATTCCTTATCGGCAGAAGATGTTGATGCTACTCTCAAAGCCTGTCAACTTCCCTTAGACAGAGATGAGTATACAGATGCAGAAATCAAAGATAGATTTGACCTGATTCGGCAACTCTGCACAAATGGAGAAGCTGCTGACTACGAACAGGCCGCGGAGTTACTACAACAACATCTACAGTTAAATGCATCAGAGTCGTCTACAGATGTAGATGTTTCTAATACTGACCAATCGGCGGTAAAACCAGAAACTGATGCGAAAAAACCTCGCAAAAAATTTACTAAACCTGTAGACATTAGTCAATTATTGGCTCAGGCTCGGCATCAAGTAGCTAAGGTCACGTTGCATGAAGCAATGCAGATATTACTTGCCTGTGGACTACCAGAACAGGATGAGTATTCTCCATCTGAGTGTGATCGCTTTCTCGAAGCTTGCGATTTAATTAAAAAGCAAAACAAATCTTTTGAGGAAGTGGCACAACATTTTGGGGTAACTACCGATAGCCCTGCACAATTTGAGGATGTAGATACAAGTGAGCTTCTGCAACAACTAGGAGAGACTACAGCTTTATTGGGGCAAGAGGAGCGAGATTTAATTAGGGAAATGGTGCGACAGAAGGCTAAGGGTGATATGGCTGGGCTGCCTAAGTTATATTTACAATCATTAATTGAGGAGATGAAATCGCCACAATTTCAACAGGAGTGGCAGCAACTACGGGATGCTTTTAAAGCTAGAGTCATGGGAAAAAAGCCAACTTCCCCAGCATTCCCTCCTCAGTTGCCCTTGAGGAGCTTGCCATCGACATCGGAGAATGGGTCAACATCCGAATAGATCAGGAAAAGCGGACTCTTGAGGTTAAAGCACACAAAACTATTGAGGAAAAAGCTAAAAAGAGAGCCACAAAAATAGCCTTGACCAAGCTCAATGAATCTCAGCAATGGATTGAGGCTGAACAAAAACGCTCTCAACTCAGAAGGCAGCGCTCACATGAATTGAGAGTAAATTTAATTCATTTTGCTCGTTGGCTATGTTCTGGCTGGTCTGGCTGGTTATTTTATTTAATTTGGTTTGCAATCTTCAGTTCTTTTGGTTTCACTTTAGGTATTAACTTCCCTTCTGTGATTGCTTGTTCCAATACCAACAGTTTCTGCTATTTTCTGCGATTGGATAAGACAAAAGTTGTTATCCCTAGTGATTACATTCAACAAACATCTCAAAAAAAATCCAATCGTCAACGTTAATTAATTCGTAATCATACAGGATTCACAAGTAGGAAGTATGAAGTCGTAAGTCGGAAGTAATACCCCATTCACAAGTCGGAGGTATGAAGTCGTAAGTAGAAAATTTTCACTCCTTTTTCCTACTTCCACGATGACGAATTCATTTTACTTGTTGGTTTTCCACTAATAAATTAGGGGGCATCAAACCATTTTTACTTCCGACTTAGAGACGGTCAGTTTTGAAATATAAAGAGGGTAGTTTTTAACTACCCTCTTTATATTAGTGACGGCTAAAAACGTAGACTTTGTTGTAACTTTCTTCTACTGAATAGTAAGAGTCAATAAACCAATCACGGGCTATTGCTGACCAATTGAGGTAGAAGCTAGGAATACCCATATCTTCTAAGTTTTTAATCAATCCTTGTTGTTCGAGTTGATCATAAACAAAGTCTTCTTCACTTTCGTACTCACCCCAATAATGTTCTTGAAAATCCTCTACGCTAGCCTCACTACTGTCATATTCATAATAAGCTGCATAGGCTGAACCATGCTCTGATAAAATTTGAGCAAGTTCGGCTAGTTTTTCTATGCTTTCGTATTCACCAAGATGAATACCATACCAGTTTTGAAAATCATGTATTGCCCACTCCTCACAGGCTTCATAATTACGACAGGGCGACCATGATAACATCCATTCAATGTCTTCTTGAATGCCTGAGGCATCTTGTGTACAGTCGATCCACATTCCGTGTGATTTACCGTTGTTATATGCAGATAGACAGGCTACATAAATCTGTGGTGCATCATCATCTTGGCACTCACGCTCATGCTTGGGGAAAGGAAGTAAACAGCTTGCACCTTCAACTATTGGTAAGGCAACACCTGCTAAATTGATTGCTAAATTTACTGCCCTCTGTTCTCGAATTGGACAGATTAAAATATTACCCTCAAGATGGCAGTTGTAAACTTGTTGGGCAACTAATTGAGCATCTTGTTCTGAGTGAAATATTAGAGTGTTAGAAAACAAATTCATGTGTTAGAATCCTTCTAGTATTGAACTCAGAAGAAGCACCTTTAGATTGGTAGTCGGGGGTGCTTTTTCTGTTGTGTATGTAAGAGTTTTGGATTTAGCGCTACATCTTAAAACTTCACGCTTCGGTATCGGTTCCGTTGCCGGGAGTCTTTTTGCATTGGTGTCAACTTAAGCTAAAAGGAAGCATAAGATGTAATCTTAGAATATCAATTCTGATGTTCTAAGTGATACATCATGAGTAGAAAAGCAAGAGCGCGAACAGGAAACCC
>NZ_JACJPX010000035.1 GCF_014696315.1 Calothrix membranacea FACHB-236
TATTAAAGAAGCCAGAAGAATTGGGGGATTCTCCCCCAAACCCCCGATTGGGTGACGGTTGCGTCCCCCAAACCCCCTCCAAAATTATTGTTCTGTTTTTTATTGAGTAACTAGTTTTTTGGTTTTATAATCAATTAATTTTCTTAACTGAACTGTATTTTCTTTAATAGGATTTACCATCGCTACCAAAATATTCTCGGTAGGCGCAAATTTTGTCGCCACGCACATCAAAGGAAACTGCTATGCGATTTTTATAAGGTTCTCCAAATAATAGCCCTTCATCTCGAAATTCAAATACCACAGTTGTTTCATTACTGGTAACTCGGTCTAGTGAAGTTAGGGTGATACCAGGATGAAAGGACGCACTGACATACTCAAAAAACTCTTTAGCGCGTTCTTTTCCCTCATTCAAACCGTGGAATTTACCTACTGGAAACCAAAAGGTAAAATCTTCTGTAAGCATATCTAGAAATCCTTGCCATTCCCCTGTGGCTAAGGCGTGGGTAAATTTCTCAAATGCTTGTTGAGCTATTTTTAAAGTATTTTCTGCATTTTCTGTCATTATTTTTGCAACTAGATATAAACTAAATTTAATTATCTAAACGTGTAATTTGTCTACGTTCTAGAATCATCCTGATATTTTAAGATAAAACCTGATAATCAACGTTTAAAGTAATACCAGCAAAAGGATAAGGATTTTTTATCTTATCTTCCCAGCTACAAACCGAGGAAACGTATATGACAATCACTCCTAATCAACAAGACACGGAACATGGAATTGTTAGCTTACCAATATCGGAAACTAGCCAAGAATTTAACTGGAGAAACTGCTGGTATCCCGTTAACTTCATCCAAGATTTACCAATAAACCGTCCTTATAGCTTTTCACTTTATGATGAATCGTTGGTATTATTCAGAAACCAAGATGGAAAATTGGGTTGTTTAACAGATATTTGTCCTCACCGAGCGGCTAAGCTTTCTGATGGGCAAATTATTGATGGCAAAATTGAGTGCCTATACCACGGTTGGCAATTTGGTAATGATGGTCAATGTCTGCATATTCCTCAATTACCAAATGATGCCAAAATTCCTACTAATGCCTGTGTTAAATCTTTTCCTGTTGTAGAACGCCAAGGTATTGTTTGGATGTGGGCTGGTGAAGCAGAAACTGCTAATGAGGAAATAATTCCTCTCGTCCCAGAGTTAAATAATCCGGATGTAGTCTGTAAAGATTATATACGTGATTTACCTTATGACCAGACATATTTTATTGAAAATGTAATCGATCCAGCACATGTTTACATCAGCCATGATGGACTTCTTGGCAAAAGAGAAGATGCTCAACCATTGGACATAGAAGTTGTTGAAAGTTCTTTAGCGGGAATTCGTGGCAGATGGAGGTTAACAAGAAAACCTAATATACCTTGGCTGTTATTAGATTTTGTAGCTCCCAATTTAATTATTTATAAGTTTAGCAATGTTAGCAATGAAGCTCAGAAAAGATTGGGAGGAACAGTTTTGTATTCTCTGCCTCTAAGCAGAAATAAATGTCGTATTCTACTGAGGAATTATAGTAATAAATTTCCCTGGCAAGTAAAGCTGATGCCTGATTGGCTAGATCATATTACAGTACGAAATAAAATTTTGGAAGGGGATTTACAGCTTGTTGTTCAACAAAAAAGACAAATTGAGCGCTTGCAAAAAAATCTCAAAGATGTGTATTTACCACTTAAAACATCAGACACATTAGTAATTGAATACCGAAAGTGGTTAGACAAATTTGGTAAAGATTTACCTTTCTATCAAGGTTATACCTCTAAAAAGAATGTATCTGAAAGCGAGATTACGCAAAATTCACTACTACTAGATAGGTATTCACAACACACGCTAATTTGTCATGATTGTAATCGAGCTTATCAGACCACAGGCTTAGTGAAACAAATTTTAGTGGGAATTGCGATCGCTCTCGCAGCTTTAGCTATACTTACAGATAACTCATGGATTTCTCCTGTCGCTGTTGCAGCTGCTTTATCAGCAGGAGTTTTAGCTTTTGCAGCCCAGAAACTGAAAACCAAGTTTGAGCGTTTTTACACTCGCCATGAGTAATTAAAATTTGACAACTACTTTGCCACAGTTCTGACCACTGAGCAGATATTCGACAGCATCAGGAATAGACTCTATACCTTTGAATTGGGTAGGGTCAACGTTAACCCTGATTTTATGACTGTAGAAGAGATTTAAAAGGCGATCGCACGCCTCTGGCATATACTCACGGTAATGTGGCATTAAAAAGCCGCACACAGAAGCAGCTTTCCAAAATAGCTGGTGATAAATGCGGGGTTGGGTAATTTGTTCTATATTCTTGGCGTATTCCGAGATAAAACCTACTACAACTAAGCGTCCCCGCACTGCTAAGTTGTCAACGCAAGTATCAAACACTTGTTTACCCACACAGTCAAAAATTAAATTAATGCCATTGGGATATTCTTGCTTGAGGACTTGGTCAAGGTTTTCTGTACGATAGTTGATAATGCGATCGCATCCTAATTCTTGGAGTAACTTTGCCTTCGCCTCAGAACTACAAGTACCAATGACATGATTACCTGCTAGCTTGGCTAATTGCACCGCAATATGGCCTGTACCACCAGCCGCCGCAGTTACCAAAACCACCTCATTACTTTTCATCTCTCCCACTTGTTCCAACGCCACCAAAGCTGATACACCTGTAGGCATGAGCGTTAAAACCTCTGGAGTTGCTTCCCGCACTTTCACTGCTAAGTTCGCATCAATAACCTGATATTCTCGATAACCACCACCTCGCGCTGTACTTATCGCCGCATCACCAATTTGAAAATCTTGCACATTGTCACCTAAAGCCACAACTGTTCCCACTGCTTCCACACCCAAATCAAAGGGCGGAGTTAAGTGAAAATAGGGAACCTCTCCCCGACAAAGTAAGGTGTCAAACCCACCATTAACCCCAGCAAATTTGTTCTGAATTAATATTTGATTTGTAGCCGGAATAGGAATCGGTATTTCAACAATTTCAACAGATGATTTAAAGTCTTGATTCAGTTGTTTTGCAATTAACTTTCTATAGGTTTTTATATTCATTTATGCTTATTATTGGGCATTGGGCATTGGGCATTGGGCATTGGGCATTGATAATTTATTCTCCCCCTGCTCCCTGCTCCCTGCCCCCTTGCCTCATCTCTCCTACAAGGCTTTATCCCACTCTAATTGATGAGCTAAACCGTACTTAATAAAATCTTCTTCTTTAGCTTTATCACTTTTACCAAACACACCTAAGCTGTAAGGATTATCTTGCATTCTTTGTGCAACTTGCTCTTGTTCAAATTGAATGACTTCTTCTCTTGCTTTATCGGGTTTAAAAAAGTCTACAACCAAAACAGTTCGTTCATAATTGGTGTAATTATGGGGACAATGTGGATAACTATGATCTAAAATCAAAAATTTTCCTTCATGCCAATAAAGCTGCTCATGACAGATTTTCATTGCCACATCTCCCTCTGGAACTATCAATCCTAAATAGCCCCGATTCATGTGTGGGTTGTAGTTGACGTGCAGCTTAATATCTAACCCTGGATGGAATGTACCAAAGTAGGCATTTCTAATAATATGATCATCGCTAAAGTTAACTTTTTCTATTACCTTAGCCAAATTAGGAAAGTATTTCTCTCTTAATTCCAGCGCTTTCGCTGATGCATCATTTGTCCCATAATCAGGATATTCTATGTGATGCAGTTTGATATATTCTTCTACAAAAAGACCTTGGAACAATATACCAAAAGCGCTATATTTGGAATTGCCTTTCGTTTTAATAGTTTTACTCTTAGGCCCCAGCACCTCATAAGTAAATTTTATTTCTTCAGAAGATGCATTATTAATAAAGTGTGTAAACTCATCTCTAATTACTAGCCAGTTATCTTGAAAAGTTTGCAGGAAAGGAAATTCGGCTGGGTTTAAATGATACTCACTAAAGTTTTCCATTATTTTTACCCCTGATAATGACTGAATAAAATCTTTTACAGCGATTTTTAATTTTGAATGGGTATAAGCTCTGGGTTATTTAATTTACATATTAGCTAAAAACCACAATCTTGTGAGATGAGCAAGTATCTACGCTCATCATACGATTTCAATACCAATGCAGTGACTCAAGCTTTGGTACTGCAAAAAATACAAGACTTTGCGATCGCACCTGCTGAACCTGTTGGATATGTTGTATAAAATCTTATGTGTAGACGGTATAGGCTGAAGGGAAATAATGAGACATCTACAACAATGTCCCCGAATCTACAACAACATTTAACTTTAAAATAAAGCAAAAAACGCCCAGGAGTGTTGCCGTGTTTCCACCCTAAGCGCTTTTTGTTTTAACTTGCTCCTCACACACAACTAAAGAATATCACCTGTCTGCACAATAGTTGGTATTCTAAATCACAATTAGAAAATATTTTAATTATGTTTTCAGAATTGGTGTTGGGCGTTTGGTGTTAGTAATTTCCCCCTGCTCCCTGCTCCCCTGCCTTTTCATGATTTGTTCACCACAGCAAATATAGGCAAATTCCTTGCATGAACTGAACTTTCAGCAATTACCTCATCAGCCTGAAGTGATGCTGCCGAGAAATTTGTCTTGCAATTTTCATCTTGAGTGTGACATACTCAGGAACATAAATACACTATTCCGACCGAATTAATGTAGTTTTATGGTAGCCCAATCAATTCAAGGGTTGCCAGCGTTTTAACGCGACTGCCGATCGCCATCCCAGGAAAGAACTATGCTAGAAGACGCTCAAGGACTTGAAGTTACAACAGACTCAAAAGCCGCGATCGCAGCTATTAATAGCTTCATTGATCAAGCTCTCAGTTATGGCAAAGAGGCGGAAGCGGTTATTCAACAAGGGATTACAGCCGATCCTAACTGTGCAATTATTCGTGCTTATGCAGCGGCTTATTATTTTTCTCAGGAAAATGCTCAAGCTTGGAAGCAAGCCAAGCCACATCTACAAATAGCGCAACAGCAACTAGCGAAAATCACCGATAGAGAGCAGTTGTATGTAGAGGCGATCGCAGCTTGGGCGGAAGCGAAAATTGAGCGGGCGATCGCTATACACGAATCGCTTACCGAAAAATATCCCCGTGACTTAATTTCTGTACAGCAAGGGCAATATCACTACTTTTACTTGGGCGATCAACAGAGATTGCTGTCTATAGCGCAAAAAGTATTACCAGCGAATCGTGACAATCATTATCTATATGGCATGGTGGCATTTGGTTTAGAACAGTGCCATCGTTTGCAAGAAGCAGAAACAATGGGACGAATAGCAACCTCGATGAATCGTCACGATCCTTGGGCGCATCATGCTGTGGCTCATGTGATGGAAACTCAAGGACGAATTGACGAGGGAATTGCTTGGATGGAAAGCCTGGCTGATACCTGGGAAAATTGCAACTCTATGCTTTATACCCATAATTGGTGGCATATAGCGCTTTATTATTTGGAGCAAGGTAACGCAGCGAAAGTATTAGCGCTGTACGATAGCCATGTTTGGGGACGTGCTGAGAAATCTTCGCCTAAAGATCAGGTAGGTGCGATCGCTTTATTGTTAAGACTAGAGTTGCAAGGGTTTGATGTAGAACAGCGCTGGCAACAGTTAAGTGCTTATTTACTGCCTCGCTTGCATGAACACGCTTTACCGTTTCAAGACTTGCACTATATCTATGCATTAGCGAGAGCAGAACGTAATGACTGGTTAAAACAGATGTCGGAGAGTATGCAACAACATACTCTGAAGATTAACCCATTTCTGCGGCGACAATGGTCGGAAATTGCCAT
This sequence comes from Calothrix membranacea FACHB-236, assembly GCF_014696315.1. Classification (GTDB taxonomy): domain Bacteria; phylum Cyanobacteriota; class Cyanobacteriia; order Cyanobacteriales; family Nostocaceae; genus Aulosira; species Aulosira membranacea. The sequence continues at coordinate 5,861 of NZ_JACJPX010000035.1, forward strand.
TCCTTGCGCTAGAGGAATGATTGCCCATGCTCAAGGTAATTGGTCAGAGGCAGTTAATCAACTGCAACCTGTACTACCAAAATTGTCTCAAATAGGGGGTAGCCATGCCCAAAGAGAATTATTTGAGCAGGTTTATCGAGATGCTTTGTTGCGAACTCAAAAGCAAGCGAGTAATCTCTTGTCAGCTTGATTAGTTTTTTAGGAGTTTGGAATTGCTGGGTGCGAGGTTGCTAGGGCTTGATACTCCTGTGATGGGGGCTTCTGGGCCTGTACTATAGTTGACAGTGCTGGGACGACTCCAAAAATAGCGATCGCTTTTAAAGACTTCCAGAAATTAAATTATCCGGTTTTCGGAGGGAAGACATAATTGTATTCTTCTCCCTCTGCTTCCTCTGCTTGGCAAAGCGATTGATTATTTTTTTATTGGGAAGTCCCTTAAAAGGTTGAGCAATCAATACAGCACCTATTACTTTACCTTGATTATTAGTAATTAAGCTACCGTTAGCCTGAAAAGGTAATGCTATTTGTCCGCAAAGTAGCATAAATAAATGATAAAGAAATGCTATTAATAACCACAAAGCCAAAGTAGACTTAATAGCTTGATTAGTAAGGATTCAGGTAATTGGGTATTGGCTAAGGTTGATAACCTAGTGTGGGGCATGGGAAATCTAATTATTAGCTACAATCAATCTAATTGATTAGTGACTCATAAATGCGAGATTTAAAAGCTAGATTACTTAATAAAGAAGCCCCAACAGGCAAATTTTTGTTAATTATTTGTCTATTTATAGTTGTCTTATTTTTGGAATATTCAACACCTAATGAATATGTTTTTGGCTATCTGTATACAGGGCCAATTCTATTAACAAACTCTTGGCTAGGAAGGCTTGCAACCTTACAAGCTACCTGTATTGCGGTTTGCTTAACGATGCTGAATTTGATAGTACCAGGAAGTGAAGGCATTAAGGCTGCTACAATTGCCAGCAGAACGATCGCATCTTTAGCGTTGATTGTCACAGGTATTTTAAGCGATCGCCTGCGTCGTTCCCAAGATGCGATCGCGATCGCTCGTGCTAAACTGGCAGCGCAAGAGGAATTATCGAGAGTACGGGAAGATTTTGCTTCTACTCTCACCCATGATTTAAAAACGCCTCTTCTCGGTGCAATTGAAACTCTCAAAGCTTTTGAGCAAGAAAAATTTGGTGCTGTTTCATCAGTACAGCAAACAGTTTTAGCCACCATGCAGCGTAGTCATCAAACTTCTCTACAACTGCTAGAAACTTTGTTGGATATCTATCGCAATGATACTGAAGGCTTAAAACTGAACTTAGCACCTGTGGATTTAGCAATCTTGGCAGAGGAAGTAACAGCGACTCTCAGCGAGTTAGCGGCTAATCGTCGGGTTTATCTCTCAATCAAATATGGTGATTCTGATTGGCGACAATCGCTATGGGTTCAAGGTGATGCACTACAACTGCAACGAGTGCTTACCAATCTCCTCGTTAATGCTATCAACCACTCTCGGCGTGGTGAGCGTGTGGAAGTGGTGTTAGAATCGCAAGCTGCTTATCAAGTTGTGAAAATTTTGGATACAGGCGCGGGGATTGTAGCTGAACAATTCTCCCATTTATTTGCCAGATTTTACCAAGGAAATAGCCAGCGACAAGCTAAAGGCTCGGGATTAGGGCTTTACCTTTCTCGCCAAATTATTGCCGCCCACGGGGGTATAATTTGGGCAGAGAACAGAGTTCCTATTGGTGCAATGTTTGCTTTTAAGCTCCCGGTTTATCCATTTCAATCTTCTTTGACTGTGTGAGATGCCATCTACCCCTATCAAAATTCTCCTAGTTGAGGATGATGAACTTTTCCGCTTAGGTTTGCGCGTGCGATTGCAACAAGAACTAGGGTTAGAAATTGTTGCTGAGGCTGAAGATGGTGAAACAGCGATTGAGTTCGTTAATCAAAATCCTTTGGATGTGGTGCTGTTGGATGTCGGATTACCAGGAATCGGCGGGATTGAAGCCTGTAAACAAATTAAGCAACGAAATCCCCAATTACCAGTTTTAGTGTTAACTTCCCACTCACAAAAACCTTTAATTGCCAGATTAATTGAAGCAGGCGCACAAGGTTATTGTCTCAAAGGAGTAGCAGCAGAAAAATTAGTATTAGCACTGCGTTCTGTAGCTGCTGGTGCATCTTGGTGGGATGAAACAGCAACTCAAGAAATTCGTTCTACATTTGCGTCTGACTCTGGAGAAATTGACACAGAAAATCTCTCCCTATCCCCCAATCCCCTTACCCAACGCGAACAAGAAATTTTATCATTGCTAGCGGCAGGAAAAACCAACCAAGAAATCGCCTTGGCACTCTACATTACCCCTGGCACAGTTAGGGTACATGTCCATGCAATTTTACATAAATTAGGAGTAGGCGATCGCCATAGCGCAGTTGTTGTTGCTGTGCAAAAGCATTTAATTAAGGGATAGGGATTGGGAAAAGGCAGGGGGGAGAAATGAATAATGACTTTTGAACGCCAGTTGCTATAACGGGGGGAACCCCCGCAACGCACTGGCTCCTCTTGTACAGACGCGATTAATCGCGTCTCTCCAACTCCGCACTGCTAGCTACTACTGGAAGCACTATGGTAAATTCTGTTCCTTGTCCGAAAACTGAATCTACCTTGAGGATTCCTCCATGTCGTTCAACAACAATTTGATGTGCGATCGCCAGTCCTAAACCTGTTCCCTGTCCGACTGGTTTGGTGGTAAATAAATAATCAAATATTCGTTGTTTCACTTCTTCATTCATGCCAATTCCATTATCGGCAATGCGAATCAAAACTTGCTGTTTATCTTCAGTTAAATAAGTTTGAATGGTAATTTGATTGGGATTAGCTTGGATATGAGCAAAATTATGTCCTTGATTTGATTCCTCTAAAGCATCGATGGCATTTGCTAACAGATTCATAAATACTTGATTGAGTTGTCCAGCAAAACACTCTACAGCAGGCAATTCTCCATAGTCTTTTACTATCTCAATTTCTGGACGGTTGTCGTTACCTTTTAATCGGTGTTTGAGAATTAAAATTGTGCTATCGATACCTTCATGAATATTGAATGGAACTTTGTAATCTTTGTCAGCCCTGGAAAAAGTTCGTAAACTAATACTGATACTGCGAATGCGGTCAATGCCTAATTTCATTGAATCCATCAATTTTGGCAAATCTTCTTGCAGATATTCCCAGTCAATTGCTGCTAGTTCCTCCTCAATTTCTGGATCAGCATCTGGGAATTTTTGTTGATATAAATCAACTAACCCAAACACATCTTGCACATAGGCTTTAGCTGGCTCTAAGTTACCTGCAATAAAACTTAAGGGATTGTTGATTTCGTGAGCAACTCCAGCTACAAGATTCCCTAGTGCTGACATTTTCTCATTTTGAACTAGCTGTAGTTGGGTTTGCTGGAGATGCTGAAGTGTTTGTTCTAGTTGTTGAGCATAATTTTGAGATTGCTGATAGAGGCGAGCATTTTCTAAGGCGATCGCAGCTTGAGTGCAGAGTAAATTGAGAATTTCCACGCGCTCGCTTGTAAATACCCCCGCAGTTAAGCTGTTCTCTAGATACAAAATTCCTAAAAGTTTACCTTGATTAATAACTGGTGTACACAATAAACTCTTAGGTTGTTCATTAATAATGTAAGCATCAGCCATCACTAAGGGATGGATAGTGGCGTTGCTAATTATTGCGGGTTCCAGGGTGCGTTTAACACTATTAATCAGTGAGATTGGCAAATCCTGTGACACTTCTAAAGGTAGGGATTGCATAATTTTAGATGGATTGCCAACTTTATTGATAGCCTCAATCAGCAATCTTTCTTCTTTCAGCAATAACAAAGCACATTTATCTGCGCCAGCATTTTCTATTAGCACATTCAGCAATGTCGCTAAAAGCTTATCAAGATGAATTTCTCCTGAAAGAGTTTGTGAAGCCTTGAAAAGAGTTGCTAAATCGAGTTGAATTGACACACTAGTAGTACCAGATGTTGTGGAATTAGTAGTACTGAGGTGAGATATAGTATTGTGATCAACTGCGCTGATTGTGAGATTTGGTATCAGCTGGGTTTTGTCTTGTTGTAGTACAGGAGCTAAAAGTTGGGAATAATTTTGTTCTAATGCTTCAATTTTGGCTTTCGCTCCCCAACGAGCATAAGCATAGTAGGCTTGTAGTAAATAATCTTGAGCCAGTTGTACTTTACGCCATCCCATGTAGAATTGGGAGGCGAGTTCGTTAGCTAAAGCTTCTTCATTAAGATAGCGATTTGTTTGCGCTAAATTAATAGCCAAATCGTAATATTCTATCGCCTCAGATTTATTACCTAAAATCCTTTGTCGTTCTGCTTCTACTAAATAATATTTGTGTAAGTGATTTTCGGGAACATAGCCAGCCCAGTTTTTCATTTTTTCTTGGTTGACGTTTACCCGTTGGAGAATATTTTGTTGTTCTACTTGCGAAACCTGAGAATAAATAGCTAAATGTGCTAAAGAATCATAAGTATGGAAAACTGGGACTAGGAATAATCCTGTCGCACCACCCAAATATTTTTCAATTGCGATCGCAGCTTCTATTGCTAAATCAAACTTGCCAAATAAATAGCAAAGTAACAGTTTGCTGATATAGAAATAACACAGCGCAGTTTGATCGCCCGCTTGTTGGAGAATGGGTAGCATTTGATGTTGATCAAAAGCATTCCCTACCAGATGCCATGCTTCTGTAGAATTACCGTTTAAATTGAGAATTGCTTGCTGAAAAATCGTCAGATGACTGAGAAGTCCTTCCTGGTTGAGTTGAGTAAGTTGCACACGGAAAGCTGCACTCTCTCGGCTTAAATCTCCTAATTCTTTACCGCTAAACCAAGAGTGCATGACGTAAGTAAAGGCACAAATAGTAGCTGATTCTAAATCTCCTGTTTCCAGCCCACTTTGATAACCATCTCTGAGAAACGGTAAGGTATTTCTCAGCGGTTGTTTCCAATGCCAAACACTACAGTGAACTCCTACATAAGCTCTAGCTTTCATATTTTTGGCATTCAACTTTTCCAGCAATAAATGTGCTAATTGTCCAAATTGATAGCCACGCTCAATTTCTCCCATGACTCCACAAAGCATCAATCCGTAATAGGCATAACCATTAGCGGAGTAGGAAATATTGCCATATTGAACTGATAAATTTACCTGCTCTAAAATCAGAAATGGTAAGAGCATTGGGGCGGCAACATAAGCAGAAGATGAAACACTAGTGAGAATCCGGATAGCAGCTAATTTTTCTGGCTCCTGCATTAAGGGTAAATTAATTAAATCTAAAGCTTGCCTACCTGCCAAAATTGAGTTAGTTGTAGCACAGGCTTTGCCAATATCCGATTCGCTAGGTTGCTGAGGAAAACTAATTCCTAAATACTCTAAAATTTCCAGCGCTAAGTTGACTGCTTGCAAAAATTGATGTTGAGCTTGAGCCGCTTGAATTCTGATTTCATAAACCTTGACTTTATCTAACAAAGAGTTAGCCTGTTCTAAAATCACAGATGCTAATTGCGCCATCTGTTCCTGATTGCCAATTAAATAAGCAACTTCGGTAGCAGCTTCGTAAAGTTTTAAGGTGAGGCTGTAATGTGTTTGCCAGCATTCTTGGGGTAACAAGCTGATACCTGTGAGGAAATATTCAGATGCAGCGTTGTATGCAGTTGCACCTCTGGCTTTGTTTCCAGCTTTGAGATTGAGTTGAGCCAGTTCCAGCTGCTGTATTGGTTCAGCGATGAGATTTTTACCAATATTCAGTTGATTGACAATTTCAAACAACTTCTCGCCTTGCTGGGTAGCATCGGTATTACTGAGCAGCAGTTGTCCAATTTGCAAGTGCGTAATTTGTTTTTGCGCCTCTGGAATGAGGGAATAGGCAGCTTGTTGGACGCGATCGTGTAAGAATTTGTAATGGGGTAATTGCTCTGTGGTAATAGATAATTCACTGCCATTAGTAAAGTCTTGGAAAAATTTGTATACTTCACTAGTAGGTAAAATTAAACCTTCTTGCAGCGCTCTCCATAAGTCTACGGCGGTATCAGCCAGGGATTTTTCATAAACAATGGCTAGGGTTGCCAGGTCAAAAGTATTACCAATACAAGCAGCTAATTTTAAAACAGATTGGGCATTTGCGGGCAATTTCTGAATTTGCCGCACCATGAACTCGACAACATCATCGGTGATTGTCAGTGCTTGAATTTGACTAATATCTGCTTGCCAATACCCTTTTTGAGTATCAAAGGTAATCCATTCCTCTTCATGCAATACTTTGAGAAATTGGGTAATGAAAAAGGGGTTACCCTGAGTTTTGCGATATACCAATTCAGTCAAAGTTGTTGCAATTGTAGGGGGACAACTAAGAGTATCAGCAATTAAATAATTGAGCTCAGATAACTGCAGAGAAGTGAGAGTAATAGTATTAACAATCGCTGCTGTTTTGCCAATGTCGTTCATTGCCAACATCAAAGGATGGGCAGGATTAACTTCATTATTTCGGTAAGCACCAATCAGCAGCAGATAGCCTGTTTCAGCTTCACTCATCAGCAGTTGCATCAGTTGGAGTGATGCGGAATCTGCCCATTGCAAATCATCTAGGAAAATTACTAGGGGATGTTCTGGGCTGGTGAGTACATGAATAAACTTCTGGAACAGCAAATTAAAGCGATTTTGTGCAGCACTACCAGCAAGTTCTACAGCAGGAGGTTGTTTACCAATAATTCGTTCCAGTTCCGGAATGACATCAATCATTACCTGGCCATTTTCACCCAAAGCCAAAAGAATTTTTGTCTGCCATTGTTGCAGTTGGGTGTCGGTTTCCGTCAGCAGTTGTGCCATCAAGTCGCGTAATGCCAACACAAAAGCAGAAAATGGGATATTACGCTGAAATTGGTCGAATTTGCCTTTGATGAAGTAACCGCGTTGCTTAACAATCGGCTTGTGAACTTCGTTAACAACTGCAGTTTTACCAATACCAGAAAAACCCGCCACTAGCATGATTTCTCGGCTACCGCTACTGATGCGATCGAAGGCTTGTAAGAGGGTGACAACTTCAGTTTCACGACCGTAAAGTTTTTCGGGAATGAGAAAGCGATCGCACACATCCCGGCTTGCAATTGCAAAGGCTACAATTCTATCGGTTGTTTTCAGTTGTTCTAAGCAATTTTCTAAATCAAATTTCAACCCTAATGCACTGTGATAGCGGTCTTCCGCATTTTTCGCCATCAACTTTTCAATAATGTCGCATATAACTGGAGGAATATTGCCACTTTTTAATTCCCATAGGCTGGGTTGTTTAGCAATATGACAGTGAATTAACTCCATTGGGTCATTTGACTGGAAAGGAAGTTGACCTGTGAGTAATTCAAAAAAAGTCACCCCTAACGAATAGAAATCACTGCGATAATTAATCCCTCGGTTCATGCGTCCTGTTTGTTCTGGAGAAATATAAGCGAGGGTTCCTTCCAAGACTTGAGGATTTTTAATTTCTTGAGTTTCTCTAGGTAATAGAGAAGCAATACTAAAGTCAATTAGTTTGACTTGTTTGGTTTCGGGATGAATGACAATATTCGCTGGCTTAATATCTTTGTGGATTACCCGATGCTGATAAAGTTCGTTGAGAATGTCTGCTAGCTGAAGTGCGATCGCTAAAAATTCACTTAATTCTAATTGTCTTTCTTTTGTATATTCGCGCAGTGAAACACCACCAAAATCTTCCATTACTAGTGCATAACTATTGCGATACAGTTCTAGACTGTAAGGTTGAACTATACCCGCTAAGTTCAGATTTTTGGTAATTGTATACTGATTGCGGAACTGCAATAATTCACTAAAGCTTGGGTAATCGCGGTTTAAATATTTGATGATTACAGGCTGCTGGTCTACATCACGAATACAGCGATAGACAAGAGTTCTAGAACTGGCGTAAAGATGGGCAACAACTTGATATCCTGCCATCACAAACGGAAAGTCTATACTTGTAATCATTTATTTAACCTCATTCAACGATTAATGCCCGCAGCCTCTCATATTTCAGGATTCCCAGCAGGTAGTTTTTTCTAACAGCCAAATAACTTTTATGGCATTAAAAGTTGTATTTACATTAACTTATATTAAAGAAGTGTGTTTGCAGCAAAAACAGTAACATAAAACTTTAATAAAAAAGCAATAAATATTATTATTTAAATAATATTTAAAATTTATTTTAATAAGCTTAATACAATTAAATAACTTATTAATTTACGTTAATTGATTACTCAAGTAAAAAGCTGTAGCTTTGCAGTTTGATCGCCTTTGCTAAACTCCCACCAAGAGAAACTAACCCAGCAATTGACCTAGCGCTGACACCTAAGGGGGCCGTTGTGGTTACTTTGCAAAAATCTCGAAATAAACTGGTTCCAGCCGATAACTGGAGTTTTCCCAAAGGTAACAGAGGCAAATATTATGAAAAACTCAGCAGACTTTAATTTTCCAGTCAGCTTTATCTCATAGTCATAATTCAATCTATTAATTACAGGCTCTTGATTTCAATCAAGGCTTTTGTAACCAAAGAACGAGGTTGTTATTATGAAAAAATTAATTGGTAGTGCTTTATCAGCTCTTATACTCACTACATCTGCTGCCGCTATAGCTACACCTGTTAAATATGAAAAGCTAAATACACAGACACAGTCTCAAATAGCATATCAAATTAATGTTCCCCATATTACTGGGTCTGGTGTTCGTAATAATGCTCACTTTATCAAAGTTGCAGTAGTGGGAATGTCACTGCAAGATTTGATGATATCTCTACCAGACCAAATGGAACGTTTTAATGGTGTAGAGATTACAGACCAATCAGGTAAACAAATTGCTGCCAAAACAGAGCTTAGCAAAGAACGTTTAGCAATCACCTTTGAGCAACCTGTAACTTCTGGCGGTGTGGTAGAGGTAAATCTTACAGGTATACGGACAAGGAGTTCAGGCGTAAGAACACTGCTTTATGGTGTAACAGGCCAAAGAGTTGGCTTGAAAGGAGAAATACCAATTGGAACAGCCAGAATAGATCTGCTCGATCAAAGCTAAATTAGATACTCTCTTTGCCTTGCGGTAAGTATCTGGAACTGCAAAACAAAATAGCTACAAAGGTAGAGATTTATATATCTCAGATTGCATCAGAATCCTGTGGGGTGGGCATCTTGCTCGCCCTAATAATGCAACTTAAATACCGATTAGCTGACTATTGAGCCTTTAGACAGAGGTATTGAGCATTTGCATTGTTTAATCTGCAATAAATACGGTGCTGTTGAGTTTACTGAATCATGGTTCAGCGTTTTTTATGCTGCTAACTACGAAGCGGTAACAACAACATAATTTAACTGTAGGAAAAAAGTAGATGCGGCTGAATTCAGTTTTATTTTGGGTCAGTTTATCCTTTGTAATTGTAGGAGTAATCATGCTGCTGCTGCAAAGCTCAATCGATTTTCATGCGTCAATTAGTTGAGGTATTTATGAATTACCTTGTTGCAGTTTTACCAGATAGAATCCAAGCTGAAGCAGCTTACTCTGCTTTAGAAAAAGAAGGGTTATTAGGTAACCAAATTGATATTTTGGGTAGTGGCTATAAAAGTGCTGATGAGTATGGGTTAATTGACCCTAACAAACAAGCCGCAAAAGGAGCTAAACGCTTAATTTACTGGCTGGTTCCCTTGGGATTTGTTGCTGGTTATGCTTTCAACTTTTTAACTGGTATCGAAATCTTACCCGCAGTTGGTAATCTTGGTAATCATATTATTGGCGGTGTTTTAGGAGCCATTTCTGGTGCCTTAGGAGCCTACTTTGTTGGTGGTGGTGTCGGTCTTACCATCGGTAGCGGCGATGCTTTGCCTTATCGCAATCGACTCAATGCAGGTAAATATTTAATCGTGGTGAAGGGTACAGAAGAACTAACCCGTCAGGCTACTCGTATAATACGTCAATTTGAGCCAGAAAATATCCAAGGTTATACAGAACCAACTGGTGCCTAGAAAGGGACTTACAATTAAAAAAATAGAGAGAAAATATTTGTGTGCCCTTTCCAATAATTTCTCTCTTGCAAGCATTCTTGAAATTGGTATTAGTTTCAGAATTAAGGCAGGATTATTCTTTTTCTTAAAGTGAAACAGAATAATTACTAGGAGATGACTGCTTCGCAAGTAGATAACGCACTTCTTCATCGGTGGTTTGCGAGAAGTTCTCGTACCATAGTCCTACTGCACACATTTGCTCTGGCATTTTTAAACACACTACTTCGTCTACTATCCTCTGCAATTGTTCACAAGTGTCTGGTGGCGCAACTGGAACTGCTACAACAAGGCGGTTAGGTTGTTGGCGTTGCAGTATGGTAATAGCAGCACGCATGGTTGAGCCAGTAGCAATACCATCATCAACAACAATTACAGTACAATTTTTGACATTCACTGGAGGGCGATCGCCTCGATAAGCGCGATCGCGACGCTGTAATTCTTGGAATTCATCAGCCGTTACTTGCTCAATCGTCTGATTGGAAATGCCCAAAGAGTTTACAACATCATAATTCAATACCCGAATACTTCCCGATGTAATTGCACCCATTGCCAATTCTTTGTGGCCAGGTACTCCAAGTTTTCTCACTAAGCAGATGTCTAATGGCGCACCTAGTACCTTTGCTACTTCAAACGCCACTGGTACACCACCACGAGGTAAGCCTAAAACCAACAAGTTTGGGCAACCAGCATAGGCTGTTAGTTGTTTACCTAACATCTGACCGGCTTCTAAGCGGGTACGGAATTTTGTAGACATAATTATCACCTCCATAGGGTGAAAGCGATGCATCGTTAAATTCTGTGCAATATACAGAAGATGACCCGATCTACTATTTGCGATATTGCTGACTGCAAAGGCTACCCAATACAGCTTGTTATAAATTTTCTAATAATTACTCAGCAGTACTTATATAATTTCTATAAACTTCTTTGACTATGTCTACTGCTAAGAGCTTTTAAGTACGACTTAAATCTCTAGCGCTCTATTAATTTTGATTACAGACAGAGAAATTATGAATAGATATCTTTTGGACATAACTCTATTGTCTCATCCTTCCAAATATATATAGCAATCCTCAATCATTTGTAAGAATCTATAGGCATTTAGAATTTGTTCTCCTTTTCCCCATTACCCATTACCCAGTCTCTACAAATGTGCCAGGTTTAAAAGTGGCATAGGGTGATTGGGTGGTATGAAGGCAGGTGGTATTCTAGGTCAGGTTTACAGAGTGATTTCACCTAGATAATCACATCTTAAGTAAACGTAAATTTTGTTGCAAAATTGGCTAACTTACCATCATCAGTGGGAGATGTGGCGAAGCTCAGAATTTGGGCTGAGAGCCTTTTAATCAATTAAATAGGCATCTATGCGATCGCGAATATTTATTAAACGGTGATTTGCAGATTTCCGTTTATTCATTGCCAGGAGTGTGCTACTCAATTCCTCGAACACCTTAGGAGTCGCATTATTATGTTTTTGGATCAACCGGTTGCAATCACTCAACCTGTTAACCTTGGCAATGCTGCTAAGTTAAAAGCTGAATATGTAGATAATGCAGATTTATCTGCAGCAAAACTGAAAAATACTCAAAATAACTCAACTACAAAACTCGCTCTCAGTACTACTGGTAAAACATACTTTATCTCTGGGACTGGGAACGATAACAATAATGGCTTGAAGGAAAGTAGTGCATTTCGGACGCTGGGAAAAGCGGCCTACGTTCTACAGCCAGGTGATACCATTTATGTCATGAATGGAACTTATACGCATGGTAATCCATACCAAGCTGTGATGTATATTGAAAACAAAAAAGGCACAGCTAGTAAACCAATTACCATCAAAGCCTATCCTGGACATAGACCCTTTGTAAAAGTCAACAATTACACTGGCATCCAAATCGTTAACTCTTCTTACATTACAGTTGAAGGTTTTAAATTAGAGGGCAACAACGACAATATCACTTTGCAGTATGCACTACAGCAAAAAGATAATCTCAATAATCCTCAAACCTCAAATAATGGTATTCAAATTACTCAATATTCCCACCATATAGTAGTTCGTAACAACCAAGTTGCGAAGTTTGGCGGTGCAGGAATTAGTAGTATTAAAGGAGATTACCTGACATTTGAAAACAATGTTTTGTATCAGAATTGTTTGTATACTCCTTGGGGAGCTAATACTTTAGGCATGATGTATAGCTGGAATTCTGACAACAACACCAGCCAATACAAAATGATTGTTCGGGGCAATATTGTTTACCAAAATAAAAGCTTAGTTCCCTGGAAAGAAGCAGGAAAAGTAACTGAAGGGCATGGGATTATGATGGATGATAATCTCAACACCCAAAAAAATTCCACTCATCAACCATATAGGGGGAAGACATTAATTGCCAACAACATCTCTTATAACAATGGTGGTGCTGGGATTATGATCTATAGCAGTGCTAATGTTGATATAGTTAACAATACAACTTATCAGAATGCACAATCGCCTGATCATGCAAAAGCTGGGGAAATTACGGTTCTGGATGCCGATCAAGTAAAAGTATTCAACAACATTATGTACTCACGTAAGGATGGCAATGCCAACCAAGTATATAACGCCAAAAATACTCAATTCGATTACAACCTTGTTTACAATTCCTCCAAATTTACCAGTTCGCTCACTCACAATATTATTGGGAAAGACCCTCGATTAAGCGATCCATCCAAGGGTAATTTCACCCTCAGATCTGGTAGTTCGGCAATTGATACTGGAACTAAAGCTTTCAGCGGTATAAATGCACCGAATATTGATCTGCAAGGCTTAATGCGTCCACAAGATGGAGATGGTAGAGGTGGTGCGATTGTAGATATAGGTGCATTAGAAGTTGCCGCTAAAGCTGCATTCGCCAAGTAATTCATAATTACTGAAGGAGATTAATTAGGAGGGAAAAAGTTAACACCTTTCCCTCTTATATCATTTTGGATATTGGATGGTAGAATCCAAACTTAGTTGCCCTCTCTTGTTGACAAGCTGTGAGGGAACTCCAAACAATAAATTATTCCGTTCAAGTCGTTGACTGTTGACTGTTAACTGTAAACCGTCAACAGTCAACGGTCAACAGTGAACAATAGCAATGGAATGTTTTTTACTTGGAAGTCCCTTATTCTCTCTGCTACTGCTTTTCTTGTTTTGTGATTGTGAGTATAAAATTAGCAGTTAATCCCACTTTTTTTAGAAGTGGGATTAACTTAATTTATGATTTTAGAATCTGGTGCTAACAAATGAAATTCTTAGCAGTCAGATTAGCATTGGAAAAGTCATTGATTGTCAACAATTTCTCAAATTGATTGGGGCTGCTGTCACCCTTAAAGTTAACACTCACAACTGTATTAGAACCAACCTGCTCTTTTTTCACATAACTACTGAAAGGATTGGAACTCTTAAAATTGCTACCTTCAATAATCTTGCTCAGGTCAATCACATCTTTTGAAGATTCAAAATATTTGATAAAGTCCCCTTTGTCGTAAGAGCTCTGATACACAAATCTATCCTTACCTCCTGCGCCAAGTAAGATATCGCTACCTTGACCACCAATCAAAACATCATCGCCTTCCCCGCCATGCATGAGATCGTTACTATTACCTCCTTTAAGGACATCGTTACCGTCTCCCCCTTGGATAATGTTGCTACTTTGAATGCCTTGGAGGGTATCATTTCCTTTCGTCCCACGCATGAGATTGGGCCCGGACATCGTTGTGTTCATAGCAGCTGTATTCAACTTGCTAGATATCTCAAAAGCGCCAACATCTACTTTGCTATCTCGCGCCATCCCTCGTTCGTCAATGGTGGGTATACCAGCACCTACTTTACCAGTGTTGATGGCGGGACTACCAGATAAAAGGGGATGGACTAGCATACCTCCGATGTTTTGTAAGGGGCCAATAAGAGGGTCAACTATCCGGCTACCTGAGACCACTTTACCGCCTCGTTTCGGTGCGGGAAATTCAATGTTGCCACCGCCATCTCGGAGTTGATAGCCAACTTGTTGTTCTGATGGGTTACCTGATGTGTTGTTTGCAACAATAGAGTTTGTCAGGGTTATGGGCCTTGTTGCTCCACCAATCCAAACTGCTCCAGAGGCTCGTCCCGCAGTGTTGTTGACAATAGTGGAATTGACAATATTGACGGGTGTAGATTGGTCAGTGTTGATAAACATTGCCCCACCCGCATCTTGAACCACCTTATTTCCAGAAAAGGTGCTGTTAATGATATTCTTTGGCGAAGCACCATCTAACCACAAAGCACCTCCTTGCTTGTCAGATGAATTGTTCGCAAAAGTAACGTTACGAATAGTTAGGTTGCTGTTGGCTCGCAACCCACCTCCGCGTGCAACACCTGTTGCACTCTTGTTAGCTGTGTTACCAATAACTGTGCTGTTTTCTAGAAGAATTTTATCTTGAGCGTATCCATAAAGGAAGAGTGCGCCGCCTTCTCCTTGGGTTTTATTACCTTCAAATCGACTATTACGAATGGCAATCACACCACTTACAGTAGAGCCTCGCCCGGTGGGATTTGCTCCATCAGTAAAGACTGCACCACCCCCAACATTACCAGCTGAACTGTTATTGCGGAAGTCTGATTTGTCTATAGTTAATCCCCCTAAGAGACTATAAATGGCACCACCATTAATTCCCTTATTGTTAGTGAATTTAGAACCTTTAACAGTTAGATCGCCAGAACCATAGGTAGCGATCGCTCCAGCACTAAAGCCAGATTTCGTTAAAGTACCATCATTGTTGTCAAAGATGCTGTTAGTGACTACGCCTTTACCGCTATAGCCAATATGGATGGCCCCACCTTCGCCACCACGATTGTAGTTAAATTTACAGTTATCAACTATTATGCTGCCATAATCAATAACTCTGATAGCACCACCCCTTCCAGTTGTCTTACCGTTGGCAATGCTGAGATTCCGCACTGTAGCATTGATATGTCTGCCAACTTCAAATACTCGTGTGGCATTATTGCCGCTAATTTTTAAATTTGTTGCGCCTGCGCCATCAATTGTTAAATTCTTTGTAATGTTAAGTTGCCCACTTGTGAGTGTAATCGTTTTATTGGCAAGGGTGGAGGCAAATTTGATGGTATCACCTGTTTGTGCAGAGGCGAGTGCAGCTCGCAAAGAACCTGCTCCGTTATCAGCGGTTGAAGTTACGTTAATAGTAGCCATGCTTTGAATTCCCTTATAAACAACGTTTTTTGATCGACTATTTTGAGAGAATCACAACAAAGCCGTGATTTATCAAAAGTCGATTCATCGTTTGAAACGATGGGATTCAGAGCACCCTGTTTTTTAGATTTCTTCGAGCTAAATTTTGAACTCCAAATATTTGGAAATATTTAGCTGATATTTACTGGCAATTTGCTAACATCACCATTTTTCCCTGATGTGCAGATGCAATAATTTATCCTTATGTTGATCCAGTTGATTCAACAGGATTAGCTTTATCCACACTTTATAACTTCACCCAAACTTTTATCGCTATGATAAAATTACGTAGATTTCAGTTACTTCGGTAACTTAATCTATTTAGTTTTGACCAGCCAAATTTACTTAGTCGATGTTACACAATTTGTGTTCTTTATGCAACCTTTACAAAAAAATAATTTTAAATTTGAGCAATTGAATTGCATATTTATTAGCTATTGAGAGCAATATCAAGAATAAATGTGTGTGAGAGAATAAAAATTAGGAATATATCTCAAATTGAGGAATTGGCAATGTATACGGTATGTAATTTTCAAAAAATGTTAGTTGCGATCGCAAGTCTCTGCTTAAACAGATATTGAAGTAAACCAACGTATTATTATACATCATATTCAGGCATCTTAGCGCTTGGCTGAAATACTGAAAATTGAACTGATAATTCTTCTACCTCAGCCTGAAATATTATTAATTGTGGTGCATGAGTTCTAGATAAATATGCTCTAAACTTACAGCCTGACGGGCTATAGAATCAATAGCTATGCCCTCGAAGCGTGCAATAATTTCCTTTAATTCCAAAGGCTCAGGTAACCAAAAGGCCAAATCGTTACCATAACGCCGATGAGTAAAACCGTATTCTTGGGCGCGTGCGATCGCCTGTGCTTCAAACTCTGTTTGCATTAACACAATTTCTTGGGCTGGAATCAATGTACGTAATTCTGCTAAACTACCCTCAGCCAAAATTTGACCATTTTTTAAAATACCAATTCTCTGGCAAAGACGCTCTGCCTCATCTAATAAATGAGTTGTGAGCAAAACTGTAATTCCTTGATTTTTGAGTTGGCGAATTAATTCCCAAACTTCATATCTGGCTTCAATATCTAAGCCTGTGGTCGGTTCATCTAGAATCACTAGCTGTGGTTGGTGTACTAAGGCTACTGCAATATTTAACCGTCTTTGCATTCCTCCACTGAGTGTCTCTACAGGATGTTTTGCTTTATCTAGTAAATTGACAGATAACAAAGTTTCGCTAATTCTTTTCTGGCGAGTTTCGCGGTTTAAACCGTAAATATCACCAAAAAACTTGAGATTTTCTTCACAAGATAAGCTTTTATAGAGTAAATTTTCTTGAGGTGCAACACCAATTATTCTTTTGGTAGCGGCGGAAATTGGCTGATGATTGATGCTAATATCACCACTGTCTGCATTCAATAAATTACAAATAATATTAATTGTTGTGGTTTTACCTGCTCCATTTGCACCTATTAAACCGTAAACCTCTCCTGGCTCAATATGCAAATTAAAATTCTGGAGAACTTGAGTCTTGCCATAAGATTTATTTAAATTTTTAATAGTTAGCATTTTGATTTTTTATAATCGCCTTTCTACTATCAGCATCCGCCGATAAGATAGCCAGCCACCGACAAGCATAATCATAGCAAAAACTAATAAAAACCAAAAGTGTGAGCCGATATCACTGATTCCTTCACCCTTAGATGACACTCTGACGAGGGCTTCATTCATGTGATAAATAGGATTAAATCGAGCGATATTAATTAAGGTAGGAGGAAATAAAGCCGCAGGTAAAAAGGCTCCACCAAGAATTAACAAAGGTACTCCAAAAGCTGCTACTAAAGCGTTAACATCTTCAATACGACGGGCTAATTGTGTACCCAAAATAAAACCTAAACCTACATAAGCAATGATAGTTAATAAGATAATAATTAATCCTAATAAAATAGAGCCTTTAAAAGTAGCGCCCCAAAAGGCAGCAATAGTATAAATTAATATTGCCTGTCCGATACCAATGCAAGTATGGGCAAGAAAAATTCCTAAAAAGTAGGAAATACCACTTAAAGGAGACAGGAACAGGCGTTTGAGGGTTTTCTGTTCTCTTTCTGCAACAACAGTGGCGACACTTCCACCCAAACAACTAAAAAACATTGCTGCACCTACCAACGTTGAGGGTGCAGCATATTCAAAAGCCTCATTGATGGGTAGTTTTGCCCGTTCTGCCAAAATAAATCCGCTGAGAATCAATACTGAAATAGGGAATATACTCCAAAAAATTAAACTGCGTCTGCGGCGCAACAGTTCAATTAGTATACGTTGACTTACAGCTAGAATTTCACGCCAATATTTCATATAAAAGGTAACAGGGAACAGTGAAAACTAGGTTACCAATAAAAAGCCTGAATCACTCCCACTGATAATTTTAATTAAACATCGGCTAACTTAATGGCGATCGCAACGCCAAAAAAGCAATATCTACGACGCTTAGGGACTTCCAAATAAAAAAATAATCAACCGCTTTGTCAAGGAGAGGAGGAAGAATAAAATTATGGTCTTCGCTCTCAAAATTGGATAATTTAATTTCTGGAAGTCCCCTAAGCCTACCCAGTTTTGCCAACTGTCCTTGAGGTTGTATCTATTTAGAGCAAGCAAGATGCCTAACACCACAAGAGGCTGATAACATTTTCATATCTAAATTAGATATCAGCTTATAAATATATAACGCCAGCTTGTAATCAAGCTGGCGTTTTGAGTTTATTAAATTCAGGGACAAAAATATCTAAGCTGCAATTCCCTGAAGTTTACTAAAAAATTTGCGGTTGTTTTACTGTTACATAGCACTGCGGCGGGTGAGTAAGTTCCACAAGAAAACTGCAACAATTGCGCCAAGAACAGCTACTATTACACCTGTAATACTAAGAGTGGGTGCGGCTAATGCTAGAGTTCCCGTACTAAAGAATACTCCTAAGCTACCACCAACAAATGCACCTATGATGCCTAGCAAAATTGTTCCTAGAATACCGCCGCCTTGATGACCTGGGTAGATAGCTTTAGCAATAGCTCCAGCAATGAGTCCTAAAACAATCCAAGCAAGAATATTCATAGTTTTTAGGTTGAAAAAACAACTTTTTTATTTGACCTTTGTTGAGTTAAATTTAACACCTCAAACTTGGCTATCATATCTACCGTCAGAACTAACTTAGGTTAGCCTGAAGAAATAGCTACCTTTCTAAATTTATCTAAATTAATTACTGAAATTACTGGCGTAGCAAGGAAACATAGAAGAACTAGGTAAGTAAGTCGGTGGAACAAACTATGTTAAAAAACGTAAATAGGCTTGAAATCCTTACCAATGACAAATGACAACCTCAGCCAGTGATCTGTTAACTATTTCCTTGGAAAATCTTATATTTGGGAAATATCTATCAATATAATTAGCACTAATTCATCCACAAGATAGTTAACTTTAAATTGAATAGGTATCTAGAATTTATTAGAATACGCAGTTTATAGGAAAAACTATGCTTGGTGTACTTTGGACTGTTGCAGTTGTACTTTTTGTCCTTTGGGCTTTAGGATTAGCATTGCATATTGCAGGCAATTTAATTCACGCATTGTTACTTTTGGCAATTGCGATCGCTATATATAATTTTCTCAAATCACGCACTACTTTTTAGGTCGTTATCCCAAACGATATCAACTCTCAATCATTTGTAAGCACTTAAGCGAAGCTATTATTGTTCACCTAACCTTAGTTAGATGTTTCGCTTGATTATAAAAAAAGACAATAAAATTAGAGACTGTAATAGTACACTGCGGCGTAAATAAAGCTATCCTTTCAAATTGTCAAAAGCCTTGATATATAAACCTTTTGACTTCCGCGCAGCGGTACTAGTACAGTCTGTACACAGCTTGAGAAATACGCAGAATTAATTTTTACCCAAATTAGCTTACAAATTACTACTGTTGTGTATCTTGAGATTGCAATGCAGGTAATTGTAGCGATTTTTCCATGTCAAATCGCTGTTCGATATTCCGAAGGAAATAGCCATCTACCATAGCAGCGCCTAAAAGTCTTCCTAATTCGTCGCGATTTGTGGTGATGAGCGACTGATATCTGTCATCAGGTAAGTTACCTAACATTTCTACAATAGCACGTTGAATTAATTGTAATACTGCTGGGGAAGAAGGTTTAGAAAGTTGAGCAACTATTTCAGGGGGCAAAGATTGCACGTATTGCCATAAATTGTTTTGCGTATTGGCTTCAGATTCAAAATAATCTGGTTGGCGGCGGGAAAGATTACTCATAGTATTAAGATTATTTTGTGCTTCACTATGAATAAAAATTTATCGCCATATTCATGGTTGCACAATCAGCAAAACCGAACTATGAAGGCGGGTTTTTTCTACTCAACTTATGGTAAAGAATTGAATGATAAAAAATTAAAGTTTTTTTCAACTTTTTAGTAGTGAGTTGAACAGTATAAGGGTAGCGGTAGTTTCCCACTCAGCATGAAAATCGAACCGCAGAGGGTGCTGGGGGAAGAGACATTCAGAAAGCGATCGCCTCCTTTGCCCATGAACTTTAGATAGAATCACTATGGTGCTAGTTAAACTTTCCCAGCCTGATGAAAAGCGATCGCTCTTTGACTCCTCAACCCACTACATCCACTCTGCAATGTCCAGAACTACTCGCACCAGCAGGTAGCTGGGATTGTGCGAAAGCTGCTGTCGAAAATGGGGCTGATGCAATTTATTTTGGTTTGGATCGCTTCAACGCCAGAATGCGGGCGCAAAATTTTACTGAGGCGGATTTACCAGAGTTGATGGCTTTTCTCCACCTGCGGGGTGTGAAGGGTTATGTAACGGTTAATACGCTGATTTTTCCGCAAGAGTTACCAGAGGTAGAGCAATATCTGCGCTCAATTATTGCGGCGGGTGTGGATGCAGTAATTGTGCAAGACGTGGGTATATGTCGTCTGATCCGGCACCTATCGCCTGATTTTCCTATCCATGCTTCTACGCAAATGACAATTACCAGTGCGACTGGGGTGGAATTTGCTCAGTCACTTGGTTGTCAGTTAGTGGTGTTAGCCCGTGAATGTTCGCTGCAGGAAATTAACAAAATTCGGCAGCAGATGCGCCAAAAGGAAACTTCTTTACCTTTAGAAGTCTTTGTTCACGGTGCTTTGTGCGTCGCTTATTCCGGCCAGTGTTTAACTAGTGAAGCTTTAGGTGGACGTTCTGCCAATCGCGGCGAATGTGCCCAAGCTTGCCGAATGCCCTACGAGTTAATCGCAGATGGCGAAGTTATAAATTTAGGCGAGCGCAAATATCTCCTCAGCCCTCAAGACCTTGCAGGGTTGGAAGTTCTACCAGATTTGGTGAAGTCCGGAGTAACGAGCCTCAAAATTGAAGGGCGGCTGAAAACACCAGAGTATGTGGCGAATGTTACTCGTGTTTATCGGCAAGCCTTGGATCGGGTGATGGAGCAATTGACGGAGAATACTCCAAAGGCGCGCAAACTCTTCCATTCTGCTGAAGAACAATACAACTTGGAAATGGCATTTTCTCGCGGTATCTACACAGGCTGGTTTAATGGGATTAACAACCAAGAATTAGTTCATGCGCGGTTTGGCAAAAAGCGTGGGGTTTATCTAGGAGAAGTTACCCGCATTCGTAATGAACAGGTAACAATCATCTTAGAAGCACCAGTGAAAGCAGGAGATGGAATTGTTTTCGATTCCGGTCATCCCGAAGCCAAGGAAGAAGGCGGTCGGGTTTATGCAGTGGTACAGAAAGGTAAAGAAGCCATGCTTACCTTTGGACGCAGTGACCTCAACTTCCGCCGAGTGCATATAAGCGATCGCGTTTGGAAAACCAGCGATCCAGAACTAGATAAGCAATTGCGTCAAAGCTTTGCGGGAGACAACCCCCAATTTCAGCGTCCCATTGATTTAGAGGTTTACGGCGAAGTCGATCAACCACTAACTGCGATCGCCCGCGATGGACAAGGTCATGTTGTGCAAGTGGATTCGACAATACCGTTAGTAGAGGCGCACACCAAACCCCTAACCACAGAACGTTTGCAAGAACAGTTAGGTCGCCTGGGTAATACACCCTTCTGTTTAGGAAAACTCACCAATCATCTTAATGGTGCATTAATTTTACCCGTAAGTGAGTTAAACCGAATGCGCCGAGAACTGGTGACGCAGTTAGAAGAACTACGTCGTCAACCAAAGCGCTGGGAACTAAATGATCGTGCTTCTTTACAAGACCTACTCCCCAAATCATCCCCCAAATCCCCCACATCTCCCTCACTCATCGTTTTAGTAAGGAACCTTAAGCAACTCCAAGCCGCACTCCAAGCCGGAATTCAAACACTGTACTGTGAATTTGAAGACCCCCGCTTTTATCGCGAAGCCGTGCAGATGGTAAGACAAGGGGGACAAGGGGACAAGGGGACAAGGGGACAAGGGGAAATAAGCAATACCCAATCCCCAATGCCCAATGCCCCATGCCCAATGCCCTCAATCTGGGTTGCACCTCCGCGAATTACCAAACCTGGGGAAAACTGGATTTTGCAGCAAGTACGCGCCTCCCAAGCAGATGGCTATCTGTTGCGGAATTACGATCAGCTGCAATTTTTCGCCCAAGACCGTTGTATTGGAGATTTTTCGCTGAATGTTGCGAACGCCTTAACTGCAGATTATTTTCACCAACGCTATGGCTTGGAACGCTTAACCGCATCCTATGACCTGAATATTAGCCAACTCGAAGACTTACTTCATAGTTGTCCACCCCAATGGTTTGAGGTGACAATTCATCAACATATGCCGATGTTCCACATGGAGCATTGCGTATTTTGCGCTTTTCTCTCCCAGGGGACAGATTACACTAACTGTGGAAGACCCTGTGAACAGCATGAAGTGAAATTGCGCGATCGCGTTGGTAGCGAACATGTCCTCAAAGCTGATGTTGGCTGTCGCAATACTCTATTTAACGGCACTGCTCAAACCGGAGCCGAGTACGTACAGCGCTTAATAGATTTGGGATTACGTGACTTCCGCATAGAGTTTGTCAACGAAACCCCAGCACAAGTGAGTAAAACTATACATTGCTACAGCCAACTTCTTCGTGGAGAGATTACAGGTTCCCAACTCTGGCGCGAGTTAAAGCTGCAAAATCAGCTAGGTGTAACTCGTGGGCCGATGGGAGTTTCTGCATTCAGGTAGTTGCTTATCTAGTACTTCCTAACACCCAATCTCGTAAAAGTGAGTTAACTTGGTCTGGTATTTCATCATGGGGACAATGACCCGCGGATAGAAAATGTTCTTGTAGTTGTGGATAATATTGGCGAAACTTTTGAGAACGTTCTTTAGCATTCATCCAAGGATCACCTTCTCCCCACAACAACAATAATGGACAAGTTAATTGTTTTAGCAATACATCAACTTTTTCGCCTTGGGGAGTACTAAAAACTGAGACAAACACATCAAATGCACCAGCATCGTAAGCTGGTCGATAAATTTCTTCTACCAACTGGTCTGTGATTGCACTTTTATCTAAATAAACTTTTTCTAGGGTTTGACGAATTACCCAACGTTGGCGCACGTATTGAAATAATAAAAACTGGGCTAAAGGTTGCTGAAACATCCACTTCACACCATCGCCTAGTAACTTTTGCAATCCTGATTCTTTTTTGGGAGGCTGAATTTGTGATTGCAAAGCTTCCGGTTCAGATGTTGGCTTTTCGATGCTAAAGGGCCCTGCACTGTTGAGTAAAACTACACCAGCTGCACTATCGGGGTATTGTGCTGCAACGCACAAACAAGCATAGCCACCAAGAGAGTTTCCTACTAAAACTGCTTTTTGACCGATGATTTCATTAATAAAATCGTGCAGTTGATCGCGCCACAAGTCGCCACTGTAATCTAACTTCGGCTTCGCTGAACGGCCGAATCCTAATAAATCAATTGCAAAAACTTGGAAATCTTGGCACAATCCTGTAATGTTTTTGCGCCAGTGGTCTGTAGAAGCACCAAACCCATGCACTAATAGCAAGGGTGGACGTTGCATTTGTTGCTCTCCGGCTCGTACATAGTAAACTTTATGCCCGCGCCATTGCCAGTATTGGCCAGGTATGGGAGTGGTAGAAGGCGCTGTTGTTACCTGCATTAATTTAAAGAAATGTGAAGTAGCTGTTAATAATTGTAATGCAGTATTTTCTGGTGGTGAGTTGCAGAGACGCGATTAATCGTGTCTGTACAAGAGTTATGAGTAACAATCCTAGTTCCACTTTCATGCAAAGCTTGTGAAACTTGTTGTATCTGGAGTGCCTCCTGCCTCCTGCCTTGCCATAGCGATAATTTTTAACACTGAGCTACTTAATTTATTTTCTGGTAGTCCCTTATTACAGAGAAAAGTAGAAATTACTCAGCACTCTTGAGAAAAATATGACTGTGTAATGTGAGATTTACTACTAGTGGAACTACTATTAATTATTTAAGTAATAATAGGTTAAAATTTTTATTGGGTATTGATTTTAGCTAATAAAGTCTCAGTAAATTGTTTAAATTGCCTAATAAAGTTATGTATTTTTAAGTTTTTTATGTATCAAATAAAAAATACTTTTATATAATAAAAAAAGAGGTTGTCAAAAATCTTACATTAGTATCCAAGATTTAATGTTAAGACTATTTTAACCTAAAGTTAATCTATTGTTAATATATAAAGAAGAAGCTATGTGGTGATGTTAAGTTAAAAAGTAATTAAGCAAAATTACTTTTGTAAGGAAGTAAAAAATAATCAAAGTCTTCTTGAAAATTATTAGATAAAAGAGATAATTATTGCAAAAAAATCATGATGTATATTGAGAAGAAATATAGTATTAATATTCAAGAATTGCCTTAAAAACAAGGATTTTAATCATAAATTCGTTGGATATTTAATCTAGGTAATAGCAGCATGATCACCTTAAAGTAATATTGATAAAACTCATGTAAGTTATTTAATCTAATGGAAGTTTAATTAATTTACAAAGATAAAATTACCTTTAAAGAAGCAGATTAGGTAGGTATTTTATCTAATAAATCTCAAGATAATGTCGGTATTTGTGTTCCATTAAATTTCCTCTAAACAAATTAAAAATGGATATGACCCAAGCCAAACCGATAAACAGAGTGATTAAATTGAGTGATTCGCAGTACTTCTTTAATCGGGAACTAAGTTGGTTGGAATTCAATCGGCGGGTTTTGCATGAGGCATTGGATCGGCGTACACCATTATTAGAAAAACTGAAGTTTACTTCTATCTTCAGTTCCAATTTAGATGAATATTTTATGGTGCGCGTGGCAGTTCTCAAAGAACAAGTGCAAGCGCAGGTAACTAAACGTACTCCAGACGGGCGGACTCCTCAAGAACAATTAGATGCGATCGCACAAATTCTCCGTCCGATGGTGATTCAGCAACATGAATACTTCGAGAATGTGTTGCGAAAAGAAATGGCAGAACAAGGTATCCATCTGCTCAATTACACAGACATAACTCTAGAACAGCGTGCTTACCTGCAAAATTTGTTTCAACAGCAAATTTTTCCAGTGCTGACACCCTTAGCCGTAGATCCTAGCCATCCCTTCCCCCTCATCGCGAATCTCAGCCTCAATTTGGCAGTGGTGGTTACAGATCCAGTTTCTAAAAAAGAAAAATTTGCCAGAGTCAAAGTCCCCGATATTTTGCCGCGATTTATTGAATTACCGCATGATGCACAAGCAGAGGATGACAAACCAAATCACTGGATGGGTGTGCCAATTGAACAGGTGGTGGCGCACAACTTAGAAGCCTTATTTCCTGGGATGATTATCAACGAATATCATCTGTTTCGCCTAACTCGTAAAGCAGATTTAGCAGTAGCAGAAGAAGAAGCCGATGATTTACTCCTAGCAATTCAGCAAGAGTTACGTGGGCGACAGTTTCGCGGTTGTGGTGTACGGCTGGAAATTCAAAAATCCATGCCTCAGTCTATGCGCCAAATGTTGTTCCCGGAATTAGAACTGACTGAAGGTGACATTTATGAAATCGATGGGCTGTTGAGTTTAAAGGATTTAATGTCCTTCATGGCTTTACCGTTACCTGAACTCAAAGATCCGCCTTGGACACCTGTAATTCCTACGCGGCTGCGTGCTTTTAATCAATCCAGTTCTGTAGAGAAAACCGCAAAAGCCGAAGGCAGAGAGAATATTTTCTCAGTAATTCAACAACATGATTTACTAGTACATCATCCCTACGAATCCTTTAGCGCCTCTGTTGAGCAGTTTATCGCCCAAGCTGCCCGTGATGCCCATGTGCTAGCCATTAAAATGACACTTTATCGTTCTTCTGGCGATTCCCAGATTTTTCACTCCTTAATGGCTGCGGCAGAAAGTGGTAAACAAGTTGTGGTGTTGGTGGAATTAAAAGCCCGTTTTGATGAAGAAAATAATATTACTTGGGCACAGAGATTAGAAAAATCTGGGGTACATGTTGTTTATGGCTTGGTGGGATTAAAAACTCACACCAAAATTGCCCTGGTGGTGCGTCGGGAAGGGGAAAAGATTTCTCGCTATGTGCATATTGGTACTGGTAACTACAATCCCAAAACAGCGAAGTTATACACAGATTTAGGACTTTTTAGTTGTCGCAAAGACTTAGGTGCAGATTTAACTGATTTATTTAATTATTTAACAGGCTATGCCCATCAGCATTCTTACCGCAAGCTGCTAGTATCACCAATTAGTATGCGCGATCGCATGATTGAATTGATTCGCCGGGAAATTGAACATTGTCAAAACGGCAACCCAGGGCGAATCATTGCCAAGATGAATGCACTAGTTGATCCGCAAATTATTACTACCCTCTACGCCGCCTCAGCCGCCGGGGTACAAATTGACTTAATTGTGCGCGGTACTTGCTGCTTACGTCCTGGGCTTCCAGAAATTAGCGAGAATATTCGCGTTATTAGCATTATTGGTCGCTTTTTAGAACATTCGCGCATCTTTCATTTCTCTAATAATGGACAAGATGAAGTGTACATTGGCAGCGCTGATTGGATGCCCCGCAATTTAGATCGGCGTGTAGAAGCAGTGACACCGATTGAAGATCCCAAAATTTCCCAAACCTTACAAGACATTTTAGAGATTATGCTGGCAGACAATCGCCAAGCTTGGGAACTGCAATCAGACGGTTCTTATATCCAACGTCACCCGCGCAAAAATGAACCAGAACGCAGTAGCCAAAATATCCTCATGGAAATTCTGCAATCATTCCACGCCAATGTCAAAGTCCCCAGTTTGAAGTCTAGGTACTTCAATTGAATGAGGAGGCAGGGGGGCAGGGAGCAGGGGGCAGGGGGAGAAAGAATTAATGACAAACACCCAATTACCAATTGACCAATGCCCAATGCCCCATATTGTGGCAAAATGCTCTGAGATTGGAAGTCTGCGTCTATACAACGGAAGCCTATCTCTGACGGCTAGAATATGTTGCATATTACAGGAAAAACTAAACTTTTAGGGGTAATTGGACATCCGGTAGAACACTCGCTGTCACCGGTGATGCATAATGCTGCGATCGCTAAATTGGGATTAGATTATGTTTATCTGCCCTTTCCCATCGCACCAGAGAATTTAGCAGATGCGATCGCAGGTTTTGCCGCTGTTGGGGTTGTGGGTTTTAGTGTAACAATTCCCCACAAACAGGCAATTATGCCCCTGTTGGCAGAAATTACCCCCATTGCCCAAGCCATCGGCGCAGTTAATACTGTGAGTCGTCAAAATAACCAGTGGGTTGGTACAAACACAGATATTGAAGGCTTTATCTCCCCCTTGCAAACCACATATCAGCAAGATTGGAGTCAGAAAGCGGCGGTAATTTTAGGTAACGGTGGTGCAGCGCGGGCGGTGGTTGCAGGTTGTCAGCAGCTAGGTTTTGCGGAAATTCATGTTGTAGGGCGCAATCAACAGCGATTACAAGAATTTTACGAGAGTTGGGCTGATTCCTTGGTAAGTGCGAATTTGCAAGTTCATACATGGGATAAGTTAACGAAACTAATTCCCCAAGCTAATTTGTTAGTTAATACCACACCAATTGGGATGTATCCCAAAGTAGATGAATCGCCTGTGAGTGCAGCAGAAATAGCTGATTTACCAGCAGGTGCGTTCGTCGGAGACGTTGCCAAAGGCATCGCCTACGATTTGATATATATTCCTAAACCAACGCAATTTCTCCAACTCGCGCAACAACAAGGTGCGATCGCCATTGATGGCTTAGAAATGCTTGTGCAACAAGGTGCAGCAGCATTAAAACTCTGGTTGCAGCAAGAAACTGTACCTGTAGATGTGATGCGTCAAGCACTGCAAAATTATTTGGGTTTATGACTAATTTAAACTGCTTGCAGAACTTTTTGCCGAGTGGGAATCTGGATGATAAACTCTGTTCCTTCACCGGGAGTAGAGACATACTCTAGCTTACCGCCATGTTTTTCGGTGATGATTTGGTAGCTGATGGATAATCCCATTCCAGTACCTTTGTTGACTGGCTTAGTTGTAAAAAAAGGATTAAATAAATTATGACGCGCTGTTTCTGGTATACCTGTGCCAGTATCTGCGATCGCAATTTGTACCCACTGTGAATCTATAAGGGATGTACGAATAGTAATGCGGCTGGGATTGTCTTTTATTTGTTGATTGCTACGCTTGATATTGGCTTCTTCTACAGCATCAATTGCATTTGCCAAAATATTCATGAATACTTGGTTGAGTTGCCCTGCATAACATTCAATTAAAGGTAAATTACCGTATTCTGGAATTACCTCAATTTCTGGTAAATTACCTTTCGCTTGCAGACGATGGTGCAAGATTAACAAAGTGCTATCTATCCCCTCATGGATATCCACAGCTTTGTATTCAGCTTCATCCATACGAGAGAAATTGCGAAGCGATAATACAATCTCGCGAATCCGAGAGGTTCCTATTTTCATGGAATCGATAGTTTTGGGCAAGTCTTCCTGCAAAAATTCTAGTTCTATGTACTCAGCTTCTGCTTGAATTTCTACAACTGGATTAGGGTAATGCTGTTGGTAGAGTTGTACGAAGTTCATTAGACTTTGTGCATATTCTTCTATATGCGTCAAATTGCCGTGAATAAAGTTGACTGGGTTATTGATTTCGTGGGCAATACCTGCTACCAATTGACCCAGACTAGACATTTTTTCTGATTGAATTAATTGAGCTTGAGTTGTTTGCAGATTTTGTAGAGCTTGTTGAAGTTCTACCTCTGCTTGCTGGCGTTCGGTAATTTCATCACGCAATTGCTCGTTAGCATTCAACAATTCCGAGCGAGAGTTTTGCAAATCATTAGCCATTGTGTTGAAAGAGGTAGCTAATTCGCCAATCTCATCTTGGGAACGAATAGTTACTCTCGTATCTAGTTTGCCCTCAGCCAGATTCAAAACAGCTTTCTGGAGTTGTTTAATTGGTTTGGAGATGTTTCTGGAGATTAGCGAACCAGCTCCTAATGCTAGTACACCACACACCAAACTGATGATTGATGTCGCCACAATACTTTTTTGTGCTATTGCCATTGCTGCTTTGTAGAGTGGCGTATATTCCAGAATTACGGCACCTATTGTTTCACCCTGACTGGTTTTAAAGGGCACAGCAATTAGGTAAATTCCTTTTGGGTACTCAGGACTGGTTTCAATATATGTTCTGGTGATACCATCTTGAATAGTTTGACCGACTTCATTGTTGAGATCGTGATCCAATCTGGTGCCGATGTCTTCAGTAACTACATCTGCCAGAATTATCTTATTGCGGTCTACAATTTCTAGATCCCGTTGACGCTGATTATGTAATGCTAAAACATGGTTTTGCAATTGAGCTAACGTTTTAGCTGGCGATCGCGGTTTGTCCTCTTGCAACTCATGACTAGTGAAATATCCCAGTAGTCCGGCTACTTCTTCAGCTTCTTGTTGAGCAATATATTTGGCTGTTTGTGATTGCTGATCAACTGCGATCGCACCAATGGCTCCTGTAAGAGTCGCAATCCCCAGAAACCCCAAAATTAATTTTTGACTAATTCTCATCTTTTGCTACATACCCTAAAGTGGTGAGAAGCCAATCCACTACTGGGGAAAGTCTCCTATTACTAAAATTCCCCTTTCTGGTTCTGTAACTGGCAAAATCAGCGAGAATAAATGAAAACTTTAGGATATGTCTATTTTTAAATCCTTATATATAGATTTTATGTTTCTGGATTTAATTGCGCTCCATTTTGTTTAAAAGTATTGTAATTGCAGTCACAATCACTTCTGGTTGGTCTATCCAAACAAAATGACCACTTTTCTCTGCTTGAATTTCTACACAATCTGTTGATAAATTGAGGATTTCGCTATGCATTTGCTCTCTTAATTTATTAGCAGCCTTCATAGGTAGAAACATAGACCAAATAGAAGGATGGAAAAAAGTCTGGGCTTTAATACTAACTATTGGTAATGCATCAAAGTAATTAGCTAATTCAACCTGGCGACTACTAATATCTAAATTTAATATTTCCCGACTCATAGTTATCCAGTGCTTGGGACGGCAGAAAGAACGCTTGACTGGTTTTAAAATCAATTTAGGAAATTTAACTAACTCGCGTTTGATGAACTCAAATGTCCCCATAACTTTGAGTAATCGTACAATACCCAGAATGGAACCAATAAAGGACATCACAAAGCCCGATAAGAAAAACAGTTTCAAGCACTGTAAAGGGATGGGCATTTTCAGCATAGCTGTTTCGTGAAGTCCATCGGTAAGTACCATTCCCATGACTTTTTCGGGAAAGTACTGTGCATATAACCGCACATTATAGCTACCGAAGGAATTCCCTACCAAAATATAGGGTGGTTGAATATCCGCTTGAGTGAGAAGATAATCCAGTTCTGCAACCATTTGGGCGCTAGTTCGCGGATGTGGACTATGATCGCTCCAACCATATCCAGCGCGATCGTAGATGCAAACCTTTGTATGCTTGGCTATCTCAGGCAGCAGTAAATAACCTTCAATCCCGCCTAAACTGTGTTCTAAGATAACTGTGGGGCCAGACTCGCCTGCAGTGTGAAGGTGCAAACTATAACCACCGACATCAATCATTTTACCTGGTGGAGGTTGACGATCTTCCATCAAGCAAGCGATCGCTTGATAACAAGTCGTAGCCAACAGCAAAATACTGTTGATAGAGAATAACATTGTTTAAATATCTAGTTTCGTTAGTTCTTTAACCAGCGCCAATTATAACGGTTCCATTCGTAAATTCCTTGAATTTCATATTCAGTACCGTTATAGAAACGGACGACGCAATTGCTAACGGAATCATCACCAGTGCTAATTTCATCAACTTGCAAGACTACGCAGGAAAACCATTCTCGCTTACAGGGGCCATCATCTTGTACCCATTCCCATAAAGCATTGGAAATTTCGATGCGATCGCCTACTCTGAGCTTCAGTGCATCTTCAAAATAAGCATATTTTTCAAAATGATATGGCTGAACGCGATTTAGCCACTGTATGCCGTAGCGTTCACGGATAAATTGTACTTCTCCAGAGTCATTCTCGTGCAGCCAATCATTGAGTAATTTTGTTTTCCAAGTTTTGTCTTCTGCTTCTTGTGTTTTCACAAACTGCAAAAATGCAGCCAATTCCTCTGAAGTAAGCTCATCCAAGGGATTAGCAATCTCTAACACCCCAAATTTAGAATTCCCTTGGATTTTCTCTACCACTTGCAGTAATATCTGTTTTTGCGTATCAGTGAGAGGACAGCTGGCTGCATCACAACTTTTAAAGGCTGCTTGCAAAGCTGCTTTTATCTCATCCGGAGTCATAAGTTAATAGCAAGTTAAGGGTTATTTTCCCTAATTATTACAAAAGTGAAATCAAACTCTCCAATATCTTTGGTCAGGAAATTCAGGTAAGCTGGGGTTAAAAACAGGTCTAAGCTATTCTGCTTTTAAGTTGCACAATCCATCGTGAGGGTTGTTGACAGTTGACAGTTGACAGTCAACAGCCCTGATTAGTAGTTATGCAATTTAGAAGCGCACTAGCTTAGTTGCCAAGTCTGGAATTATTCAGTAGTGCAGAGTTATGAGTATTGAGTCCTCAGCATCACTCTATCACTATGAGGGTTTAGCATTGCTAAACCCCTACAGGTATGGAACAAAAAATGAGTACTAATGTGCTTCCTTTTACTCAATACTCAACTCTACTGAAGTAATAAATTCTGCCTTCGGTATCAAGGTTACTGAGATTTCGTTACAACTATTTTTAGATATGGAAAAAAACAGCTGCATCACATCTTGGTTTAATTTCCTTACTTTAGGTAAACTAAATTACTGTTTGCAAAAGCAATTAATTGTACGCCTAGTAACCAAGTACTTAAAACCTATTAAGGTAATATTTGTTTCATGCCTATTTGGGCTTTGGTTATGGGTGTTGACTCCCCCAGCTTTAGCGCTGACACAAATTAAATTATTCGATATTTCTTATAAGGATTGTCCGCCAGAATTAGCAGAAGGTGCTGTTATTAGTAGCGGTTCTGCGGCTGCTAACTGTTTTATTGTCACTGGCAAAGCAGAGAATGGTACTTACAAAACCGTCTACGATGCAGATATTTTTGGACGCATCTATGATGCTAATAACGACCCTGTGCTACAAAACCGTACGCGTTTGGGGTCTATTGCCGAAATTCCCCCAGGTGTAAGCGATTTTGAATTAAGAATCTCTGTACCGGCAAATCAACCTACTCCATTGAAACTGAAGCAGTTTAAGGCTGCTGGGTTTAGCGGTCAGGTGCGGAAATAGGGAATAGGGAATGGGGAATGGGGAATTAATGTGTTTCATTCAATCCAAAATCTAAAATTGCATAAAAATAGGGTGGATCAAGTCCACCCTGTTTTTCCATCAATTGCACAATCGTGATTACATATAATTGAATAGACTTTGCAAAGTAGGAAGCAGCCAGTCTCCAGCTAATTGCAATACCAAGAAAGCGAGGATGGGAGAAAAATCCATACCGCCCAGTGGGGGAATGATTGAGCGGAAGAGATTGAGATAGGGGTCAGTAATCTGGGCTAGGGCCGCAAAAGGTTGACTATAAAAGTCAATATTGGGGAACCAGGTCAAAAGAACCCGAACAATCAGTAAAACAGTGTAAATCTGAATGAAAGTAGCCAGTGTGGCAATCAGTAAATTCATGGATGGTTTATTTTCCTGCTAAGCGATCAACAAGGTCTTACCATAGATTTTAATTTAGTCGGTGTCATGCCGTCTTTATAGCAGAGTTTGGCAGGTTCACCAAATCATTAACGGATCAAGAATCTTTGGTGAAAGAGCGCTCACTCATGGCTTGTGGTGAAGTGCCATTGACATTACCCAGCTGCTTCCGTACCTCATCTATTGTGGCATTGAGTTGGGCAATTTTGTCTTCTAGCGATCGCCTGGCTGATTCCATTTCTAGTCCGTCTGTTTCAGAAGCTTTCATCTGACGACGTTTCCCAGGTATTTTTCTAGCTTCCTCGGAGTTATTCGTCAGTTCTGCTTCATCTTCGGCTAATAGTTCTGAATCTTGACGGGTAGCAATCAAGGCTCCCAGAACCCCACCCACAACGCTACCGAAAAGCGCGCCTGCGAAAAAACCACCAACAAAACCATCACGCTGACTCATATTCTTAACCGCCTTGAAGAAACTTTGTGACTTTTACACCAGTTAATTTATTTTCCTACCCTAGCTGCATACTAGCTTAAGTCCCAAAGGTGCGATCGCCAGCATCTCCTAATCCCGGTACAATAAATCCCTGCTCGTTGACGCTCTCGTCTATAGTCGCAGTGTAAATATTTAAACTAGGATAAGCCACACTCAGTTTTTGCAAAGCTGGCGGAGCTGCTACTACACAAACAATCCTAATGAAGGCTGGGTCTACACCCCGTTGTGTCAATTCTGACATTGCTGCCATCATCGATCCTCCTGTTGCTAACATCGGATCGGTAATTAACACCCGTGTTTGGGGGTCAAACTTTTCTGGCAATTTGTTTAGATAACACGAAGGTTGTAATGTTTCCTCATTTCGCACTAAGCCAAGATGATAAATCGAAGCCAAGGGTAGTAAGGTTTGTGCCCCTTCTAATAATCCTAAACCTGCCCGTAAAATTGGCACCACCGCCACAGGTACTTGTGGATCGATTAAAGTGGCCGCAGTTGTATCTAAAGGACTTTGCACAGTTGTCTCTAGAGTCGGCAACCACTCTCGTGCTGCTTCATAGGTCAACCATCTTCCCAACTCTACCATTGCACTGCGAAATAGTACCGAAGGTGTAGCCGCATCACGCGCTACTGCTAGCCAGTGCTTAATTAAAGGATGGGGTGGAACATAAACGCGCAGTTGTACCGTCATAGCCAGGAAAAGGCGACTGTTTACTATATAAGAACTGAAACATCATAATACTCCGTCGCGTCTCCGACTGACAGCTAATACAATTTTGGATTTTGCGAAAAGTTGCGTGGGCGGGTTTCCCGACTTGAGCAAACTTTTCAAGACAGATTTTAGATTGGGGATTTGGGATTTGGGATTTGGGATTTGGGATTGGGGATTGGGGATTTGGGATTTGGGATTTGGGATTTGGGATTTGGGATTTGGGATTTGGGATTGGGGACTGGGGACTGGGGACTGGCAAA
The DNA here is from genome assembly GCF_014696315.1 of Calothrix membranacea FACHB-236. Taxonomy (GTDB): domain Bacteria; phylum Cyanobacteriota; class Cyanobacteriia; order Cyanobacteriales; family Nostocaceae; genus Aulosira; species Aulosira membranacea. The sequence continues at coordinate 39,984 of NZ_JACJPX010000035.1, forward strand.
AATCACCAACTCAAGCTTATTGATAATAAATTGCATTAGTAGTTGACAGGTATTCTCAATCAAGGTTATATTGTTATCTAGTGTTCTCCTCTCTTTAAGGATCGGCAGACGGGATTAGCCAGCAGTAGCGGCTCGTCCCTCTTTTTTTATGTGTAAGAACGCGCAAGCTTGCGTTTTCGCGATAAATTGTGGTTTTGCTCCATAAATTGACCATGCTTTAGGGAAAAATGCTGTGTACTGAGAACAGATGCGATCGCAATATATAAAAACTACCCAATTCAGGAACGTAAATTGAGATATTTGTGTCCCCGAAAGCTTTCTATATTGGCAACATTGGGATATTTTTTAAATTGGCGATCGCAATCTATTAAAGTAGTTAAGTATTATCTTTTCTCTAAAAAGTAATATCTGCTACTTTTTTTTTAGGGATTATGTGGAAGGGCTGACTATCTACTGGTTATCGTTTGAAAATTCTAGATGGTTTATGACCATAGAAAACAAGGATACAAGCCCCTGGATTTATCCGTAGGGTCTTTTATTTTGAATTTTGAATTTTGAATTTTGAATTCGGAGCGAAGCGACGTGACCCATAATTCCTTGTTTGATGTAATTATCATTGGTTCTGGTATTGGTGGCTTGGTGACAGCAACCCAGCTAGCAGCAAAACGAGCTAAAGTGCTGGTATTAGAAAGTTATCTCATTCCAGGTGGTAGTGCTGGCTATTTTGAACGTCAAGGCTATCACTTTGATGTGGGAGCTTCTATGATTTTTGGGATGGGGCAAAATGGCACTACAAATTTACTCACACGTGCCCTTAATGCTGTCAATGTGAGCGTAGATACAATTCCCGATCCGGTGCAGATTCATTACCACTTACCCAACGGGTTAGACTTGAAAGTTGACCGTGTTTATGAAAAATATTTGCAAAATCTTATTGCTTATTTTCCTCATGAAACAAAAGGGATTCGTCGTTTTTATGACGAATGCTGGAAAGTATTTAACTGTCTCAACAGCATGGATTTGCTGTCATTAGAAGAACCTCGGTATTTGTTACGGACATTTTTGAAACATCCTTTAGCTTGTCTGGGTTTAGTCAAATATTTGCCGCAAAATGCCGGAGATATCGCACGCCGCTACATTAAAGACCCGGAATTATTGAGATTTATTGATATGGAATGTTATTGCTGGTCGGTGGTTCCAGCCAACATGACACCCATGATTAATGCAGGAATGGTCTTTTCTGATCGACACTATGGTGGAGTTAACTACCCCAAAGGGGGAGTAGGAAAGATTGCTCAAGCATTAGCCACAGGTTTAGAAAAATCTGGGGGAAAAATTCAGTATCAAGCTAAAGTTAAAAGAATTCTCACCGAACGAGGAAAGGCTGTTGGTGTGGAATTAGTTAATGGTCAAATCTATCGAGGAAAACGCATAGTTTCTAATGCTACACGCTGGGATACTTTTGAAAAATTACTACCTGTAGAGGAAATACCACATAATGAGAAAAAGTGGCAACAACTCTATCAAAAATCACCCAGTTTTTTCAGTTTACACATGGGGATTAAGCAGTCAGTTCTGCCCCTAGGAACGGAGTGCCATCATATTTTGCTAGAAGATTGGCAGGATATGACCAAACCACAAGGTACTATTTTTGTTTCTATTCCCACCTTGCTTGACTCTGATTTAGCACCAGCAGGATATCACATTATTCATGCTTTTACACCAGATTGGATAGAGAATTGGCAGGGATTAACTGAGCAGGAATATGAGAAACGTAAAGAAGCAGCAGCATGGCGAATTATTGACCGCTTAGAGCAAATTTTCCCGGGTTTAGATGCAGGAATGGATTATTTGGAAGTAGGAACACCCCGCACCCATCGCCGCTTTTTAGGACGAGAAGATGGGACTTATGGGCCAATTCCTCGGCGGAAGTTGCGCGGATTATTGAGTATGCGATTTAATCGCACCGCCATCCCTGGATTGTATTGTGTAGGAGATAGTACCTTTCCTGGTCAGGGTTTGAATGCGGTAGCATTTTCTGGCTTTGCTTGTGCTCACCGCATTGCCGTAGATTTGGGGTTGTGATTTTTGAGAGATTGAGTTAGAACTTTCCGGAGATTGCGATCGCTAATTGTAAAGTTATCGCGGCAGTATATAATTCTGACGATTTGCCAGATTTGTATTTTTGTAACCACTACTAATTGTTAATTTCTCAATCTTCATCACACAGAAAGTTTTAATTAATGCGACTCACACACAAACACAATATTGTCAAAGCAAGCTGGGTATTAGCCAGCTTTTTAAGTACCTGTTTGTTAGGTGCAACGGTGAAAGCGGCGACAGTAGCTAATTGGCATTTTGATAGCAACCGCAATCATCTTGACTTCACTACAGATGAAACTGTACAACCACGAGTCCAACTTTTGACTCCTACCCGTCTCGCCATCGACTTACCAGGCGTTATTCTGAATTATCCCCAGGTGACTCAAAAGATAGGCCCAGTCACTCAACAAATTCAAATTGGACAGTTTGGTGCTAATAGTACCCGCATCCTCATTACTTTAGCGCCCGGTTACACCCTAGATCCCGCCCAAGTCCAGCTACAAGAAAAATCCCCGAATCATTGGTCTGTACAGTTACCCCAACTCACCAGAGTCGCTATTACTCAACCCAGTATTCCACCAGTAATTACTCCAGAGCAACCAAGCACACCACCAATAGTTACTAATAGGAATTTGTTTGCGGGTGTAGTCCCGTTGAATTCATCCATGAAGGCTTTAGAACCCCAAATTAAAGCCTTGATGAGTCGCTACAGTTTCCTCACTACAGGGATGTTCTTCCTCGATTTGGATACTGGCAATTATTTGGATATTAAAGGCGATCGCGTTTTTCCCGCAGCCAGTACAATTAAACTGCCGATTCTCATTGCCTTTTTCCAAGATTTAGATGCTGGTAAAGTCAGGCTAGATGAAAAGCTGACTATGCGCGGCGACTTAGTAACCAACGGTTCGGGAGTCATGCAGTATGAACGCGTTGGGAAGAAGTACACAGCTTTAGAAACTATCACCAAAATGGTGACTATTAGTGACAATACCGCCACTAATATGATTATTGACCGCTTGGGTGGCGCAGCGAAACTCAATCAGCGTTTCCGTAGCTGGGGATTGAAAGATACTGTAATTCGCCATCTGTTAGCCGATTTGCGAGGAACCAATACTACCAGTTCTCAAGACATGGCTAGAGTCTTGGCTTTGTTAGTCAATAACAAGCTAGTGTCTCCCAGTAGCAAAGAGCAAGCTTTAGATATTCTGCGTCACACCACTGTGCATACTCTGCTTCCCGCAGGATTAGGTAAAGGCGCAGTCATCGCCAACAAAACCGGAGATATCGGCTTTCTCATTGGCGATGCGGGATTTATCACCATGCCAAATGGTAAGCATTACCTAGCAGCTATCTTTGTGAAACGTCCCTATAAAGATACTAGGGGAAGAGACTTTATTCGCCAAGTTTCCCAGCTTGTCTACAATTACCTCAATCAGCCTAACCCCGTTGCCACTGGCAATGCTCCCACCAGCGTCAACTTCTAGCAAATAGCCAGGTTGTAGAATTTAAATCTTGTAGAGACGCGATGAATCTACAAAGACGCGATGAATCTACAAAGACGCGATGAATCTACAAAGACGCGATGAATCTACAAAGACGCGATGAATCTACAAAGACGCGATGAATCGCGTCTCTACAATCCAAAATCATGACACAAAATTCTTAACCGAACCGTAATGAGGATAAACACAGCTAACAGCTAAGTGTTTATCCTGTTTTTATTTTTATACAAGTGATATATTTTTTACTTTTTACGTGTTAAAAAATTAAGTATTAAAAAAAACTTAAGTAAATCGATGGTTTGTAAAAGTTAGAAGTAATATCTACTACTAACAAAAGCAAGGTGTTTCAAATGACATATACAGATATCGCCTAAGCCCTCATTTATGAGGAATATAGATGATTTATTCTGAAAAGGCTTTTGTAGTACATACCTCTTGTAAGTTGAATATCATACAACTTCTACGGGATTTAAACTAGAAAAAACACATAAGCTATGAGTAGCAGTTATCAATACACTTGCGAAAACATCTCTATTGATGGAGATGTAATATCAGCGACTTGTCAAAGAAGCGATGGTTCTTGGAACGAAACCTCATTATCCTTAAGGGGAATTGAAAACATTGATGGCATTCTAGAAGTAACTAACCCTGACGAGCCTAGTAGTTTTCAATTCAGTGCTATGAATATCTCTATTGATGGAGATGTACTATCTGCAACTTGCCGCAGAATGGATGGTTTATGGAATGAAAGTTCTCTAGTTTTGGATGGAATTGAAAACATCGATGGCAACCTAGAATATACAGGTAGCCCATAAAGCAGATTTAAGCTGATACGCGCCTAGAGCAAATATTTCGGCGTTAGGGTTGTCAAGGATAAACAGTAGAGACGCGATGAATCTACAAAGACGTGATTAATCGCGTCTCTACAAATTTTGATAATCCTGATGATTAACTATGCAACTTAAAATGCGTAACAGCTTAGAGAAACTTATCAGACTAATTTAACTTTACTAGCTGCTCTTGTAGCTTTTTCTCGCGCCTCTTCCACATTTACGCCTTTAGCCAAAGCTACTCCCATACGGCGATAAGGATAGGAACTTGGTTTACCAAATAGCTTAATATCTACATCTTTTTCAGCTAAAGCATCCGCTACACCTGTATAGGTAATAGAATCTGATTTTTCGGAAGCTAAAATTACTGCACTTGCTGAAGGGCCAAATTGTTCTATATTAGGAATTGGTAAGCCTAAAACAGCCCGTAAATGTAACTCAAATTCATTGAGATTTTGCGATATTAAAGTCACCATTCCTGTATCATGGGGACGGGGAGAAAGTTCCGAAAAAATCACTTCATTTTTAGTAATGAAAAACTCAACCCCAAAAATCCCGGCCCCTCCTAACGCATCAGTAACTTTTTTAGCAATTTCTTGAGCTTTTAAAATTTTATCTTCAGAGATTCCAGCTGGTTGCCAAGATTCTTGATAATCGCCTCTTTCTTGGCGATGACCAATAGGTTGACAATAAATAGTAGGCGCATTCCACTGTTTAATAGTCAGTAAAGTTATCTCAATTTCAAACTTAATAAATTCCTCTACAATTACCTTTTGCGTATCACCGCGAGAATTGGCGATCGCATAATTCCAAGCCTGCTCAACTTCATCTTTATTTTGAACTACAGATTGCCCTTTTCCTGATGATGACATTACAGGTTTTAGCACATTAGGAAAGCCAATTAAATCAGCAGCTACTTTCAACTCTTCTAGAGAGTTTGCATAACCATATCTAGCAGTTCTGATATTTAATTGTTCATTGGCTAAGTCTCTAATTCTGTCACGATTCATCGTGTAGTTAGTCGCCGCCGCAGTCGGAATAACTATTATTCCGCGTTGCTCAAATTCTACTAGTTTCTCTGTTCTGATCGCTTCAATTTCCGGGATGATTAAATCAGGTTGATGCTTACTGACGATAGCTTCTAAATCATCACCACTTAACATGGAAATTACTTCTGAACAATCAGCAACTTGCATCGCCGGCGCATTAGCGTAACGATCCACAGCAATTACATAATTACCCAGACGTTGAGCAGCAATTACAAACTCTTTGCCTAATTCTCCCGCACCCAACAACATCAATTTTTTAGGCAATTTAATCTCATTATGCATAAATTTATCTAGGTGAATATTAACGAAACAATCTGATAATTTTTATTTTTGACGTTTAATTATCATCTGCCGAAGTGTTAATTCTAGCACCACGCAGTTGTAAATCTTTACGTTGTTGGAGTGATAAACCAGTCCCATTACCCAACTGACATTCAGCTACTAGCGTATCTACCCAGATAGTCTGGTTGAGGGTTGCACCTCTTAAGTTTGCATTTCTTAAATCAGCTTGGGTGAAATTTACAAATAATAGGTCTGCATTTACTAAAATAGTATTTTGCAAATTTGCGCCTGATAAATTACCCCTAATAAAATTGACTGCTGATAAATTTAAATTAGATAAATCGGCACCGCTTAAATTAGGAAATTTTAATTGGCTGGGATTAGTTAAAAATCTAATAATACAATTTATATTCGCTTCATTGAGGCGCAATTGAGTCAAAAATTCATAACGAGCAATACCTAATTTCCGGAGAATATTTAACCTTTGGACTGGAGTTTGTTCTAAAAAATGGATAGAGCGATCGCGTAACTCTTGAGTTGAAATATGGAGCATATTTTTTCAATAACAATTTAATGATAGAAAGTGTTTTATTGCATGAATTAAAATCTTGCTATGTCACAGATGTTAAAACAGAAGCGGTTCCAATCTTGCTATCACTTCATCAATCAACTCAGTCGGTGCTTTTTCCACAAAAACTGCTTTTCTAGCTATACAATCAACTGCTCTAATTTGATCTACTAATATTACGCCGTAAGTTTGCATTTGATCTGGGAGTTCTACTTCAAAAGGCCATCCCTTCTTGCGGCTAGTTATAGGGCAAACTAGTACAATATTTGAAATTTGATTATAAAGTAAGGGCGAGATAATTATAGCCGGACGATAGCCTGCTTGCTCACTTCCAGTACGAGGATTGAGTTCCAATTGGATGATGTCACCACGATCGGGGACGCGTCCATCGATTTTCACCAAGTTTCTTCTCCCTCAGCTTTTCCCCAATCTACTTCATCATGTTGACTGTCTGGGGTGACATCTTTGAGCAATTCATTAAGAGTATACTTAGGTCTTGCTGGAGATAGAATGATTTTATTTCCCTCCGTTGAAATCGCCACCAAGTCTCCTTGCTTTAATCCCATCTGCTGAATAATGGTTTGCGGGAGCCTGATTCCCAGAGAGTTACCCCAGATGCTAATTTTTTGGGTGACCATTGTTGAGGATTACAATGTAATGTTTATACATTGAGTATACTATTAATTGTTTGTGCTGAAATTAGTGAATTTAGCACTTATGGAGAATTATTTCCAGGATAGCTAATTAGCTCAACTGAATTAAACATGAAATCTGTTTTTGGATTCTCTTCTGTCTAGCTAATCACTCAATAATTAGGATAAAAATAAATTCTATATTTGAAAAAGTTGATATTCACTTCTAGCTATTTTAAGCATCCATTTCAGCTAATTCCATCCACCTTTCAGTGGCTTTATCAATCGCTTGCTTGAGCGTTTCCACTTGCTCGTACAATTTTTGTACCTGGCTATAATTTCCCGCCGTAACATTTAATAAAGCTTTCTCTGCTTCCGCTTTCTCAGTTTCTAACTGAGCAATTTTATCTTCCAACTGTTCAAATTCTTTTCTTTCCCAATTTGACATTCTGCGCCGCTTTTTGGCTTCTGGTTCTTGGGGTTGAGTTGCGGGTTTTTCTACCTCTACCTTGTTGGATTTCTCTTTACTAGCAGCTTCTTGCTGTGCGGCTTCCTCAGCTTTTTTATAGTCAAGGTAGACTGAATAATTACCAGGATATTGTCTGAGAGTTCCGCCTTCTTCAAAGGAAAAAATGGTGTCAATAGTTCTGTCTAAGAAGTAGCGATCGTGCGAAACTACAATTACGCATCCAGTAAAATCTTCTAAATAGTCTTCTAGTACCGCTAAGGTTTGTACATCTAAATCATTAGTCGGTTCATCTAGAATTAAAACATTAGGTGCGCTCATCAGTAAGCGTAACAGAAATAACCGCCGTTTTTCGCCACCAGAGAGTTTATGAATTGGCGCATACTGCTGATTACCAGGAAATAAAAATCGCTCTAGCATTTGGGAAGCTGTGATTTTAGTCCCATCAGCGATAGGGATAAATTCACCTTCTTCTTTGATGTAGTCAATCACGCGCTGATTTTCGTTTAAAGCTGTGAGCAATTCTTCAGAATGTTGGTCAAAATAACCGATATGAATCGTAGAACCAATCTCTACATTACCTGCATCCGGCTGCGCTCGTCCGGTAATCATATCCATTAATGTTGATTTACCTGCGCCGTTACCACCAATAATCCCAATTCTGTCTTCGGGACTAAATTCGTAGGTAAAATCTTTAATTAAGGTGCGCCCATTGTAGGCTTTAGAAACGTTATTAATTGCAATAACTTTTTTGCCAATTCTGCGGCTAACGGTAGAAATATCAACTTTCCCCTGAACCTGTTTAAACTCAGTTTCTCGCATGGCTTGAATGCGATCAATTCTGGCTTTTTGTTTGGTACTGCGCGCTTTGGGGCCGCGTTTGAGCCATTCTAATTCTCGCCGCAATACGCCTTGGTGTTTACGTTGGCTACTGATGGCAGATTCTTCCGCTAAAGCTTTCTTTTCAAGGTAATATGAATAGTTACCTGTATAGGTGTAAATATCACCTCTATCGATTTCAATAATGCGATTGGTGACACGATCCAAAAAGTAGCGATCGTGAGTAATTAAAAATAATGCACCACGATAGCGATTTAAATAACTTTGTAACCACTCTACAGACAGCGCATCGAGATGGTTAGTTGGCTCATCCATCAACAAAACTTCTGGTTCCGATAGCAAAGCTGTGGCTAAAGCAATCCGCTTGCGATAGCCACCAGATAATGTGCCAATGCGGGTGTCAAAGTCGGAAATACCTAACTTTGTCAAGATAATTTTGGCGTTAGTTTCTAATTCCCAAGCGCCAGTTGCATCCATTTTTTGCATGACTACCGACAGCCGCGACATCAGCTGACTATCTTCGGGATAATGCGCTAGTTTATCGGAGAGTTCTTCATACTCACGCACCAAAGCCATGTGTTCGCCGCTATCGGCAAAAATCTGCTCTAAAACTGTGCGGTTTTCGTCTAAATCTGGTTGCTGGGGTAAGTAAATCACCCTAGAACCAGAGCTAATTAAAATTTGCCCGCTATCTATTGGTTCTAGTCCAGCAATCATTTTTAATAAAGTGGATTTACCGGAACCGTTAGTACCAATTAACCCGACTTTATCAATAGCATCTAAACTAAAGCTTGCATCTTTTAATATTTCCTTAATACCAAAGTCTTTTTTAACAGATTGTAGTGTAATAATGCTCATAAAAATTAGTAATTTATCCTGGCTAATTTGTCATTTGTCAGCCAGGTAGATAAAGCAATTACTTTACCTACCTGTCCCAAATTTAGACAAATAAATCGAGGGGTAAATGTCCATACATTTCGTTGATGCCCCCACTATTGTACGACTGACAAGAGACTAATACACCACGATGATGACCTGCATAGGAATCGATATAACACAAGCCATTTTTGCCGTTTAATTTAATATAAACTGGCCCTTCAATGTCAGGTAAATTACTCGGCGCTTCATAACCAAAAGCCTGGGAATAAGTTTTCATGGACAGCTTTCCTGATTCGGCTGTATCCGCACAAATACCCAAAATTTGGTAATCAGAAAGGCTAGTTATGAGAATTAAAGCCCGCCGCACTGAAGCTTTTTCTGATGGCTTGAGGATTGGTGCAATATCTAAACAGTTGAACTTGTTGAGAATTTTTCTTGCGTCTTCAGCCGTGAGATTGGGATGATTAGGAGTTGACATGAATATGGTTGATGGAGGTTTTTGGTGATTATTTGGATTTGAGGTGGTAATTGCCTACTATACTAAAATGATTTATCCAAATTAGGGCTGACTTTGAGTATTACCTAGGTTGAAAATAAAGGGTACACTATTTTTTGCGTCGTTACCCATAACTAAAACATTGGGCATTTGAGCGCCGCCAGCTTTCCATGCTTCAATCGCTTCCTTTTGCAAAACTAACTGTCCACCTTGGGCTTTGAGCGTTTCTGCCAACAGTCTTTGCGCTTCGGCTTTACCTTTAGCACGATTAACTTCAGCTTGTGCTTCCTGTTCAGCTTCTCGCGCTACATAAACAGCTCTTTGCGCCCGTTGTTCAGCGATTTGCTTTTCTTCGACTGCTCGCGCAAATTCGGGCGAAAAAGTCAAGTCAACTACACTGGTATCTAGTACAATTATCCCATATTTATCTAGGCGATCGCCTAATGCATTGTCAAAGTCTTCCTTTAATTCGCTGCGTTTGGTAATTGCTTCTTCTACGGTTCTGCGAGCAGCGGCAATTTTAAAGGCTTCTTGGGTTTGCGGGGCAATGATTTTGGAGACAATATTGGCTAAGGTGCCTTGTTTACGTCTTACTTCTACTACCTGAGTGGGATCGAGGCGAAAGTTAATGGCAAACCGCGCCGATAGATTTTGCAAATCCTTAGTAGAACTCTCAGCCGGCACTTCAAATTTTTGTACAGTTAAATCATATACATCTATCACAGAAATAAAAGGTGGTTTGAGGTGGATACCCTCTAGTAAGGCTCCATCCGTCGCTTTACCCAAGATACTAATTACTCCAGCTTGACCTGGGTTAATAATAATAAAGGAATTAAACCCAATACTCACCAGTATTGCCAAAAAAATTCCTAAAACTGTGGTTTGCCAATTCGCAAATTGCTGATTCTTCAACTTTTCATCTCCTTAATCATCTCCAGAAGTAAATTTTATGGGGAATTGGTAATTGGTAATTGGTAATGGGTAATTGGGGTTTGCTATTAATTATTTCTCCCCTGCTCCCTGCCCCCTTGCCTCATCCCCCCACCTCCCTGATCGCCTTGTTCAAATGTCGTGGTAATATCAATTGCACGCAACTGAGACTTATTGTGGCTACAGCATTTAAATCTCATCAGGTATCAACAAGGCGTAGACATTCTGTGCATCCCCTCCAGCGTCTTTTGGATTATGGGCATCAGTATCGTAAACAAATTTGGCTGGCTGTCGGTTGTTCCATTCTGAATAAGCTTTTTGATTTAGCACCACCAGCTTTAATTGGGGTAGCGGTGGATGTCGTTGTGAAGCAACAGGATTCTATTATTGCTCAGTTAGGGGTAAAAGATGTCTTTGGACAATTTTTAATTCTCTCCCTGCTCACTGTCATTATTTGGATACTAGAATCGGTTTTTGAGTACGCATACGCTCAGCTTTGGCGCAATTTAGCACAGAATATTCAGCATAACCTGCGTCTAGATGCATACAAACATTTACAAGATTTAGAATTAGCTTATTTTGAAGAACGCAGCACTGGCGGTTTAATGTCCATTCTCAGTGATGATATTAACCAACTAGAGCGGTTTTTGGATGTAGGAGCTAATGATATTATCCAAGTTGCCACAACAGTAGTCATTATCGGTGGTGCTTTCTTTGTATTGGCTCCTAGTGTAGCGTGGATGGCGATGTCGCCGATGCCGTTTATTCTCTGGGGTTCCTTTGCTTTTCAACGGTTGCTTGCGCCACGTTATGCCAATGTGCGGGAAAAGGTAGGTTTCTTGAATGCGCGCTTGGTGAATAATTTAAGCGGGATTATGACGATTAAAAGTTTCACCGCCGAAGATTATGAAACTTCCCGCTTAAAGCAAGATAGTGACGCTTATAGGCAAAGTAACGCTAAAGCTATTAAACTATCTGCTGCCTTCGTACCCTTAATTCGGATGCTGATTTTGGTGGGTTTTACGGCCTTACTATTATATGGCGGTATGGCAGCGGCGGCTGGCAAGATGTCTGTCGGTACTTACAGCGTGTTGGTATTTTTAATTCAACGCTTGCTGTGGCCTTTAACTAGATTAGGGGATACTTTTGACCAATATCAACGGGCAATGGCTTCTACTAATCGCGTCATGGATTTATTGGATACACCCATAGCGATTCACCCCGGTGATAGGGCTTTACCTGCAAACACAGTGCGTGGTGAAGTGGAATTTAAAAATGTGACTTTTGCCTATCAAGATAGATTCCCAGTAGTTAAAAATCTATCTTTGCAAATTCCCGCTGGTCAGACAATTGCCATTGTCGGTTCTACGGGTTCTGGTAAAAGCACCTTAGTTAAACTTTTGTTGCGGCTGTATGAAATTAAAACTGGCAACATTACCTTAGATGGCATTGACTTACAAAATTTAAATTTGCGTGATTTACGCCGCTGCATTGGTTTAGTCAGTCAAGATGTATTTTTGTTTCATGGCACAGTAGCGGAGAATATTGCCTACGGTAGCTTTGCAGCGACTGAGAAAGAAATTATTACAGCGGCAAAGGTAGCGGAAGCCCACGACTTTATTATGCACCTGCCCCAAGGTTATGAGACAATCGTCGGGGAGAGAGGGCAAAAATTGTCTGGTGGACAAAGACAGAGAATTGCGATCGCGCGTGCAGTGTTAAAAAATCCCCCCATTTTGATTTTAGATGAAGCGACATCGGCGGTAGATAATGAAACAGAAGCCGCAATTCAGCGATCGCTCGAACGGATCACAGTCAATAGAACCACAATTGCGATCGCACATCGTCTTTCTACCATCCGCAATGCTAATTGCATTTATGTCATGGAACATGGGAAATTAGTAGAGTCTGGAACCCATGAGCAATTGCTAGAACAGAATGGCGTTTACGCTAGCCTCTGGCGCGTACAATCTGGTTTGAGATAAAGTCAAAAGCCAAATGACAATTGGCTTTATTCCTCTTAATTACGAATTACGAATTACAAATTACGAATTATTTATGTTTTTTGGAAGTCCCCAACCGGAATCAGCAGATAGCAAATGGCGCAGTCAATTAGATAGATTTGTTAAAGCCAATCAACCAGAATTGGCGGCGCTATTTTGGGGATTGTGGTTAGAAAATGGTAACAGTCAGGGTACTATCGGGATTGATTTACAACCAGCACCGCATTTTGTTTATTGTCCAAAAGATGAGGTGGAGAAATTAAATAGTCGGGTTGAGAATCGACTGCAAGAAATTTTAGGCATTATCGAAAATCATAAACCAGAAGTGGAAGTGGTGATGATTGGTATTGGTAAAGGTGAAATTAAGTTAATTCAATTTGCACCAGAACCACCACCACCAGCTTGTTTTGAGCAAATTGGTAAAGATGTGGATGGGTTATTGGAATTATTAGAACAACGGATGCGGGAACAGATTGTGCTTTAACACAAAGGTTAGTCAATAATTGTCATTTTGACTCAAAAAACGCAGCCGGAGAAATGTGAAAAAATTTCGCGAGTTGGCTAATGTGGTTAACTGTAAGATTACGTTGTCCACTTAAAACTTCAGAAACGATAGATTCCGTTTTAAAAATAGGAACTAAATCTTTTTGTCGTAAATTAAATTCAGCTATTAAAGCTTGCAGCAGTTCAACCCCAGAAATATCTTTTATATTATGATGTTTTTCTTCGTACTCGTAAATTAGAGTACCTAAAACATTAATATAGTCTTGTTCGTCTGTCGTTAACTCACCTTTATCTATCAGTGAATCGATTACTTCTTGCATAGCTAAGAATTCTTCCTCGGTAGAGATGGGACGAGGAGGAAAAGAATAAAGTAATTCCAGATAGCTGTTAGTTTTATGTATTCCAGGGGTCATTTTTCCAGTCCTCCTTATCATATTCTGCATGGGTGAGGACATGGCGGATAAAGACTTTTTGGTATTTATAATCTACCAAAGCAATAAGTCGATAGTTATTACCGCCGATGTTAAACACTGTCAGATTACCAACTTGATCTGCTGAAGGGAAAGTTTGGCATAACTCCACAAAGTTCTGCCATTGAGCTAAAGAAGTAATTTTGTACCATAATCGCAGACTTGTTTGTGCATTAGAATGCTTTTCCCAAAATTCTGCAAGTCTTGCACGAGTGATAATGTGCATGAATTGTTAAGAGCCGATATTTATTCATAAAAGTTAATCTGGCCGGATATCAGCTATCTTAGCAAATTGCGAAGTCTATGAGTGAATAGTTTCTACCCTGCTTTTGGTGCAACCCGGATGCATCTGGGAGAAAATAGATTTTTCTGGGAAACCTAACAAATATGGCTGGTGATTTAATACCCGTCTGGTTTCCTAAATTCTGTGAATGTTTATGCAACAGTTAAAAAATAAAGTAACAAATAAATTAGAACGAATATTAGAGCAAAATTTAGTACCCCGTTTAGTCAAGTGGGGAGAATACTTAGAAAATAAAATTAGGCGTTATAAGCATCAACAACTAAAGCCGCAATTAAAATTTTGTGGTGCAGATGTAAGATTTAAGCGAGATATCAAAATTGAGCATCCACAAAATGTTTCTTTAGGAAATAAAGTTTATATCGGCCCGGATGTTTTATTAGATGGTCGTGGTGGAATTACAATTGGTGACAATAGTACAATTGGATTTAATGTTGTCATCCTCTCGGCAAATCATGATTATCAAAGTAACGACCTGCCCTATGAATATAATGTTTATATTCATAAACCAGTAGTTATTGGTCGCAATGTTTGGATTGGTGGTAATGTTCTCATTGTTCCCGGCGTGACAATTGGAGATGGCGCAATTGTTGCAGCTGGTACCGTTGTCACTGGCAATGTTGAACCTTTAGCTATTGTTGGTAATCAACCGATGAGAACTATTAAGTATCGCGATAAAGAACATTATGAACGGCTTGCAAGTAAGCAAAATATTAGTAATTTACCAATTGAATGATGCGTTCGCCAAGGCGAACGCATCCTACGTCTTAATTATGAATTGCGAATTACGAATTACGAATTAAGCTATTTGCACGCTTTTCTTGAGGTCTGGCAACCATTCGCAATCCTGGGGGTGTAGAAAGAGTTAAACCACGGCGTACAGGATGTAAAGCACGTTTATTTAATAATGAAACTTGGAAATGTGACAGAATTGTTGCTAAGACAATTTTCATTTCATATTGGGCAAATGCTAACCCGATACAGCGACGATTACCGCCACCAAAGGGTAAGTATTCATAGGGTGAAAATTGCCTTTCTAAAAAGCGTTCTGGGCGAAATTGTTTGGAATTTGGGTAAATTTCTTGGCGATGATGCGCTAAATAAATGCTAGGTATAATTAGGGTTCCGACTGGTAATTTGTAACCCATAATTTCAATTGGATATTTTGCCACCCTAAGAAAACCATTGATCACAATTGGATAAATCCGCAATGTTTCTTGACAGACTGCTGTTAAATAAGGCAACTTAGCAATGCTACTCGCATCAGGATTGACACCAAGGGTATCTAGTTCGTGTAGTAACTTTTCCTGCACTTCTGGTAATTGGTCAATCCAGTAAAAAGCCCATGTTAATGCAGAAGCAGTAGTTTCATGTCCTGCGACCAATAATGTCATTAATTCATCACGTAATTCTAAATCTGACATTGGTTGTCCGTCTTCATAACGAGCCGCCATCATCAAACTGAGGATATCTTGACGATTGTGGTTAGATTCAGCCCGACGTTCTTGAATCAAAGCATAAATTAATTGATCAATTTTTTGCAGTTGGCGAATTACTTTACCCCAAGGACTCCATGCGCCTAAATCTTGTCGCATAAATTTAAACAAGAAGGAAGCAAACAGCACAGGAGAACCGATAAAATCTAGCAAAGAACTGAGCAATTGCCGCAGTTCTTGAAACCGCTCACCTTCATCCAACCCAAACACTACTCGTAAAATGACGCGCAAGGTAATTTCTTGCATAGAGTTACGGATATTGAAAGGTTTGCCAATCTGCCATTCATTACTTACCTGCTCAGCTATTTCACGAATATCTTGGCCGTAAGCCCGCATTCTTTCGCCATGAAAGGGAGGGGTTAATAATTGCCGTTGGCGTTGGTGGCGATCGCCATCAAGTAAAATTACAGAATTATCACCTAACAACAATCTTAAAATTCCGTCCCCCCCACCAGTCTGAAAATAACTCTGATCAGCAGTAAAAATCTCTTCCAGTGCTTGGGGATGGCTGAAATATACCAGATGGTTAGCACCCTTACTCCAAACAGTGAATGAGTCACCGTAGATTTTGGCAAAACCTTCTACATATTGCACTGGTTGAGTCACAAACTTGAAAAGCCGTTGCCAACGCGGTAGTTTTGGCCCATCAGGTAAGCTGTGAGTGAGTGTCATATAAAATTTTGAGGGTGAAATAAGTTTCGGCTTTTATTGTTACAAGTTTTTCTAATATTGCGGGCGGAAAAATCCCTCGCAAGATATGAGTATTTACTACTAATTAATTGCCAAATTCTATTAGAATAAAGTTAAACTGATGCGCGACTAGATTGTAAATTTTTACATTTAGGCTGTCATTAGTCATTGGTCATTTTTCATTTGTCTTGACAAAAGACGAAAGAGATTGCTGGCTGGTTGGAATTGTAAGCAAGTGTTAGCAAAATAAGTAGTGGATGCACAAAGCAGTATATTCTTATATGGCAGCGTCGGAAGTTAAGAAGTGCCAAACATCATTGCTATACTCAACGGTAAAGGAGGTGTCGGTAAAACGACTACCGCAGTCAATCTGGCTGCAAACTTTGCCCAAAAATACAATGTGATTCTGATTGACGCAGATATTCAAGGTTCTGCCAGTTGGTGGTTTGGGCGCAATCAGAACGGTATGGGGTTTGATCTGTCTCAAGAAACAGATCCGCAACTTTTAGGTGATTTAAGAAAGCTAACAGGTTACGATTTAGTAATAGTGGATACGCCTCCGGCGCTGCACTCTGAAGCATTGGCGACGGTAGTAGCGATCGCAGATTATCTTGTTTTACCTACACCCCCAGCACCAATGGATCTAACCGTGTTAATTGAGACAGTTAGAAAAGCTGTCATCCCTTTGGGAGTCCCCCATCGGGTGCTGCTTACCAAAGTTGATCCGCGGAGTATTGGGGAAGCAGTTGAGGCGCAAAACACTCTCATGCGATTAGGAATACCCGCTTGTAAAACCTTTATCCGCGCCTATAAAGCGCACGAAAGAGCAGCACTTGAGGGTGTAGCGATCACTCAATGGCGAGGTAAACACTCACTGGAAGCGCAATCAGACTATCGTCGTGTAGCCAATGAATTACAGCTTGATTGGAGGAAATAATGGTTAAGAAACGTCTGTCTGACTTATTACAAGAAGAAGCACAAAAATTTACGCCATCTGAAGGTGAAACAGCCATTGAAGTAACTGCTGAAGCTGTGAGCGAAGCAGATGTGTCAGCAGAAGAAACATCAACGCAGACACCTGAGTCATCTACTGGGGCTAGGCGTGCAACTCCTACTAAGGCTGATTTAGAAAACACTATCAAAGAATTAAAAGAAACTCTCGAAAAATCTCACGAAAAAGAAGCCACCCTCCAACAGCAAGTTACAAATTTAAAATCGGCTGTATCTGAACAAAAAGCAGTAGCAACAAAGCTAACCAAAGAACTTGAGGAAGCAAAACAAGCTGCTTTACATTTAGCAGAATCTAACTCTCAGCTTATAGAAGAAATTAACTCTTTGAAACAAGAAAAAGAACAGTTTGCTGAAGCTAATTCTCAGCTTGTAGCTCAAAGTAATGCCTTAAAGGAAAAACAAGAAACTTATAAACCAGTAAAACAGACTCATGGTCAAGACTATTATAGAAAATCACATAGATCATCAGAAAGATTAGCAATAACACAACCAGATGAGTCTGAAGATAGCTCTTCTCAGATGTGGTTGCTTGACTGATACTACTACTTTCTTGAATTAAAAATCAACGATGTCGTAGTGGCGTGGCAAGGCTAATTTTTTGCATTAGGTTTCTAGTTAAAACGGCGCTAAAGCGCAACTACGAATATTTTCTCATGCAATATTTTAGCTGTGTCAATCCAGTAGCAATATGCTTGGGTTAAGCTCATTAGCGATTGATTTGTCACTTATTTAAAAAAGCCAGCAGCATTGGGGGATTCTCCCCCAAACCCCCTCCAAAATTATTGTTCTGTTTTTTTGTTGAGTAACTAGTACAGCAGGGCTTAAATAAACAGACCATACCCTACGGGAAGCCGCTTTGCGGTAATAGTTTTTTGGTTTTGTTATCAATTAATTTTCTTAACTGAACTGTATTTAATCCATTAGGGTGTGTTAGCCGTAGCCTTAACGCACCATTTCTGCCAAAAGCTTGATGCGTTAGTGTCAGCGTAACGCATCCTACATGATTTTATTTGCTAGCTAATTTGTTGTTTTCGTATTCTCTAGAATGGGTATGACTGCAAAATTCTAAAATATTTTGGGCGGTGATTTGTGGTTGTTCTAGATGAGGAAGATGTCCACAGTTTTGTATCCATACAAGTTGGCTGTGGGGAATTGCACGTTTAAATCTTTGAGCATCTTTAGTACCCAAAATCTTATCGGAATCTCCCCACAAAATTAGTGTTTGCTGTTTAATTTCTGCTAATTTTTTAAATCTAAAGGCACGATAACCGCCACTTTTAGTAAAAGCAATTAAAGCTTGGCTCCAGTTTGGCATTTGTAGATGTAATGCGGCGCAATCTACACCATCATTTGTTACCAGTTGTTGAGCTTTATAAGCAGCGCGAGAAATGCGATCGCGCACTTTGGGATTACGCAAAAATTCTGTGGCTAAGTAATCCAAAGGGGGAAACATGAATTTGCTTAAGGGTGAACCACCTTGCAAACCTGCACTATCCATTAACACTAGTTTTTTGACTGCTTCAGGATAAGTGAGTGTAAAGTCAATTGCTGCTGCACCCCCCATTGATGCACCGAGCAAAATGACAGGTTGGTTAATTAGGGTTTTCCAAAAATAATAAAGATGGGTTTTAATGGCAGTGGGACTATAGTTAATCCCAGACAATCTTTCTGTAAAACCAAAACCCAATAAATCCACAGCCCAAGTTTCATTTTCTGCTGCTAATAATGGGAGCAGTCGCCGGAATTCTAAAACTGAACTATCAAAGCCGTGAATTAATAAAATTGGTACACCACCACTACCTTGATGTACATAGGTGGTATTGATTGGTTGAGTAGCCAGAGGAGTTGCGATCGCCTGAGATTGAATACTTTGAGCAAGTGCGATCGCGGCAGGTTCTTGTAATTGCCCAACGGCTGTAGGTAAAAAACTTGGAAACATAAACCTCAGTTTACCATACTGTTTGGCCAGTTTTTGCCAATTGTACAGAGGGCACAGCAATGCCGTGCCCTACCCATCTATTACATTCTATTTCCAAATTGGCATTATTTAATCAAATGGAAAGAGTTGAAAAACTTTTGCGTCTCGCTAATTTCAGGAGTTTCTATACTACCAACCATCATAAAATATATTTTCTGTCCAACCAGAAAAAAGCGACTGTTATAAATCGTGCCATTTTTTTCGTCTTTGACTTTAATTTCTTTACCGGGATATTCTTCAAACTGAATATTTTTTTGACTCAATAACTTGTTTTCATTTTCTAACATTCCTTCTAGAAAAGCATCGATTAATTCTCCCGGAGGTAACTGGCTGACATCAATGCCAAAATCTGCGTATCCTACAATGAAAGCATTTTTATCTCCAGTAACAGCGTGCATTTTTAATGATTTAATACCTGATGAATTAGAATTTTCAGGCGGAGATATCTCTTCTACTTTTCCATTAGGAAAAAGCACAGAAAATTTTCCCTCAGATGAAGAAAATTCTTGCCATGCCGGTGTGGTTGCAATAACGCTTGATATAGGTAATTGCTGAATATTGTTTATTGTTTTTGCATCAACTTTCGGATTGCTCAGTGTTTCTACTAATAATAAAAATATAGCAGCTAAAAATACTTGGTTTAACTTACGGTTTGTTTGTAACATTGGCTTGTCTATTTTAATTGACAATTCCATTAAAGCTGCTATTTATACAGATAATAAGGGAGATATCTCTGAATTTGTGTGGTTTTCTTGTAAGTTTTTGCAAAAATTAAATAACTAGGTTGGCAAAATTAAAAATTACTGGCTGAGGCTGTCATTAGTCATTGGTAAGGATTTCAAGCAGATTTACATTGCGTAACATAATTTGGTTTATTCCTGCCAACTTACTTATGATTCTGGTACGAGTTAATAA
Organism: Calothrix membranacea FACHB-236; assembly: GCF_014696315.1. GTDB lineage: Bacteria > Cyanobacteriota > Cyanobacteriia > Cyanobacteriales > Nostocaceae > Aulosira > Aulosira membranacea. The sequence goes on from NZ_JACJPX010000035.1 coordinate 59,929, forward strand.
TTTCAGATGGGGCAAATTTCTACTGGATTCTGTAAATTGTATAAATAATGAAAAGTGCGATCGCCTGTTGATTGCAGTAGTAAAAGTACCTTAGAACAATTCCCATCCTAAAGTTTGCGCTACCTCGTTAGAGATAGTAATAGGGTTGAACGGTTTAGCAATCACGCCAGCGACACCCATCTGGGCAAAACGACGGCGATCGCTCGGTTGTACTTTTGCGGTTAACAGTACTATGGGAATCAGTTGTGTAGCAGGGTCAGATTGCAGTTTGTGACAGACATCAAATCCATTCATGTCAGGCATAGAAATATCTAATAGGATGGCATCCCAATGCCCTGTTCTTACTGTGACTAATGCTTCACTACCAGACTCAGCTGTGCTGACTTGCCATCCTGCTATTTCTTCTAACGATACTTGGATAATACGACGAATATCAGGTTCATCATCAACAATTAAAAGGCGTTTTGTCATAACTAGTTAAGCAACATAAAAGTCATGGGTGAGAGTCAGACAACTCTTAACAGATGCAATTATATGTAATTAATTTTGTTTACTTAATTTTCGCTGATTGAGTGGCAACGTAAAATAAAAAGTGCTACCTTGCCCTAAAATGCTTTCTACCCAAATCTGTCCGCCATGCTGTTGGACGATGCTTTTACAGATTGCTAAGCCTAACCCTGTGCCTCCTTTTTGGCGAGAATCGGAGACATCAACTTGTTGAAATCTGCCAAAGATAGTCTCTAATTTCTCGCTGGGAATACCTCGCCCTTGGTCTTTTACAGAGAAGAGAACATAAGGGCCAGTCATAGAAAACTTTGTTTGTTTTAAGTTTAATTCCGCAGTTGCTAACTCTGCGGTGAGCCAAACTGTGCTGTTGGCTGGAGAAAATTTAATCGCATTACTCAGGAGGTTGATGAGAGTTTGAACGATCGCATCGGGTGCAGCAGTAATAGTAACAAACAGGGGGGTGAATTCGAGGTTAATTGCGGCTTGGGTAGCAATAACTTGCACAGTTTCCACTGCTTGCTGCATTAAAGTATTAATTTGGCAGGTCTCCATGATTAACTGAGTTTTACCAGAGTCCAAACGTTCCAAGTCAAGAATGTCGTTGACTAGACGTACTAGGCGATCGCAGTTATTCAAGGCGATGGTGAGCATTTCTTTAGCACGTTCTGGGCGCTTTTCAAAAATTCCTGTTCCTAGCATTCCCAAAGCGCCATGAATAGCTGTTAAAGGTGTGCGAAGTTCATGACTGACGACAGAGATAAACTCGTCTTTCATTTGGTCGATTTGCTGGCGTTCGCGCAGTGCTGCTTGCTGTTCGCTGATGTCCTGAATTTGAGCAACAAAATACAGAGGCTTACGATTCTGATCTCTCACCAAAGAGACACTGATCAAAATCCAAATAATAAACCTGCTTTTGTGGATATAGCGTTGTTTTAGTTGATAGATGCGTTGTTTCTCTTTTAATACTTGCGTTGCAGCAGCTAAATTGGTCGGAATATCATCGGGATGGGTAATTTCTAGGGAATTTAGCCTTAACAGTTCTGCTTCGCTGTAGCCTACCATTTCACACAAGGAACGATTGACTTGTAAAAACTGCCCATGAGGGGAAATTAAAGCCATACCAATCGCCGCATCATCAAAAGCGCGACGGAATTTTTCTTCACTTTCTCGCAGTGCAGCTTCTACTTGTTTGCGTTCGCTGATATCTGAAGAAACGGCGGTGACAACCCAACATTTTTGGGCTTCATCCCAACGAGAACTGGAAGTTTGGGAGATCCAGCATATACTTCCATCCTTGTGGTACAGCCGATATTCATAAGTCCCAGTTTGTTCAGCAAAAATGTTAGCAAAGACAGCATCTGCCATCATTTGCCAATCTTCGGGGAAAATTTGGCTAATCCAAAGGTTGTTATTTCTGAGTTCCGCTGGTGTGTATCCAGAAATGAATTCGCAACCTGCTGAGACATGAGTGATATCCCAGGTGCGATCAGGAAACACGCGCATACTAGTAATGATAGCGCTGACACTGTTTAAGATATCGTTGAGTTTAGCTTGGGAAGCTTGCAGTGCTAATTCTAGTTGTTTGCGATCGCTAATATCTTGCGCGACTCCATGCCAAATAATCTCACCGTTTGCTCGTCGTTCCGGCCGAGAATTTGCCTGAATCCATTTAATTTTGCCTGAGGGCGTAACAATCCGCCATTCATATTTAAACAGTTGTAAAGCTGCCATACTACGTGCGATCGCCTGCTGATAAGCCAATCGATCCTCAGGATGAATCTCGTTAAAAATAATTGCTGGATTTTGCAGCGCCTCTGCTACTGGAACTTCATAGATTTCCTCAAAAGCTGGGCTGAGATACTCATACCTCACAGGCCCGGGGCCACTTTTATTATCAGCCACTGTATAAATAATAACTGGAGAAGCATCTGCCAAATTCTGTAGTCGGGCTTCGCTCTGCTGTAATTCGGTAGCAATCCGTTTGTTAGCAGTAATATCTGTCACCCGGACAAGATACATAAATTGCCCCGCTACCTGAATCATTTTGACTGCTAAATTGCCCCAAAAGGAATTTCCCTTTTTAGTCAGGTATTCCACTTCCCGACTCCAAAAGCTCTGCTGTTCAATTTCAATAGCAATCTCTGCTAGTTCCTCGTCTGTGAACTGCCGTTTTTGTAAAATATTTCCTTGAATGCCAATTAATTGGGCTTTACTTTTTACCTCAAACAATTCCACAGCTCGCTGATTGCAATCTAGAATCCGTCTGTTTGGGGGTGGTTCTACTAAGAAGATAGCATCGGCAGATTCATTAAAAATTGCTTCTCGCAATTCTCGGACTTGTTGAAGTTCTAGTTCTACCTGTTTACGCTCTGTGTAGTCTTTAAATACAGATAGGATATAAGGCTTACCTTCTAACTCAATCCATTCCGAAGAAATTAAGCCAATTTTGATTTCCCCTGATTTGGTTTGCAATTCCAACTCAAAATTGTACACACGCTGCTCAGTTTGTAATAACTGGCACATTTGTGAGAGTTTTTCTGGTTTTACAGCTATTCCCAGTTCTAAAGGAGTATGACCAACCACCTCGGCACGAGAATACCCAGTTATTTCTAAAAAGCGATCGTTCACCTCGACATAGCAACCAGTCTCGAAGCTAATAATATGAATAAAATCAGGGCTATTGCGGAATATTTTGGCAAATTTGTCCTCCGATTCATTCAGAGCTACTTTGGCGCGTTCAAAAGCTTGTTTTAAGTCTTTAGCTGTTTGGTTAAAAGATTGAGTTAATAACTGGAGTTCTGCGATCGCAATTTTTTCTGATAAAGGTTGCTGCCATTCTCCTTGCGCTAAAGCCTGACTCGCCTGACTAAGACGCACAATCGGCTTGGTAATCCTATTTGCCGTAAATATACCAATGCCTATAGTAATAAATAGCGTGAGGCAACATAAGAGCAGCGTCTGAGATTTATTCGCCTCAATTTCTTGCATAAAATCCGATGCTGGCACCGCTGTTACCACCAGCCAATCCAACCCATAGCGATCGCTGTAAGGAGATATTTGGACAAAATGCCGTTTTTGGTCAATCTCTAAACTCAGTTGGGTATCTTTTACTATGTGACGGAAGCTACCATACTTTTTGAGTATTTGTTGAGCGAGCGATCGCGTTTGTACATCTTGACTCTGCACAGCTGGCAATCTTTGCAGTTGACCTTTTCCCTGAGATAAATAAGGTAGTTCTAAAGTAGAAGTCGCTACCAAATCTCCAGAACGCTCCAGAATAAATGCTTTACCTGAAGATGAGAAATGCAAATTATCTAAAAAAGTGCTGATTTCTGACAACATTACATCAGAATAAAATACCCCTTGGAAGTTACCGCCGCGATCGTAAATAGGAGCCAGGGCCATAATTCCTAAAGAAGGAGTTACCTTATGCAGAAAAATTGGCGACCAAGTTTGTTTTTTAGCAATTTTGGACTGAAGATACCAAGGTAGCTGGCGGTTATCAACTTCTAGGGTGTAAACAAGTTTTTTCGCCTGTCCTTTGGAGTCAACCAGATAATGTTTCCGTTTGCCTAAATGAGACTTTTGCAGTTCGCTCAAGAAGACAGTACCAATCGATAAGTCTTCTTTAGTCAGCTTTTTTGCTTGTTCTACTATCTCTTGACTTTGAAGTCTGCCGTAGCCAATTTGTTCGCCCTGTGCATTGACAAAGACGCTACTACCCAGCAATGGAGATAGGGTAATTTGCTGCCACAAGTAGTTACGTAATTGCTGAAAATCTTGGGGGTTAATACTTTTTTGCTGTACAGCTTGAGCGTTAATCGCCATTGCTTGCTGCTGAATTTGCAAATAAATATCGAGGCGATCGCTAATGTGGTGGCTGACTTCATGGATCAGCTGATTAGCTAAATTTTCAACCGCTTGTTCACCGTTTTGATAAGACAGATAACCCACCAGCCCAACTGCTCCAATTGTTTGCAAAACAAAAGGAATCACTAATACCCACCGCAAAGTAATTTTCGTCAGGGAAGGACGGAGAAGAAACATAGGAGCAGGGCGAAGAGGCAAGGGGCAGGGAGCAGGGGGCAGGGAGCAGGGGAGAAATTTCTATTACCAATTACCAATTACCCAATGCCCAATGCCCCATGCCCAATGCCCCAAGTATCCAAGAAAGTTGAGGCAAATGTCAAAATTGGGACTAAAGCCTCGTACAATTGATATCACTTATGCTTCACTCAGGAGAGTCTAGCCATGCCAATGGCGGTTGGCGTAATTGAAACTTTAGGTTTTCCTTCGGTCTTGGCAGCCGCAGATGCAATGGTTAAATCTGCGGCGGTCACACTAGTTTATTATGGTCAAGCGGAAAGTGCTCGCTTGTTAGTTGCAGTTCGGGGACACGTTGCTGAAGTTAGAAGAGCAGTAGAAGCAGGAATTGCAGCTGGAGAACAGGTAAAGGCTGGTACAGTTATCACCCATTACATAGTTCCCAATCCTCCAGAAAATGTGGAAACCATCCTTCCGATCCACTTTACTGAAGAATCTGAACCTTTCCGTATCTTCTAAACAAGTTCATCATAAAAATTTGTGGCTAAGCTTCGTACAATGTAACTTGTAGCGCCACATAAGTTTATTCATACAGGAGATTGTTAATGTCATTACAGGCAGTTGGAGCATTAGAAACTAAGGGTTTTCCTGCTGTTTTAGCCGCAGCGGATGCGATGGTAAAAGCTGGTCGAGTTACCCTTGTTGGTTATATCAGAGTAGGTAGTGCTCGTTTTACAGTTAATATTCGTGGCGATGTTTCGGAAGTTAAAACTGCGATGGCGGCTGGTGTGGAAGCAGCCGAAAATGTTTATGGTGGAACTTTGGAATCTTGGGTAATTATTCCTCGTCCCCATGAAAACGTTGAAACTGTTTTACCTATTGGTTATACAGAAGCAGTACAACAATATCGAGAATCTGTAGAAAACCCCATCATCAGAGGCAACGGGCGATAAGAGACTGACAACTAAAAAAATATCCTATCGCATTGAGGCAGGGAGTCAGGAGCAGGGGTGAAAAACAGTCCTATTCCGTCCAAAAATTGAGATAATTTATTTTTTAGAGTTCTCTAAATCTAAATTTATCGGTTCATACTAACAGCAGCCTACACTTACCACTAGTGCAAGTGTAGGTACTTTAGTAATATATACTGACGAATGCAATTACCATTGAGGTGCTTTGGTGAGTAAATGGATGACTGATTGCTGTTCTATCGGCTGAGAAAACAGAAATCCTTGAGCAAATTCACAGTTGAGGCTTCTCAATTGGGCTAACTGTTCTATAGTTTCCACACCTTCTGCGATCGTTCTCATCCCCATTGAGTCAGCAATCCCAATCATGGCAGGAACTAACCCCATATCTTCTTGATTTTCCTGCATCCGTTTGACAAATGATTTATCAATTTTTAGCGCACTTAATGGGAAGCTATGCAGGTAACTTAAAGAAGAATAACCTGTACCAAAATCATCCATGACTAATTTAATCCGACGCTCTTGTAATTGCTGGAGAATTGTTTTCACAGCATGAACATTCTCCATAATGACGCTTTCTGTAATTTCCAGTTCTAAGTTCTCTGGATTTACTTTAGTTTCATAAAGAATTTCATCAATTTGAGCAATTAAGTTAGGTTGTGAAAACAGCCTAGCACTTAAATTGACGCTCATAGTAATAGGTTGAGTAATTTCAGGATGATTTTCCCATAAATGTAGTTGTTGGCAGGCTGATTGTAATACCCAGGTATTAATATCATTAATCAACCCTGTTTCTTCTGCCACAGGAATAAAATCGGATGGCGGAATTAATCCACGAATTGGATGTTTCCAGCGTACTAGGGCTTCAAAACCAGCTATTTTACCTGTATAGAGTGAAACTATGGGTTGATAGTAAACAATAAATTCTTGCCTAGCTACAGCTCTGCGTAAATCGTTTTCTAGCTCTAAAAGTTGGATGGCTTCTTGATACATAACAGGATCAAAAACATGATATCTGGCTCTCCCCAAAGCCTTAGCGCGATACATTGCTGTGTCAGCATCGCGGAGCAAATATTCGGGAATATCATAGTCTTTATTGCCCCAAGCAATGCCAATACTGGCATTCATAAATACTTCATATCTAGTAAGTTTAAATGGCAGTGATAGCTGCTGCAGAATATTTTCCGCAACTTCCAGCACCATATTCATATCTTTGGGATCTTCTAGCAAAATGCCAAATTCATCGCCCCCTAATCTTGCTAGAGTATCAATTTCTCTTAAAGATATTTTGAGCCGATGAGCAATAGCTAACAGTAATTCATCGCCTACTAAATGGCCTAAAGAATCATTGACAACTTTAAAGCGATCGCAGTCTAAATACAGGAGGGCAAATTGATAATCAGAGTTTTGTTTAGCCTGATTTAAAGCTTTTTCTATGCGCCTAATAAATAAAACTCGGTTAGCTAACCCAGTCAGCGAATCATGCAATGCTAAATCGAGCAGTTTACTTTGTAATTGTTGCCGAGAGGCGACTTCTCCTTGGAGCTTTTGTAAAGCTTTCTCTAGCTCCCAAGTACGTTGTTTTACCCTTTCTTCAAGCTCAATGTTGAGCTTGATTACTTCTAGTTGTGCGGCTCTGAGGGTCAGTTGATTTTGCACGCGGACTAAAACTTCTTGCAGTTCAAAAGGTTTGGTAATGTAGTCTACACCTCCTACCTGAAAGGCTTTGATTTTATCGAAAACATCATCTAAAGCACTAATAAAAATTACTGGAATATTTGTAGTCATATCCCATGCTTTCAACCGTTGGCAGACTTCGTAACCATCAACTTCCGGCATCATAATGTCAAGCAATATCAAATCTGGCAAGACAGTTTGGCAAGCAGTCAAAGCCATTTGCCAGTTTAAAGCTTTACGGACGTTATATCCTTCTCTAGTGAGAAGCGAGGATAAAACTCGGAGATTATCTGCCATATCATCAATGAGCAAGATATCTTTTTTGTCAGGTTCTAACCGCTCGTAGTTCATTCTGGGTTTGTTCTAATTAATTCCATAATTTTTTCAAACTGATAGTTGTTCGCTAAATCCCGCAGCAGTCGGAAACATGAGCTTTGCTCTGGGGGAATTTGCTCAAGCAACTGTAAAATCATGTCATCGCTACAGCTAGCTGCGGCATGACGTAGATTAGCTAACCACTGGGGTGGCATGTTTGATAAATGCCACATAAGTTCTGCTTCATTGGGAAATATATCTGTATTTGGAGTGGCAACTGCTGTATTTAAGCTGTCTACTTGGCTGATATATTCTACACCTAGATGTTCGCTGACTTTTTTTAGTAAGACTTCTTTCGTAAATGGTTTGCGAATAAAATCATCACAACCTGTTGAGAGGATGTTCTGTCGTTCTTCCTCAAAGGCACTGGCAGTTAAAGCAATAATAATGGTATTGCCATAATTGGTATTGCTACTAGTGCATAGGGGCATTGTGGAGCATGAAGCAGATAGTTGCAAGGGTGTATCTAAATAACTTCTTTCTCTGGCTTTGATCGCTCTTGTTGCTTCGTAGCCATCCATAACCGGCATCCGCATATCCATAAAAATTAGGTGTGGTTGCCATTCCATCCATTGCGCGATCGCTTCTTGTCCGTTCGTCGCCTCCTTCACGACAAATCCCATAGATGTAAGCAATTTCACTAATACCAGTCGATTATCTCTAGCATCGTCAACTACCAAAATTCTGTATTCTGATTGACCTGGTGCTAAACCAACGATTTGGTCTTTACATAGTTGCTGTTCCACTTCGCTGGCGGAGGCGGGGTTAATTTGAATATCAAAGGTAAATTTACTACCCACCCCTAGAGTACTAGTAACAGTAATATCTCCATCCATGAGTTGCACATATTTGCGGCTAATTGCCAAGCCTAGTCCTGTTCCCTGTTGGGAGTTTCTGCCAGTTTCGGTTTGTCCAAAGGCTTCAAATAACAAGTCAATTTCTTGCGGTGCAATACCTGGGCCAGTATCTTGAATTTCAAAAATTAATGATTGGCAAGATTGATGCTGATTTTCCAGTCCCCAATCTTCAGACTCCTGTCTTACTCGCAGTGTCACCGTACCTTTTTGAGTAAACTTGATAGCATTACCTAAGAGATTGAGCAAGACTTGACGCAGTTTGCTTTCATCAGTTTGCACATATTGGGGAATATTAGGCGCATATTCAAAGACCAGTTGTAAATCCTTGGCGTTAGCGCGGAATCTTAACATCTCTTCCAAGTTGCCCAAAAACCGAATCAAGTCAAAACTGTTGACATTCAAGGTCGTTTTACCAGCTTCAATTTTAGACATCTCCAAAATGTCGTTAATTAAATTCAGGAGATGCTCTCCAGCACGATTGATAATTGCTAAATTTTCTTGATGTTCAGCAGATAAAGAATTGTCATGGCTCATGACCTGGGCAAAGCCAAGAATAGCATTCAGCGGAGTACGTAGTTCATGGCTCATATTGGCGAGAAATTGGCTTTTGGCACGGTTTGCTCGTTCGGCTGCAATTCTGCCTCTAGCTGCAATTTTTTGTGATTGAATTAGTTGTTTTTGAGTGCTTTGCAGCTTGTGGATGACCTTGAGCAGTTCTTGGGTACGTTTTTTGACTTGTGATTCTAAAAGGCGATTGTATTCTGCTAATAATTTGTCAGCTTGTTGCCCTTGAGTAATATCAGTAGTAGTGGCGATCGCTAAATCAATTTGCTCTGATTCTTCCACAATTGGCGTTCTTAAAGCTACTGGCGCAATCATCTGTTGCGGATGGGGAATTTCTAAATTATCTAAATTATCTAAGTTGATACTTTCCCCTGGTAATGCTCTCAAACCCGATAGGCGTTCTCTAACCAGCAGCCGCTTGCCATCACTACTACGGTTGTGCTGCTTTGTTTCGGCAAGATAAATCCGGTAAATTTCTAATAATTGTTCAGCAGAAAATTCACCAACTATTCCTGCAGCCAGCATCTGTTTACTAATGTGATTCATATGAGCATGATTAGCTATTTCTAATGATGTGGCTGCTAATAATTTACTGGGTTGAATCTGACTTTTCCCTAAAATTTCATTGAAAAATATCTGTTTTGCTAGCCAAGTATTCATCGACCTTTGCAGTTGCTTTTCCATAGAATTCAATGGGTAAGTCATTGTTCCTAGCTTGTTTAATGGAGCAATTTCTCCTGTTTGCTCCCATATTTCTGAAGCAATTCTTTTAGTAGATTGATTTAAGAGTAAAATTTGCTTGAGTAGCCAACGAGTAGTCAGAATGCTTAATTGAGTAACCGCTAAAAAGGCAGCTATCGATAATAAAAGAGTAGTATTATTGTTAGCATTAATTTGTTTGATGACATCAGCTTCAGAAACTACTACCACAATCAGCCAATCTAAGCCAGTATCATCCCGCCAATTTTTGACCTGTACAAAATAACGTCCTTGTGTGGTAGTAAAGCTAATTTGTTGTTTCCCAACAATGAATCCTAGACTCTTAAAGTGTTTGAGCAAATACTCAGTTGTTAGTTTGATTAAGTCATCTTGACTATCTACTGCCAATAAACGTTTGGCTTGACCTTGAATAATACTGTATGGTGGTTGATTTTTGGAGTCAGCTACTATTAGTCCAGAACGCTCTAAAATAAAGATTCTTCCTTCCTGACCAACGTTTAAGTTACCTAAAAAATTCCTCATGTGTGACAATATTAAATCTATACCCACCACTCCCAAGAGTTTGTTAGTGCGATCATAAAGTGGGGAACTTGAAGAGATAGATAAAACTTCTGGCTGATTCTGCAATTGTGAAATTTGGCTCCAGTATGGCTTGCCAAGATTCACTGCATTTATATACCAACTTTCGAGGCGAGGATCGTAATCTTTGACTTCCTGAAGATGGGGATGATTTCTTTGGCTATCTGTGGCGTAAATATACAGTTTACCAATACCCTTTTGTTGAGAAACTTCCTTAATCAAGAGTCTACCGTTATCTAGCTGTTGAACACCAATAAATTCACCCTTGGGGTTAGCAAATTTATGGTAGTTAATATGAAAAAACCGCATCTGTTTCCCCAGGTAATTTTGGGTTGCTTCCACATCAGTATGCTTGAGCAAACCTACCTGCATCACATCCCAGTTAATTTGATTAATTTGCTGGGGAATTATTAAGTATTGGTCGAGGTGGTGTTCAATGCGATCGCAGATTTCATTTTCTAACTGAATTGCCAGATCTTTTACCGCTTCTTGTCGATTTTGCAACCACAGATAGCCTATCAGTCCCACCGATCCACAAAATTGCAACACCAAAGGCACAATTAAAATAGATTTGAAAGGCATCATATTGATATATGCCTGTTCAAATAAGCGGTTGAGAGATTTGACGTGATGAAGTTTAGATAACATTGTGGTGTGATTTGATCCCCATCGTTAATCTAGGGGTAGTCTTGCCATATAAATTACAATATATATAAGCATTAGTACTACTTTTTTTAGAAAAAATTATTCCGCATTCAGCATAATTTTGTATAAAAAAGATAATAGTACTGCGTTTAATACTATAGTTTTGCCCGATTCTGTTCCTCCCAGATTAACTTTTCTAGTGCCGTTATAACACTTGAATTTGTTACTTTTCAGCGGCAACACATTAGCATTTTTTCTCTGATGAATGACAAAATATATTCGTATTCATGCAGATGAGCATATATATTGGTTTAAATTTAACCAATAGACTACAGTATGGGGCTTACTAATGATTGTTACAATAGACACAATACCCCAAATAAAACTTTGTATTGTTTACCCGTGAAGTACTCAGTCTTTAAATCTTGGTTTTAGGCAAACAATCATACATATTCAATTACAAAACCGTGAAAATTACTAGATAAATTTTCGATTTAAAAGTAAAGAAATTTAGGAGATTTTTACTTTTTGATTTTCTTTTTTAAGAAAAATTAACTTTTTAACCTATGATTGCAACTTCATTGCCAATTTGTAACATTGTTTCAAATGATGAAACAGAAGCGATAGTATTGACACTCAATTTATAAAAATGATTAAAGCGAGATATAGCTACCCCATCGGGTAAGGTTGCTTGTCGCTGCGTAATAAATGTTTTTTGAAAGTGAGCATCAGCTAATCCAGAGTCCGGATTGCGTGTTGGTACCACACATCGCTGGCAAGGCTGAACTCCAACAAAGCTAACATTTCCTATACGAAAAGAGACTGTCGCATCACTTTGTGGACTAAATAATTGGTCTTCCCAAAAAGCAGGTACACCATCAATTTCTAGATTGGCGCGCATCCGACGGCGCATTTGTTCTACAGTTACACCAGGAAACCAAGAAGCCACTTCTGTTAACGTTGCGGTACTAATCACCGTTGGCCCAAGACGCTCTGTATCATCGGGGAATCCTTGAACAGAATTTTGCTGTAATTTCACAGGGAAACCGAAAAAATCACTTAAGGTTACTTCTATCGCCTGTTTTTCTCTATCGAGATGAAAAACTTGTTCTGAGTTACTTCCAGGTATTTGCAGAGATAGGGTTCGATTGGAGAGTGCAAATTTAGCTCGCAAAGAATGAATTTTGGCATGGCGTTTGCCATTAACGAAATTACCGCGCTCGTCAAAGATGGCAAATTCACGGTCAAATTCTAGGGTACCGCTAGAGAGAACTCTAGCTTTCTCTACTTCCACACCATCAAAAGACTTAATCGGGTAGAGTAAAATTTTGGCTAAGTAGGGCATCATAGGAATTTTAGATTGTGGATTGTGTGATAAACATCCCGCCCGGAACTTACTTCTAGGCGGGATAAAAATTAATAATTTTGGTTTAGCGGAAAAAGGCGAAATATAAACCTAGTGCGTTTGAGCTTATTCCTAAGCTAGAAAATGCAACTGAGCGATTACAGCATTAATTAGATGATGAGTAATCGGGAGGCTATCTACTACCATCGCTAAACACAACAGCATCATGTAAGAGATGGAATAGAGGAATAATTCTCTGGCGATGGTTCTATCTTCTGGATTTTGCAATAAACGCCAAGCTTTGCGAATAAAAACTGAGCCTAAACCGACTGCGATCGCAGCATACAAAATCCCACTAGCATTTAAGGGATAAACCAATACTAGTGTTGTCGCTACCGTTGCCAGAGTGTAATACCAAATTTGCTTCACAGTTGCAGGATCGCCCACAACTAGAGGTAACATCGGAATCCCGACTTTGGCGTATTCATCGCGAATCATCAAAGCTAAAGCCCAGAAATGCGGCGGTGTCCAAAGAAAGACGATCGCAAAAATTACCCAAGCTGGCCAGCCTACAGTACCCGTAACAGCCGCCCAACCTACTAAGGCGGGAATAGCCCCCGCAGCACCACCAATCACAATATTGTTAGTGGTATGGCGTTTCAACCAATGGGTATAAACCACAACATAGAAAACTATGCCAGAGAATGCGAGTAGGGCGGCTAGTAGGTTAGCAAAAACAGTCAGTAAAGTAAAAGAAATGACAGCCAGAGCGATCGCAAAAATCAAAGCGCCACGCGGCTGTACCTTACCGGAAGGCATAGGACGATGGCGTGTTCTCTCCATTTCATAATCAATATCGCGATCGTAGATACAGTTAATTGTTTGGGCGCTAGCAGCAGCAAAAGTGCCACCAATCATAGTTACTAGCAACAACCAGATATCTACTTGTCCCTTAGCGGCAATCCACATACTGCCAGCGGTGGTAATTAAGAGCAACGGAATGATCCGGGGCTTGGTTAACTGGTAGTAGCTTTGAATTACCTGTAGAAAAGTTTCGTGGTGGCGAGAGACATTAGTCTCAATCATTTTGGCTCGATTTCCTTATTTTTCAACTTATGTGTAGCCCCTGCTCATACCGAATCGCTATCGAAAAAAGACTAAGGGAAGATGAGGGAGATGAGGGAGAGAAGGGATATGAGGAGGATGAGGAGGATTACTACCTCTATTCCCACTGCTCCCTCATTCCCTGTACTCAGTCTGTCTCACAGAGACTAGCGAAAACATCCACTTGTAGTGAGGTATAGATAGAGACAAGGGTTTATTTTTGTTCCACCACTTCTAGTTGCTAAGGTGGGGATTGGGGACTGGGTACTGAGGACTGGGTACTGGGGATTAGGAATTTTAGATTGAAACCCAATCCAAAATTGAATTGCCCATGCCCCATGCCCCATGCCCTATGCCCCTTGTTTCTTTGGTTATAGATGCGACCCCTTTGCTGGTACAGCTACAGGGGAAGTATTGGTTTCACGACTAGCAACCCAGTCGCGTAATGCTAGAACTGTGAAAGCTACCAAAGTACCGAGTAAAGCTGCGCCTACAGCCTGGTGAGAGACGGTAAGCGGCTCTACTTGCAGGCGTAATTTGAAAGTAGCTACTCCCAAGATGATTTGTAACATTAATAACCCACCAGCCATATTTGCCAAGCGGCGTAAAGCTGGATGGAGTGCCGGTGTCAGCCAAGATATTAATACCACTGCTAAGGTTGCCACTGTTGGTGGTACTAAGCCAAAGATGTGGCTGTACATGAAAGTACAGAGTTGGGATGTGCCCAAACATTGGTGTAGTGCCCAGCGAGAGCCCACCAAGGCACCCAGAAGACTTTGTAGGTAAACTAAAACGGCCGCAGTTAAACCCAACCAAGGCAAGCTACCAACATTGCGGGTTCCTTGATAAGGGGTGAGTGCCGTACCAATAATTAGGAGGGTGGTGAAAAACAACAACGCCGTTCCCAAGTGGGCAGTCACGATATCAAACCGTAAAAGTTCGGTGACAGTCAGCCCCCCCAAGACACCTTGGAAAACAATTAAAAACAAGGCGAATGTAGATGCCCAAGGCAGCCAATTTGGTAAAACGCGACGATACCACCAGGATAGCCCGGCAAGTGCGATCGCGCTCAGTCCAATCAAAGCTGCATCCAGTCTGTGAAACCATTCCAAGAACACTTGAAAATTCATTTGCTTGGCTGGCACTAATTCTCCATAGCACAAAGGCCAGTCTGGGCAAGCAAGTCCAGCGTTCATTACCCGCGTGGCACTGCCTATTGCCATCAAAATTAAGGTGGCGATGCAGATCTTCCAAACAAAACGACGAATTATTTCCTGGGGCTTTTGCTGGGGATCTGTTGCTTCATTTTGTTGTTGTAGGACAAATTCGCTCATGAACGATACCTTCTGCCCGCTCTTGGTAGAGCTATTTAAAATTATCAGTTTGTCAATCACGACCCATATAAACCCTAGCGTATACGACCAAGGTTGATAGATTAGCTTTCAGTTATACGTTTTACTTACACTTTGAAGCACTCTAGCTACTTTTAGCCAAAAGCTTTAGGTATTTTTTAAGTTCTCAATTTTTTGTTAATGGCAACCAATTTTACTATCTAAATTTTTTCTTAAATTTTTACCATGATTCACATCTATCCTTGGCTATATCTGATAAAACTCTTGTACTCAAAATTATTTATGTAGCCAAAAAAATTAATAAAAATTTCAGACATTGGAAGACCATAATTGATGACCTACACTACCTTAGTAAGTGGGTACCTTTGAGATAACGTAGTAAATTCATTTAAGTGAGCCGTGAAAATTCCAAGTTCGATCTGGACATTACTAATTGGCATTGTGTTAACACTTGCCAGCCTTTGGTACGGTCAAAATCACGGTCTGTTGCCAACAGAAGCCTCTGATGAAGCCGTCTTGGTTGATGGTCTGTTTAACACGATGATGGTCATCTCTACAGGTATCTTTCTCATTGTCGAAGGTGTTTTAATTTACTCCGCATTTAAATATCGTCAACGACCTGGTGACAATGAAGACGGGCCTCCTGTAGAAGGAAATGTACCTCTAGAAATCCTCTGGACGGCGATCCCAGCAATTATAGTTATTGGTATTTCTGTTTACAGCTTTGAGGTTTATAACGATATTGGTGGCTTCGATCCCCATGCAATCCATGATGCCCCGGTGACTCAAAATATGTCGATGAAAATGCCAGGGGCCGCGATCGCCGCAACGTTAAACGATACACCACCCAGCGACAAACCCAACCTCAATCAAGAAAAATCTGATGCGGCGATGCAAGACCCAGCCACCGCAGCAGTTCGCAATGCCGATCAAATTCCCCAAAAAATCGATGCCCCAGGAGTTGGTAGTGTAGCTCCTACCATTGGCGAAAGTCCTGACAAAGCAGGTAAACCCCCAGAATTGTTGGTTAATGTTACTGGTCTGCAATATGCCTGGATATTCACCTATCCAGAAACAGGTCTTACCACCGGGGAAATGCATCTTCCCATCGGGCGTGAGGTGAAAATCAATATGACAGCCAACGATGTGATTCACGCTTTTTGGGTGCCAGAGTTTCGCTTAAAGCAAGATGCTATCCCTGGTAGACAAACCGAAATTCGCTTCACACCGAGAATAGCAGGTGATTATGCCTTAGTTTGTGCCGAACTTTGTGGCCCCTACCACGGAGCAATGAGAGCGCCAATCGTGGTAGAAACACCAGAAGCCTTTGACAAATGGCAAAAAGAGCAGCAAGTAGCTAGCCGCGAAACCCTAAATCAAGCTGTTGCTTATAACCCTGCAAATCTCTCCCCCGATAAATTCCTCGCTCCTTACACCAAGGACATGGGAATTAACACAGAAATACTTCATCAAGTACACAAATAATCAACAGTCCAAAGTCCAGAGTCCAAAGTCAACAGTCAAAAGTCCAAAGTTATAGCCATTAACCTTTGACCCTTGACCCTTGACCTTTGACCCTTGACCCTTGACCCTCTCCTCCTATGACACAAGCCCAAATCCAAGAAACCGCTAATATCCCCGCCCTGGCTGAAGAACCAGGGGTCAGGCATTGGCGAGACTACTTTAGCTTTAATACTGACCACAAGGTGATAGGGATTCAATACCTAGTCACTTCGTTTATTTTCTATTGCATTGGCGGCGTGATGGCGGACTTGGTTCGCACAGAACTAAGAACCCCAGAAGTAGATTTTGTTACCCCAGAAGTCTATAACAGCCTATTTACCCTGCACGCCACAATCATGATTTTTTTGTGGATTGTGCCCGCAGGGGCAGGGTTTGCTAACTTCCTCATTCCCCTGATGATTGGGGCTAAGGATATGGCATTTCCTCGGCTCAATGCTGTCGCCTTTTGGATGATCCCCCCTGCTGGCGTGTTATTAATTGCCAGTTTAGCGGTGGGCGACGCACCAGATGCTGGCTGGACTTCTTACCCACCATTGAGCTTAGTTACAGGTCAAGTGGGTGAGGCTATCTGGATTATCAGTGTCCTGCTACTGGGTACGTCATCAATTTTGGGGGCGATTAATTTCCTCGTCACCTTGTTGAGGATGCGTATCCCAGGTATGGGTGTGCATCAAATGCCCTTGTTTTGCTGGGCGATGTTTGCTACCTCAGCATTGGTACTTTTATCTACCCCTGTACTCGCAGCAGGTCTGATTCTGCTTTCCTTTGACTTAATTGCCGGAACGACATTTTTCAACCCAACTGGAGGCGGCGATCCCGTTGTCTACCAGCATATGTTCTGGTTTTATTCCCACCCAGCGGTTTACATCATGATTTTGCCTTTCTTTGGGGCAATTTCTGAAATCATCCCAGTTCATTCTCGCAAACCAATTTTTGGTTATAAAGCGATCGCCTATTCCTCCCTGGCGATTAGTTTTCTCGGGTTAATCGTGTGGGCGCACCATATGTTTACCAGCGGTATTCCTGGTTGGCTGCGGATGTTCTTTATGATCACCACAATGATCATTGCCGTACCTACAGGAATTAAAATTTTCAGTTGGTTAGCGACGATGTGGGGCGGAAAAATTCGTCTCAACAGTCCTATGCTATTTGCTATGGGTTTTGTTGGCACCTTTGTGATTGGCGGCATTAGTGGCGTAATGTTGGCAGCAGTACCCTTTGATATTCACGTTCACGATACCTATTTTGTGGTCGCCCACCTCCACTACGTCCTCTTTGGTGGTAGTGTCTTAGGGATTTTTGCAGCCATCTATCATTGGTTCCCAAAAATGACGGGAAGGATGCTGAACGAATTTTGGGGTAAAGTTCACTTTGCCTTGACAATAGTTGGTCTAAATATGACCTTCTTACCAATGCACAAGCTGGGTTTAATGGGCATGAACCGCCGAGTTGCTCAGTATGACCCCAAATTTGCATTGTTAAATGAAATCTGCACTTATGGTTCTTATATCCTCGCAGTTTCTACAATTCCCTTCATCATCAATGCCATCTGGAGTTGGTTATACGGGCCCAAGGCAAGTAATAATCCCTGGAATGCATTAACTCTAGAGTGGATGACAACCTCACCACCCGCGATTGAGAATTTTGACAAAACCCCAGTGTTAGCAACAGGCCCCTACGACTACGGTTTGGAAAATGCTTACAAGGGCGTACCCCTCTCCGATCCCGATCCAGTCTTGTCTGGTGGCGTAAACTCAGTGTTGCGCGCCCAACCAGACGAACCATATCCAGGGATCACAGCAGAAAAAGAATAATGCATGGGCATGGGGCATGGGGCATGGGGCATTGGGTAATAGGTAATAGGTAATTGAGATTTATACTTTATTCTTTCCCCTTGTCCCCTTGTCCCCTTGTCCCCTTGTCCCCTTTCCCCAGTCCCCAATCCCTTTACACTTATCCTTTTTAATATTCATGCAAAGTCAAACTATTGACCCAGCACAAGCTGAACTGAATCATCACCATAGTGCGGAAGCTACACATGCGGGTCATGAAGGACATCCCGACCATCGTTTGTTTGGGCTAATCGTCTTTCTGATTGCTGAAGGTATGATTTTCATGGGGTTGTTCGGAGCTTATCTAGCTTTCCGTTCTACCTTACCCGTATGGCCACCAGCCGGAACACCCGAATTAGAACTTTTGCTACCAGGAGTTAATACCGCTAATCTAATAGCTAGCAGTTTTGTCATGCATAATGCTGACACTGCTATCAAAAAGAATGATACCAAGGGTATGCGGATTTGGTTGGCAATTACAGCCGCTATGGGTGCAATTTTCTTGGTAGGTCAGGTTTATGAATACACCCATCTAGAATTTGGTTTAACTACCAATTTATTTGCCAGCGCATTCTATGTGTTAACTGGATTTCACGGTTTGCACGTAACCATTGGCGTGTTAGCAATTTTGGCTGTATTGTGGCGATCGCGCGTTGCTGGTCATTACACTAACGAAAAACGCTTCGGTATTGAAGCTGCGGAAATTTACTGGCATTTTGTTGATGTAATTTGGATAATTTTGTTCGGATTGTTGTACATCCTCTAAGTATTAATAAGTAGTTGTTCACTCCACGCGAATAACTACCTAACCCCCACTGGGGGTTTTTTTATGGTTAATTTCCGTCATAGAATAATCACTGAGTGATTATAGTTGCTGTATCTCATGGTGTTAGCTCTGTAATATCTCTAGAATTTACGCATTTGGAGGCGTAGATTTGACTAAGGCAATAGTAAATCAAAAAATATCCTCAATTTTCTTGTTTAATGGGCATCTTGCTAATTACATCCTCTAGTTGACATTTATCTGCAACAGTATCCAGATAGCAAGCTCATCTATATTCTGATTTATCGTATTATTTTTTACTATGCTCTCAATCAAAATGAAACGCGCTTTGTTTTTTTTATACATTCATAACCATATTGAATTTTAGCTAGATTGTATACTAAAGTGTGTTTACTAAGATATTTTGAGATTTCAAGACTATTAACTTTAGTCAGATATAGGTGCAACTACAGCAACAATAAAAATTACAAAGGATAAAATATTTGGTTAAAACTATGTTGTGATCTTAGCGCCTTAAAATTCCTAAAAAAACACAGAATTTCGCCATTAAACTAATATCTAGCTTGGGAAAATTTTAGATTTAAATGTCAAGCAACTATGCGGACATCCCGACGGAATGTCAAGCAAAATCTACCACCGAAATTTAACTTGTCAGCTATTTTAGATAGGTTAGGATATGTCCCATGCGTCAGTACCCTCGCATTAGAAAAACGCTCCGAAATCGCTACAATCATGTGACGCAGTTAAAAAGTAAATTATCTGGTGGTATTACTTATTTGCTATCAAGCGATACAGGAAATAAACAAGGAAATAGACAACAGGAACAGTATCCTCTCATAAAAAAAACACTGCGGAATCGCTTTAAGATTGTCCAACTTTTAGCTAGGGGAGGTTCTGGCGATACCTACTTAGCAATTGATTCGGATTTACCTGGTAAACCATTTTGTGTTGTTAAGCATTTTTATCCTAAACATCCTCATCCTGCTGTTTTACCGATTGCCAAGAACCTGTTTAATCGCGAAGCAGAAATTTTATATCAGCTAGGCAACAATCATAAGCAAATTCCTACCTTATTAGCTCACTTTCATGAAGATGGAGATTTTTATTTAGTTCAAGAATTTATTGATGGTTATGACTTAACCCAAGAAATTGTCCTTGGTAAACCTTTAAGCGAAGATGTAGTGTTAAATTTATTGAAAGATATCCTGGAAGTGTTGGACTTTGTTCATCAACACAAAATAATTCACAGGGATATTAAGCCGCAGAATATTATGCGGCGGAACTGCGATCGCAAGATTGTACTGATTGATTTTGGCAGTATTAAAAAAGTAGGTAATCAGGGAAATACCCTAACAGTTTCTGTTGGTACACCTGGATATATGCCAACAGAACAAGCTAAGGGTAAACCAAAACTTAGCAGCGATATTTATGCAGTAGGTATGATTGGGATTCAAGCTTTAACTGGTTTAAAAACCGAAGAATTACCCGAAGATCCCGATACTGGACAATTAATCTGGCGGAACAAAGCAAAAGTCAGCGATTGGCTAGCAGATGTTTTAGACAGAATGATTAGCGAACGCCATAACCAGCGTTACCAATCTGCAGGAGAAGCTTTGCAAGCGCTGATTCCCGATATCACCTTACCACAGTACTTAGAATTGAGTGTTCCAGATGAACACCCTGATGAGGATTCTGTGCAAGTTTATCGCAAATTTATCTTGCTACTAGGTTTGGGTCTTGGCGTTATTACTAGTGTATTACTAATAGCTCTAATATATACATTTTTGAGTACAAGTTTATCGCCAAAAAAACAACCGACTCCATCACAAACATTCATCGAAAAGTTTAATAATCGTTCATCTATTCATCTAGATAAGCCAGTAGGTTATAGCTAGTTGAATAAAAACTAGTAATAGGCTGCTATAAGCGATTAATCAAAAGTAAATTTGGCTTGATTAAATCAGGAATATTTAATTATAGATAAGTCATTATTAACTGATAACTAAAAATGTGTTTTATACCTAGCATCTACCACCAATTGTTACCAACCTAACAAATAAACAAAATTAATAATATGGACAACACCAACCAAAAAAAAGTTTTGATTAAGGAAGATATCAGCATCTTCCTTAGAGGTCTGATTATTGGTAAAGTCCTAACACTGATGGTGATAGGAGGATTGCTTTGGTGGTTGCTCAAGCCAGAATTATTGGCTCGTAATACTAGCAATAATACTGATACTTCTAATCAAAATTTGCAGCCTAGCTCGAATGCTGTATCCACCTTTGGCTCACTTACTGATGTGCCCACTGACTCATTTAACTACGGTGGTAGCACTGCTTGGGCACCCATTAGGCAGGTTGTAGATTCTCAAATCCTCAGCGCGCGCCCTGAACTCAAATTGCGCTACTTAGATCCTGTAAACAGTAGCCCTGGTTCTAGTTCTGGTATCCGGATGTTGCTTGATGGCAAATTGGATTTTGCTCAGTCTTCCCGTCCCCTTACAGATGAAGAAAAAGCCATTGCCAAAGAGAGAGGTTTCACCCTTGAACAACGTCAGGTGGGTATTGATGGAATAGCAGTAGTAGTGAATCCATCACTGAACGTGCCAGGTTTAACCGTTGATCAATTGCAGCAAATATATTTGGGCAAGTTGACTAACTGGAATCAGCTAGGAGGCCCCAATCTACCCATCACAGCTTTTTCTCAACAGCCAGAGAATGCAGATACAAGCATCTTCTCTAGTAATGGCGAGTTCAACAAACAAGCATTGGGTTCTAATATCAAATACGTCTACTCTACTACAGATGCATTGCGTCAACTCAGCAAAACTCCAGGTGGAATATATTATGCTTCTGCCCGTGCTGTTGTCCCTCAGTGTAGTGTGAAACCCTTACCACTAGGCCGGACTGCTACCGATTTCGTTTCCCCTTACCGTCAACCTTTCGTATCACCCGAACAATGTCCGCGCCAACGCAATCAGGTAAATACTGAAGCTATTAAAAATGGTAGCTATCCCATAACCTCTAAATTGTTTGTGATTATTAAACAGAACAAAGGTCAAGCACAAAAGGCTGGCAATGCTTATGCCAATCTTGTACTTACCGATCAAGGACAACAGGCGATTGAGCAAGCTGGGTTTGTGGGAGTTCGTTAGTTAATACTTTTATAGACTGCTGGCGAAATATGATGAGGTAATCTTGTTTCGCCAGTGGTAAAATGCGATCGCACTAATTCTCTACAGGTCATTGGTAGGATTTCAAGCCTATTTACGTTTATTAACATAGTGTGGTTTATTTCCACCGACTTACTTATTTTATTTACAAGTCTCTTAGCTGAGAGTTCCAGCAGATAAAGGTTTTTGGCGATTAGCAGCTTTTCTGAGCAATTCTCTGACTTCATTATCTGTAGTTTGGGGAAACTTACCATACCATTGACCAACGCTGTAGAAAGGGGTTGGTGTCTCCAGACAAACAACTTCGTCTACTTTTTTTGCTAGTTGTTCGTAAGCTGGGGATGCAGCGACTGGTAATGCAATGACAATCCGAGCAGGTTGCTGCTGTTTTACAGCTACAATCGCAGCGAACATGGTTGCACCTGTTGCTAAACCGTCATCAACTAAAATCACTGTTTTTCCTTGCAGTTTTGGCAAAGGGCGATTCCCACGATAAAGCTGTTCGCGCCTTGCTAATTCTTGTTGTTCTTTGGCTACTACTGAAGCGATCGCTTGTTCAGAAACATTAAGGTCGCGAACAATATCTTCATTGAGTATCTGTACATTACCAGATGCGATCGCGCCCATTGCTAATTCTTGTTGATTTGGTACACCTAGTTTGCGTACTATCAAAACATTTAATGCCACATTTAATTTTTCAGCAATTTCAAAGGCAACAGGTACACCACCTCTGGGTAAAGCTAGCACTAGCACCTCTGGGTGGTTAGCATAGGCTGCTAAATCTTTAGCTAGTAACTGACCTGCAAAACTTCGGTCTGGGAATAACATGAGTAAGAATTGTTTGCCAATATTTTTCTTGTCTAACCTAATTTTAAAAATGTCAATATTATCTGTAATCTGACTAATGAGGCGACAATGTCCTACTATGTATCTATCCAAAGTATGAGCGACACATCAATATATTCTAGAGGGCAGGGCATTGCCTTGCCCCTACAATCTGTCACGTTCTGATTTCAATCAGAGTAAGGAATATTAACTGTAAATGTTGTTCCTTCCCCTACTTTACTATTAACAGTAATTTTACCTTTATGTAAATCTACACAACGCTTGACAATTGATAAACCTAAACCAGTACCAGCAATTGAACCTACATTTCGTGCTCGCTGGAAAGGCTGAAATAAGTTAATTTGGTCTTCTTGAGGAATACCCACGCCGTAATCCTGAATTTGCAGAATAATTTCACTATCCATAACTGTTAAATAAAAATTAATCATGCTGTCTTGAGGAGAATATTTCAAAGCATTATTAATAAGATTAGTCAGGATTTGTCGGATTAGTTTTTGGTCAATTTTGGCTAGGAATGTTGTGAGCTTTTGATTATTTTGCCTGGCAACAAAAACAATTCTCTGCTCGTAGATGTTGGCGGCTAAATCTTCTACTAAATCGTGGCAGAATTTTACTATATCTACTATTTCTAAATTCAACTCCAACTGCTCGAAGTCTGTACGATTGAGCATCAATACATCATCCAGCAACTGAGTCATGTGTTTAATAGCTTTATCGATGCGTTCTAAATGTTGTTGTTGCTTTTCTTGGCTGACACGATAGCTATAGGCTGCTAGATATTCTGTAGAAGAGGCAATAATAGTTAAAGGGGTACGAAACTCATGGGATGCTGTAGATATAAATCGCGCTCGCATTTGGCTGAGTTCTTGTTCTTTTCGCAGAATTTGCATCCGCTTGATGGCATACTCTACCGTTTTTACTAAAAGTTGGGATGAAATTTGTCCTTTTACCAAATAATCTTGTGCGCCTACAGCTAAGGCTTCTAGAGCAAGTTTTTTATCTTGTAAACCTGTGAGAACCACTATTGGTAGATGTGGAACTGCTGCTTGCATCTGAATCACGGTGTCTAGACCTTGAGAATCTGGTAATGATAGATCTAGAAGAATAACATCACAGTCAATATGTTGTAGTTGTGTTATTGCAAGTTGAAGCCGCTTAAAATGAGTGATCTGCCAAGAATTGGCATCACTATCTTGTAGGAGTTCTGTCAGTATTGCAACATCAGCAGGATTATCTTCTACAAGTAGAACTGTAAGTATCTCGCTTTCCATACATCATCTCACCCAGACCAGCACAATTTTTAAAGCCATAAAATAACAACTATTTTTTTAATTAAATTATTATTTACGAAACTTAAAACTTAATTATTTTTGAATTTTAAGCATGAGATTAAAATAATCTTTGAATCTCAAATTGGCAATATTAAATCTAAAATTTGCACAGTTAAATATCCTGATGAGGAGGCAATTCAACCAGTGCTAACCAAAAATGCTCGATTGACCTAACTACTTCTACAAATTGCTCGAGATCAACTGGTTTGACAAGGTAGCAATTAACATGAAGCTGATAACTCTTGAGAATATCAGTTTCCGCAGAGGAAGTGGTCAAAATCACAATGGGAATAGTTTTAAGATTTTGGTCTGCTTTAATTTCTGCTAGTAGTTCTCTACCATTTTTCTTGGGTAAGTTTAAATCTAGCAGGATTAAATCAGGACGAGTCACATCTACATATTTTCCTCGCTTATATAAATAATCGGTTGCCTCGGCTCCATCCCGGACAATACTTAATTTATTGAGAAATTTACTTTCGCAGAGAGTTTCTGCTATTAAGACGGCATCACTTTTTGAGTCTTCAACTAGTAAGATTTGGAGTACTTTTAATCGATGTTCAGGTGGCATATTAAGTTCTAATTACCAATGGGAAGTGTAAAGTAAAAAGTAGCTCCTTGTCCAAGTTGTGAATCAACCCAAATTCTGCCACCATGCCGTTCCACAATCTTTTTACAGATGGCTAATCCTAAGCCTGTACCAGAGTACTCATCACTGGCATGAAGCCGTTGAAAAATTCCGAATATTCTTTCGGCGTACTGTGGTTCAATGCCAATCCCATTATCTTGAACCATGAAAATCCACTCTTCTTGAAAGGTAGCACAAAGGGGGTTACAGTTTTCAGCGAAGTGTGCATTAGTCAATGGTAATGTATTGTTTTTAGCAGAAATATATACCTTTGGAGGTAACTCACTACGGTATTTCAGGGAATTGCCAATTAAGTTTAGTAAAAGATTTGACATTTGGCTGGGATCGGCAAGCACAGTTGGTAAAGGTTCTGCGGTAATTAATGCTTGAGTTTCAGTGATGCTAATTTGCAAATCTTTTTTTACCTGTTCCAGCAAGGCATTACAATCAACTGATTGTAGCTTCAGTTCATAGCGACCGGCTCTAGAGTAGGCTAATAAATCTCTCACGAGTTGCTGCATCCGGATTGCGCCATCCACAATAAACTCGATATACATATCTGCTTTCGCATCGAGTTGACCTTGATAACGCTTTGCCAGCATTTGTGTAAAACTGGTTACAGCCCTAAGTGGCTCTTGTAAATCGTGAGAGGCGACATAGGCGAATTGTTCTAGTTCTTGATTAGAGCGTTGTAACTCTTCTGCTAGTTTGCGGGATGATTCCTCTGCTGCTCTTAATCCAGTGACATCGCGAGTAATTGTCAGCACAGACTCAACGGTACCATTTGCTGCCAATTCTGGAACTACGTAAGTTTGGTAAGCTTTCCACTCATCCTGCTGGGTGACTCGAAATTCCGCTATCCGCATTTGTCCTGTGGTAAAGACACTTTCTAGCGAAGCTGTCCAAAAATCAGTCATTTCTTGGGGATAATCTAACTCAGATGGTGTTTTGCCCAAATAGGTTTCTATAGGAATTCCCGACTGTTGTGTACTGGCTGGGTTGACATAAATATAGCGATATTGGCGATCGTGTCGGCTAATGACATCGGGTGTATTTTCTACCAATGTCCTAAATTCTCGTTCTCGCTTTTGGAGAATCTCATTAGTTTCACGCAGTTCTTTTGTGCGTTGTTGAACTTGCAGTTCTAATTCATCTTTTGCAGTTCTGAGTGTTTGCTCTGCTTGCTTTTGCAGAGTAATGTTTTGTGACATGGATAAACCCGCAAATATTTCTCCCTGCTCGTTGAATAGGGGAAGTGTATAGATTTGATAGATGCGATCGCCAAAATATAGTTCAATAATTGTGGTTTCTCCTGCCAATGCAGCTCGATAGCACGGTTCTAAAACAGCACTGGTTTCTGGAGGTACGACTTCCCAGAGAGTATGCTCATCTAGTTGTTCTTTCGTTAAACCAACTTTACTAATTTCTGTACCATCAGAGAGTAAATAGCGTAAATCGCGATCAAAAATGTGAACAGCACCATTGGGGAAGTTATGGGCTAAGGTGCGATACAAATATTCACTTTTACGCAGTGCTTCTTTAGCTTGTTTTTGCAGCGTAATATCATCACCAAAAATGATAATGCCACCAATTTCACCTGTAGCAGTATGCCAAGGGTGAATTTCCCAGCTAACCCACTGCTGGGTTCCATCTGCGCGGATAAACAAATCTTCATCGCATTTTTCGCTGCTTCCAGCTAGACAGCGTTGATGGATTTGTCGCCATTTCTCGCTAATTTCGGGAAAAATTTCGTAGTGCGATCGCCCAATTAGGGATTCAACTGCATTGAGATTATACTCATCCACCCATCGTTGACTAGCGATGATGTAGCGCATATCTTTGTCAAACATGGCAATCCCAGCAGGTGCATACTGGGCAAATAAGCGTAAAGTGGCTTCGCTGGCTTGCAAATTTTGTTCTGCTTGTTTGCGTTCGGTAATTTCCTCACACACGATACTGATACCAATAATCCGTTCGCCATCTTTCAATGGCAAAAAGCTTTCTAACCAAGTCCGTTGGACACCGGGTTGAGCTGGCGTTTCTCCAGTTATTTCTATATTGAGTACAGGTTCGCCTGTGGCCAAAATGGAGCGAAACATTTGTCCTACGGCATCTGCTATGTTAGGTAGCAGCTCTTGTACTGTCCGACCGATATGTGCATCAATCGCAAAACCATTTATTTGGGCTAGGCGTTCATTAATCCGCAAAAAGCGCAAATCTGGATCTAATACGCTTAAGCCAATGGGGGCTGATTGGTAGATAGTTTCAATTTCTGCTAGTTGACGCTGTAGCTGAATTTGATTTTCCCTTAAGGCTGCTTCTGTGCGTTTGCGTTCGGTAATATCTCGACAAACACAGAATCGCAGCAAATCTCCTTCCCACTCCACAATGTTAAAGCTAATTTCCACATCGTAGACTGAGCCATCTTTGCGGCGATGCTGAGTTTCTAAAATCCCACTGTTGGAATTAATGCAGTGTTGCATGATTTGCTGTAGCTCTGCATGGGTGTACTGAGCATCCCAATCAAAAATACTTAGCTGGGCAATTTCTGGGAGAGTGTAGCCCAACATTGCCGCAAATCGGGGATTGGCATCTAATACTTTACCTTGTTTGTCTAAAATGACGATGCCATCAAAGGAGGTTTTAAGCAGGGTTTGAATCCGCAGCGATTCTTTTGCTAATTTTTGTTCAGCCTGTTTCCGCTCTGACATATCTTCAAAGGCGCTGACAGTGGCGATAATTTGCCCATCTCGATCCAGAATTGGCGCTGCACTCACAGACAACAGTGTGAATGTACCATCACCTCGGCGGTAGCGCATTTCCTCAGCTTTAACGACTTCACCAGAAAGCAGCGCACGGGCTAGGGGGTACTCTTGAGGTTGGTAAGGTTGCCCATCTTCGTGAATTGCATTGTATTTGATGTAGTCTTGGTAAGTCTTGGCTTGTAATAAAGGATGCTGCAACAGTCTGACGGCTTCCTGATTGTGAAACAGAAGTTTTCCCGAAGGAGCCTCTGCGATCGCCACACCCACAGGCATTTGTTGCAGGACTTGTTCTAAGCGGCTGCGTTCTGCTTTTAACTGCATTTGGCTTTCGTGAGATGCTTGTTCTGCTCTTTGCCGTTCCGCAATTTCTCGGCGCAGGGATTCATTAACGGCGGCTAAATCCTGGGTTCTAGCCGTAATTCTGGCTTCTAATTCCTCAGTTAGTAGGCGTAATGCATCTTCTGCTTGCTGGCGTTCTGTAATGTCTCTGGTGGTAGTGATAACTGCCTCAATTTCTCCGTCATTTCCCTCAATGGGAGAAATTACATATTCGTAGTACCTCACGCCATTAATAGTAGGGAAACTCGTTTCACCTCGAATCGGGATTCCAGTCTGCAATACAGATCTACGTTGCAGATCATAAACTTCCATAATTTCAGCGGGAAATCCTAACTCTTGCCAAGTTTTACCCAGCACTTGCGCCTGTTCTAAACCCAAAGCTACTAACCCAGCAGGGCTAGCATAAAGATAGCGTAAGTTGCGATCGCTAATGTAGATATGATCGGTAGAGGCTGCCAAAACCCGATCTATCAGTCCGATCTGCTCTGAGAACATAGAATTTTCCTGGCTTCCCATTACTGTATCCTCAAAAGTGTCGCTGGTCAGCTCATACACATCTTGATTGCATATTTTTTTGTTGGGGTTGTCAAGGGTCAACAGTCGCATGTCAAAGACTAGAGCGCCAGTCCAGTAGTGGGGAAGCCAAAAGTTAGAGAGACACGATTAATCGCGTCTCTACTCATACCAATTCAAATAATGTTTGCGACACATCAATATATTCTAGAGGGCAAGGCAATGCCCACCTGTGTCAACTGAAGCTAAAAGCTATATACGGCGGGCGTTGTACAAATACCTCGCGCCCTCATCCCCTAACCCCTTCTCCCGCAGGAGAAGGGGAACTAAATCTCTTGCTCCCCTCTCCCGCCGGGAGAGGGGTTGGGGGTGAGGGCGAAACCTTGCACAAGAGCGGGTTTCGCGTTAAGTTGACACCAATGTGCCATGCCCCTACTATCTGTCGCATTCTTTTTTTAAATTGGTATCAAAATTCAAGATTGCAGAGGCGAAAAATTTCTATCTCTTAATAAATCAACCAATTTGCCAAAAAGCTTGAGTATAATTGCATACTATGTTTTGGCGTTGGGAGAACCCGCTCATGGATAAATCAATTGTGCAGTTGGTTGATGAATTACCAAGTGACAATATCAGTATCAAGGTTTTGAACGCTCTCAATTATGTTGCCCCAGGACAGTGGAACAACCTGGTAGGTTTTGACAATAGTGTCCGTGCAATTACGGGGGAAACTGACCCAGCAGTTATCCAAAGAATCCGCGATCGCGCTGTTTCTCTCTATCACGATCCGCAAAATGGCTATCAGATGGCGGTGAAACTATATCAAACCATCGATAAAGCCGACACAGCTATGGCTACAGCAGCTTTAGCCAATAAAGTAGGGGAAAAAATCGGTTTTCTATCTTTTTTAAGTAACATTACTCCCAAAGCAGACGTAACTCAAACTATAGATTTAGTCTTAAAAATTGCAATTGAAATTATTGCTTTCTCTAAAATAAATGGTATTCCTAGCCCTAATCCCCAAGTATTTGCTCAATCTCTAGCTGACAACTATAAAGATGCTTCCCTGATGCGGATGATAGCCTTAGTCTGTATAGATGGAATGCTACCTTTAGGGCCTGATTTTCTCAACAAAATTCACACCATTATTACTGGCACAGATGCCAACGTAGTCGCGCAAAATCCTGTATTCTTAGCAGTTAATACTGCTTTGCCTGGTAATAATCCCTCCGAGAAATTTGGTTTTATTACTCAAGCTTTCAACTCTGTACAAGGCTGGATGAATGGCTTAGTAGCCAAGACAGGTTTAACACCCCAATCTATTACTAGCCATTTAGGTAATTTTATTCAGATTGCTGATGATAACTTAGATTTTGTCGCCGCATTCTTGGATCAAACTACCAATTACTTCGAGCATACAGGGATTCAATCAGTAGCACGCGCCATCATTTTGCGATCGCACTCTTTAGTAAAAGCCGAAACCCCCGCACCAGCACTACAGCCAAGCGCAGCACCCTCATCGGCGGCTAATTCAAGTAATAACCAGTATGGAGTCAGTAAAACCGTGGAAGTTTGGGACGGAGAGGAAGAAGATTGGTATCAAGCCACAATTGAGAAAGTCGAAAATGACCAATTCTTTGTCAATTACATTGGTTATGGTTCATCCTACAACGAATGGGTAGGCGAGGATGAAATTCGCATTCGTGAACATGGCTCATCCGATAGCAACGGATTTGCAGTCAATCAAAAAATCAAAGTTTGGGACGAAGACAACGAAGATTGGTATTCTGCCAGTATTCAGAAAATTCAAGGACAACAATACTATGTGCATTACCTAGATTACGATTCTTCCTATGATGAATGGGTGGATTTGGAAGAGATTAGATAATTCGTAATGCGTAATTAAGAACTTGTTCAGATACCCGACTTTTTGAAAAAGTCGGGTATCTTTTTGTTTAAGTTGACATCAATGGGTCGTCAATGGTTAAGCTCATTAGCGATCGATTTGTCACTGATTAAAAAAGCCAGATCAATTGGGGGAGAATCCCCCAAACCCCCGATTGGGTGACGGTTGCGTCCCCCAAACCCCCTCCAAAATTATTGTTCGGTTTTTTTGTTGAGTAACTAGTTTTTTGGTTTTGTTAT
>NZ_JACJPX010000036.1 GCF_014696315.1 Calothrix membranacea FACHB-236
CTGCTATTAAACAGATTGGAGCAAGGATTAAAATCTCCGGCGCACAATGGAATGTTGAAAGTGTCAACCAAATTCTTTCTGTTCGTTGTGCTTATCTAAATGGTTTGCTTGCTATTTGAGTTTTTCTGCCAAAACTGGATGCTCCCTTTTAGGGAAGCTGCAAGCAGCAGATATTAATTTAGATAGGGGAAGCGAAGACAAAACCCAGAGTATTCTTAAATGTGTGGAATATTCCCATAGTAATTTGTCGTCTGATGCTCAGAAGTTATTATTGTGTTTAGCTCCATTTAGTGGGTTTATTGATAGGAGCGATATTCCTAATTATGCTGAAGAATTACAGAAGTTAGAGCCGTTTCAGGATTATGATTTTGATAAATTTGATGGGGCAATTCAAGAAGCGATAAATTGGGGTTTGCTCTCGCTGATTAATGAAGATATTCCACAGTTATTACAAATTCAACCTGTTTTTCCCTTCTTTCTCAAAGCCAAATTAGCAGAACTCGATGCAGCTACCAGCGAAGCCTTACAGGAGGGTTTTAAAAACCACTATATCGGGTTAGCTCGTTCCTATAATCACTACATGGAATCGAAGGAAGCGCAAGAAAGGCAGATTGGGATTTTCTTCTGTCGGCTCGAATATGAAAATTTATATCATGCCTTGCAGATTTGCTTAGAAAAACAAGAAACTATTTATATTTTCTTTTGCTTATTTCAATACTTCTATATAAATAATGATATTCCAAGTAGTTTGAAACTGTCAGAATTTGTCTGTAACGCCCAAGCCGCTTATCCACCGGAAATTAGAACAGGTGAGATAGGGTTAGAAATTGTGATGGCACTCGGTACCCTTGCTACTTGTTATTTACAAACACAAAATTATCCCCAAGCCAAAGCATCCTATCTGCAAATTATCGAATTATGCCAACAACTCCAAGGTGTAGAAACAACACAAATCAAGTCTGCTTTAGCTAGCACTTACCACCAGTTGGGATATGTTGCCCAACAGTTGCGGGAATACAACCAGGCGCGGGATTATTATCAACAAGCCCTGGAAATAAAAATCGAATTTGGCGATCGCTATAGTTGTGCTAGCACTTACCACCAGTTGGGAAGGGTTGCCGAAGAGTTGCGAGAATACGACCAGGCACGGGATTATTATCAACAAGCTCTGGAAATTAAAATCGAATTTGGCGATCGCTATAGTTGTGCTAGCACTTACCACCAGTTGGGAAGGGTTGCCCAAGAGTTGCGAGAATACGACCAGGCACGGGATTATTATCAACAAGCCCTGGAAATTTTTATCGAATTTGGCGATCGCTATAGTTGTGCTAGCACTTACTATCAGCTTGGAAAAGTAGCAGAAGCATTAGGAGAGTTGGAGGAAGCAAAAGCCAATTACCTACAAGATTTGGTAATTACAAATGAGTTTAATGACGAGAATGGTTTGGGTATTTCCCTGCGTAATCTTGCTCGTTTTTATCAAACTACCCAGGATGAGGATTTATTAAAAGAGGTAGCGAAGATATTTGGGACAACGGTGGATGAATTGAAGGAAGCAATAATCACTAGTGAGGAGTAAGCGATCGCGTTTTGGGTTTGTGGAATGCGATCGCATTTTGGCATGATGTCCTCGATAATTATTGTGCGATCGCATTTTAGGTTTGTGGAGTGCGATCGCATTTTTGGTATGATGTCCTCGATAATTATTGTGCGATCGCATTTTAGGTTTGTGGAGTGCGATCGCATTTTTGGTATGATGTCCTCGATAATTATTGTGCGATCGCGCAGCTTAACGAAGTTATTTGCCAGGTGGTAAAGTTCCCCCATCACCTTTATCGGTATATTGACAATAAACATTCAAGCCAATTTTGAGAATGTAGAGAACAATAATAGTAGCAATTGATGGATCGAGGGGAATTGCAGTTAAAGCCATGAGAGATGTAATTGCTGCTGTAAGTAACACAGCATTTTCTGGACTTTTGGTATAATCGCTCAAACGCGCCCGAAAACCTTCATCTCCGCAAAGTTCATCTCGCAACACATCTAATGTAGTTTGCCAGATTTTTTTGACACCCATAGCCGATTGTCCGTGTTTTTCAATCCACAGTTCCTCAAAAGATGTTTCGAGATTTCCATTGTGACGTTCTACCGCATCAATGGCTGTGTGTGCTGGTTGATATTCTTTGAGTAATTCGCGTACTGAATTAATTTCGTCTAGAGTTAGTTGTGCATTCATATACTTTTAGATTTACAGCAACCATAGAATACTCTTTATCAGATAAATTTTAAACTGTTAAGTTGCGATAAATCTAGATTATTGCAATATTATAAAGCTGTATGAAATTCGATCCCCCTAAAACTCTTAATAAAGAAGAAGAGGAAAAATCTGTCAAATTCTACTGGATAGAGGGTGTCAGATAGCTTTTTGAGGACATTACTTAAAATATCCCAAAATCAAATCAAAAAATCGATATAAAAATTCGGTCAGGATGATTATAAAGGTTTAATTTGTGAAGTTTGTAAGCTATTGATTTCCCAGCGAAATGGGGGACATAAAATACTATTACCCTTAACAGTTGAATTAACAATTAGAGGGTATGCGTGCCAGTGATAATCATAAGCATATTCCCAATTATGCTTATAAACTCCTATATCGATAAAATACTTACCTCCCGCCAAATCTAAGCGGTCGATATGCAGTTTAATTTTTCCTTGGTCTAAAATTTTTTGGAAAGTCAACCCTGTTCTTTCAGTATTTGTCTGAAAGCAGACTTGACCATTTTCGCGGCTAATATCAATGCTAAAGATAGGAAATTCAATTAGCTGATTTGAGAAGTACTCAATCTCCAGAGTTAAAGCATCACCGCTATTAATCTCTGAGCTAGGTAACATTTTAACTTGCGTAATTTCCATTTCTAATGAGCCAAAGCGGTTTTCGTTGACTCGGAGTTCTAAACCTGAGTTGGTCAGCCGAACAGGCCTTGCAGGAGTACGTTTGCGGGTTTGTTGATGCATCTCAGCCGTGTATTGTTCAGCAACAAATTCTGGTTCCCCATAAGCTACGATTCTTCCTCCTTGCAACCATAAGGCGCGATCGCATATTTCTGCAATTTGTTGAGTATCGTGAGAAATATAGACAATGGCACAGCCTTGTTCTTTCAGATAAGTAATGCGTTCTAGACACTTAGCCTGAAATGAAATATCTCCCACTGACAGAAACTCATCGACCAATAGCACTTCGGGGTAGGTATGTATAGCGATGGAAAAAGCAAGGCGCATTTGCATACCTGTACTGTAGGTGCGTACAGGATTGTCAATAAAATCTGTGAGTTCTGCAAACTCTACAATAGTATCGAAACGCCGTGAAACTTCTTTGCGAGTTAAACCGCCAACCACACCAGAGACAAAAACATTTTCCCTTCCGGTTAAATCAGGAGAAAAACCAGCTCCTAAATCTAACAAAGCACCAATTCTACCCTTTACTTTCACTTTCCCTGCATCAGGAGAACCAACACCACCCAAAAGTTGTAAAAGCGTAGATTTACCTGCTCCATTTTTGCCGATAATTCCTAACATTTCGCCAGGAGCAACATTAAAGCTAATATCTCGTAACGCCCAAAACTTTTCCACAGCTTTCATCTGGCGGAAACCTTTGAGCGCTGCTTCCATAATCGTCATGGGTTTTTCCGCATGATAGCGGCTGTAGCGCTTTCCTAACCCCTGCACAATAATGGCATCTTGCATTTATATTTCCTCCACAAAGCGATCGCTCTGTCGTTGAAAAAATTTCAACCCAATTGGTAAACAAATGGACATAATAATAGCGATGATTCCTAAAGATTGCCAATCAGGTTGTGTTCCTTGGATGAGTACAGCCCGATAAGCAGTAATAATATGCACCATCGGATTAAGATTATAAAAGAAATGAAATGTGGGCGGTACATTTTTAATATCGTAAAAAATTGGTGTGACATAAAATAATAGTTGTAATATCACACCAAGAGTATGCTGAGTATCTCGCAAACTAACATTTAATGCTGCTAATAAGTAAGCCAAACAAACAGTTAGTAAAAACTGTAGAGCTTGTAAGATTGGTAAAAATAAAACAACAGTTTTTAGCTGAATACCATCAACTAGTAAAAAGATAATTAAAACAGGTAATGCGAGCAAAAAGTGAATTAACCCTGTGGTTGTAGTTACTATTGGTAAGATAGCAAGGGGAAAACCAGGTTGTCTAATTAGTGGTCGGTTAGCAATGATCACTCCTGTAGCTTGGTATAAAGAACTGCTAAACCAGTTCCAAACTAGCAAACCAGTAAATGTAAATGAGGCATAGCGAGGAATACCCGCAGGTAGTATGACTTGAAAGACAAAGGCAAAAACTACCAATTGCAGTAATGGATTAATTAGTGTCCAAGCTACTCCTAAAACTGACCTTTTATAGAGTAACTTCATATCGCGCTCAACCAATTGGCGCAGGACATCAAATTTTTGACCTAATTGATTATGAGAGCGCGATAGACCAAAAGACTTCATAAGATAACTGCGTGATTTTGGTTTTTCTCGATTTCTGATTCTACATAGGTAGCTGAGATTTTCTTTGCCCAAGCTTGGGATTTTCTATAAGCTAGAGGACTTGTCAGCATTCCTGCTAACTCAATCACTGCAATATAGCGGGGTAACTTGCGTGGTGGGCGAACGAGGTTGTGCAAGATCCATTTAAATAGCCAATCATACAAAAAGAATTTCAAGATTGAGGTTCCTTGAACAGTACGATTACGCCAACAAGTAAGGAGATAACAGCCAAAACTGCGACCATTGTCATAAATTTGGCGGTGCAAAGCCGATTTATGCCTTCTATGGGTATGCCACACTATTACTGCTGGGTCATAAACTAGGGTATGACCTTGAGCAACAAGACGATGAAACATCTCAATGTCACCAGCACCATGACTGGGAGTCCCAACATCCAGCGCAATATCAAAATTGCCGATGTGAGTGAAGATATCTCGACGAAAAGCCATGTTAGCACCAACACCAAAGCTACTAGCCCACAAGAGATTTCGCTCTGTCAGTGTTTCTGTTCTGACTATTCTACGGCCGAATCCATGACCCATACCCCCATAGTCGAGTTCAAACATAAACTGGGCTGGTGTTTCGAGTTCGGCTGGGGCGACAAATCCTGTAACTGCCATAACCTCTGGCTCAGCAAAGGCTTTAGCAATGGCTTGTAACCAAAAGCGATCGGCTCGTGCATCATCGTCTGTGAAGGCAACAATACCATAGCGAGCTTCCGCGATTCCCCGGTTACGCGCCCAGTCTAGCCCAGGACGCTCTTCCCGGACGTAGCGCACTGGTAAGCTAGCAGCCAGTTTGTAAGTATCATCGTTACTGGGCGCATTATCTACAACAATAATTTCATAAGTTGGATAATCGAGCGCTAACAGCCCTTGCAAACAATCAGCAAGTTGCTCCGCGCGATCGCGAGTACAGACAACGACACTGATCGGTTCTTTAGTTTGCTGCTCTACTTTCTGAGTTAAGTATTGACTGCCAACTGTTGCTAGCAATATCTTTTGTCCTAACTGCTGTGCGATCGCCTGTCGCAACTGTTCCGCAGAAACCATTGGCATACTTGGGTTAGAAAAAGAAACCCAAACCCAGCCAATTGGTACTTGATGATAGCGCACTAAAATCCAGAGGCTATCGTAACCTTCTCCTCCCCAAATTGGTTCAATCTCCTCAGAAAACTCTAAATCTAATACCTTTGTTGGCATAAATATTCACCTTATATTTTCTTCAGCCAAATACTAGTTCCAGGATTTTTAGCACATAAAGGCATTTTTTCCTTTAATATATCGCTATGAAAGTAACCAAAAAAAGAATTAAAAAATAGGATTTCAAAAGCGCTATTATATTGTAAAAAAGCTCTTAAAATATAAGCTTCATTCCAAGCTCTTCCTTGATATATCCATGTTTGGGGATACTCAAACGGATAACAGATATCATGAATATGAATATAAACTCCACTAGCAAGTCGTGGTAATATTCTAAACAAAATATGGTTGACATCACTATCTATTTTTGAAACATGAGTAGAGTCAATCAACAGGATATCTCCTGCTACTAGAGATGAAAAAATATTAATATCTGTTTCTTGTAACGTTGTAGGAACTATCTCTATGCTACTCAAATCAGATTCTTTCAAAAGGGAGCTTAATAATTGCGGATAAGGCTCAATAAAAGTACAATCTACCCTATTATTAAAAAATAACTCGTTAGTATCTAAAATTGCTGCCGAAGAATAGCCAGAGCCAATTTCAATAATTCTTTGAGGCTGGATTTGCCTGATGAGGCTATAGAGGATAATTGCCTCTCCATAAGAATAATTAGGATTATCAAAAAAGAATCTCAGTTCTTCTTGTTTGCTATCGCTCCAAGGTTGCTGATGATAATATTGTGCCAGATCGTGGAATAATGCTATTTGTTTCTCTTCATTGAGATTGATACCCAAAATTTCTCTAGGGATATCAGCAAAAATTTTTTCTGCCCTGGCCTTAACTTCTTCTATTGATGGAATAGGTGAATAAAAATGTCCTGGTGGCCAACCAATTTGATATTGGTTAAGTATAGCTTGGAGATTGACAATTTTACCTTGTAGTTGTTGTATTTCTGCAGACAATTGTTTGACAATCGGTAATTTACTAATAGTATTTCCAATTATGTTATTCATGAAATTTTATTCAATTCGTTACAACAGTTGACCGCAAAAAAAAACTCAATCATGGATAATATCCAAAAAATACTTTTTACTTTGTTCAGCAACAAAGTAAAATTTTTGTGAGAATGATTCACAAAATTCCCATGAGTTTTACAGGCTCGATGGTGCCTTTGAGTGCCTCTACTTTTTTGTCACTTCTCTGATCGAGTACACCATCAAAAGCTAATGCTTGTAAGAAAGGGAATGATAAAGTTGTTGCCAAAATAGGACGAAGGTGAACTCCTCGAAGCCTTTCCGCACCAGCTTTTGGTGGTATCAGACCAACAAATTGTTGCCCATAGCGAATCCGCACACTTATAGGACGTGTTTTATCCAATAGTTGCTCCGCAGCTATTAGCCCTTGTTGCAGATCTAATTCCAGTTCTGTATCTTGGCGATCAAGGCGAATTAATCCGCTCTGCAATAAATTTGTCAATGCTTTATGAGTTTTCAATTGCTCGACAATTCCCCTAAGATACCAATATCCATGCAGCTTATTGTTCAGTTCTAACCATAAACTTCGGATACGCAGCCACTCTAACAAGTTCAGTACCTGTCGTAATCCAGTCACTAGCAAATCACTGATTGCTGGGATGCGGAAGGCAAGAAATAGAAAAATATGATCTATAAAAGATAGCGCATCACCAAAGTAGGAAAGGCGTAATTTGTAGATTAAATCAGGGTGGCGTTGCCCAAGTAATACATCAGCACGCCCTTCTTGTTTTTTGCGTCGGAGTGAGCGGTCAAGATTGGTAACTTCGTCACGATGGTAACCTAAAGCATCAGGAACAAAAATAAAGTCGCTACCAACTTTAATTAATCGTGCGCCTAATTCATAATCTTCACGACACTTAAATGTAGAATCAAAACCACCAACTAACTTAAACAATTTTGCTGGTAAAGAAAAGTTGCCACTGAGCAAGTCATCATAACTATAGCGATGACCTATTTGGCGCATAGTTTGAAACTTTTCTTCCCACCAGGCCCATAAACTAATATGAAAAAAGCTAGATTGGCTTTGTAGACTGGGCGGTAAGTAACCAATTACTACCCGATTAGGTAGATAGTGAGCGTTAATGTGTGCCTCAACAAGATGCGGAGATGGTTCAATATCGTCATCTAAAAACAGCAACAGACTACCTGTAGCCATTACTGCACCTTGATTGCGTGCGGTAGCAGCTCCTTGTCCTGGTTGTTCTAAAAAACGCAAGGTATAGGGCGCTTGATATTCTTTGAGCATCTCGATAGTTGTATCACTACAGCCATCAGCTACTACTATGACTTCTATGCAATTTAGAGGGTAACTCTGAGTCTGGAGTGCATTTAAGAGCCGTTGTAGAGATTGACATCGGTTATGAGTAGGAATTATCACGCTGATCAATGGTGTATTTGCACTCATAGTTGTTTGCTCTTGAGTTTGTATTGTTGGCGAGAAACGAAATAAGACCAAGGGCCTACCAAGCAACCTTGCAGTTCAGCTAAAAGTAAATCTAATGGTCTACTACCGGGAAAGCGGAAAACAGACTTTATCAAGTTAGGTAGTTGATCGTGTAAAAACCAACCCAAAGGCAGCAAAAGTACACCAAACTCTCTTTCTACTAATAAGCAGCGTGCCCAGAAACTATATACACCTACTCCGTAACCATAAAGTGCTTTGCGTGTTTCTTCCCATGTCCGACGGTGGCGATGCCAGCTCAATGCAGTTGGCTCATAGATAACTTTGTAACCTCCAGCTAAAATGCGGGAGAATAATTCGTGATCTTCTCCGCAACGGGTAGGTGTACCAACACCAAGTACCTCATCAAAAGCACCAATGCTATCAAGTATGTTTCGACGTAAAGCCATGTTGGCTGATACACCGAGTTTTGCTACATGAAATCTGTGAGAAGTAGTACCGTCAAAAACTAGACGTTTAAAGCCTCTTCCCAAAGGGCTATAATTCTCAAACCATTCTTGAGCTTCATTTTCTAGTTCTAGTGGCATGACTTGACCAGTCACACAAACTACCCGAGGATCGTGAAAGTTGCGGACGAGAGCTCTCAACCAATTAGGATCTGGTTTGGCATCATCATCTGTAAATGCCACAATTTCGTTTTTTGCCTCACGTAGTGCCCGGTTACGGGCAGCGCTTGAGCCAGGAAAATCTTCTCTGACGTAGCGAACTCGCGGATAATTCTCTACAATACAGCGCGTGGCATCAGTTGATGGGCAATTATCAATCACTAAAAATTCTTGTCCATCATCAGGTAATTGCATGAGTGCATCGAGACAACGCTTTAAGTCATCGGGGCGATCGCGCGTACAAACAGCTACAGTTGCTGTTGGTAGTGCAGATTTATCTGTACCTGTTTCATCCCACTCTAAGTAATTGTGTAGCCAACGCTCCCACAATAATGGGCCTGCTGCATGGATGAGCTGATCTTGCAATTCAACTCCACTTATTTGTCCTTTAGTTACTGGTAGCAGTGCCTTACCAATGGGTTGGCCTTGCAATCGAATTAAAATAAATGCTTTTTGGTAACGATCTAATCCGCAAATTTCCTGGGGGAGTTGCTTTAAATCAATGTCAAGAACAGCAGTTGCCATATTGTAATTTCCTAAATTAATGCCATCGCCCGATGTAACATACTGCTAAATAAAATTTTTAATTGGATGTTTAATTGCGACTTATTGATGTTGGTAACATTAATATATGGATATCTATGATTTACATTATTTTTTCTGATCATCTGTTTGAGTCTGCCAAAGATATTTGCCTGAAAGACAAATAGCCACGGTAAAAGCTGAGATATACTTCTCAACAGAGTTTTAATACTTAAGGTATATAGATTTAAATGCAAAATAGGTGTAAGGCAATTTGATTTTAAAGCTTGAGATAGCCAGAATAGAGTATTGCGATCGCTTCCACTTTGACTACTTTGGCGTGCTAAATACATATAAAAACTACTGCTGGATAACCCATAGACCAAGCTGGGGATTTGTAGATGGTTTCTGCGGACAGCATCCAACATTAATTTATGAGATTTTGCCATTTTCTGATAATCTCCAGACATGCTGCTACCAACTTGACGATAGCCAATCAGAAATTCCGGCACAACTTTAAATTGATAATTTTCTGCTATTCGTAGGGAGAGTTCCCAATCTTCACAGCCTTGGGCATTATTTGCTTGAAAATTGCCGTTGTAGCCACCTAGAGCTTTTAAACAAGTACTACGAATTAAACAAGCGCTAGCATTGCCTAAAAAATAGTGGCATAACAATGTTTTGTAAACCTTACCCTCGATATGAGAAACACGAAAAGCGCCTGTAGGTACGTCATTTTCATCAATATCTACCGACCATCCATAGACTAAACCAACATTTGTACCTGCCTCTAAGATACATTGCACTTGCTTTTCTAGATTTTGGGGATACCAAATATCATCGGCATCAATTGGTGCAATAAATTCGCCCTGGGAATTTTGAATTGCTAAGTTGCGAGCAGCAGCTACACCAGAATTTTTCTGGCGTAATAATCTTACACGTTGGTCTTGTAACGCAATTGATTCCACTATCTCGGCTGTTCTATCTTGGGAACCGTCATCTACTACTAATACCTCTATATTTTTATATGTCTGTGAAACAATAGAGCGTAATGTTTTCTGAATAAAATTCGCTGCATTATATGCAGGCACAATCACTGATACTAAAGGCAAATTAAGCAAAGAAATCTGAGGATTTGGCTGATAGCTACCCATTGTCTAAGTACATATGTAATTTTTTTTCAGTTGTACTGCAAAACGGCTGGTACTTACGTATTTTTTATCTAAGAAAAAAATCATCTACTTGATGACCAGGTCGTGCACAACGGTAGTTGCCCTCTAAAAAGTGAGGCTAACACATTAAATTTGTATTTTTTAATACTTTACGAAAACTTCATAAGATTTTTAAGATACCGTGAAGATGCTGAGAATACTGTTCAGCTTTAATGACTCTTAATAAAAATAGTTAGAATACACATGCACACAAGTTACTACTTAGGTAAAAGAAATTGGCTTTATCAACATTGCAAGATTTACCTAGTATCTCTGTGATTATTCCTGTCTACAACGGTGGCAAAGATTTTAACAAATGTCTTCAGAGTATTTCCCAAACTGTATATCCAGACTATGAAGTAATCGTAGTAGCTGATGGTGATACAGATGGTTCTTGGCTCCTAGCTAAGAATTTTGGAGTTACAGTAATTAGAAATCCTATATCCGTTGGCCCAGCCAAAGCACGTAACTTAGGTGCAAAAATGGCTCGAGGTGAGTTACTTTTTTTTGTGGACGCTGATGTGGAAATTTATCCTGACACCTTAGAAAAAGTTGCTATGACTTTTCAGCAGGAAGCAGATATATCAGCATTAATTGGCTGTTACGATGACGCACCCGGAGCCAAAAATTTCTTGTCTCAATACAAGAATTTATTTCATCACTATACTCATCAGACAGCATCAGAAGATGCATCTACCTTTTGGGGCGCTTGTGGCTCTATCCGCAGAGATATTTTTTGGGAAATAGGTGGTTTTGATGAAAAATATCGTCATCCATCTGTAGAAGACATTGAGTTAGGCTATCGGCTAAAGCGGAATAATCATCGAATTAAGCTCTGTAAGAACATTCAAGTCAAACATCTCAAGCGATGGGAAGTAATTTCTTTACTCAAAGCCGAATTTTTCTATCGGGCCCTTCCTTGGACTGCGTTAATCTTACGCGATCGCCAAATGATTAACGACTTAAATTTGAAGTTGAAAAGCAGAATTAGCATTGTGTTAATTTACACAATTCTAGTTAGCCTCGGAGCAAGTTTTTGGTGGACAAGTTCCCTCATACTGACTTCGGTTTTGAGCTTTATACTGCTGATACTTAATGCTCCTGTTTACCAATTTTTTCACACAAAGCGAGGTTTGTTGTTTGCTCTGCAAACCGTTATTTGGCATTGGTTGTATTACTTTTACAGTGGTCTAGCATTTGCCGTTGGTGTGATCCATCATCAAATATTTCATAATCGTTGGCCCTCTTTGGGATTGTTAGAAAAGCTTTCTTTCGGTAGTCGTTAAGTATCAAAGGCTAGCTGTGATATTGCACAGTAGCATCATTCAGTTGGAGAAACACTTAATCATGCCGCTTACTTCTTCTCTCCATTCGGTAATCCATAAAGATTGTAGAATTCGCAAATTATGACTTTGAAAAAACATCCTGTAGTAATCATTGGCGCAGGCCCAGCTGGTTTGACTGCTGCCTATGAACTGCTCAAGCATGGAATAAAATCTGTAGTGCTGGAAAAAGCTGATAAAGTAGGTGGTATTGCTCGCACGGAAGTTTATAAAGACTACCGCTTCGATATTGGCGGTCACCGATTTTACACTAAAGTCGAGGAAGTAAAGCAACTTTGGCAAGAAGTCTTGGGAGAAGAGTTTCTTAAAGTACCTCGTTTGTCACGTATTTATTACCGGGGTAAGTTCTTTAACTATCCTCTATCAGCATTCAACGCTCTATCAAATCTTGGTATTGTTGAAAGTGTCTTGATTTTATTGAGCTACTTCAAGGCTAAATTGTGGCCTAACCCTGAAGAAAAAACTTTAGATCAGTGGGTTACTAATCGTTTTGGCAGTCGCCTCTACAAAATCTTCTTCAAAACCTATACTGAAAAAGTATGGGGTATTCCCTGCAATAAAATTCAAGCAGAGTGGGCCGCGCAACGCATTAAAGGATTATCTTTGAAGGCAGCTGTGTTGAATGCCTTATTTGGTAGTAACGATACTAAAACCTTAATCAAGGAATTTGATTATCCAGTTTTAGGGCCAGGTTTGATGTGGCAACGATTCCAAGAAGCTGTAGAAAGGAAAGGGAGTGAAGTTTGCCTAAATACTAAAGTTACTCGGATTCAACGCGAAGGCACCGAGATTAAGAGTATTACTGTTCAGGAAGATGGTAAAATTCGCCAAATTACCGGAGAAAATTTTATCTCCACCATGCCTGTAACATTACTAGTCAGTCGTCTCGATCCTCCAGCGCCAAATGAGGTGATTCAGGCAGCAAAATCTCTCAATTATCGGAATTTTATCATTGTATCGCTGATTATTGATGCTAAAGATTTATTTCCCGATAACTGGATTTATGTTCATAGTTCAGAGGTGAAAGTAGGCCGAATCCAAAACTTTAAGAATTGGAGCGCTGCTATGGTTCCCGATCCCAATAAAACTTGTTTGGGGATGGAATATTTTTGTAGCGATGGTGATGAAATCTGGACTATGTCTGATAGCGAATTACTTGATTTAGCAACATCTGAAGTTGCCAAATTAGGGCTTGCTGATGAAAGTATAGTTGAGGATGGTGTAGTATTACGCCAAGCAAAAGCCTATCCAGTATATGACCATGATTACCGTCAGCATTTGCAAGTAATTCAAAACTATTTAGCAAAATTTGATAACATGCAAACAATTGGCCGTAATGGAATGCATCGCTATAACAATCAAGACCACTCGATGTTGACAGGTATGTTAGCAGTTAGAAATCTG
Organism: Calothrix membranacea FACHB-236; assembly: GCF_014696315.1. Lineage (GTDB taxonomy): Bacteria > Cyanobacteriota > Cyanobacteriia > Cyanobacteriales > Nostocaceae > Aulosira > Aulosira membranacea. The sequence goes on from NZ_JACJPX010000036.1 coordinate 13,302, forward strand.
CTTGGTGAAAATCATAATTTGTGGGAGGTCAATACTGAACGCTCTTACTATGAAGAATTCACCAAAGATGACCTGAAGCCTAAATCTAAGGCACTCATGGTGCAAAGATTTTAAATATCAAGCGCAAATCTCTCACTAATGTTAATTGGGAATTATTTACCTCAGGTGCTCGTCTACCAATTCATTTTTTTATTAATATTTTATTCCGCCATTACATAGCAATTAAATTTTGTAAGAAATTATTATCATAGCTCTGTGTTCAAAATATATAACCAAAAAAATAAATTATCTATATTTTTTATTTTAGCTTTAGTTGCATTATATTTAGGAGTTTTCCTATTTTTAAACAAACTACAATTTCCACCAATTTGGGATGAAAATAGCTTTTGGCGCACTAGTCTTTTATTCAGTAAGAGTTTAATTCCTGATATATCTCAGTTAAAAAATTATGCTGAGTTGAGCACACCACTACCGTTTATTATCTTTGGTATTCTTGAGTATCTATTTCATGGTGGCTTATTTGCTGGACGGCTATTAAATTTATTACTTTCCTTTACAATTATCTGCCTAATTGCATTTTCTAGCCGTAAATATATTAGATACAGATTACTAGCAGCATTTGGACTTTTATTATGCCCATATTATCTCATGTATAGTGGGCTGTTATATACAGATATTATTGCTATTTTTTTTGTTGTACTAGGTTTTTGGTTCTATACAAGTTCTCATCATATTCTCAGCAGTTTGGCTTTTATTTTGGCAATTGCTTCACGCCAATATATGCTGGCTTTCCCCGTAGCTCTAGCTGTTCACGAGTTGTTTACTTCTAGAAAAAATGGGGTAAAGCTACGCATCCAATTATTAGCTCCTGTAATTGCGTTATCATCTATTTTCGTTTGGATTTGGCTGTTTGGTGGGCTTGCTCCCCAAGCTGGTTTAGAGAAAAATGTAACACCAGTAATTCAACAAATAGCCTGGTCTTTTTCCCTAAATGGTAGCCTTTATTTTTTATCATGGCTAGGCTTACATTTTGTGATTGTTGAGTGGATTTTATTTTCTCGAAAGTTGCAAAAGCGAAATATCTTTAATCGTAAAAATTTTGTTATAGCCGTAACTTTACTACCTTTATTTTTAATATTTTCCATTTCCTTACAATCTCATGGATTGATGAATAAATTAACTAATTTCTTACCAGGAGATTTATTGAAAGTTGCTGTATTTTACGGTTTAGCTTTACTAAGTTGTGTGCGCTTCTCTCGGATTAATTTGGCTTTCTGGCTGGTAGTAATGAACTGTGGGATTATGCTGAAAGCTTATCCTTGGGAAAAATATGTTCTGCCCCTAGTTGTAGTATTGTGGTATCTCAAATCTCTAAATTTACTAGACAAGAAGCTCAAGCCTAGCCTCCCTAATTCCCAGAATTGAGGATAAATAAGGTATTTAGGCAGAAAATACGGTAATTTTATCAGCAGCAAAAGAAGCAGTGCTATTTGGGAAAACTATTCCTGGTGGAAGTTTCCCAATTTGAAGACGCTACAGAACTGCGTAGGTTGGCAAATTTTCTAGTAGGCGATCGCATTCATTGAAAGTAGTTTTAAGTAAAACTACATCAAACTGCTGCACTGCGATCGCTCTATATTACAGCTTAATTTCTAGTTATAATTACTAGCCTGTATTCTCCAAATGATACTTTAAGGAATTTTATAATTCTCAGTAGCTTATATAAAGATTGTATAAAAATAATATTTTTGACTTTTAATCCTGGTAATCTTTGGATTAGCTTAGTCATTCTCACTGAAAATATTCTTTAAGCTCTAAAAAATTATACCTAAAAATAAAATTACAGAATTGTTATGTCTACGTATTTAAACGATCATTTATATTTACACAACACAAAAACTATATTTTTGCCCAAAGCTTGGACAATTCTTAAAAAAGTTGGCTTGATTGCAATCTGTGAGATGCTTTTCCTCGTCAGCATCGTGGTTGATGAAACTTCTGCTATGCAAATCAGTGTTATTAATCCTAGTTTATCTACCTGTATTAAAGGTAAGGATGCTTGCATTCAGAAGATTAGCGATGACATTCTCTCAGATAAAGAGGACATTGATATATTTTTGCGGATTGAATCCTCTGCGGCTAGTTCTAGCCAGCAAGGTTATAACACAGATGCGCTTTTAGATAAGTCTCTCAGTACAGAGATAGCTTCTCACTCATTAAAATTAAGTGATGTACCAATAGTTAATATTGGTGGTGCAGAGTATCGTGAGTTTATCTTAAGAATTAACGAGCCAAGTATTACAAATAATAACCAAGATTTATCAAAAATTGTTTTAGAAAATTTAGAAATTTTCTTAGGAAATACTCCTCATTTGACTAATTATCCAACTTTTGATGGCAATGCTGCCAAAATTTTTGATATTGAGCAAAATTCAGTTCTGCTTCAAGATATCAACTCTGCCAATAATAGCTACGATTATTTTGTATATATTAAGGAAAGTTTCTTTTCGGCACAAGTCAAAAAACAGGAAAAACAGCAATATGTTTACCTATTCTCTCAATTCACTAAGGCTGAAGGTGGAGTGGAAGAATGGGCAGTGAGAAAGGTAGATAAAGAAGCCATGTTACCTCCTATAATACCTGACGGAGAAGGAGGGGGAGGCGGAGGAACAGGAGAAATTTTATTAGGTTCTGTAATTGCAGGACTAGGATTACCACAGATTGTTGGTGCTGGTAAAGCAACTAGTTCTAGTTACATCAATCCGCCAATTGTCAGTGGGAATAGGATTTTACAGGAAACAACAGTTCCACAATCAGAAGCACCAAGACTAAACGCAAGAACCTCAAGCGATGTACCAGAACCAACAACTTGGTTAGCCTCTTTGATGGGGCTGGGTTTAATAGTTAAAGGAAGGTCTATATCCCGCGATCGCCAGATTGGGAATAGATAATTGGTGATAGGGAAAGAGAAAGTAAATCACTAAAAATGTTGTTTCCTCTTCCCCCTTTTTTGCGTTAAAAAATTAGATGATATACTGCAATACGCTTGGGTTAAGCTCATTAGCGATTGATTTGTTACTTATTAAAAAAGCTAGCAGCATTGGGGGATTCTCCCCCAAACCCCCGATTGGGTGACGGTTGCGTCCCCCAAACCCCCTCCAAAATGATTGTTCCGTTTTTTGTTGAGTAACTAGTACAACTCGGCGCAAATAAGCAGACCATTCTAAACTCACGAAACGCTTACGCTGTATTCATTTTGAATTTTGAATTTTGAATTTTGAATTCCGCCTTGCGGTACTAGTAGTCTGTCCCATTAATTTTGCTGGGTGAACTCGTAGTTCATTTCTCTTCTTTTGTGTACTACCCTGCGGGAACAACTGCGTCGAACGCGCCTTTGCGGTTTGTTTTTTAACCATCAGAACTTATGGGACAGACCACTAGTTTTTTTGGTTTTGTTATCAATTAATTTTCTTAACTTAACTGTATTTTGATATACTGCTCAAATCTTCTTCGGTCATTGAATTGAGTAATGTCCAAAGTTGCAGGCTTGTAAAATCAGGTATTGCGATAAAAGCACCAACTTCTAGTAAAATTTTAGGATCGTGGGTAGAAGCAATACCAAGGGTGCGGATACCAGCAGCGACAGCAGAACGAATTCCTGAGGGTGAGTCTTCTAAAGCGATCGCTTCATCTGGCTTAATCCCCAATTTACTGAGAGTAACTTGGTAAGGTGTAGGGTCTGGTTTACCAGCTGTACAATCTTCTGCTAAAACAACTATGTCAAAAGCTTGTTTGATGCCTAAAACTTCTAGCATAAATTCAGCATTAAATCTAGGAGCATTTGTGACTAAAGCACGCTTTAATTGATGTGCATCTGTCCAAGCTAAGAGTTCCGAAAATCCGTTTAGAGGCTGCAAATTGGGTGCAAGTTCTCGGAAAAGCGCTTCTTTTTCATCGGCAAATTTTAGTCCTTCTACGTCTGATAATTGTGGCAAAATATCTTTAACAATTTCTGGGTTCAATCGTCCACTAATTCTAGATTTGTAGAAAGTCTCGTCAATTTCTAGGCCATAATCAGCCAGCTTTTGTTTCCAAGCCAGGTAGTGTATGGGGTCAGTGTTTACAATAGTACCGTCTAAGTCAAAGAGAATTGCAGATAGCATGGTTGCGATATTATTTAAATAATTGTTAAGTTTATTTACATAGTGTACATGATTTTTTTAAGTTTAGATTTAATCTTGGTTAAATTACCCATTTTTAGTGGCTATTTTATTGAGCAATTATTCCTTGATAGTAGAGAGAAAGCAGATTTATCCTTGAAATCCATCTAAAATCCAAAATTGTCTGACTGCTATGAGAGTTGCCTTTTCGGTAAAATAACTTGGCAGCTTTGGAAAGGATAGGTTAATTATCATGGCAGAAGCGCAAATTGGGATTATTGGTGGCAGTGGTCTTTACAAAATGGATGCACTCAAAGATATAGAAGAAGTGCAAGTAGATACGCCGTTTGGTTCACCTTCTGATGCGTTAATTTTGGGGAGATTAGATGGCACTCAAGTAGCTTTTTTGGCTCGTCATGGTCGCAATCATACGTTATTGCCATCAGAGTTGCCATTTCGTGCCAATATCTATGCCATGAAGCAATTAGGTGTAAAGTACTTAATTTCAGCTAGTGCGGTGGGTTCACTCAAAGCAGAAGCTAAACCGCTAGATATGGTAATTCCCGACCAATTTATTGACAGAACAAAGAACCGGATTTCAACGTTTTTTGGTGAAGGAATTGTGGCTCATATTGCCTTTGGCGATCCGGTTTGTCATAACTTGGCTGGTATATTAGCAGATGCGATCGCATCTTTGAATTTACCAGATGTAACTCTGCATCGCGGTGGCACTTATGTATGCATGGAAGGGCCAGCATTTTCCACCAAAGCGGAATCAAATCTTTACCGCAGTTGGGGCGCAACAGTAATTGGTATGACAAATTTACCCGAAGCAAAGTTAGCTAGGGAAGCAGAAATTGCCTATGCAACTTTAGCACTGGTAACAGATTACGATTGTTGGCATCCCGATCACGATAGCGTCACAGTAGAAATGGTGATTGGAAATTTACAGCGTAATGCAGTTAATGCTCAAAAGGTAATTCAAGAAACTGTACGTCGCTTAAGTGAAAATCCACCTGCTAGCGATGCACATTCGGCTTTGAAGTATGCGATTTTGACTCAGTTGGATAAAGCACCAACAGCAACAAAAGAAAAATTAGGATTGTTGTTGGAGAAATATTTGAAGTAGAGAATTGGTAATTGGTAATGGGTAATTGGTAATGGGCTAAAACCTTTTTCCTTTTACCTTTACTATGTTGATATATTTGATTTTTAAAATTCAAGGGTGCGTTAACAGCGAGAGTACGGCACCTGTGGCACAGCTTGTTGTGCTTTACCGCTTAAATTTCACATACGCTACATAATACTGGGATTTTTACAGGAATCCGATTTGATTCCTATAGATTGTACTTGAGCAAATAAAATCTATCCTAAGACAAAGGCTGAAACAGGAACCCTAAATCTAAGCTAATAGGGTTTCCATTCACAAAAGTTCAAAAGATATTTCCCTCGCGCGTCTGGCATAGAAGCTCCTGAATAAATTCAGGTAGAAACAATGTGCAATCAATATTTAACAGCATGAGCTTTATCTATTGCGCGCCTAGTTGAGAAACAACTTTAGCAAATCAGCATCTTTGCTAAAACAAAATTTTCTTTCGCATTAGTGAAATCATCGCTCAAAAGGTAGACATTATGATTGCTGAATTACCAAATTTTAGAGTTGCAGTTTTAGCAACCGATGGCTTTGAAGAACCAGAACTTATAGAACCTGTACGAGCGCTTAAAGAAGCTGGTGCAAGAGTAGAAATTCTCTCGACAAAATCAGGACAAATCCAAGGGTTTCGGCATCACGATAAAGGTATAAGTGTGAGTGTTGATCGCCTGATTGATGAAGCACAAGCCAGCGAATATGATGCGGTGTTATTGCCTGGTGGGGCGCTCAATGCCGATACGCTAAGAATGGAGACAAAGGTGCAATCTTTTCTGCAACAAATGCAGCAATCAGGTAAGCCATTCGCTGCTATTTGTCATGCACCTTGGGAATTAATTTCTGCCAACTTGGTGCAAGGACGCACCTTAACTAGTTATTACACAATTCAAGATGACATCCGTAACGCAGGTGGTAACTGGCTAGATCGGGAAGTTGTTGTAGATAGAAACTGGGTAACAAGTCGCCAACCAGATGATATCCCCGCATTCAATCAAGAAATGTTGAATCTATTTGCACAGTTTACAACTGCTGGATCTGGCTCACGTTAATCGTGGGTTGTTCAAAGTGCGATCGCTTTCATACAAACTACAGCTTGATTAAAGGGAAACATTGATGATGCTCAACAAAATACTCTCTACCGGTTTAGTAGCAATTACTATATCTCTAGCTACTGCTTGTGCCCCTACAGCCCAGCAAGACCAAAGTATTTCAGACGCACCGTCTGGTACAACTCAGCCTGTACAAACAACTGAAACTACATCACCAACCACATCACCCACGACTGCAGGGCAAAATAACCTCAGTGCTGCTGATAGAGCGTTTATGACTGAAGCTGCTCAAGGTGGTTTAGCAGAAGTTCAACTAGGACAACTAGCATCACAACGCGCCGCTAGCAATGCAGTCAAACAGTTTGGACAGCGTATGGTTCTAGATCATACCCAAGCAAATACTCAACTCCAACAGTTAGCAACGCAAAAGGGTGTAACGCTACCAACAACTATTAATCAGGAAAATGAGCAAGTTAGACAACGGTTAACTAAGCTTTCTGGTGCTAACTTTGATCGCGAATACATGAATCACATGGTTAAAGATCATGACAAAAATGTCTCTTTATATCAGCGTGAAGCTCAAGAGGGACAAGATCCAGACGTGAAAGCATTTGCTGCCCAAACATTGCCCATTCTTCAAGAACACTACCAACAGGCTCAGTCTATTAATTCTGGCAGTTCAACCAGCACCCCAACACCAACTACTACTCCATAATTAGGGGATGGGGCATTGGGCATGGGGCATGGGAAAAGCCAATAATGCCCCATGCCCGCAAAATCTCGCTCCCTTGTAGGAAGCATCTGGCGAATAGAGGATAATACCCCCAATTAAACGAGAAAATAAGGTTTTTTGGGTGCGAATCGCATTATTGAGATTGCATTGTCAACCTTTTAGGGGTGAGCAGCTTAACATTACCCATTACCCAATCCAAAATTACACTAATTGGGAGGTAATTCTAAGGGAATTTCGCCCATTAAGCCTTTACGATAATCTGTTAAAAGATGCCTAGAGGCTCTTTCGACATCGCCTTTATAGCGATGTTCTGCTAAAGCGTGTAAATATGCTTCGCCTGTATGGGGCGAAGAGTCAAGTTCATAGCGCGCTTCCAAAGGTTTAGCTGGTAATAAATCTGTAGCTACATCTTGAAGGTAATTCAGTATATTTACTAATTCTGCTGCCACTAGTTGATTATCGTAAGACGCTTCACCAATATCATCACAAATAGCTAATTTTAATGCTGCTTCTTGGTTTTCCAACTTGAGGGGAATAACGCCAGGAGCATCCAATAATTCTAATTGGTCAGAAATCCGCACCCACCGCAGTTGACGAGTCACCCCTGGACGTGCTGCACTTTCTACTACTCGTTTTCCTAAAAGCCGATTAATTAAAGCTGATTTACCAACGTTAGGAAAACCAATTACTACAGCGCGCACAGGACGAGGTAACATCCCGCGATCGCGTCGTCTTTTATTCAATTCTACCCCAGCAGCTTGTGCTGCTTTTAACACTGCTGTTACACCTTGACCCTGTTGAGCATTAGTAAAAAAAGCTACCTCACCTTGGCGTTTAAACCAGTCTACCCAAAGCGATCGCACTTGCGGAGAAATCATATCCAAGCGGTTCATCACTAATAACCGCGTTTTACTTCCCACCCACTCTTCTATTTGCGGGTGATGCGTCGCCAAAGGAATACGTGCATCTCGTACCTCCAGTACTACATCTACCCGCTTTAGCTGTTCTTTTAAATTCTTTTCCGCCTTAGCAATGTGACCTGGATACCATTGGATCACATTTAATTTATAGTTTTGAGTTAAAGCCATTGGTTATTTGTCCTTTGTCATTTGTCATTTGGGCATGGGGCATGGGGCATTGGGCATTGGTAATGGGTAATTGGTAATTGCTCCTTGTCTCCTTGTCCCCCTTGCTCCCCCTGCTTCCTCATCTCCCTCACCCCCCTCATCCCCTAGTCCCTAATCCCCAATCCCTTGATGTAAAATCAAGCGATTACCATCAGGATCGTAAGCGTAAATTTCTCTGCCGTGGGAAGCGACGGAAATCTTTCCGGGTGGGGGATAGCCCAAATTGGTAAGGTGAGCGATCGCAGCTTCTAAGTTACTTACTTCTAAACACAAACTTATCTTACTTTTGGCTGTAGTTTCAAATTCGGTCTGGTGTGTGTTTTTTGGTTGAAAAATACCTAAGCGCAAACCCGAAAGTTGAAACTCTGCGTAAACATTAGGGAGTAACGTTGTTGGTTTTTGCTCCAAAAGATTGGTATAAAAACTCACTAAATTCTCAAAATTAATTGTTGCTATGGTAACGAGTGCATCGGTATATTGAAAAACCATAATTTAAACTAAAATACATTTAATTATGCAGCTTAAATGTGTGACAGCTTATTACCGATTTTGTAAGATAAATTGACTGTTACCCGCAAAGATTATCTCACAAGTAGCAGTCAATTTAGTATTTAATTTCTAGCTATCTCGCTCATCCCCATGATTAAAGACTTATTGAGGCTTAATTTACTTAGCTGGCTGATATTGTAAATCCCTAACTGGATCGCCTAAAGTGCGGGTATTTGCTGCAAACTCTAGCAAAATACCATCAGGATCGTAGAAATAAATTGAGGAAATAAATGTAGTTTCATCAATCTCAGGTACAAAACCAGAAGGTACATCTGCATGATTTAAAATAGGAGTCACCTCAATACCTTTAGCAACTAGTTTGTCTCTATATTCGGCAATTTTTTCTAATGGCACATTAAAAGCTAAATGATTCATTGAACCATGTGCAGTCACTGCATTACCAGTTTTAAAAGTATCAAGAGGCGCAGATGCAATCCCAGGTGCGGCGGCTGGTGCTTGGGGAAACCAGAAAAAAGCTAAAGCATCACCGTTACCAATATCAAAAAAGAAATGCTGTCCACCATCTGGGAGGGCAATAGTTTTGATTAATTTCAAACCAATAGTATTGGTGTAAAAGTCCACAGTTCTCGCCATATCTTTACATACCAAAGCTATATGGTTGATGCCTTGTATTTGAAAATCTTTCATATTAATCACCCGTTTATGAGATTTTGTTTTAGTATCTTAAACTTATCGGTAAAAAATTAATGCTTTATGCTGCGTCTATTCTTTCCCAACCAGTGTACACATTAAATTTTTGCCCATGCAGAAATCCAATTAAGGTAATGCCAAATTCTTGAGCGACAGATACAGCCAAATTACTAAGTGCAGAGACAGAACAAACAATAGGTACACCAGCCGCGAGCGACGGACTTTTGCAAAATTTCAAAGCTAGAACGTCGGCTTACCATCACAATATGATGATTGAAAGGTAATTCATTACTTAACAAAGCTGTACCAATCAATTTATCTAAAGGATTGTGTCGCCCCACATCTTCATTGCAAGATTAAAAGTTGTCCTTGCAAATCCAATAGAGCCCCAGCGTGTAAACCTCCAGTAGCGCTAACCCAATGCCCAATACCCCATAATCAATTCGCCCAGGCTCTCACTCTTTGTAACCGCCGCAGAATCCGGTTAGCTAATTCCACGCCTTTAACAGGTTTACACAGATAATCATCACCACCAACAGCAAAAGCTTGATTCTGGGTAGTGGAATCTGTTGACACACTTAGAAATAATACTGGTAAACGCTGCCAATGGGGATCGCTGCGGAGAATTTGGCAGAGTTCAAATCCATTAATTTGTGGCATATTTACGTCTAACACCAAAGCATCGGGAGCAACTGCTTGGAGTACTGTCCAAAATTGTTGCGGATCAGCAAGGGTTGTTACCTTGAATCCCCAGGGTTTCAGCAAGGTGGGGAGAGTGCGTAACCAATCTTGATCGTCATCAAGGATCATAACCTTGTTGGGAATTTCTGGATCTCGTAATAAATTGACTACAGTATCAATCACCTGCTCTGCTGGAGTTGGCGTTACTAAGAAAAGTTTTCCGCCCCGCCGCATTACTTCTAAGCGATCGCCCATGTCACCGCGATCGCCGATGACGACAATTGGCAAGTTAGGGTAACGTTGTGCGAATGTCTGCAATGTCTCCCAAAAGTTACTGATCTCGGAGTTAAGCTGATCGATAAGTTCCGATCTAGATGGAATTGAGGGTAACCGCATCAGGATGACATCAGGATCTTCTCCTAAACCATCCAAAACAGATTCGTTTGTCAGCAAGGCTTGAGCCACATCTGCGGCTGGAGCAATCTGAATGCGAATTCCTCGGCTTGCTGCTACGGCTACAATTGACTGGTTAAACTCAGTATCCGAACTAATAATTAGCAACAGCGGTGACTGTCCAGGGGAAATCTGGGACATTTGAATCAGTGTGGTATGGTCAATATCTTGCTGCAGAGCCGTCACCAGAGTTTTCATTAATGGTGCGTGTTTTGGTTGCAGTGGTTCTCGACCGCCTAACCAATACTCCAATTGCCGTGCAATGTGCATTGTCTTGGTTAGCCCAAAAATTCCCAAAGTCCCTGCGAGTTTGTGAACCACCTGTTGCGCCTGTGCTTGTTGCTGGGCTGTCAGTTGATTGGTTTGTAAGTCTCTAACGGTTTGTAATAAAATACCCATTTGGTCAAGACTTTGGGGTTTAGTCCTTGTCCAAGTTTCATTGAGAAATGCCAGGTATTGTTGTTGCGAGTCTGGCTGCATCAAATCCTGTGGGCGATCGCTCTGGGTTTCTCTAGATGTAGCTATTGCAGAAACGCTTTGAGAATTATTTTCTGGAGGTGTTGCCGATAAATCGGTCACTTCTTCGGTGCTAGGTGCTTTCAGGTAGTAGCCCCGTCCATGCATGGTAGCAATAAAATCATGGGGGGCCCCTGCAGCCACTAGTTTGTGCCGCAGCCGCCGAATATGGGAACGTACTGTAGCCTCAGAGGGAAAATCTTCTGAAGACCATAATCTGTCTAGAAGTTCTTCACTACTAAACACATGCTGACATTGCCGCAGTAAAAGTTCTAGCAAATCATATTCCATTGTTGTCAGGTTGAGGGGGCGGCCGTTGTAAGTCACTTCACAAGTACTAGGATTCAGCAGTAAATCCCCCCAAGTTAGCAAGGGAAAAGGATTGTTACTTCCTCGCCTCAACAATGCGCGAATCCTGGCGATGAGTTCTACCTGCTCGAAGGGTTTAACAACATAGTCATCTGCACCTGCATCTAACCCTTGTACTTTGGCGGTAATGTTATCTTGAGCTGTCAGCAATAGAATCGGGACAGTGTATCCTTGTGTCCGGAAACGCTTGCATAAGCTAATGCCATCCAACTTTGGCAGCATGATATCCAGTAATATGAGGTCATACTCAAAGGTGGAGCCATAAGTCCAGCCCATTTCCCCATCTTTGACAACATCTACAATATAGTTCTGGGTTGTCAAAATTTTGGTCAGAACCTTAATTAATACGTCATCATCTTCTACAAGCAAAATTTTCATGGATGCAGCTACCAATAAAAAATTTTCAGTTCTAGAGAGTTCAAGGGTTTGGTAATTACACCACGGAATCCCAAATCATGAAACTGATGCTTTTCTGCCGTTTGTGCTATGGCAGTTAACAGAATAACCGGAATTTGTTCAGTTTCAGCATCAGATTGGAGCGCCTGAAAGGTAGCAATACCATTCATATCTAGCATCATCGTTTTTGTGAATGATAGAGCGATCGCTTGACTCCTTGCATAAGTGCGATCGCCTTCGATGTTGCCTGTTTCAGCATAATAATTATGTTAGCCCTCATCTTCTGTTTTTAGAGCATTTTTATGGCATCACCGATTAATCCAATTGCTATCATCGCCACTGAAGCACCGCCGCGTACTAAGCTGACAAACTATCCAGAACCGTTTGTGTCTCGCATGGCGGGTAGGGAGAAACGTCCCCTGGGCGACTTATTTGGTATAACAAACTTTGGTGTCAACCTCACACGATTAGCGCCAAATGCAATTTCTGCCCTGCGTCATGCTCACTCTCAGCAAGACGAGTTCATCTACATTTTGCAGGGGAACCCCACGCTACAAACTGATGAAGGACGAACTCAACTCTCACCTGGTATGTGTGCAGGCTTCAAGGCGGGGACTGGGAACGGACACAACCTCATTAACGAAACCTCAGAGGAAGTTTTATACCTAGAAATAGGCGATCGCACCCCAGGGGATGAAGGCACCTATCCCGATGACGATATTCAAGCTTTACTTGTAGAAGGTAAGTGGCAGTTTACCCATAAAGACGGCACGCCTTATTAAGAAAAATCAAGAAACCATAATTTAATTTGCACCCTAATTTTAATTATGGAGATTTCCCTGTTGCCTTTTAATTACAGTATGTAATTCATTTACTTAATACTTCGGTTGTCCGTCGATTCAGGTTGATGATAAGTTGCTAACAGCATCGAAATTCAAGGTGATTTGTATGGCAACCACAATAATTGATCCTGGCGATTTTAGTGACTATAGCGATCGCCAAGTGACAATTGAAGTGACAGGGGGCTGTCATCGAGCATTAATGCGGAAAGCAAAGTACATCAAGACAATTCCTTATAGTTGTCTATCTCAAACGATTCAGGGTATTAATCGCCTTGGTGGTAAGATTACCCGCGTTACCTTATCACCTTCCCATACTCAAGTCTCAAATATTGAGTTAGTTCAACCACAATCCGACATTGTTGAAAGCGATGTCCAACCTTCAGCACATCACGCTGAATCTCACTTTTCATCACTTCACCATCAAGAACAGAACCACTCTAGTGAAAGTTGTCAGATTAAACAACCCACTCCAGTAAAAAATGAACCACAACCGATTCCAGTTTTGAGTTCAGGAGAATACACTTTTACAGAAGAATGGTTATAACTAAACCAATCCATTTTGGATTTTGGATTGGTTTCACAAATAATCTTGCTTGCTTTAATGTTGACATGGAGCAAACAGACTTTTTAAAATTTTAAGTTGTGAATGTTCAATCCAAAATCTAAAATCTCAAGAATTTTGCAGATGTCAAGCAGTCTAGTATCAATTAGCTGGATATTTGTATACAATCTGTAATAATATGGAAAAAGATTAGCTAAAGCTAGTTTTTATAAGTGAATTAATCCACGGTTTGAAAGCAATTCGCTGATAAGCATAGTAGAAATATGGCGATTATTTATTCTCTGCTTTGCATTAATTTAAAGCACTAAATTAATATTTAATTATTTCCGTATAGGCATAAAATAATATAATAACTGGCTGCTTATCTGCATATAGGACTCATATTTGATTTTTGAAGTTCTCGTAGGATGCTTGAGCAGCCAGAGTACGGCATCAGTGCCAACGCTTTTCGTGCTGAGATTTTTTCATAAATCAAATCGGATTCCTATATATAGTTATTCGCTAATAAGTAAGTTGGTAAAAATAAACCCAACTATGTTAATAAACGTAAATATTATTGAAATCCTTACCAATGACCAATGACCAATGACCAATGACAGCCAATTATCTTTAGTTTCGCCAACCTACTTAACTATCAATATCCTATTACCATTAAAAAGCCATGCTCCAGATAGATCAAGCTGCCTTAAAAGCTCGAAATACATTACTGGCGATGTTTATATTGCTTTGTATTTTAGATACTACGCTGGTGATTGCTGCACGAGATAGATGGGCTATTGGACGCATTTTACTCACAATTATAGTTATGTACTTCGTGCTACTAGGGCATAAATGGGCAAAATGGGTGATGATCAGTCTTTGTAGTTTCCTGGCTGTAATTCTAGTCACAATGGTTATTTTACTAAGTGGCAAACTTTCCCTTTTTCTCAGTATCGGAAGTTTGATTATGGCTGTTCTTAGTATCATTATCCTGATTTATATGGTCACCAGTAGAGATTTAAATTCTTACTTCGCTTGGAAAAGGCAAAATAGTTGAGAATTTAGTCAAATGGGAAATTACCAAACTCTCACTTGTGATGCAACCAGCTTCAGGTGTAACTGAAATATTAGGAATTACTCTAAATTAATTCTCCCCCTGCTCCTCTGCATCCTTCCCTACCTTGAAATAATATCAAGACAGCCACCATTAGTCTTGCGCCACGATGCTCTCCCTGAAGCAGTTTGATCTTACCTGTGTTTCTGGTGTTCTCAATCGCTATGCCATATGCAAGCGTAAAAATTTTAGATTTGAGATTTGGGATGAATTTCGTCCCTTTGAGCCATTATCAATTACCAATTACCAATTACCGATTACCCATCCCTAAATTAAATGATGGCAATTTTTACATTCTTGGTTAAAATATCTTGGAGTCATTTTAATGACAGTCTACTGAGTTGATAGGCAGAGATTAGATTGTGAACATCCAATCATTTCTGCCTTAAATCAACATATAGTATCTATATACTAGTATTTCTTTTGACCTTTAACTTATCGGTACGTGGTATTCCAAAAAACTCATATAGTAGGAGATTGAATAACTCATGTTAGGTCAAACTGAACTTCATGGTGGTAGCACGCCTTCATCCAATAGCCGAGTATTCCGTTACGAAGTAGTAGGTTTACGGCAAACCTCCGAAAGCGACAACAATCAATACGACATTCGGCATAGTGGCAGCGTATTTATCAATGTCCCCTACAATCGCATGAATCAAGAAATGAAACGGATTAGCCGTCTAGGTGGTAAGATTGTCAACATTGAGCCTTTAAATGTAGCGATCGCTAATCCTAGCGCAGTACCTCACCGTGGTGGTGGTAGACGCTAAGATTGCAAAGAATTGTTGCACCAGTTTCTCTCATAATTTTCTCATTGCATATTGATGGCGGTAGGTTTGAGAACCATGACTTTCCCCATATTCCCGGTGGTGTTGCACTTGCCAATATCAACTTTTTGAATCTCTAAACCCCTTGGGCAAGGCGTTTCAGCATTACTGAAAAAATCAATTAAGTTATGTAATGTTTATCAAACCAAATCGAATAATTCTCCCTCTTCTCCTTTATGATTATGATAACTTTGTAAGATTTCATTAAGGAAAGGGAGATTTTGTATTCGTGACAATTCCTCTTTTAGAATATTCCCCAATTTCTCAAAATCAGCGGGTAGCAAGTTTTGAAGTTCCTGGGGATGAACAACCAAGGACCTTCTCTACAGAAAACTTACTTTCCGCAACAGATTTAGATATTCTGATTGAAGCAGCTTATCGTCAGATCTTTTTCCATGCGTTTGCTGCTGATCGCGAACGTTTTCTAGAGTCCCAACTCCGCAGCGGTCAGATCACAGTACGTGACTTCATTCGCGGCTTGTTGCTATCTAATACTTACAAGCGCAGTTTCTACGATCTGAACAGCAACTATCGTTTTGTTGAACAGACTGTACAACGCGTTCTAGGCCGCGATCCATACAACGAACGCGAAAAGATTGCTTGGTCAATTGTTGTAGCAACAAAGGGTATTCAAGGTTTTGTTGATGACCTACTCAACTCTGATGAGTACCTCCAAGCCTATGGGTATGACACCGTACCTTACCAACGTCGTCGGGTACTACCTGGTCGTGTAGCAGGTGAACTACCTTTCAACATCAAGTCTCCTCGCTACGATTCATACCATCGTGCTAAGTTGGGCTTCCCCCAAATCATTTGGCAAACTACCGTTCGTGGCTTTACCCCTCAAGAGAGGAAGCCTACAGCTGGTAATCCTGCCCTCTTCCTTGATATGGCAAGAAGTATCAACGCTACAGGTAACGCACCTCAGCAGATCTCAGTACAAAATATTGATATCGAGAGAAGTGTTCCTTATCGCCGTAAATAAGTTGAAATAACAACTTAACCATAGCGTGTGTTGTATTTATATAAAGATACGTCTGTCGTACTTTATAGAAATATGGCATACGCTCTTCTAGTTTTAATAAAATAAAAGATAAAAAACGGGCTACTTAATAGTATTCTTATACTCAAAATTCAAAACTTAGCACTCTATATATACTTTTAAATTTGGAATTTTGAATTCACATTCAAGCACATTCATTATTCTCTTCACTAAATCCTAACTCTAGGAGAGCCTTGCGGATTTTGGCTTTAGAAGGACGAACTTTAGGAACTGCTAATCGCATCTCTCTAGCAGTCTCAAATAGATCTCGCATTAAGATATCCAAGGAAGTATCATCTGCATCTTCCGGTAGCTTCTCAATTCTGGCCTCGTATGCTAGCGTATACAGTTCCAAGTGATGTTTCCCCATCACTCTAGCAAGTTTCCGCAAAGTTTCAGGCGTAGGACAAGTTCCCTTAAAGCAAGCACCTCTGAGTCGAGGTTGAGGAACACCAGACAAATCCGCCAGACGGTTCATACTGATACCCTGTTCTTCCAAATATTGGAGAATGAATCGTCCTAGGGGGGAGCAATCTTCAGCTTTTATTTGCAACCTTGCTGGCATTGTTCGGTGTCAAGAAAATCCAAATATATACAATATAGCGGACTCCCAAGGATAAAGCATAATATGGCATACAAACCATAAACGGAACGGTTGACTTCTCTCGTCCCTAATCCCTAGGCTCTAGCCTTTATGGCCATGTATCATGTCTGCATCTGTGCAAAAACCTGAAAACTCTGTCCCCCCTGCTAATAGACCTTTGCTACCTCATTTGCTACGAGTCGGGAAACCCGCCTAACGCGCTGGCTCCCCTTGCAGTCTTAGTTACAAGTATTTAACCTGAAATGATTAATACGTTAATCTTGAGACTCTTCAGAAATAGATTCTGAATCAGTTTCAGAGTTAGCTTTGACATCAATTTTAGGTTTAACTGGTCTAGGGCCACGCACTAAAGCAGGATTAACCGGTGGCTTACCTTCATCCTTAAAAGATCCTTTTTTTCCTTTACCAGATGAGCGATTACCGCTTGGTTTTGATTTTTGAGGATTAGACTCTGTAGGGGTCACAGAATCCAAATTTTCAGAATTATTGTCAGTATTTGCTTGGGCCTGACGTTCTGATTTCTTAATTGGGCGTTCTACCATTGTTGATTTTTGTAAAGGTATTTTTATGATACCTCAGTTTGGAGACGATCTATTTATTGAGTATGCTTTTTATCATTACACTCAATGCATTTACGTAATTTAAAAAACATAAGATTACTATTTACTAAATTTTTGCCTATTGCAATTGGAAGAAATAATGCGATCGCCTACAACAAAATTTTTGATTTATCTTTACCTGAGATAACTAAAAAATTGTTGACTGCTCAATTAAAAATGCAAATTTTCTTCAGCCAAAACACATGTGACTTTGGCAATGGAATTTTAGCAATTTCTTGTGGACTTGGCACCGTGACTAAAATTGTATAGGTTGATTGACATAGATTTCAATTGCTGTCCCTGCAGGTAAAAACCAAACGTTAGTTCGTTGGCTCATTTGGGAAATGGCTTGCTGATTACGTTGCACAATTTGAGGAACTACAGTGTTGATCCCACCTTCTAAAATTCCCGCAAAGATGTTGCGTTGAGGATTAGTATTGCTAACGATTGTACCACCAGCAGTTGTAGTAACAACTTGAGATTCAGTACGGTTAGCTAACTCTGCTGCTTTACCAAAACCACCTAAAACAAATAATCCTAGATCCATACTGGCAATCGATGACCCTTTATTAGGAAATTGATTAGCGATTAAGGGTTTACCTTGGGGAGCGCGAATGATTAGCGCATTTTCTGGTAGACTTCTTTCTGTGATTTGACCTTGATTTGACAAAATTATTTTGCCTACCTTTAGCTGTATCAAACCTTGCTCAGAAATAGAGCTAACTTCAGTTAATAATTCAGTATTTGCTGGAAGAGCGATCGCACCATCTACAGCTTTTAATGGTTCTTTCAAACGTGCTACAAATATATTGCTATTATCGCTATCTTTTGATTTCGCCGTTTCTCCAAATATAGCTGTTGCTAAAACACCTTTGACATGACTTCCAATTGCTACAGATTTCGGACTTTGTTGTAATCTTTGACCTACTCTAGAAGTTGGCTGTAATGCTTGTTCAGGCTGGTTATTACTTGTTTGTTGTTCTTCTTGGTTATTATTTTCTTCTGCTACATTTTTTATATTCGGATTAGATTTATTAGCAGCAGAGACTTGTCCATAACTACCCAACTTTGCCAACCTTTCCCAATCTTGGAGTGGGTTTGGTGTAGCTATGGGAGTTACATTTACTAATGGTGGTGCTAATGGTTGAGTTTGTGGTTGGCTAATTATTGGTTGGGGTAATAATGGGGATTGCGGAACAGGTTGTTGAGGATTAGAATATCTAACTATGCGCTCACCTGTAACTGTTGTAGGTACGTAAAATGTAGACCTCGGTGTTGGTATTCTTGTTACCAATGTTTGTCTAGATTGAGAATTATCTGGCTGTGAATTTTGTGTAACTGCTCTGATTCTGCCACTTCTTAACTGTTGTTGTGCTGATTTTACAGCTACAGCTTGTTCAGTTAAAGCTAATTTCGTTTTTAAAGTCTCTACTGTTTCTGCTAAACTTTCTTCTCTAGAGTTTGGGTTTACTGATGGTTTGATTTCTGGAGAAACAATATTCCTTGTTGGCTTTTGATTATTACTACTCATCAATTGTGATAAGAACCCGCCAGCAAATAAAACTATAACTAAAGTACCAGTACCGACCAAGCCTAATTTAGCAAAGGGATTTGATGACAGTGATTGTTCAGTTTTCTCTTCTGTTGGTTGAGATGGTAGTGGCTCAGGGTTAGTCGATGATTCTAATAATTCCTCTTCCTCAGCAGATATTGACTCTACTTCTAAACCCACTAATTGAGCCATTCGTAATTCCCAATCATCAGATTCTACAGCTAATGGATAGTTATCAGATTTGGTATTAGCTAAATTTTTTGATGAAGTATCGGAAGAAATTAAATTCTGAGTCATATTATCAATCGAGTAATTTAAATTTTAAAGAGATTGTTAGCTGTTTAATTAAATATTTAACCACTTTTAATTTAGTTTTAAGCAATTGAGCCACTACTAATGGTCATGCAATCAAATAGCTAATAGTGAAGTTGTCTAAATACCTATTATACTATTTGTAAAATTGGCTTTCTAACTATAATTTGCTCACTAAGCCTACTACGGTAGTTAAAAATTCATTAATTGCTAATCTCTGCTCTGCGCTTTACACTGGAATCTAGCTAACCTATGAATCCAGAAAAATCTCTGAAATGCAAATTGCTAAGTTAGTTATGATCACTATCCTCATTAATAACAACTATATCAAATATTTGCCATAATTAGTTAATGCAATTTGAGCAATTGTTGCGTTTTGTTGCTATACATTGCAACAAATATTAAGCTTAAATTTTTATCAAAAATCAGAATTAATATTTTTATTTATAGTAAGTATTAATTAATTTGTCTGTAGTTAATTTAAAAAAATATACTTGATTAAATATTCTGGTTTACAGCAGTGTGCAACCAAATTATTGACACAACTAGAGAAATATAAAAATTCTTCTCTTTCCTTCCGCCTCAAAACCAGTCAATTTCTACCTCATGCAATTGAAAAACACTGTATACTACTTCATGTTTTATATCTGCTTAAACTAAAAATACCTACCTATAGTTAGCAATACACTTATTAATATTACTTACTTCAGTAAGGTTTAGCTCCTCGAATTTGTATAAAATTCGAGGAGATGGGCAGCTACTTTTAGCCTGAATCTAACTTTTTGTATGACTCAATTAACTGCGTCAATTAAGTGTGTTTTTAGGGTAAAGCAACTGGCATTATTTTATTTTTGCAAACATCCAAAAGAAAAATTTAGCTTCAAGCTTTAACAAGGCTTGTTCAAAACTAAAGTTGTAACAAATACTTTATGCTCGTTTTCTATTCCAAGGGCCCCAAATAGCACAAGTAATTCCAGGCGATTGGATATTAACAAACATTGTACGGCCATCAGGTGAGAAGCAAGCCCCAGCAAATTCACTACCGTTAATAGCATTTGCAGCAAAGCGATATAGTTCACCCTTTTGGTTAACGCCGATCACGTATTCAGTATTGCTACCGTCTTCACATAAAAAGATATCCCCAAATGGTGCCACAGTAATGTTATCGGGGAAATTTAGTATGTTCTCTTCAGGAGACTCAACAACTAGGGTGAGAGTATCTTTTTTAGGATCGTAA
Source organism: Calothrix membranacea FACHB-236 (assembly GCF_014696315.1). Lineage (GTDB taxonomy): Bacteria > Cyanobacteriota > Cyanobacteriia > Cyanobacteriales > Nostocaceae > Aulosira > Aulosira membranacea. Next base: position 33,806 of record NZ_JACJPX010000036.1, read on the forward strand.
GCAAAAACTTGCCCTTGCCCTGCATTACCACCATTGGTACAGGTAAAGTAGATCAAGCCGTTGCCAAACCAAGCACCTTCACCGCGAGAGAAGATGGCTGCACCCTTACTTTGACCTTGAGCACGTACGGAAGTTTGACCGATACCAGGATCGACATTATCTATTTGTACCCATTTAACAGGTAGGGGCTGGTTTTTATATTGAATGAAATTTGTTCGAGTGTTAACTGGAGAAGGCCTTCCAGGAATGTCTAGAACTAGCGCTTCCAGCACTCCTGCACCACGATTCTGGAGGTCTCCATATTGAGTAGGACGAATATTCGGACGGAAGCGATAGAAGCAGCTATTACCCTCGTCTTCAGTTTGATAAATATATCCAGTATCCGGATCAACAGCGATCGCTTCATGATTAAAGCGACCCATTGCTACAAGAGGAACTGGATCAGCAACTGCAATTTCTGCTGTTGCGGGAACTTCAAAGTTGTAACCATGACGTTTAGCCGCAATAGTCAGGGTTTCTTCACAACTAATCCAAGAACCCCAAGGTGTTGGCCCCCCAGCACAGTTACGAATAGTTCCTGCTAGAGAAACAAAATGCTTTCTCACCCGACGGTCAGGGCCCACAACAATCGTTGTTGTTCCTCCTCCTATCTGGTCATACAGCCGAGATGCAAATAGTCCATTGGAATTACTAGGATTTAGCTCGTGATTTCGCACCAGAATTGTGGTGTTGTTAGGGCCAACAAAGGCAGCCATACCGTCATGTCCACCTCTAACTATTGTCCCATCATCCATAGATTGGCCTGTACAGGATATTGCAGTGTAGTTAAAACCAGGAGGAAGTTCTAATAGGGGTGTGGTGCCTAAGTCAATTCCTCCAATCATAAAACCAGCAAGTTCATCTGCATTTTCAGGTAGCTTTGCTTCTAGGGGCCCATAGCCAATTCCGTTAGCAACTTGACCCTTGGCTGCTCTTGCATACAAGGCTTCTAAAGGAGAAAGCATCGTCACACCAACAGCACTCGCACCAGCCAACTTAAAGAAGTTACGTCTTGATAAGCTCATTAGAAACAATTCAGCCCAATGTCAGTGATTTAAAAAATAAAAATTGTTTTTTAATAAATAAATAAGGCTTGGTTAAGATTGGGTATGAAGATTCCTCAGATGCCCATCCTGTCAATACTCTTTGGTTAAGAATAAAAAGCGAAGAATACAAAATGCTCGCCGCAGTCAACTGACCCGCAGCGATCGCAATCTTCGTAAATTCATCATCAAACGCAGATATCATTGGCAACAAATGCCACAACGGTCAAAAACCTGGAATTTCTGACTCGTACCCCCAGATACTCACGAATCGTCTAAAAATTCTTGACCTTATGTACGTGCTATAGCTGCAAGAGTATTTAAATTTTGGCTCTAAAAATAAAAGGTGTCTTGAACTTCTATCTTTGAGAAAAATATCTTCAGCAAGGAAAAGATGCGAGAAAGCAGACCATAAGTGAATAAATCTATACCTAGCATCACAAAATCAAATAGGAATCTTATATCTATCTAAAGGATGATATTCATGATTTTTTGACTTTTGCAATATATTTCATAATTATGCATTTCAAAAAAAGCGATAATGAATTTTGCAATAATTTTTTGGCAGCCTCTATCACATCTAAATTTATCAAAAAAAGGGGTGACAACCCCCTTTGCAAAAAACAAAATCAGATATAGAGATTAGTCCGCTGATTAACAGTAATATCTCGACTGTTAGTAGGGGTGTAATGGGGGCAATTTATCAGGAAGCAATTATACCAAAGGAGGTTGAGATGAGTCGTCTTCTTTATGAAAACTCAGTGTCATATAAAGGATATCTCATCATTCCATTTGTTTTTGGCAAAGCCGATAATTACGAAATTTATTCCTATAAACTATTGGCAGAAAATGGTCATAATAGCCAATTTCACAAAACAGAGAATCCAGCGGGAATCTATGGCAGTAGCATCAGTAATATCATTGATATTGCTCAAGAACATATTGACCAACATGCAGAGTTTATCAGTAGCGGCGATAGTTTTAAATCTCGCTATATTTACCATCACAATTTAATTATTGTCTCTCAACAGGAGGGTAAATATTTTTACGACCACTACCCACCAGAGTTATTGAATAATATTGCAGCACCGAAATTATTCAATTCAGAATACGAATGTCTGAGTTGGATCAAACTAGGGCTGGATGGTCGATATACAAGGCAAAGAGTTAGACAACTTTAAGATTCCTCTTCTAAAAAATAGGCAGTTGGATTTTGTGGGCATAGGGCATGGAAAAAGTTACCAATGCCCTATTTTCTATGTGCTAATACCAATTCACGAAATTATTGATACAACAGGTATCAAACTGTTTCTTTGTCATCGTACCTGGGAATGACTTCTCCTAACAAATAAGTATAATTTTATATTCTTAATGAATATTAACTACCAATTTTTACGGAAGAAGCTGATATGAGATTTTGCTGATAGCCGTAAATTTACAGTGATTTAATCCCATAAAAGTTAAGAATATCGGTGTTTTATAGTCATAGATGAGAGTACAGATCTGACTATTTCCGTTTTTACTCGGTTCTCGACCATCGGTATATTTAGATTCAATGGAAATAGACTTATCTTTGCGAGATTACAGGGAATTCTATTTGATGAACACCCAACCTTAGGTTGAAGTTCAAAACTTTAGGCGTGCAATTCTAAGCGCGATCGCATAAAAGCTCTATACTGCTGAACGTCAGAATTCACCATGAACCAACAATTCTCATCTGATAACCCCCAGGCAACTTTGGGAGCGGACATTAATATGATTGGGTGTAATCTGACAGATATCGCTTCATGCGAGAACACAACATATTTGCAGCAGGCTATTGATTATAGTCCTGTGGCGATGGTTATATTAAATCGGGAAATGCGCTATTTGGCGCTGAATCGCAAATGGTTAGAAAACTATCAAATTACCGATAATGTAATTGGACTCAGCCACTACGAAGTATTTCCTGATATCCCTGAAGAATGGAAGCAGATTCATCAACAATGTTTAGCAGGAGCGATCGCACAACGAGATGAAGACCGCTATCTACGTGCTGATGGTTCTATTGAGTGGGTAAGCTGGTTAATACGTCCTTGGTATCAGGCTAAGGGTGAAATCGGTGGGCTGGTAATGTTTAGTGAGAACATCACACAGCGTAAACAAGCTGAAGAAGACCTACGTGCCAGAAATTTGCTGTTGCGTTCTATTTTAGAAAGTACACCAGACTTTATTGTTGTTAAAGATTGCCAAGGTCGTCATGTTGCCCTCAACTCCAATTTAGCTAAATTCTTGGGTAAGCCCATTAACGAGATTATTGGCAAAGACGATACTGAAGTATTACCCCTGGATGTAGCCAAGGAAATCATGGCGAAAGACCGCCAGATTTTGGCAACAGGAATGGTAGAGACTTACGAGGAAGAAGTATCTACTAATGAATTTGGAGGAATTTTTCTGACCACAAAAGCTCCTTGGCGTGATGCTGAAGGCAAAATTCTGGGGATTATTGGTACAACAAGAAACATTACTGAACGCAAACAAGCTGAAATCGCCCTAGCCAAAGCTAAAGAAGCCGCAGAAGCAGCAAGCTATGCTAAAAGCGAATTCCTCGCCAATATGAGCCATGAATTGCGGACTCCCCTCAACGGAATCTTAGGCTATGCCCAAATTCTGCAACGTTCCCAACACTTAGATGAAAAAGAGCGATCGCGTATTGATGTGATTTATCAGTGCGGTTCACATTTGCTGACTTTAATTAATGACATTCTGGATCTGTCAAAAATTGAAGCCCAGAAATTGGAGCTGATGCCGACTGATTTCCACTTACCAGCATTTTTGCAAGGTGTGGCAGAAATGTGTCGCATCCGCGCCGAACTCAAAAATATTAACTTTCAATATCAATTGGCTGCGGAATTACCTATTGGAATCCATGCCGATGAAAAACGCTTACGGCAAGTGTTAATTAATCTTTTGAGCAACGCCATCAAATTTACCGATACAGGTAGCGTGACTTTGACCGTTAGCTATGCCTCAGAAGGAAAAATTCGCTTTCAAGTCCGTGATACTGGTATGGGTATCCCTCAAGAAAAACTCCAAGTCATTTTTCAACCTTTTGAACAAGTAGGAAATCATCGACAACAAACTGAGGGTACTGGATTAGGATTGGCAATTAGTCAAAAAATTGTCGAATTGATGGAAAGCAATATTGAGGTTCAAAGTCAAGTCAATGTTGGTAGTATTTTCTGGTTTGATGTTAACTTACCTGAAGCTGATGAGTGGGTCAAAACATCTCAAGCCGATCACAAAGGACAAATTATTGGTATTAAAAACTGCCGTCCTAAAATTCTGATTGTGGATGACAAATGGGCAAATCGCTCAGTCATTAACAATTTACTCAGTCCCATTGGCTTTGAGGTAGCCGAAGCAGTCAATGGACAAGAGGGATGGCTGAAACTCTGGACATTTCAACCAGATATTGTCCTGACTGACTTATTGATGCCAGAAATAGATGGCTTTACCCTGATCAAGCGCATTCGTAAATCAGAAACATTCAAAAATATTGTGATTATTGTCTCATCAGCAAGTGTATTTGAAAGTGATCAACATCGCAGCTTAGAAGTAGGTGGAAATGATTTTTTACCCAAACCAGTACAGGCTACTGTTCTTTTGCAAAAATTGCAGAAACATCTGCATCTAGAGTGGCTTTATGAAGAGCAGAAAAATATACATCAGCGAGAGCTAGATCATACTGAGTTAATTGCTCCACCCATAGCCGAAATAGAAACTCTGTACAAGTTGGTAATGAAAGGTAATTTTAAGGGAATTATTAAACAAGCAGCCTTAATTCAACAAATGGATGTAAACTACATTCCCTTTGCCAAAAAGCTGCATGAACTAGCAAAAGGATATCAAGACCAAGATATCCTGACACTCATTCAATCTTATAAGTCAAAGCTTTGACAAACACCAAAAGACAGGATTAATCCTGCCTTTTCTGGGTTTCCACACGTCTGAGAGGTTGTATGACTCTGGTAAGTGAACAAACGGCGACAGTTTTAATTGTTGATGATAATTCTGCGAATTTAGGTGTCTTATCTGATGCTCTGGATCAAGTTGGCTTAGAAGTATGTATAGCGAAATCTGGCAAAATAGCTTTAGAAAGGATTAAATATGTGATCCCAGATTTGATTTTACTGGACATCATGATGCCAGAAATGGATGGCTTTGAAACCTGTAATCATTTAAAAGCTAATCCTGTTACTAAAGATATTCCAGTCATCTTTATGACTGCATTCTCTGATACAGCTAACAAAGTCAAAGGTTTTGAAGTTGGGGCTGTAGATTATATTACTAAACCATTCCAACAGCAAGAAGTTTTATCAAGGGTTAAATTGCACCTCAAATTACATGATTTATCAGCAAAGCTAGAGCAAAAAAACGCTTTATTGGAACAAAAAGTTGCAGAAGTTAGCCTTGCATATCAAGACCTACAAGAAATGCAACTTAAGTTAATTCAAAGTGAAAAATTATCTAGCTTAGGACAGATGGTTGCTGGTATTGCCCATGAAATTAATAATCCAGTAAATTTCATTTATGGCAATCTCATTCATGCCAATGAATATACTCAAGAAGTACTAAATCTCTTACACCTTTATCAAGAAGAATATCCCAGCCCCACACCTCGCATTCAAACAGGACTCGCTGAGATTGACCTAGATTTTATTCAAGAAGATTTATTAAAGCTGCTCAAATCAATGAATATTGGTGCAAAACGTATTCGCGATATTGTGCAGTCTATGCGGATTTTCTCTCGTGTTGATGAAGCCAACATGAATGCAGTAAATATTCATGAGGGTATTGATAGCACACTGATAATTTTGAATTATCGCTTCAAGCCCAAACCAGATTGTCCCGGAATTGAATTGCTCAAAGATTACAGTCAATTGCCACTTATTGATTGTTATGCTGGGCAACTTAATCAAGTATTTATGAATATTATTGCCAATGCTATCGATGCTTTAGATGAATATAATCAACAGCGTTCATTTGCAGAAATACAGCAGCAACCAAGCCGCATAGAAATTCGGACTACGATGATTGGTAAGGAATGGGTAGCTATTCACATTGCAGATAACGGCCCAGGTATGAGTGAAGAAGTGAAAGCAAAGCTATTTGAACCATTTTTTACAACTAAATCTTCTGGTAAAGGAACTGGATTAGGATTATCAATAAGTCACCAGATTATTGTAGAAAAACATGGTGGAAATCTCTCTTGCCAATCCATACCTGGACAGGGAACAGAATTTGTAATTCAAATTCCCATTCATCAAAAACTTAGCCGAGTGGCTTAATCGTCAAGAGTCAATTCTTGTAGAGACGCGATTAATCGCGTCTGTATTTAAAAAGTTTTTTATTTGTCATTGGGTAATTGGTAATGGGGATTTTTTATTACTCCTGTACTTCCTTATCCCCAGTCCCCAATCCCTAAGCAGCTAAGGCAACCAAAAGTTCGGTAGGATAGATTCGCTCAATTGACGGACTGTTTGGTTGAGCGATCGCGCCGCTTGTATGTGGGGTTCATCTGCTTCTACTGGTAAAATCTTAGCTGGCTGACCTGCGCCTAAATAGGAGATTACTGAATTCGCTGCTGCTAAACCAGTAACGTAAGCTTTTTCCTGCGACCATGAACCATGAGGGGTGACAATCCAATCACCACTCATAAACACATTTGCAAAACTAGTTGTAGCTGGCAACATATAGCGATAACTCCCTGGTGCAAAATGAGTCACCGCATTTGGCAGGCGAATTACACTTCTATCAATCACCTTTGCTTCTCGAAAGGCTGGTATACAAGTTGTTAAATAACGCTGAACGATAGGCACAATTTCCTCATCACTTAAATTGAGGAATTGATTGGCATGATAAAAATCAGCTTCGATTACTGTTCCTGTTTCATTTTTATATTCATCATGGATGGCGTTTAAATCAAAAAATGTCCATCCTATAGTTGTATCAAACCCAAAACAGGCATTAGAAGGGCGGGGAATATCAATTTTGCGGTCAAACCATAAGCGAGTAGCTAAAACATCTATTGCCCCTAAATTATTTAAATTACGAAATTCTTCTCGATTTTGTAAGCTGGGGCTATTAGCAACTATTTTCTTCATCCCAGTAATGCCAACAGCAAAAATAACAGCATCGGCATCAAAAACTTCATCACCACAAACTACACCTGTGGCTCGATTATTACTATCTACAATTACATCTGTAACACGTTTTTGAGATAATACTTTTGCACCATATTTTTCAATAAGTTCTACCCAAGGACGGAATATTTTTTCCCCAACAGTTCCTCGACACCAAACTACATCAAAATCTGCTTGATGTGCCAAAATAAAAAAGTACAACATTCCTAATGTAGCGGCGGCAGAACATTGTTCACCAGGGGCAAACAAGCCTACCAATAACATTGGTTCAAAAGCTTCCTTATAAAGTCGTGCTGAAACCCCAAAGTCTTTGAATAATTCCCTGGCGGTGACAAAATCATAACGTCGCCAAGCATCAGGGGAATTATCAAAATCAACTACAGCATAAAGTAAAGGTAAGGCACTCAAACGGTCAATTAATGGTAGCCGTTGAAATTTAGTGTAAAGAAAAGTTCCTAAAGGAGTGGGTAGCCTTGGTAAGTTTTGAAAAATCGGTGATTCTACTTCTAATCCTGCAGGAGAATATTGAGCAGAACGAGTCCAAGTTGTAAAAGGATTAATTCCTAATTCATTGATGAGGGCAAAAATATTTCTGTAAGGATACCAAAAGCCATGTATACCCGCCTCTACAGAACGTCCGGCGGCTGTTTTCCAACCTGCAACCAATCCCCCAGGATAAGGCCCAGCTTCTAGAAGCGTTACATCATATCCTTGTTTTGCCAGATGGTAGGTAGCCCCTAAACCAGCCCAACCTGCACCTACAACAACTACCCGTTTTTGTTGTGACTCTGCTTTCATTGCAGACTAGCCTCCGATTATTGCTATCTATAATTAAATTTAAAGTATCTGTAAACCGATGCTAACATTTCATCGTAAAATTACTGACGAATGCCAATAAGACTAGCCTATAGTAGCCATAAAAATTAGATTATTAGCACAAGTTTTACCCTAAACAACCGCGATTTTAATGAATTATTAAATCAGGAAGTATTTTGATAATTATTTTATGTATTTTCAATGAATTAATCTCGATAAAATAGCACTTGCACTTAATAGTTGGTTAAGAGTATAACAGAAAAAATAGCTAGCTATTAATTAAGAATCTTCTTATGACTCAATTAGAAAAATCTAGAAATAGCCTGAGTGACTTTCAGTTGCGGGATGGTATTTATTTTCCGCAGAACTATGAACATTTAAATAGTACTGAACACAAACAAAAATGGGATGAAATTGGTAAGACTTATTATGGTTCTCAAAAAATTGAGCAGCTTCCCGAAACATCAGCTATTAAACAAGATTACACTTTGCTAGGTGGCAAACCAGGCGGCACATGGAATAAATTTCCTGTGAATAAGTCTGTAGATTCTATTCTAGAAATTGGTTGTGGTTACGGACGCGCTCCATTGCATCTTTCAAAGGATAAAAATCTGAGATGCCAAAAATATTATGCTATTGATATCTCCGAACCTTTACTTAGAAGATTAATTAAAGTAAAACAAGAATACGATTTTTTTCCTGGGGCTGAATTTAATATAATTTGTAACTCAGCAGAAATCTTACCTTTGGAAGATAACTCTATAGATTTAGTAATTTCTAATTGTGTTTTTATGCATATACCAGACGCACAATTAAGAAACTTATTAGCTGAGATATTTCGGATACTTAAACCAGGCGGTAGCTTTGTATTTAATCATTCTTTTCACAACAAAGCTTGCCCATCTCATATTATCCATAACTTCATTAGAAACCTTAACATATTTAGCAAAAATCCTATCTATCTCAAGCAATATTCAGCCCGAGAAGTAGAAGAAATGTTAAATAATGCTGGTATCAAAGCAAAATGTCCGCAATATACAGTGGAAGCAACAACAGAATATGCAATTTTGCCGGAAACTATCAAAGGTATTGCATTACCATTTGCAAAAGCAATTAATAGAAGCTTGAAGCCTTCAGATGCTTGGAAAGAAACTTTAGCTTATGGTTTTAGTGCTTACAGCACTCCACTTGAATAGTAAATAAAATATTTTTTACTTATTTAGAAACCACTGTTAAACAGTGGTTTCTTTTTTATTTAGGCGCTCAAGGTTCAAAGGCTAAAATCCAAAAACTATTGGGTATAATCTTGAATTATTTGTCCCCCTTCCCCCTTGTATTAAAACTGCCTTTATTGAAATAGATATTATTTATGCAAATTCTCAAATTGCAATGGTAGAAAAGCGATGCTCTAGACGAGTTAGACGTTCTGAGTAATTTTTGATTACTTGTAGGGCAAATAAAGGCGTTTCTTGAACTGCGAAAATAAATCTTTGTTCATTAAGAAAAGCAAGCTGACAATTGGTTTTAGCAATAGCTGTATAAGTTCTATTTTTGATTCCTACAAGTACACCGATACCAAAAACTTCTCCTCCTTGAATTGTTTCTATAACTTTGTTATTGATGAATATCTCAACCTCTCCTGCTATGATGCCATACATAAAATCTCCCGCTTGTCCCTCTTCAAATATGACTTGTCCTGCTGAAAAGACTTGAGGATCTAGTTGTTTTTGGAAGATGCTGATTGTTTGTACAGGACTTAACATGAAAAAACTCCTAATGCTCTATTTTTAGGCCTATTTGTGGCATTGTAATTCTAGCTATCACAAATGTATAGCAAGCAATACCCAATTAAGCACAATAATCTGACAGATGCAATAATAAAACTATACCCAAGAGGTATTGTAAGAAGATACCCTTCATGGTCTTTTCAAACTATTTATGTACAAGAGACAGGGCGGACAACAAAAATCAGGAAGGTAGTTGATAAATCTTGGCTATTAACTGATGGTTAAGTATTCTCTAGACAGTGGCTCCTACTATCAATTCCACAGCAAATGCACAAGAATATCTCTTCTTTCAGTTATGAAAAATATCCGTTGTGGCAGTCAACAGTCAACAGTCAACGAATTTTGATGCGATATTTCACAAATCATTTAGGACTCCTATATGACTCTGGTTTTCAGACACAAAGATTAATAGCTAGAGAAATTTTTTGTCTGTAAGAGGGAGTGCAATTTATCAATTTGTCCGTTATCTTCAAATATAGAGTTTAATACAAATTAATGGACAATGGATGACTCAATATTTATTATATTTCTTTCCTTTGGGTTTCTTTGGCTAGTAATGGGAGTTGTTGGTTGGATTGCTTTTCTAAAATCTGAAGGTGAAGAGATTAAGTTTGGTAAGTGGGGACTGGTAGTTGCTATCCCCATCCTCATACCAATAATTATTACCTTAATTATTGGTGTGCTTTACCACTAATTGAAGCATTAATTATTAAGTAGCATTTAGAAGTAGGGTGCGTTAGCCTACGGCATCAAGCAGCATGTGTGAATTGGTAGTTTATTGCTGAATTTTGATAATTTCTTAGTACAGAGTGTACTTAACGTCAGGACTGAAGTCCGGATTACGAAATAGTTTACATATTATAGGAATCCGATTTGATTTCTAAAAAAATCTCAGGGCACTGATGCGTTACGCTATCGCTAACGCATCCTACGTCAACGGAGATTGTTGTTGTAAATAAAGCTGATCACAATACATTGCCCAAGCGAGACCAAACAAGCCGCTTAAAGAACCTGCGATCGCAGCTATCATACCCCATCCCAGTGGCCCAGTCCACTGAGTAATCTCTTTCAGAACTGCTGTACTGGCTTTGCTGACAACATAAGCTGTCCCTGCGGCTGCAACTGTGACTAATCCTAATTCTGCCAAAATATCGATCAGTTCTTTTTGAGATAAATCCTCTGAAAAATAAATTTTCCAGATGTTGGTGTACATCAAAATATCAGAAGCAGTTAACAGAATTTGTTTAGGAAGTTCTCCGCCTGGAGTTGGCGTTGCTGAGGCTGTACCACTACCAACAGCATAAGTAGCGATCGCTAAAGCGGTGTCTAATCTTTTTTTGCCTAGACTACTCACAGACTTGTCTCCATAATTATCTAAGTACGCTGCCACTGTGGGAGTAAATATAATATAGCAATCCGATTTAATTTATTAAATAGTGTAGTTGTGTTTGCCACAAAGTTGACTGTACTGCTACCAATGAGTGGTAGGGATTGGCCATAGTGGCTACCTGTAGGGTGAGAAATAAGGAAGTAGGGGAGAAGTAACTCATAACTGTTGACAAATGATAAAACCTAAACCCTAAATAAGCAATAACACAATTTTTATTAGCAAGTTTATTAATTATTTAAAAATCAAGGTAAAAATGATCAAGATTTTGGTGATTGAGGATGAAGAATCAATTCGAGAAAATGTCCAGGAACTCTTAGAAATGAAAAACTTTGAAGCCATTACAGCAGAGAATGGTGTAATTGGTGTCCAGAAGATAAAAGAGCAAATTCCAGATTTAATTCTTTGTGATGTCATGATGCCAGAATTAGATGGCTATGGCGTTTTGAGATTTTTGCAACAAAATGTAGCTACTGCACATATTCCTTTAATTTTTCTCACGGCTAAAGCTGACAAGTTAGATTTACGCCAAGGTATGGAATTAGGGGCTGATGATTATTTAACAAAACCCTTTACTTCCAAACAATTACTGAAAGCGATCGCAATTCGATTAGAAAAACAAGATGCTATCAATAGACAATCTCAAAAACAAATAGAAGAGTTAAGGAGTAATATTACACTGTCTCTTCCTCATGAGTTACATACATCGTTGAATGGCATTATTGGATTGTCGGAATTGCTGATAGAAGACTACAATTCGATGGATAAAGGCGAAGTCTTAGAAATGCTAGAGTTAATTAATATATCTGGCAAGAGATTATATAGATTAACTCAAAATTTTTTACTCTATGCAGAGCTAGAATTATTAGCAAAAAATCCTGAAGAAATAAAAGCGCTACGAAATGAATTACATCAAAGTGATTCTCAGAAAATTATTACGGAAATTGCTTTAGAAAAAGCTCAACAGTCAGGTAGAGAAGCTGATTTACATTTAGATTTACAAGATATTAGAGTTAAAATTTCTGAACCAAACTTAAAGAGAATAGTTATAGAAATTATTGATAATGCTTTTAAGTTCTCGCCGCCAGGTACTCCTGTACATATAATCAGCAAACTCAATGGAGATAATTTTAATTTAGATGTGATTGATTGTGGACGAGGTATAAGCAGTGATGAGATTGCGGCTCTGGGTGCTTATATGCAATTTGGGCGTAAACTCTACGCGCAGGAAGGCTTGGGATTAGGACTAATTATTGCGAAAAAATGTGTTGAAATTTATGGAGGAGAATTGAAAATCAATACAATTCCAGGAAAGCATACTATTGTTAGTTTTACTCTGCCATAGTTAAAGTATATTTAATCTTTTTCATAATAAATTTGGCAAAAATTATTGATGTTTATAATTAGTAGATAAGATGCTTATTTTATAGAATTTATATTATTAGTTACTGTAATTATAATAATTAACTAAGTGGAATCTTTTTGAGGATGACAAGAGAACCAGCTACTACAAAAAAAGCAACTTCAGACAACAAAAAAGCTATTAAGGATGTAAAAAATGCTTGTTTAATTAAAATTGCAACTATAGCAGTAGCTCCAGCGCTACCACCAAAATATAAACCAGTGGCTAAACCTGCTTGCTGTAGTGAAACTTTTCCTAAGTAAAAGGGAATCATGCTAACAAAAATTAGCCCAAAGCTGATACCAAAACCCAGTATATATCCTACGACTAAATTATCGATATCATTTAACAGTGCCAATCCCATTAAGCCTGTCATTGATCCTAAGCCTAGTAACATGACTTTATTAACACCGATTTGGGCTGTCAATTCTCCCAAAATGACTGAGGACATTGCAGATACTAAAAGTATGCCAGAGGTAATAAATTCCAGCCTGAGTCCGGGTAGTTGAGTTTGTAAGACTTGAGGAAACATTGACATGAGCAGATTGACTTCTAATCCTGCTCCTAAACCAATGACAAAAATTAAAAATAATAATAAAGAAGGCGCAGTAGGAGATAAATCTTCGTTGAGTGAATACTGAGTTAAAACATATGGGGGAGTTAGCGATCGCAAAATATATGCTCCCATCACCAAGGCGATCGCACCTAACAGAAAAGTAATCGATGCCCCTATACTGTGCATAAATTTATTTAAGAATGGCCCAATAGCTCCAATTAAGCCAAAGACGAATACTAAAGCAGCGTTAGCTTGTGGTAATTCCGTTAGAGGTGCAAACTGTGTGAGTAGTGCGATCGCAGGGCCGCGGAAAATCATAATCGCGATCGCCCAAAGTATCATCAGTACAGGAACTAGCCAACGTATACTTCCTTGCAGGTTTTGCTCTACTAACAGCGAGATCATCACAAAAATCAAACCTGCCAGAATCACCCCTACACTAATCTGGGGTAAGCGATTACCCCAGCGTTGCTGAATGCGATCGGAAAATCGCCCTACAAAAGGTTCAATAACTGTGGCGAGTAGCCCTTGTATGATCCCCAGCCAAGCGGCTAATTCTCCAAATTTGAGTTTTTGTAAAATTTGTGGTTGATAAAAACTATATGCCATCCAATTGAGCATGATTGCGGCCAGTAAAACCGCTAATCCCCAAACTTGTCGCCATAAAATCTCAGTTGGACGGGAATCGAAAGATTTAACCATGCTTTTGTTTTACTCTTTTACATGAGAGGTGCGATTTTAGGACAAGTTTGATCAGAAAAGCGTCAGTTGCTCATGGAAGAAACCCTTTTGGCGCTAGCCTCTCCCCTGATGAAGAAGACCGCACTGACTCACTTCTTTGCCTCAAAACCAGTCAATTTAGTACCTTATGCATTTCAAATATGCTGTAACTAATACCAAATGCCAAATGATAGATTGCAAATAATTATTGTTGGCACCTAATAAACAAATAACTTATTTCATAAGCAATGGTATTTTGTCTGAATTAAAGTACTATTGATAACTTTAGCTTGTGATTATAACCGTGACCCCACAGAATAGCCAAGGGTGAAATCTCTTAATTAATTGCTTGGCTATCGATACTTTTAATTCTATAACCGTTGTACTGAAACTACCCAGGGGTTAAACCTAGCAGTGTCAAGCAATTTTATGTATAAATTTATGGTTTTGTTTTATATAGAAGACTAGTACCGCTGCGCGGAAGTCAAAAGTCAAAAGTCAAAAGTCAAAAGTCAAAAGTCAAAAGGTTCATATATCAAGACTTTTGACAATTTGACAGGGTAGCTTTATTTACGCCACAGTGTACTAGAAATTATGAATTATCAATTAAAAAGTTTATACAAACAAATTCCTTGAAAGGGGCGGAATTTTAGCAATGCTAACCCCTAAAAAAATCTATATGTACCATAATTTTATTGAATTGATATTACCTTGGAGTAATCTTTTGTAGAGAATTTACATCTGCTGTAATTACCAATCCAAAATATAAAATTTAGTCAGAAAAGGTGATAATTATTTATTGTGGATGAGGACGGACGCATTTTAAAGATTTAGGGTCATTGTAGTCATGGTGACTAGCTTTGTATTTATCTGGATATTTCATTTTGCAATAAGCGTCCAAATTCATGCCTACTCGTTTTATTTCCTGCTGCTGGGCTGGCGGAACAGCAAAGGGAAAATTACCTGAATTTGGTTTTATGCGATATAAACAAACCCAACGAAAGACAGGCCAAACATCTGTGTATTCACCCTCATAATATGACCCTTTCTTTTCAATATTTACTATACCCTTTTCTTTAACTTCAGGGATATCTTGATAAATCAAATTGCTATTACAAACATCTTGCATATCAATTTTGACTTCATCGATATTTTGATTAATGCTATTTTGAGTTATTTTATGAAGGATTTGCCAGGCAAATATGGCATTAATAGATAACGATAAAGCTAAAAGAATGTTTTTTATGAAAGAATATCTATTATATTGTCTATGAACAACAGAACCTGTAACCTGAGTTGGTGGTCTAGTTGAAGTATCTTGAATGATTTGAGCAAGAGCTATCAAAGCTTCAGTTGCTGATTCATAGCGATTGTCACAATTGCGACATACCATTTTATCTAAAACTGAAGCCAGAGCATTGCTGATATTTGGTACGTATTTACGCCAGATAAGTTCTCCTGCAGAGTTTTTTTCTAAATTTCTGGGAACTAATCCACTTAGAGCTTGAATTCCTAATACTCCCAAAGCATAAATATCACTACATAATTTGGGATGACCTTGTTCTTGTTCAAGAGGAATATAACCAGGAGTCCCAACATTACGTGTGAGGCTGGGTGTGTTATTTTCGTTGACTTCTAAAGTACTAATCTCTTTAACAGCCCCAAAATCAATTAGCACAATTTTGCCATCAGAATATCTCCGAATCAAATTTGATGGTTTAATATCTCGGTGAATAACTTTTTCTTGATGAATAAATTCTAAAACCTGCAGAATATCCTGTAATAGTGCAATTACTGTGTTTTCCTCTAAAGGACGAGCCGGAATAATTTCTGAAGTTAAATCTTTACCATCTATGAATTCTTGAACTAAATAAAATTCCTCATTTTCTTCAAAATAAGCGAATAATTCGGGAATCCTATCGTATTTTTTACCTAATCTTTCTAAAACTTTCGCTTCTCGTTGAAACAATTCTCGAGCTAATGGCAAGGTATGTGGATCATGTCTGCGTAAACTCAGTTGTTTAACGACAAATTTACAATTGCTTGGTCTGTCTATATCAATAGCTAAGTAAGTAATACCAAACCCACCGCTTCCTAGACGCTCTTGAATGCGGTAATGTCCTCTAATTATTGTCCCGTTTTGAATCATATTAATATATCCATCTATACAGGAGATTTGCGTCGCTTCACACTATAGATTCAGGAAGAAATTACATATTAGTTATTATCTCAGTTCTTATATACAAAGAATTGGCTGGAGCACAAAAATAACAGCAATTAGCTAAAATATTAAAACATAAAGGCTTTAATTTTGCTTAAAAGCTCATTTGGCATATAGATGCTACATTACACCGCAAAAATTCCTCCAAATTTTCCAAAAAACTTGAGGAAACATTAATGTCTAAGCGGATGTAAAAGTAACTTAGCGGAAATAAACAGAATTAAATCAATAAGTATTAAGAGAAAGGGTAAAAATGAAAAAGCTTACCCTATTCTTCCTACAAAGTTTACATATTTTGCTTGCATTACGCCTGCTGTCTTAGCAGTTTAAATGATTGGTGACACCTATCATACAGGCTTTTGAGAATTGACTAATCAAGGGAAAATCTCGTCATTTTCTCAATTTAGCTAACACCTTTTCTGTCTGCTGTAGATTTACTAAAGTATTCGCGCATAAAATACCAGATGCAGCAACAGCCGGGACACCAATTCCAGGGATGGTGCTATCACCAACGCGATACAAACCCTGTATTGGCGTGTGTGTGCTGGGAAACATTCCCTGATCAGCAGCAATGGCTGGGCCATAGGTTCCGCGATATCTGCGGAGATAATGAGCATGGGTGAGGGGTGTGCCGATTAGTTCCACGACTACGCGCTCTCGGATATCGGGGATAATGCGTTCTAAGGCGCGATATAAAGATTGTGCTTTCTGGCGTTTCTTTTCTGCATAATCTTGATTTCGTTCCCAGCCAGCGTAAGGTTCCAGGGTGTAAGCATGAACTACATGATGTCCTGCTGGCGCGAGTGTTGCATCCCAAACGCTAGGAATTGAAATCATGCAAGTATTGCCTGGGATTGTAATATCTTGATGAGAATCGTGGACTACTACATGATGTCCCGTTAAATTTTCTAAATTATCCGCCTTAATACCTAAATGCAAATGCATAAAGCTGTCAACGGCTGGCGTATCTAAAGCTGCTTGGCGGTAATTTGCTGGTAAATCTTCGGGACGTAGCAAATGATTGTAAGTATCCCAAATACTCGCATTGGAAATAACAATTGGCGATCGCAAAATTTCACCTGTTGCTAACTTCACACCCACAACTTTGCCTGATTCCACTAAGATTTGCTCGACGTGACATCCTAAACGCAGTTGTCCACCCCAGCGTTCTAATCCTTTAACTAAAGCCTGAACAATTGCTGCACTTCCCCCAATAGGATATTCCACCCCCGCACGAGAACGTTCGCCTAACATAAAAGCTACTTCTGGGGCAATTGTGCCATGCGCCTTCAACCCTGAAAGTAGAAAGCATTCTAAATCAATTAACCGCCTTACCCAAGGGTCTTTGACTGTTGCATCCATGACATTGCCTGCTGAACTTTGCACTAGTGGCAAGTAAGGCAACATTTTCAGCAATGATGGTAAGTAACTTTTTATTAATGTGAGAATTACTTGCCAATCTGAGCGCAACGCTAAAGTAGGAATACCCCGCATCGCCTCATATAAGCCTAACAAGCGTGCTGTAAACCGTTGCAGTTCTTTCGCGCCTTGAGGTGTAACTCGCTCCACCTCCTGCCAATAACGTTCAGCATCGCTGTAAACTGCAATAGTCCCTTCAGGAAAATGGTAGTGTCCCAAAGGATCATAAGGTATAACTTGAATGGATTCACCAAGCACATCCAAAACTTGTTTGAGTGGATTCAAGCTTTGGGTATCACTCAGACCACAATAGAAAGAAGGGCCAGAATCAAATTCAAATCCCCGTCGTCTAAAACTATGAGCAGCACCACCTGCAATTGTATGGCTTTCGCAAACAATTACGCGCTGACCATAACGAGCCAGTAAACCCGCAGTACACAAACCACCGATACCGCTACCAATTACAATGACATCACTATCTTGCATTTTTGCCGCTTCGCGGAGTCCAAGGTCAAAAGTCCAAAGTCCAGATTAACTTATTATGGCTCTTGACCCTTGAACGCCACTTGCTCCATTTGGGGAAACCCCAGACGCTCGCGGACTCGCTAACGCTTTTAGCGTCTCCCCTTGGGAGAAGACCGCAGTGGCTCCCCTTGACCTTTGACTTTTGACCCTTGACTAATGACCAATGACAGAACCATTAATTGAATTAAGAGGCGTGTCTAAGTCCTTTGGTAGCAACAAGGTTTTAGATCGTGTGGATTTGACAATTCATCGGGGAGAAGCACTAGGAATTATTGGCCCTTCTGGGACTGGTAAATCTACAATTTTGCGGGTAATTGCGGGATTACTACCTGTGGATGAAGGCGAGATATATGTCCAAGGAGTGCGGCGCACGGGTTTGATTGAGGATGGGGCTGATAGTGTGGGGATTGGGATGGTATTTCAGCAAGCAGCCTTGTTTGATTCGCTGACAGTAGAAGAGAATGTGGGGTTTTTACTGTATCAAAATTCCAAGATAGCGCGATCGCGCATTCGCCAACTGGTGAATACAAAATTGGAAATGGTAGGTTTACCGGGAATTGGCGAACTGTATCCATCGGAACTTTCTGGAGGTATGCGGAAACGAGTTAGTTTTGCGCGTGCAATTATGTCTAACCCTGAGAGTGATCAACAGGGGCCAGAACTGTTACTTTACGATGAACCGACAGCCGGACTCGACCCCATTGCTTCCACCGTCATCGAAGATTTAATTCGTCATTTGCAATGCTCACATGGAGTTTGTAGTACTTATGCGATTGTGACCCATCAAGACAGCACAATTCGTCGTACCGCTGATAGAGTAATTTTTCTCTATCAAGGTAGAGTGCAGTGGCAAGGTACAGTTGATGAAATAGATAGCACAGACCATCCATTGATTAGACAATTTATGAGTGGAAGTGTGCAAGGCCCAATTCAGGTCGTCGGCTAGATGGATGGAGGAAAAATATGCGATCGCGAACATTTAGAGAAGGTTCTGTGGGGCTGTTGATCCTAATGGGAGTGGGAGCATTTGGATTAATAGTCATCTGGTTGAATCGCGTTAACACTAGTCGCGGTTCATACAAAGCAATTGTGGAATTTGCGAACGCGGGCGGGATGCAAAAAGGCGCAACAGTCCGCTACCGTGGTGTGAAAATTGGCAATATATCCGCAATTCGACCAGGGCCAAATAACATTGAAGTAGAAATTGAAATTCCCCAATCTGATTTAATTATTCCTAGTAATGTAGTAGTTGAAGCCAATCAAAGTGGACTGATTAGCGAAAGTATCATTGATATTACTCCTAAAGCTTCTTTACCTGCTGGGGTTGTCGTCGCTAAACCACTAGATAGAAATTGCGATCCTCAATTAATTATTTGCAATGGTTCGCGGCTAAAAGGTCAAATTGGTATCAGTCTTGATGAACTGATTCGCAGCTCAACTGAGTTGGCGACTGTATATAATAACCCCAAATTTTATAGTAATGTTAACAGGCTATTAGAAAGCTCCACCTCCGCCGCCACTAGCTTGACTGCTTTAACCCGCGACCTCAGGGTTTTATCTAGAAGCGCCCAAGGTCAATTAGGCACCTTTTCCGCTACAGCTAATTCTGTACAACGGGCGACTAATCAATTAACCGCATCTAGTACTAAAACAGTCAATCAGCTAGGTTCAGCCGCAACCCAATTTAGTTTAACTGCAAGTCAAGCCAGTCGCCTTTTAACTAACTTAGATAACTTAGTCACTAACAACCGTTCTTCATTGGTTGCAGCTTTAAACAATATCACCGAAACCAGCAACGCTTTACGCACTACAGTTAGCGGCTTATCACCTGCAATTAATCGCTTAACTCAAGGGGAGGCGATTAAAAATTTAGAAACTCTGTCTGCAAATGCAGCACAAGCATCAGCTAATTTACGCGATGCTACTAGGAGTTTAAACGACCCAAAAAATACAGTGTTATTGCAACAAACTTTAGATTCTGCTAGAGCTACTTTTGAAAATACCCAGAAAATTACCGCTGATTTAGACGAGTTGACAGGCGACCCAACTTTTAGAAGTAATCTCAGACAATTGGTGAATGGTTTAAGTAACTTAGTATCTTCCACCGAACAAATGCAGCAGCAAGTAGAGGTAGCTGCGGCTCTAGATGCGCTCAAAGCATCAATTAATAAGCCTGATAATCAACCTAATGTTGTAATTGCAAATCCAGCCATCAAGCCACAGGCTGTAACTATTAATCTTGCACCTACCGCTGTTAAAACTGCTGACAAACACTTCCCATCAGCTGTGACTATAAATACGCCGGAATCATCTTCAGAAAAGTTATTACAACAACTAAGACAATATCAAAAGCAACGGGAACAGGAGAAGATAGAGGCGAGGAATTAGGAATTGGGACTGGGTATTGGGGACTGGGGATAAGGGACAATAATTTTTAACTTTTGAGTACAGACGCGATTCATCGCTTCTCTCCAACCCTTGACTTATGAAAGATAATCAAAATTTTTTCCTGCGTAACATCTGGTATTATGCATTGCCTAGCGATCGCCTGAAACCAGGTAAGATGATCGCCCGTACTTTCTTGGGAGAACCAGTATTATTATCTCGTACCCTCACAGGTAAGGTGTTTGCTGTGCGGGATATTTGTCCCCATCGTGGTATACCTTTAAGCTGCGGTCGCTTTGATGGGCAGGAAATAGAATGCTGTTATCATGGTTGGCGTTTTGACCATGCTGGACGTTGTACTGTCATTCCTTCTTTAGTTGAAAAGCAAGATGTAGATTTAAATCGCTACAATGTGGAATCTTACGAAGTCAGGGAAACCCAGGGTAATATCTGGATATATATGCCAGAACCAGGTAAATCTCAAGGTTCGCCCTCAGATATGGAAATTCCCGTGATTCCCGGGTTTGGCGATCGCCCGCCGCAGTTAGTTGAGGTGATGCGGTTTCCCTGTTTTGTCGATCATGCAATCCTAGGTTTGATGGACCCTGCTCATTCTCCTTATGTGCATCGGGTCTGGTGGTGGCGTTCTGGACAACTTCACGACGAAATCAAGCAATTTGACCCTTCACCTTATGGGTTTACTATGCGTAAACACCAATTACCCGCTAATACAGGTTCAGCTTATAAGTTTATTGGCGGCGGAATTCCCGAAACCGAAATTTCTTTCCGCATCCCCGGAGTGAGAATCGAAAACACCACAACCGCCAAGCATCAAGTTTGCAACCTGACAGCAATTACACCAATTTCGGAAACAGAATGCGAAGTTACTTTTGCCTTTTATTGGACAGTTCCTTGGGCTGGATTTGCCAAACCGTTAATTCGTCTATTTACACGCGCCTTTCTTGACCAAGACCGCAAAGTAGTAGAAAAGCAGCAAATTGGTTTAAAGCACGATCCCGTACTGCGATTAATTAAAGATTCCGATGTCCAGGCGCAATGGTATTACCAATTAAAGCGCGAGTATGCCCGTTCTTTGGCTGAAAATCGTCCCTTTGTCAACCCCGTCAAGAGTCAGCTGTTGCACTGGCGGGCTTAATTTGGTGTTGAGTTTAAGGATATCGTATTAAGCGTGCAGGGGGGCAGGGGGCAGGGAGCAAGGGGGAGAAAGATGATCCTTGATTGTATCGGGATGCATTGTTAATGTATGGGCTGACATTGCCAATGTATCGGGTTACATTGCCAATGTATCGGGTCACATTGTTAATGCATGGGGTTACATTGCCAATGTATCGGGTCACATTGTTAATGCATGGGGTTACATTGCCAATGCATCGGGTCGCATTGTTAATGTATGGGGTTACATTGCCAATGCATCGGGTCGCATTGTTAATGTATGGGGTTACATTGGCAATGCATCGGGTCACATTGTTAATGTATAGGCTGGCAAAGATAATTCATGAATGCGATCGCAGATGTAAGCTAATCGTTATTTAAATTGCATCATTTTCATGCTGGTAAACCCTCTCCCCCTGCAGCCGCAATATGCTTTCTTATATGCTTAACAGCTTATTAGGCGATCGGCTCTCCTGGCCAAACTTCTGCATCTTCGAGAACATTATAAATAATTTGTTGGTAGGCTTTTGATTCTCTTGGAGGAAAAATACCCCAGGAATCCAATCCCCAAGAAGTTTGTATGGAACCAACAGCGAATACTTTCGCACCACTAGGGGCTGTAAAGTAAACTCCTTGTGCTGTATATACTGCCTCTGGTGGTAACTCCCCAATAAAAGACTCAGAGACATTTGAATTATCAGAGATTGAACCTAATATTTTAGATTCAAAAATAATTGAATTCATGAAACTAGGTGTATTTATTTGTGTTTGCGGCTGTGCAATTGGATCTGGATCGATATGATCCCATTCATAACCAACTAATAAAGGAATTTCATCACCAGCTTGTAAGCCAGTTCCTCTTAGAACAGGATGATTTTGTTTAATTGTGAGCGGGGAACCACCATAAATATCATTACTATCACCGATATAACCAACGCCTAGTAATCCTTGCTCTCCAGTAATCCGACATCCATCTACTGTTTTATTAAATAATTCTGGATCGCGAAATCTATAAGTAGGTACAATATTTAATTTATCTGGTTGGTAATTATTAACTACACCGCCAGCTAAAGCTTCATTTCGTTTGTGAATGGTAGCAGTTCTATAATCGCTACTCCACTTAATATTCCAATAGCAAGTATTTGCCGATAATGAAACTACGCTCACCCCACATTTTATGGCTTTTTGAATTGCTTTGTATTCTCTAAAACTCCAATACTCATCATGTCCGCTGTTCATAAATACAGAATATTTTTGGACATATTCTGCCCCATTTTTGTCTATATCTTGTCCACAGCAGTAAGAAACACGATAAGCATTTTTTTCTAACCATCTAATTGTCTGGTATTCCCATCGCAGTGGATTACTATTTGTTGCTGTATGATTGTAAGTATTGCCTTCCAAAGGTCTGTCTAGGGAAATTTGCAGTGAACGCTGACCACTAGAATAAGATGAAAACTTATTACCAGCATTATAAGCAAAACTGTTATAAGCATCATATGTGCTGAAGGCAAATTTATACAAAATATCAGATTTTAAATTATCATCACGCAATACAAAGAAGGATAGACACTGCTTGCCTGTAAGCTTGTCTGTAAGCTTAACCATGTAACAACCAGTTACCCAATCTTTATCAGTTTTGAGGGTGTAGGTTGTGAGCCAATTAAATCTCACTAATTTAGTTACTGGTTCAACTGTTTCTGGATGTTGCTGAGTAGCTGGGATATTATCAGCTTCGTGAATTAGTCTAGCGCCTACTCCACTGTAATAACCCAATCTAAAGATTTCTACCTTGATATTTCCTAAAGTTGCTAAGCTTACCTTTAAATCAATAAATTCTCCTTTATTGATTGACTGTGACGAGAGGAAAGCCGCTATTTGTAAATCTTGAGCATAATCAATATTATCCCATCCTTCTGTACCTGGCTTGAGGTTTTCTAGGAAGATTGGGTGATTAATTACGTGTTGTCTGACTTTAATAGTTTCTTGATCTTTGCTGGCATCAAAAACAATATCCTGATAGTAGTAACTGTTTTGATAACTAAAGCTTGGGAAAGCAGGATATTTTGTTTCTCTGTCATTATAACCTGGAGCATAGTATGCAAATACACTATTAACTGATTCATTTGCACTGATTGCAGTAATTGCTCCTTTTGTATGAGAATCGTTGAAAAAGAAGGCTTTTCTTGGTAGCCTTTTTAAAATTTCTGTAGATACAAGATAAATTTTGCTGGTCTCAATGGTGATAGGTGTACTGAGGGATACTTCATTCCAAGAGTCTCCCACAATATTTGTAAACTCTGCTTCTGCTAATAATTG
Organism: Calothrix membranacea FACHB-236; assembly: GCF_014696315.1. Taxonomy (GTDB): domain Bacteria; phylum Cyanobacteriota; class Cyanobacteriia; order Cyanobacteriales; family Nostocaceae; genus Aulosira; species Aulosira membranacea. The sequence continues at coordinate 57,783 of NZ_JACJPX010000036.1, forward strand.
TTGTGTTTCTACATCCCACAATCGAGCTTTATGAGGTTGGGTAATATCATCAGATGCAGGAATCCAAGCTCTAATAGCTTTTACAACTCCTGGAATAGAAGTTCTAAATTTAAACCCGAGATCGTAAGGTAAATCATCCCCTGCAATATGTCCATCAGATCTGGGATCTTTATCTTCAAATAAACGTAGATTTTGATTATTACCAATACCTATAACATAATCAATAAAATCTGGTTTTGTTCTCATATTAATACCAAAATGAGTGAGAGGAAAAAATAAAATATGAGGATTGCTGAAATTAAGCTACAATTCGTATTTGATGTTTTCCGGATAGCTCTTTTATCAATTAAAAAAGAGCTATTTGGCATTTAAAGATGTAGAGAAAATCAAACTCAACGCCAGCTTTTATATACGAGATTGCTTTTGAAAGTTACAAGGCTGAAAGCCATTGTTAAAAAATTAGATCTCAAAAAAATTCTTCACCGCCAGTAATTCAGCGGGTGCTATGGAGCGATAATAGATATTTTGGTCTTCTAACTGTTCTAAAGTATGAACAATGCAGGTAAAACACCTGTCTCATTAGGGCTGTTGGGTGCAGCTGCTTTTATGGTAATTGCTGATGTGCGGGTAATTGACCCACTTTTGCACATCATTGCTGACGAGTTTAAAGTTGGTGTCGGTAGTGCAGCAATTATTGTCAGTGCCTACACAATACCTTATGGATTATTTCAATTAGTTTACGGCCCATTGGGCGATCGCATTGGCAAACTGAAAGTCATTACAGCTGCACTCACAGCCTTTGCTGTGGGAACTGCGGCTTGTGCTTTTGTGCCTAATATCATGCTTCTCACTTTACTGCGCTTCCTCACTGGTGTGGTAGCAGCCGGCATTATCCCCGTTACCTTAGCTTATATCGGTGACAACTTCCCCTACGAACAACGCCAAGCTGCTATTGGCAAATATTTAAGCGCGCTGGTATTAGGACAAATTCTCGGCGGTAGTTTGGGCGGTATCTTTGGGGAATATGTCAGCTGGCGAGAGATATTTTTAGTATTTGGGATTGTATCGCTAGTTATATCTATAGAATTGTGGCGGAAAACTGGCAAACTACGTCATGAAACACATTCTCATGTTCCCTTTGGTTGGGCAACATTCCGCCCCTATTTGCAACTGATGACGCAACCAGTCGCCCAAACTGTAATTATTGGCGTATTTATTGAAGGTTTTTGCGTATTTGGGGGATTTGCTTATGTGGGTGCATTCCTCCGAGATAGATACAGCTTACCCTATGTAGCAATTGGCTTTATGCTCAGTGGCTTTGGATTAGGTGGACTAATTTACAGCCGTTCAGTCAAGTATTTGGTGCGGCGATTGGGGGAAAGGGGGTTAATGGGGTTTGGTGGGGTGTTGATGTGTATTTCTTTTTTAGCGATCGCATTATTGCAGAATTGGGTGCTGTTTGTTCCCTTCAATATTCTTATGGGATTAGGCTTTTACATGATGCACAGCACATTGCAAACCCAAGCCACAGAACTTGCACCCGAAGCGCGAGGAACTGCGGTGTCGCTATTTGCCTTTAACTTATTTATTGGACAGGGAATTGGTGCAGCCGCCTTTGGCAGAATTGTCGATAGTTATGGCTATATTCCTTGTTTTATCATTACAGGAATTGCGATCGCCTTGCTTTCCCTTTGGCTAGTCAAGCGGAAGCAGCAGTCTCGATGAAAATTTTTTCATCGTCATACATGAAAGAAAGATGAGGGGGATGAGGGAGAAATAATAACAGGACTTAGCGCACTTTCATCTACCCCTAGTGAGAAATACAACTCATACTGTAGTCAAGTTCTAGAGGATAATCAAAAGCGATCGCACCTGTATGAAAAACTAATTTTCAACAAGATTAAATACTCCATTGAGAAACTGCACAATTATCAATTTCTCCCCCATCCCCCTCATCCCCCTCATCTCCCTCATCCCCCTCATCTCCCTCATCCCACTTAACTATGCCTAGAGTCCACGTTAATGGAATCGATTTGTTCTATGACATCCAAGGCACAGGTGAGCCATTACTATTAATTTCAGGCTTCTTGTGCGATCATGCCTATTGGTCATTGCTGATGCCTTCACTAAAGCAGTATCAAGTAATTCGCTTCGATAACCGAGGCTTTGGGAGAACTTCTGCACCTGATAGTCCCTACACTATTCAGCAAATGGCAAATGATGCAGCCGCCCTACTAGAAAAAATTGGCATCAATAAGATACATCTAGCAGGCCATTCAATGGGAGGCTTAATTGCTCAAGAACTTGCATTAGCTCACCCAGAAAAAGTAAAAAGTTTAATACTAATCTCATCCTTAGCCAAGGGTGATGCTCTATTCAATAGTATTGTCTCCACCTGGGGCGAACTCCCCCGCACTCTCGACTGGAAAACTTACCAGCAAGTCATCTTACCGTGGATATTTACTGATGAGTTCTACTCTATTCCTGGGATGATCGATATGATCATTAAAATGGCAGTTAACTACCAATTTCCGCCAACCCCTCATGGAATCTATCATCAAAGCCGCGCTATCCTAGGCTGCGACACTACACAACGCCTCATAGATATTCAATGTCCTACTTTAGTTATGGTAGGTAAAGAAGATATTCTCACCCCTGTAAAATTTTCTCACCAACTTGCCCAAGGTATTCCCCAAGCAGAACTTGTAGTTCTCAACTCTGGGGGACATGGCTTCTTGATTGAATCACCGGAAGATGTCGCCGCCGCAATGCTGAAGTTTCTCTCAGCTAAACAGTCTTGAGTAATTACTTAGCACTCTTAGGATTTTCCGAAATAGCAGATGTCTCTGATGTATCTATAGAACAGCAAGATACATGAGAGCTAACTGGAATATTTATGAAATCCTCTCCCCTAGCCTTAGCCGTTGTGATTGGTGCGCTTACCATTACCCAGAGTGCTTACGCTAACCAAAAGAATGTTCCATCTACAAACAGCCAGAATCATCAAGCTGCGGTTTTAGCAACAAAACCATTGTCGCTCATTGGTAAATGGGGTTATAGTCTCAACCAAAATAATTCTCCATTAACAGGCAATACAATTTTGCGCGAGCAAGAAAAAGTATGCAAAAATCTTAACCCATTTGAGATTATCCAAAATCCCAATATTTTATTTACGCCCTGTCAGCAACCAACAACTAAAACAACTGCTCAACTCTCTGAGCCAATTGAATATTTCAAAGTTCCACCTCTCGATTCGGGAATTAAGGTAACAGTTTCTAAATTTTAAGATAGGTCAGAAAAAGAAAACAGTAAAAAATAGTTTTGGTGTGGGTAATGCTCCTTCTAAAACTTCATTTTTATGCAAGGAATCACAGCAGATTGTAACTTCGTTATACATAGAATATCGTAGGGGCAAGGCAGTGCCTTGCCCTGATAATTATCTGTACCTCACCAACCTGCAATCTGCTGTAAATTAGAGATAATTTCAACCAGAACTGAAATCAAGCTACATTTAGCTCAAGGTAAATTCAAAAAATGACGCATTAGGAATTAGCAATTAAACTACCATTGCTGTAGCTTTCAAATCAAAAATCTTTTCGATGATATCTTCTACCACTTTATCGGGTGTAGATGCACCAGAAGTAATACCCACGGCAATCTTTCCTGCTGGTAACCAGTTATCTGTAGTAACTATATCCCCAGTTAATTGTCGATGTTCAATAGATTCCGCTGATTTAATTCGCTCTACACAATCAATGTGATAAGAAGGAATTCCTCGCTCAAAAGCTATCTGTTGTAATTGTGTGGTGTTGGAAGAATTAAAACCACCAATTACTATCATCAAATCAAGATTTTGTTGCACTAAGTCCAACATTGCATCTTGGCGTTCTTGGGTAGCATCACAGATGGTATTAAAGCTTTGGAAATGTTGATTGATTTCTGTGGGGCCGTATTTGTGCATCATAGTACGCTCAAAGAGCTTACCAATTTGCTCAGTTTCGCCTTTGAGCATTGTTGTTTGGTTAGCAATCCCCACCCGTTCTAAATCTTTATCGGGATCAAATCCGGCTGAACAGGCTTTGGCAAATTTTTGCAGAAATTCTTCGCGATCGCCTCCGTGGAGAATATAGTTGGTAACATATTCTGCTTCCCGCATATTCAGCACAATTAGGTATTTTCCTGCAAAGGAACTGGTAGCAACGGTTTCTTCGTGCTTGTATTTACCGTGAATAATCGAGGTATAGTCTACTTTTTTGTGCTTTTCAACGGTATTCCAAACTTTAGATACCCAAGGACAGGTTGTATCCACGATTTTGCAGCCTTTCTCATGAAGAATCTGCATCTCCTGAACGCTAGCCCCAAATGCAGGTAAGATGACTACATCTTCATTCTCAACTACAGTAAAGTCTTTTTTCCCAGCATTCACAGGAATAAATTTTACCTCCATTTCCTGCATCCGCTGATTCACAGAGGGATTGTGAATAATCTCATTAGTAATCCAAATACGCTCAGTGGGGAAGTGCTGGCGGGTTTCATAAGCCATTGCTACTGCACGTTCTACACCCCAGCAGAAACCAAAAGCTTGCGCCAACAGAATTGTCACCTCACCACGTTCTAGAGTGTAATTGCGATCGCGAATCTGTTGGATTAAGTTACTCTGATACTCAGACTGTAACTGAGTAGCCACTTCCGCCTGATGACCAAATCCTTTGCGATTATAGTTTTCCGAATGTTGGAGGCTACGTTTAAAAGCTTTTGTATCCATTGGATTGTTCTAGTTAGTTCACCATCTCTCATTTTCTCTCGTCAAGACGCTAATGAGGTATGTAACATAACTTAAACTGGGGACTGGGGACTGGGGACTGGGGACTGGGGACTGGGTAATGGGTAATGGGGAATGGGGAATGGGTAATGGGTAATGGGGATTAGGTAGAAGAGAAAAATCACTTTTGACTCTTGTACAGACGCGATTCATCGCGTCTCCGTGCTGACTAATCGACTACTTTAATTAATCCGCCTTGTACAGCTTGAAAAACTTTGTTGATTTGCGACTTTTCCTGTTCGTTCAAATCTTCTTTAGATAGCAAAGCTGACATTAAAAGCTGTTGGTCTTGGCGTGTAATTCTACGGATATTTAAGATACGCTCAAAGACAGTCTCTAACTGTACTTGGTTTGTAGGCGCAGTGATTAACATATTTTCTTAATAAAAATTAGTTGATTCATATAATGTCTATAGTTAAACTAACAATTTTTGATAAAGCTTGACATTAGTACCTATACGGAAACAACAAAGAGTATTAACTATAGCGGTTTTCATCTAAATGGAATAAACTACTCTATCCCCAATACCTAATCCCCAATCCCCAGCCCCCAACCCATTTGTGCTAGAATTTCCTGGCAAGTTTGAACTCTACAACTGGAACGCAACATAAGATCAGCCCAACATTGATGTAACTAATCAAATGAATTCTGGACAACCATTAGGTTCAGTCACCCAAGGCTCTCTGACTGGAGGGTTAGAAGTAAGATTACACCCCGATATCTCTGTTGAAGATATGCGAGTGGGTAAGTTTTTAGTTGTGCAAGGGATGCGATCGCGCTTTTTCTGTATGCTGACAGATGTAGCGCTAGGAACTGCTAATGCCCGTATTATTGCTGATCCACCAAATTGGGAAGATACTTTTTTACGGGAAGTATTAGCTGGTAGTGGTACATACGGCACGATTAATCTCGCGCCGATGTTGATGTTTACACCAGAAGAAGTTGAGGAATCTTTCTCACCCACAAATGGTAAATCAGCCAATCCCTTTGTGCCATCCATGACTGGTTTAGCTTCGTTTCAGCCTCAAACTAGCACCACAATGGAATTGTTACCAGTGAAAACGATTCCCAGTCACTTTAGCCAAGTTTACGAAGCTAGCGTTGATGATTTTCGCCGCGTTTTTGGTTGGGAAGATGATACCCAAAGGAAAAACTTCTCCATTGGCAAACCGCTAGATATGGATGTACCAGTCTGTATCGATTTAGACAGGTTTGTGGAACGGAGTAACGGGGTATTTGGCAAATCGGGAACTGGTAAATCCTTCCTGACACGCTTAGTTTTAGCTGGGATAGTCCGGAAAAACGCGGCGGTAAATTTGATTTTTGATATGCACTCCGAATACGGCTGGCAAGCCGTGTGTGAAGGCAAGCAATATAGTACCGTTAAAGGATTAAAACAATTATTTCCCGGTAAAGTTGAAGTTTACACCCTCGATCCCGAATCGACTAAACGCCGGGGTGTACGCGACGCGCAAGAACTTTATCTTAGTTACGAACAAATAGAAGTTGAAGACGTTAAGTTATGTTCTCGTGATTTAGGACTCTCGGAAGCAGCCCTAGATAATGCAAATATTCTTTACGCTGAATATGGCAAGGCTTGGATTCTTCAGTTGTTGAACATGACTAACGAAGAAATCAAGATGTTTTGCGAGGAAAAGCGGGGACACCAAGGTTCGATTATGTCCTTGCAGCGCAAACTGCTGCGCTTAGATAACTTGAAGTATATGCGAGCCGCTTGTCCGCAGAACTATATTAATCAAATTTTGCGATCGCTCGAAGCTGGCAAACACGTGGTAGTCGAATTTGGCTCCCAGTCGGATATGCTCTCATATATGTTGGTGACGAATATGATCACCAGAAGAATTCATAGCCATTATGTCAGCAAAGCCGAAAGATTTTTGCATAGTGGTAATGTGAGCGATCGCCCAACGCAACTTGTGATTACCATTGAGGAAGCCCACCGTTTCTTAGATCCTGCGATCGTTCAAAGTACCATCTTTGGAACCATCGCCCGGGAGATGCGTAAATATTTCGTAACGTTACTAGTAGTTGATCAACGCCCATCGGGGATAGATAATGAAGTTATGTCCCAAATTGGGACTCGCATCACAGCCTTGCTCAATGATGAAAAAGACATTGACGCAATTTTCACGGGAGTCTCTGGTGCGGGCAGCCTGCGATCGGTATTAGCAAAGTTAGATTCCAAGCAACAAGCCTTAATTTTAGGTCACGCGGTACCCATGCCAGTGGTAGTCCGTACCCGTCCCTATGATGCTACCTTCTACGCAGAAATTGGCGATCCAGCTTGGGAAGAAAAACCCGACGAAGAAATCTTCGCCGCAGCTGAACTAGCAAGAGCCGATCTAGGCTTTTAGGCATGAATTGAGCTATCCCCAATGCCCCATGACGGCAGTTGCTACAACGGAGGAGACCTCCGCAACGCACTACCTCCCCAATGCCCCATATCCATTTCGTAACATCCCACCCTACGACTAGAGAATCAGTTCGGTTATCTCCCTAATTCTCGGCAACAGAAGCCGGGGTTTTCGCGTCACTATAGATATAGTAAGCAGTTAAAGGAATTTCAAAATTTTTTGCCAAACAAACAGTTGTGCCCTATAATTGAAAGATTTATCTGGGCCACTTTACTATCCACCAGATTTGTCGTATTATAATAAAAGTAGAACTCATATCGACTTCGCATTTTACAGTTACTGCCAGTAACTGACGACAAGAAGAATTGTTGAAAAAAAACCAGCATATTTCTTATAGACTGCAAAATTTAGGGAGGGTAGGGGAACCTATCTCAGCAATATACCGTCATGTGAACGGCTGTATAAATTAATTGCTTATAGTACCTCCCTATGTTCTGTGATATATGTAATACCTTTGCTAATCCCCCATAGTTTAGTTATTAAAGATTCATTGTGTTTACGGAGTAGAGGACAACGCACCAATGCCTACTGTTAACACCGCAACCGAAAACCTAAACACCAAATTCACGGCTGATATGGTGCGAACCTATCTGCGAGAAATTGGTCGTGTGCCACTGCTAACCCGTGAGCAAGAGATTGTTTTTGGGAAGCAGGTGCAACAAATGATGACGCTACTGGACGCTAAAGAGGCGTTGGCGAAGAAACTGCACCGCGAACCGAGTTTACCAGAGTGGGCGGAACAAGTTCGCCAATCTGAAACTGAAGTCAAACAGACAGTAGCTCAAGGTAAACGCGCCAAGCAAAAGATGATTGAAGCGAACCTCCGTTTAGTCGTTGCTATTGCGAAGAAATATCAAAAGCGCAACATGGAGTTTCTGGATTTAATCCAAGAAGGAACTCTAGGCTTAGAGCGGGGTGTAGAGAAATTCGATCCGATGCGTGGCTACAAGTTCTCGACTTATGCTTACTGGTGGATTCGCCAAGCAATTACGAGAGCGATCGCTCAACAAGGGCGTACTATTCGGTTACCGATCCACATTACTGAGAAGCTGAACAAAATCAAAAAAGTACAGCGCGAACTAGCTCAAAAGTTAGGGCGATCGCCCAACCCAGCGGAAATTGCTCACGAACTCGAGCTAGAGCCTATGCAAATCCGCGAGTACTTAAATATGGCTCGTCAGCCAGTTTCTTTGGATGTGCGCGTGGGTGATAACCAAGATACCGAACTACAAGAAATGCTCGAAGATGACGGCCCATCTCCAGAGTATTACACCACCCAAGAATTTTTGCGCCAAGACTTGAACACGCTGTTAGCAGAACTAACTCCCCAACAGCGAGAAGTTCTAGCTCTGCGCTTTGGCTTGGAAGATGGTAATGAAATGTCTTTGGCGAAAGTTGGTGAGAGATTAAATCTCAGCCGCGAACGCGTTCGCCAGTTAGAGCATCAAGCTCTTGCTCATTTACGTCGCCGTCGAGCCAATGTCAAAGAATACGTTGCAAGTTAAAAGCCAAATAACTTTTAACTGCGAGCCTCCTGAAATCAGGGGGCTATTTTTTTGGTCATTGGTCATTTGTCATTTGTTATTTGTCATTTGTCATTGGGTGTTAGGTGTTTGTTATTTCCCCTGTCCCCTCAATACTTGTCGGTTAAGGGCAAAAGGGGAAGGGAAAAAGGGGCAAGAAAAAACCTTTAACCCTTACCCTTTCTCCTGCGGAGACGCTACGCGTAGCTTGCTTAAGCGCAGGGGTACACCTTTTCCCCAAACCAAATTCCGAGTTGAAAATCCTTAACCGAGCAGTATTGCCTGTCCCCTTGTCTCTTTGTCTCCTTGTCCCCTCATCTCCCAATCCCCAATCCCTTTTTTCAAAAAATCTTTCGACATATTCCGTAATGAATGAATTCGTTGTTGTAGTTATATTTAGTGCTACTAAAGGGCTATATCGAAAGTGGATTTTTTGAGAAAAATATCAAAATTAGTTGAGATTTACTCTAGAAAAAACATTTTTTGTAATTTTTCTTCTTACATCACCCAATCAGGTGAATCTATAGGGTGAAGCAGAAAGTGGCTCTAGGACGATATTCTAGGGTTGCAAGTAAAAACTAAACAAAAATTTCCGTTTTAGGTATTTTTATTCCCTTGACAATATAAATCAAACCATTGAGGGAGCCTTCATTACAAATACTTAGTTAAGTTCTAATAAGTTGCTGAGAGAGTAGTTAGTTTTTTAGAGGAGTAGTCGGGTGCTTAACAACATTAATCAATTCTGTGCCTCTCGTCAGTTGAAAATGCCTGCTGTTGCTTTAGTTATTGCTCTTGGTGTTTTCGGTGAGCAAACTCAACCAGTATTTAGTCAGCAAATAGAAGTAAATTCTCAAAATACTTCTGCCAGTGTTTTATCACAGCTAAGAGAAGTAAAAGGGCAGAGAAATCAAGTTTGGACAACTGCTGAAAAGAGTAATAATATTGCTGAGTCTGTTACAAACCCCAGCAGAGAATCGAATTTTACAACTTCAGCTAAAGGTGTAAAAATAGCACCTCAAACTACTGCGATCGCTAGCGGAAACCAAAAATCTGCTAAAGAAGCAGCGAATGTGCCAATGAGTAATGTGCCTCAACAAGATGGCGTTTATTTATATGGTCAATCACCAGCACCAAACCAAATTGGACAAGGCTATATTGTCTTTGAAAAGCGTCAAGGTAAAGTGAATGGTGCATTATATATGCCCAGTTCCGAGTTTAGTTGCTTTCAGGGGACAATTGATCGCTCCGGAGAATTGGCAATGACGGTTAATGGTTACCCAGGTGAAAGTGCATCAAATGAAGTAGCTACAAGGAGCACAATACCTACTATTAGCGACGAGGAGCTAAGTAGCTATCCTTACTCTGTGGCGCTACAAGATTATCATCAACTCAAGTCTATTAGTACCAATGACCAGCGCATTTTGCAAATGTGTAATCAGTCTTCAAACTAGTACTGCTACGCGGAAGTCAAAATTTGCACAGACGCAATGAATAGTGTCTATACTGGAATGGCATTTGACACTAGAAAATTTAATCGGAAAATAATGACAAGTAGTTTTAATTCCTAAATGATGAATGATGAGTTATTTTGAGTCGTCATTCATCATTCATCATTTTAATACTCAATTCCTGGTTGAGCTTTCACGCCTTGATCGCGGAAAGGATGTTTCACCAGAGTCATTTCTGTAACTAAATCGGCTCGTTCGATTAATGCTGCTGGTGCGCCTCTACCTGTAAGAATCACGTGAGTAGTTTCAGGTTTTTGTGCTAACCCCGCTAATACTTGCTCAACTTGTAAATAACCCATTTTAAGCGCAATATTAATCTCATCCAATAAAACTAAGCGGAACTCTGGATTACGGATGTATTCTAATGATTTTTCCCAGGCGGATTGCGCTTTATCTAAATCGCGATCGCGGTCTTGAGTTTCCCAGGTAAAGCCTTCGCCCATAGCATGAAATTCTAGCTGGTCTTGCCAATTACTGAACACCCGTTTTTCTGAAGGTTCCCAGGCTCCTTTGATGAATTGGACGATCGCAACTTTATAGCCATGACCAAGCGATCGCAACACCATCCCCAAGGCCGCAGTTGTTTTACCTTTACCATTACCAGTATTAACAACAATTAATCCTTTGGTGGGTACAGCTTTTGCTATGCGCTGATCCTGTACTTCTTTTCGTCGTTGCATCTTTTTGCGGTATTGTTCATCACTTAAGGATGAAGACATTACCTCGTCAATTACACGTGCAATTTCTTGATCTGAATCGAATGCTTCTGGGGTGTCGTTTTTCATCAATTTGGTTTGAAGATACTGGCAATAACTTTAACAACGGAGAAAATGAAGTAAAATTTTGTTATTTAGTAAATTTTACTTATCTTATATTTCGCAGATGTTCCGGACAATCACACTGGAAAATATTGAAAATTTATTAGCTTTTTTAACATTATTTACGGACACAGAAGCACAGTTATATAACATAGAAACCGAACCCTTGACTTTAGATCCCTATTGCTATTCTAAAGAATTTAATGAGTTCATTACATCTGTTTATCAAGAAAATTTTGTCATTGACTTTAATTGGATAGCTTGGCAAAATGAAGCGGAGCGTTTGGTGGCACATCCAGAATTATTAATTTTAGCTAACCTTTCTACATTGCAGAAATTGTTAACAACTCATATACGTAAGGAGCGCTTTGTTAGCGGTCATTTAGCTGCGATGATTAATAATGGTCATTTTCTGGCAATTTTCTACAGGCTGCAAGCAATCCATGCAGATTTAATGTTAGAAAAGTCTGACAATCAAGGAAAACAAAACATGATAAAGCAAATGTCAGTTTTTCAAGGCGATATTACTCAACTACCAGTAGATGCTATTGTTAATGCTGCCAAAAATTCCCTACTGGGTGGTGGTGGCGTTGATGGTGCAATTCATCGTGCGGCTGGGCCAGAACTTTTGGCAGAATGTCGCCAGTTGCATGGTTGCGCCACAGGAGAAGCGAAAATCACCAAAGGTTACAAACTTCCAGCCAAATGGGTAATTCACACTGTCGGCCCAGTTTGGCACGGAGGTAATCAAGGTGAAGATGAGATGTTAGCTCGATGTTATCGCAACAGCTTAACTTTGGCAGAACAATACCAACTTAAAACTATTGCTTTTCCAGCCATTAGCACAGGGGTTTATGGGTTCCCCTTGGAACGCGCCAGCAAAATTGCGATCGCAGAAGTCAACAAGTTTTTGAATAGCCATCACTCTATAGAACAAGTGATTTTCGTTTGTTTTAGCCAAAGCGCTTATGATTGCTACCTTAAGGGTGTGCAAGAAGTTGCAGAAAGCTAATAAGCTGTCGTTAAATTTGCTTACTTGGCGTTATTGACAATCAAGTCAATCATCGTGTTAATCACGCGATCGCTCTCCATTGGTAAAATCTCTTTACCATGCAACACATCCTGAACAATATGAAAATGCACTAATGACCCTAATAAAATCCTGGCCACTGCTTCTGGATCGTTAATTTTCAGTTCAGGATGACTAGCAACGTATTGAGTCAGGGTTTCGACAACTGGTTTTATCATGGCCCGCACACAAATCTGCGCTAACTCTGGAAACCGTCCAGATTCGCCAATTAACACCCGCATCAATGCCCGATGTTCTTGATCTGCTACCATGTGCTCTAAGGCTTTGGTTCCTAACTGGCGTAATACAATTGTTGGTTCACCCTGGAGAGGTTCTGTACCAAATATAGAGTTAAACTTTTGCCGTGATAAATGCTCAAGTAATACTTTAAATAGTTCTTCTTTATCCTGAAAGTGGCTATACACAGTGGCTTTAGATACCCCCGCAGCGACAGCCACCTTGTCCATACTGGTTCCAGCATAGCCATGCTTGAGGAACTCCTGCATCGCTCCTTGCAGAATTTGTTCTACTTTCTCAACTGAACTCTCGCGTTCTACTTCGTCAACTTTTATGCGTGCCATTTGTGAATCAACTTTGCTTATAAATTATTTTACTGGGGATTGGGTAATGGGTAATGGGTAATGGGGATTGGGTAATGGGTAATGGGTAATGGGAGAGGAGGAAGATAAGGGGATGAAGAGAAAATAACCAACACCAATGACCAATGACCAATTACTACTTGACTAAACTACTCGGTTTAGTTTAGCATGATTTTGAACTGGACGGTTTAGTTTAATTGCCGCCAGTAAGAGGGGAATACTATGGCGCAAAACTGGAATTTAACGGGTTTTCGAGCTTCCCAAACTTTTTTGAAGTCACCTGCAAGCATAGCAATCATTACAGCTTTAATTACAGCAGGAGCTAGTGTTTATACGGTGTCTAAGTTCCAAGATGATTCTGGGACAAAGCCGGAAGTAACAGCAGCTATCCAAGCATCGGTAAAAACTGTAACTGCATTGGGACGACTGGAACCGAACGGCGAGGTGATTAAGCTATCTGCACCGACGGCTAATGAAGGAAATCGAGTAGAGCAGTTGTTGGTGAAAGAAGGCGATCGCATCAAGGCTGGACAAGTAATTGCAATTATGGATAGTCGCGATCGCTTACAGGCGAGTTTGGATGAAGCGCAAAGACAAGTGGAAGTCGCTAAATCCCGTCTGTCGCAGGTAAAAGCTGGTGCAAAACAAGGAGAAATTGCAGCGCGTCAAGCTACTATCAACCGTCTGCAAGTGGAACTAGCGGGAAGCATAAGAACGCAACAGGCCACAATTAATCGTTTAGAAGCAGAACTGCAAGGACAACAGCAAAGTTTACAAGCCACCGTAGCACGTGTAGCGGCGGAGAAACGCAACGCGCAGGCTGATGTGCAACGCTATGAGAGTTTATATAAAGAAGGTGCAATTTCTAGTCAAGAAGTTGATCGTCGCAGATTAAGCGCTGAAACTTCTACCCAGCAATTTATCGAAAGCCAAGCTACTAAAGCCAGAACTGTCGCCACCTTAGAACAACAAATCAACGAAGCCAAAGCCAACCGTGATAAAACTATCGCCACCTTAGAACAGCAAATCAGCGAAGCCAAAGCTACTCTCAACCAAACTGCGGAAGTTCGTCCCACAGATGTAGCTAACGCGCAAGCCGAGGTAAACAGCGCTCAAGCTGCTGTCGAGAAAATTAGAGCGCAACTCAATCAAGCATATATTCGCGCTCCCAAAGCTGGACAAATTCTCAAAATTCATACCCGTGCTGGTGAAACTGTTGGTAATGATGGGATTGTGGAACTAGGCCAAACCGATCAGATGTATGCAGTTGCAGAAGTATATCAAAGTGATATTCATAAAGTCCGGCCTGGTCAAAAAGTCAAAGTCAGCAGCGATTCTCTTCCTGGCGAATTACAAGGAACCGTTGATTGGATTGGAATGCAGATACAACGGCAAAATGTGATTAACGCCGACCCTTCCAGTAATATTGACGCAAGAATAGTAGAAGTTCATGTGCGACTAGATCAAGCATCCAGCGCCAAAGCAGCTCAGTTTACCAATTTGCAAGTGAAGGCGGTAATTGAGCAATGATTGGATTTATCTCTCAACTCCAACGACGTACGCCTTTAGGATGGTTGCAATTAAGTCATCAAAGAAGCCGTTTATTAGTTGCACTCTCAGGTATTGCTTTTGCAGATGTTCTCATGTTTATGCAACTAGGGTTTCAGACTGCATTGTATGAGAGTAACACCAGATTGCATCGCAGTATGCAAGCTGACATTGTGCTTGTCAGTCCCCAAGCACGTAACTTGGCGAATATGTCCAGCTTTACCAGACGGCGACTTTATCAAGCAATGGACTTTCCAGGGGTAAAGTCAGCTGAAGGTATGTATATTAACTTTGGCGATTGGAAGAATCCCCAAACCAAGAAAAAGACGGCGGTGCTAGTCATGGGATTTAACCCTGACAAGCAAGTATTGGACTTACCAGAAGTCAACCGTCAAAAAGATATTGTCAAGCTACCTGATACAATGCTTTTCGATCGCGCCTCTAGAGGAGATTACCAAAAAGCGATCGCCCAAATTGATAGTGGAAAACCTGTCACCACAGAAATCGACCGCCGCACAATTAGCATTAACGGCTTATTTTCCGTCGGTGCATCCTTTATTGCCGATGGTACATTAATTACTAGCGACCAGAACTTTCTCCGAGTATTTCCTAGACGAGATGCTAGCAGTCTGAGTCTTGGTTTAATTCAACTGCAACCAGGTTACAACCCCAAGGAAACTGCTAACGCCCTAAAATCTCATCTAGGTGAAGATGTCAAAGTTTTAACTAAAGCTGAATTTATTGAATTTGAAAAAGAATACTGGAAAACCAACACCGCAATTGGATTTATTTTCAGCCTCGGTGTATCTATGGGATTCATGGTTGGGGTGATTATCGTTTATCAAGTTCTATCCACAGATGTCAACGCCCACATGAAAGAATACGCCACCTTCAAAGCGATGGGTTACAACAACCTCTACTTATTAGGTATCGTCTTTGAAGAAGCGATAATTATGGCAATATTAGGCTTTCTACCTGGTTTCGGCGTGTCTATAGGACTATACGCACTCACACGGAACGCTACAAATTTACCTTTATATATGACCTTAGCCAGAGCCATCCAAGTACAAGTACTCACCATCATTATGTGCATGATTTCCGGTGCGATCGCTACACGCAAAGTCCAATCTGCTGACCCCGCAGATATGTTTTAACATTTGTCATTTGGTAATAGGTAATTGGTAATGGGTAATGAGACATTTATTGTTTCTCCCTCATCTCCCTAATCCCCAATCCCCAATCCCCAATCCCCAATCCCCAATCCCCAATCCCCAGTCCCTAATCCCCAATCCCTGCTATGAATCCAGTAATCTCTATCCAAAATCTCGACCACTACTTTGGTCAAGGTCAACTGAAAAAGCAAGTTTTGTTTGATATCAATTTAGAAATCAATGCTGGTGAGATTATCATTATGACTGGGCCTTCGGGTTCTGGTAAAACTACCCTACTAACCTTAGTAGGAGGCTTGCGTTCTGCTCAATCTGGTAGTATGCAAATATTAGGAAGAGAACTCTGCGGTGCAAATGCAGCGCAACTTACCGAAGCTAGACGCAGCCACGGTTATATTTTCCAAGCACATAACTTGCATGGTAGTTTGACCGCCCTTCAGAATGTGAGAATGGGGTTAGAACTGCATAAAGATATTTCACCCCAGGAAATGAAAACTCGCTCTGCTGAAATGCTAGAGCAAGTAGGCTTAGGAAACCGCCTCAATTACTATCCTGATGATTTATCAGGCGGACAAAAACAACGAGTGGCGATCGCGCGTGCTTTAGTGAGTCGTCCTAAAATTGTCCTAGCAGATGAACCAACGGCGGCGCTTGATAGCAAATCCGGGCGAGATGTAGTCAACCTCATGCAACAATTAGCCAAAGAACAAGGTTGTACAATCTTGATGGTGACTCATGATAACCGGATTTTAGACATAGCCGATCGCATCGTTCACATGGAAGATGGTAAGCTAGCACAGGATCGGGTTGTAACCGCAGCAGTATGAGATTTACATCAGTAACTCGATGGCAATAAACCCAACTATATTATGAAAATTAAATAGGCTTGAAACCCTTACAAACGACAAATGACTAATTTTCTGAGGCTGGTATTTTTTCTCTTCATTAGAGCGATCGCATAATTCTTCTAAAGCTAACAATTAAGTCATACAACATACTACAAAGTAGTGATATCCTGATTCAGGCAATAACATTGTTATATCCTGAGTTTTGCAATTAATGCATCTAAAAAGTGTTGTATTACCAATAGTAATCAAATCCAATGTTTATCATAGATAACAGCCTCAATAATTTGCTTTTATCAATAGAAATTAATCTGGTAAATTACATAGCTTAAAAATCACCCAACACTCAATTAACCTGCTAATTCTTGCCATGCAATTATTTATATATCTAGTTTAATTATTTTTATAAATATCATTGATTAATTATTAATTACTAAATAAAAAATCGATAAAACTTCAATCTTTTTATAGTATTTTCCTCAGCTTTGCGTACTTATACTGAGGGCAAGTGAAAATACTGTAAATAAACTATTATTATTTAATTTTATGCCATATTAGTAACTGTAGTTATTATTTATCAAGCAGTTAGAAAAAATAGCTGCTCAAAATATAAGTCAGTTTATGCCAGCCAAAAGTCAACATTTTTTCAAATCACCACTGTTAGGAATAGCATTGATAATTTCATCATCTATTGTTCCTATATCCATAACACCAGTGATGGCAGGAGTAACGTTTAAGCCGCCAGGAGCACAAGCACCTCAACGCTCATCTGGAGGAGGCTCAAGGGACGGTAATCTTTGTGGCTTTGGAACGAAAGTCTCTAATAGTACATCAGTTACACCTTTAGTACCCAATTCTAATATTGGCTTTACAGTTGCAGAGCGTCCTACAATATTTGTCTACCTTCCTGGGAGTAAAGCTCAAAAAGCATTATTTACTCTCCAAGATGACGGCGCGAAAACTTATTATCAGACAACCTTAACTTTGCCACAAAAACCGGGAGTGATGGAAGTAAAATTGCCAACTTCTGTGACAGCACTAAAAACAGGCAAAAATTATAAATGGTCTTTAGTAATGATTTGCACCGAAGAGCTAGACACAGATAGTCCTTGGGTAGGTGGATGGATTCGTCGTGTAGAAGCCGATCGCAGTTTAATTAATAAAAATAAAAAGCCAACATCACTAGAGCTAATTTCTAAATTAGCCGAGACGGGTATTTGGTATGATTCTCTGTCTATTCTGGCAGAGTTAAGGCGATCGCAACCAAATAATCAAGCTTTAAATAATGCTTGGCAAGACCTTTTAAAGTCAGTTAATTTAAATGTGATTGCCAACGAACCACTTGTTAATTAATTAACTAATCATAACTAAAGCTAAAGTGGGGAGTAAACAGTAATTAGATTATTCCCCACTTTCTACTTTTATAAAAGTATTAATTATTAATTAGAAATGGGGTTATCGTTGAAAGAATTATTAGCAAATTTAGTTAGTACAGGTTTAATTAGGACAATTGTCAAACATTGGCGCTTTGTATTGATGACAGCTCCTAGCGTTACTGTATTGGTGATTGCTGGGGGAATGACAGGATTATTTCAATTACTAGAATGGAGTACTATGGAGCAATTTTTTGCTCTACGTCCTCAAGAAACTCCAGATAAGCGTATTCTCATTGTCACTATTGATGAAAAGGACATTACCCAAGTTGGTAAATGGCCCATTCCTGATGATGTTTTAGCTCAACTCCTCAAAAAACTCAAAGCCCAACAACCAGCAGCTATTGGCATGGACATTTATCGAGATTTGCCAGTAGAACCAGGGTATCAAGAATTGGTTGCAGTGATGAAATCTACACCTAACTTAATTGGTGTCAAGAAACTCGCAGGGGATAGCGTCGCCCCATCACCAACTTTATCTGCACAAGGGCAAATTGCGCTTTCTGATTTTGTTTTGGATACAGATGGTAAAGTTAGGCGGGGTTTGCTTTCAGCTGGCGATCGCAACGGGGATATTTTTTTAGGTTTAGCAGCGCGCTTAAGCTTAATTTATCTAGAACGTCAACATATTTCCCTAGAACCAGTAGATCAAACACAGACTACCTTGCGATTGGGTAAAGCCATATTTACACCCTTGAAAGGTAACGAGTTTATTTATCGCGGTGCAGATGTTGGCGGATACCAAATTTTATTGAACTATCGAGGCTGTAAAAAGCAGTTTGATACAGTCAAAATGCGGGATATACTGAATAATTCCGTCGCAAAGGAGTTAGTGCGCGATCGCATTGTTTTGATTGGTACTACAGCTAAGAGTATCAATGACTTTTTTAACGTTGCTTATAATCTTAAATTGCACCAAGATAGTGAACCAATGGCAGGGGTTGTACTTCACGCAAATTTAACTAGCCAAATTTTAAGTGCAGCATTGGATGGCAGACCTCTGATTCAAGTATGGTCTTCCTATAGAGAATGGTTATGGGTTTTATGCTGGTCATTTATTAGTAGTAGTTTAACTTGGCAATTGTTGCACGTGAAATTTCTTGGTAAATGGAGATTGCCAGGATTACCTATAGTAGGAATTATCTTTGCAGCTGCTACTCTTTTGGGTAGCAGCTATTTAGCTTTTTTAGCAGGTTGGTGGATTCCTAGCATTTCACCGTTACTAGCTGTCCTTGTCTGTGGAATTGTCATTACCAATTTTTATAAACAATCGCAACTAGAAAAAGCGAATGAGGAATTACAGGAGTATTCTTACACCCTAGAGCAAAAAGTGAGCGATCGCACTCAAGAATTAGAGATTGCCAAAATTGCTGCTGATGTTGCTAACCAAGCTAAAAGCGAATTTTTAGCTAATATGAGTCATGAACTGCGAACACCTTTAAATGGAATTTTAGGGTATGCACAAATCCTCGAACGTTCTGACAAAATAGCGCCATCAGAATTAGATGGCATCAAAATCATTCATCAATGCGGTTCTCACCTACTCACTCTCATCAATGATATTTTAGACCTTTCAAAAATTGAAGCCCGGAAGTTAGAACTGCACAAAACAGACTTTGATTTTTCTTTCTTTTTACTCGGAGTAGTAGAAATTTGTCGGATACGCGCTCAAGAAAAAGGTATCTCATTTATTTACCAATCAGATCCTCAACTGCCGTTAGGGATTAATGCCGACGAAAAACGTTTACGGCAAGTTTTAATTAATTTACTTGGTAATGCAATTAAATTTACCGATATTGGTAGTGTAACTTTTACAGTGGAAGTATTACAAACAGAAAACGATCATGAAAATATATTGAATAAAATTCGATTTCAAATTGAAGATACAGGTGTGGGAATGACCTCCGAACAGTTAGAAAAGATTTTTTTACCTTTTGAGCAAGTAGGAGATAAAAATAAACAAATAGAAGGTACAGGGTTAGGATTAGCAATTAGCTGGAAACTAGCTGAATTAATGGGTAGCCAAATTAACGTGACTAGCAATTTATTAGTTGGTAGTAAATTTTGGTTCGATGTTAACCTAGAAGTGATTGAAGTAGCCATCAATAACGCTATTTTATCTCCTCATAAAAAAATTGTTGGCATTAAAGATAAACAACCAAAAATTTTAATTGTAGATGATCAACGTGAAAATCGTTCTGTAATTATCAATCTCCTGCAATCAATAGGATTTATTTGCTGGGAAGCTATTAATGGAAAAGAAGGGTTAGAAACAGCTATAGAAATTCAGCCAGATTTAATTATAACTGACCTTAAAATGCCCATTATGGACGGTTTTGAAATGATGCATAATTTAAGAAATCTGCATCAGTTTAAAAATGTGCCAATAATAGTTTCTTCAGCTAGTGTGTTTGAAAATGACCAAATAAAAAGTTTAGCTGTGGGAGGTAATGAATTTTTAGCAAAACCATTTCAGATAGATGAAATTTTCAAAATTATAGAAAAATATTTGCACCTAACTTGGATTTATCAAGAAGATAGCACCTCAGCAGTAGAGCATGAAAATCAATCTTCTGAAAATCAAACAGAGCCAGTAATCATTGCTCCACCTTCCTCAGAACTTGATAAGCTGTTTGATTTAGCAATGAGAGGTAATATTCACAGTATACAAATACTATTAAATGAGATGGAAGCGGCAGAGCCAAAATTTGCACCTTTTTGCCGCCAAATTAGACAACTGGCTGATAACTTTCAAACTAAAACTATTCGTACACTTCTCAAATCTTATCAGGATAAAACCTCATGAAGTCTATTAATGTTGAAGAAGCAACTATCATGATTGTTGATGACAATCAAACCAATCTCAAAGTTTTATGTAATGCTATCTCTAACTATGGTTGGGAAATTTTGATTGCAACTGATGGTCAAAGTGCTATTGAACAAGCTGAATATGCCCAGCCAGATTTAATTTTATTAGATGTGATGATGCCAGGGCTGGATGGATTTAACACCTGCCAAATCCTCAAAAAAAATCCTGCAACTCATGATATACCAGTAATTTTTTTGAGCGCTCTATCAGATAAATTTGATAAGGTGCAAGGGCTTTTAATTGGAGGTGTAGATTATATTACTAAACCTTTTCAAAAAGAAGAAGTTTTAGCAAGAGTTCACGTACATTTAAAAATACGATTTTTAACCAAACAACTAGAATTACAGAATCAACAATTAGAGCAGCGGATAGAAGAACGTACAACCAAACTTTCACAAGCGCTGGATGAATTAAAACAATCTCAACTCCAGTTAGTGCAGAAGGAAAAATTGTCTACTCTCGGTCAATTAGTCGCTGGGGTAGCTCACGAAATTAACAATCCCCTCACTTCTCTAACAGGTAATTTGCATTTTATTGGCAATTATATAGATGACTTAGTTAACCACTTGCAACTTTATAGTCAACACTATTCAGATCCACCTGTAGATATTGTTAAAAATGCCAAAATGATAGATTTGGAGCAAATTATCAAAGATTTGCCTACAATGCTTTCATATATGAATATCGGTATAGAACGGATAAGTGACATTAGCACTAGTTTACGTACTTTTTCCCGTACAGATATAACTCATAAAGTAGATTTCGATATTCACGAAGGGATTAATAGCACTTTGCTAATTCTGCAGCATCGTCTGAAGGCAAGTAATAAGCGATCGCAAATAGTAGTCATGAAGAATTATGGAGATATCCCGCTGATTAAATGCTATCCTGGGCAAATCAGCCAAGTATTTATGAATATTATTTCTAACTCTATTGACGCTTTTGATGAGGAAAATGAAAAATCACCTGATCCAGAAAATGCTGGATATGAAATTGTGATTGTAACTAGCTTTAATGAGGATGAAAATTTGCTTAATATCACCTTTGCTGATAATGGTTCTGGGATAGCACCGGAACTTATAAGCCAAATATTTGACCAATTTTTTACTACTAAATCAGTTGGTAAAGGGACTGGTTTAGGTTTATCTATTAGTAAACAGATTGTTGAAGAAAAACACCAAGGCAAAATCCAATGTTTTTCAGTATTAGGAGAAGGCACAAAATTTATCATCGAAATCCCTGTATAAGCATGAAGTTCCGGGATGCTTAAAAGTAAAATTGAGACTTTCAACAAACCTATAGTGAAATAAAACCAGGATTTTAGGGAACAGTAGAAAATAGGTTTCTATTGCTAGTCACTATGGGAATGTAAATTTATGCAAAAAAATAAAAAGCTCATTTACTCTTTCGCTTATACAATCAACTTAGGGTTGCTGACATTGTTTGTCGTCACAACAGGTATTCCAGCCCAAGCAAATATCAATTTGCGCTCGGAAATTAAGGATGGGAACATCACCACCAACTCGGTCTTAAATCCTAATTCCCTGCTGGAACAAGGTAGAATTCAGTTTGCTGGAGGACGCTTTACCGAAGCAGCAAAACTTTGGGAAGCAGCGTCTGTTGCTTTTGCAGAACAAGGTGACACTATTAACCAAGCTTGGAGCTTGAGTTATCTATCTTTAGCCTTACAAAACTTGGGAGATTGGCAAAAGGCGGAAGTTTCAATTACTAACAGTCTCAATCTTCTGCAACGCCTGAACAGCAAAAATCAAGATAATGCTACGATTTGGGCAGTAGCTTTCAATACTTTAGGAAATCTCCAACTTGCTAAAGGACAAGGAGAAGCAGCTTTACAAGCTTGGCAAGATGCAGAAAAAAATTATGCTCAAGCTGGTGATGATGCAGGTCAATTAGGTAGTCAAATTAACCAAGCCCAAGCACTACAAGCTTTAGGATTTTATCGCAGAGCGCAGAAGTTGTTAATAGCTATCAATCAAAAGCTGCAAAATCAGCCAGATTCCATGATTAAAGCTAAAGCCTTGCAAAGCTTGGGGGTAGTTTTGCAACAGGTGGGAACTTTACAGCAATCTCAGGAAATTTTAAAGCAAAGTTTAGCAATTAGCACTCGCCTGAACGCTACAGACAATATCGGCGATGTTCTTTTTAGCTTGGGAAATACAGCTAGAGACTTACAACAAACTGCAGAGGCTTTAGATTATTATCAACAAGTGCTAGCTAAGGCAACTAATCCCCAACTACACTTAGAAGCACAACTTAATCAACTCAGCCTGTATTTAGACAATGCCCAAGTACAAGCTGCTAATGCTCTATTACCCCAAATTAAATCACAATTAGAGAATCTACCGCCTAGCCGGATGTCTATCTATGCCACAGTTAACTTTGCGCGTAGTTTGGCTAAGTTGACAAAACTGGATGGAGGCAATCAAGATTTAGTTAAAGAAGCTGCAGTAACTTTAGCACGTGCAATACAACAAGCCGACACATTGAGCGATTTACGTGCAAAAGCTTATGCCTTAAACGAATTAGGAAAATTATATTTTGAGCAGCAGCAGTTCTCTGAGGCTTTGCAACTTACCCAAAAAGCATTGACAATTGCTCAAGAAATTAATGCTGCGGACATTGCTTATCAAGCTTCCTGGCAAGTTGGGCGCATTCTCAAAATTAAAGGTAACACTGAAGGTGCGATCGCCGCTTATAATTTTTCAGTCAAAACCCTCAAGTCTCTGCGTAGCGACTTAGTGGCGATTAACCGTGATGTCCAGTTTTCCTTTCAAGAGAGTGTGGAACCGGTTTATCGGGAGTCAGTCGATTTATTGCTACAATCTCACCCCAGCCAAAAAAACTTAAAGCAAGCGCGAGAAACCATTGAAGCGCTACAACTCGCTGAATTAGACAATTTCTTCCATGAAGCTTGTTTAAATGGTAAACCAGAGCAAATCGACCAAATCGATAAAAATGCAGCTGTTATTTACCCGATTATTTTAGGCGATCGCTTAGAAGTTATTGTATCTATTTCCGGACAACCCTTAATTAACTACAAAACTGACATCTCAAAAGCGGAGATAGAAAAAGCTATCAAACAGATGCGTCAATCTCTCAACCCTGCTTTTTCTCAAGAGACTGCTTTATCTGTTTCTCAAAAACTGTACGACTTACTTATCCATCCCGCTGAATCGCAGTTAGCCAATAGTAAAATCAAAACTTTGACCTTTGTTTTAGATGGTTCATTGCGAAACTTACCAATGGCGGCTTTGCATGATGGCAAAAATTATTTAGTAGAGAAATATAGCTTGGCTTTATCGCCAGGAATGCAATTATTGCAAGCCCACTCACTCAAGCGAGATAATATTAAAGTTATTACAGCCGCACTCAGCGAAGCACGCCAAGGGTTTAAAGCTTTACCAGCAGTTAAATCAGAAGTCACAGAAATTAGCGCCGAAATTTCTTCACAGCTACTTTTGAATGAAGAATTTACCGACGCGAACCTGCAAACAGCTATTAAATCAATTCCTTTTTCGGTATTACATCTTGCTACTCATGGTCAGTTTAGCAGTAAGTCAGATGACACTTTTATACTCAGCTGGGATGGCAAGATTAACGTTAAAGAATTAAGCGAGTTTCTCAAATCCAGAAACGAAGTAAATTCTACACCTGTGGAATTAATGGTTCTGAGTGCTTGTCAAACAGCTAAAGGAGACAATCGAGCTATATTAGGCTTAGCTGGAGTAGCAGTACGTTCTGGCGCACGCAGTACTATTGCTACTTTGTGGGCAGTACAAGACGAGTCTACAGCCAAATTTATGGTTGAGTTTTATAAACATCTCAAAAAACCTGGAATTGGTAAAGCAGAAGCTTTGCGACAAACTCAACTGACTTTTTTACAAGATGCTAATTTTCAACATCCCTATTATTGGTCAGCATTTGTGTTGGTAGGAAATTGGCTATAGCTGGCTTATAGCCCTTTGGGTAATTTCAATCAAGTTAGCAGCTAGCTGATACCATTTTTTGAAAATGCTTAGGACTTACGCAAAAGTCACGCAATTACGTCATTACGAGCGTAGCGACGTAATCGCCTGATATTCTGGGATTGCTTCCCTACACTGCGTTCCGGTCGCCATGACAAATTTTGTTTGCGTAAGTCATGATGGTATTAAATAGCATGAGCAGATGAATTTTATTGTTTATCCAAATGGCTGATTTTAATTATCAGTATTTTCACTAAATTAAAATTATAAATTTTGATTTAGCAGGATAAAAAATCAGGAAAATTAAGTATTTATAGCGTAGCTAATGACTGTAAAAGCCATGCTTGAGAAGACAATTAATAGTTATCTATAGGTAAGATATGTTATCTTTATATAATTAGCTAAAACCTTATATTTTTTAAGGATATTATGACTGGATAGCCAATAAAAGTTTATCCATAATTAATATGACTTTATAGCAAATAAATTTATCATGTAGGTTTTTAGAGTTATCTTGTAAATCAATTATTATTTTTGATTTACAGAGAATTCCGATTATGTCATCCCAGAAGCAGAACAGTCATAAATGTCCTAAAGCTAATAATTTTACTCAATTAATAACGCTAGCGCTAGCATCAACTACTATCATCACTCACACCTTACCAGCCCAAGCAGTGACATTTAACTTCACATACGATCCAGGTGTGGCTTACGACCAAAAAACTGCTTTTGAATTTGCAGGAAGATACTGGGCTGATTACCTCAGTGATGATGCTACTGTTAATATTCACGTTGATTTTGCTTCTTCGAGTAAATTGCCAAAAGGGATGCTTGGTGGCTCAATTCCAGCGTTTGTAAATAATGTGAGCTATAACTCTTTTTGGAATGCATTGAATAATGACCGCCAATCTCAATTTGATTACACTGCTGTCAGCAATTTATCTTCAAGTACACAATGGCAGTCCAATTTTCAAAATTTACAGCAACAAACACTCACGCTTTCTAATAACACAATCACTTTAACCCAAGCCAACGCCAAAGCTTTAAATTTAATTGACAAAAATAGCACTGCCTTAGATGGGCTGATCATTTTAAATGAGCTAGATAATACTGGTTATGGATGGGAAAACAGCGGTTACACCAGCACTAGCGTTAATAGCTGGTTCACTAAGCCGTTTGACCTTTACAGTGTTGCTGTTCACGAAATCGGACATATCTTAGGATTTGTTAGTAGTCTCGATGGCATTAATGTTAAGAACTACAATGATTTCGATTTACGTAAAAAACTGTTTACTCCCTTTGATTTATTCCGTTATTCTGACTCTAGCAAAACTCAAGGTTCATCAGACTTAAGTAACAGTAATGCTAGTTACTTCTCTATTGATAGTGGTATTAGCAACATAGGTTATTTATCTACTGGTCAGGATACCAGTATCAAGGGCGATGGCTTTCAGGGAAGTCATTGGAAAAATTACACTAATAGTATTGGTGTCATGGCACCAGCTTTACGGGTTGGCGCTGTGCGTGAAGCCGATGAACGAGACCTCAACGTTTTAGATGTGATTGGTTGGAACAGAAAAGTTAGAACTTATAGTGATTTCACATTAGATTCTCAAGCCCAATATGCTGCTTTATGGGCCAAAGAAGTTAATCGTAACGTTGATGTTACGAATATGTTACAGCAAAATCGTTGGGGTGGTACTAGCACTACTAGTACGTTAAATCAAACACAAGACCTTGTTGGCATTCTCGCCCAACAAGGTATTTTTGAGATGGGTGGTTTTTGGGACACTATCGATCAACAAGAAAATGTTGCTTCTGTTCCTGAACCTGCTACTAATGCTGGATTAATTGGTATTGGCTTATTAGGCTTGGTTGGTTTGAAATTGAAAAAGTTTTCTCGCCATCATCGGAATTCTATATAACATGAGCCTGTTCTCATCCCCCTGCAATCCTTACCGGAGTTAGGATACCAGCAGGGGTTTTTTATGCAACTTGGGATTACTACTGATTAGTTAGCTAATTATTTTTGAGAATTATTTCTGGTTAGTTAAGCAAAACTTTTGGGAATCCTAGAAATGTCACCTCTAAGAATAGCAGTTAGATTTGATTTATCAAGTAACCCTTATAGTGATGTTACGGCGCTAATCATGTATATTTGTTAATTGATAATTACGTGATGCCCCTTAACTCATTCAAAACATTGCGTTTCCTGGATAGAACGTATTGTATCAATTACATATTTTAAGATTATTTGATAAATAACAACTGAATTTAAAGGTGAAATAGCTAGACTTCTATTCACTAACCAAATGTTTAAACCTTCAGAAATTACCAGCTTACTATTGATAACTCATAAAATTCAGCAGCCAATTTTAATTATATTCTATATTTTCTATTTATTAATTATTCATCAATCAAAGGGATTTGCACAAATTATCCCAGATAATAACCTGCCATCACCTTCCCTAACTGTTACGTCAGGGAACGTAATTGAAATTCAAGGTGGAACTCAAGCAGGTAGTAACCTTTTTCATAGCTTTGAGCAATTTTCTGTAAATACAGGCAACACAGCTTTTTTTAAAAATCCTTTAGAAATTAATAATATTATTACTCGAGTAACAGGCATTTCCATTTCTCAGATTGATGGTTTAATTCGTACCAATGGTCAAGCAAATTTATTTTTAATTAACCCTAACGGTATTATTTTTGGTACGAATGCTAGTTTGAACATTGGTGGTTCTTTTTTAGCGAGTACGGCAAATAACATTAAATTTTCTGATGGCAGTATTTATAGTGCAGTTAATCCCCAACAACAAACTTTATTAACTATCAATACTCCTCTTGGCTTACAGTATGGAGTAAATCCTGGAAATATCACCGTACAAGGGCCAGGTAATCAATTATTTGTGAATGAGTTTTTTGCGACTTCTAGAGAAAATAGACCTGTAGGATTAGAGGTAAAACCTGGTAATACTCTTGCATTAGTTGGTGGTGATGTTTATTTAGCAGGTGGGAATTTAACAGCAGGGCAAGGTAGAGTAGAAATTGGCGCTGTTAAAGATAGTTTCGTTACCATTAATTACAATAATTCCGGCTTAAATTTAAGTTACGAGGGAGTGAATAATTTTGCAGATATTAATCTCAATGCTGCTGCTTCTATAGATGTGAGTGGCGATGGTAGCGGTCATGTTCAAGTTATCGGTAAAAATATTAATTTAACCGATGGTTCGGCAATTTTAGCCAATACTGAACATAATTTAAATGGAGGGAGTATCAAGATTAAAGCTGCAGAATTACTCAATATTAGCGGCTTTAATAGTGATTCTGGTTTTTCGACAATTATCTCTACCGATGTATCTCCAGAAGCTAGCGGTAACGGAGGTACTATCGATATTATTGCTCAGAAATTAATTGCAACCGATGGCGGACAAATTAGTAGTACGACCTTTGGGTTGGGAACTGGGGGAACAGTTAATATTCAAGCCGAAGATATAGAACTAGCTTTCGGTGGAGCTTTGGGGCCTAGTGGGATATTCGCTAGCACTGATTCTGGTGGTGGTAATGCTGGAAAAATTGCGATCGCAACCAATAATCTATTAGTTACTGATGGCGCGCAAATATCAACTACTAGTTGGTTTGGTGCAGGTAATGCTGGTGAAATTCAGATTACTGCGAAAAAAGCACAATTTATCGGTACTGCTTTTGGGCAATATCCTAGCGGTTTATTAGCTAGTACTTATTCTGATGGTAGTGGTGGTAATATTTTCCTCAATACTGACACTTTAGAAGTTAAAGATGGGGCACAAATTCAAAATAGTGCCTTTGCTACTGGTAATGCAGGGCAATTAGAAATTACAGCTAAAAATATAGAATTAAGTAGTACATATTCCGGCAAAATTGCTAGTGGTTTATTTAGCAATGTTGAACAAGGTGCAACAGGGAATGGAGGTTTATTAAAAGTTACAACAGAGAATTTGAATTTATTTGATGGTGCGGCGATAGTTGCCAAAACTGCTGGTTCAGGAAATGCTGGTAAGATAGAAATTACAGCTAAAAATATAGAAGTTAGAGGAGAATCTAATAATCCGCTGCCAACAATAATTGCCGCAAATGTTCAAAATAAGGCAGCAGGTGCAGGAGGAGAATTAAATATTAATACTGATACTCTATATTTAAGTAATGGCGGGCAAATTGCAACTAGTACATTTGGCATAGGTAATGCCGGAGTTTTAACCATTCAAGCTAATGATATAAATTTAAGTGGTTTTATTTCTGGTGGTAGTAGTGGTTTATTCAGTAATGCTGTTACCAATAGTGGTAATGGTGGTCAGTTAAATATATCAACAGATAAACTGACTATTCAAGATGGCGCAACCATTGCTGCTAGTAACTTTTCTAGCCGTAACCCTAATCTTGCACCAGGAACAGGTTTAGCAGGTGATATTAAGATTGATGCTCGATTAATTGAGCTTTTTGATAGCACTGCTTCTAATATTAAAAGTAGTATTAATGCGACTACTTTTAATGGAGGTGGGGGCAATATTCAAATAAATACGAAAGAATCGCTAGTTGCTAGTAATAATAGTTTAATTACTGCAGATACAAAAGGTAATGCTAATGGTGGCACTATTAGAGTTAATACTAATTTGCTGTCATTGAACAGTGGAGCTAACTTGAGTACCAATAGTACAGGATTAGGTCAAGCTGGTGATATTTTTATTAACGCTAATCAAGTCAGAGCAAACCACGGATTAATTACGGCTACTGCTACTCAATCAGGTGGTGGTAATATTAGTTTAAATAATAATTTTCTCTTTTTGCAGAACAATAGCCTCATTAGTAGCAGCGTTACTGATAGCACGGGAGGCGGAGGTAATCTTTTTATTAATAGTGATTTTATCGTCATTCACAATAATAGTGATATTAGAGCTAACGCTATTTTTGGCACTGGAGGTAATATCCAAATTCACACCCAATCACTTTTTCACAGTCAAGATAGCGAAATTGATGCAAGTTCTACATTTGGGATTGATGGTGTAGTCAAAATAACTAATCCAGAAGACGTTCAAAAGATTGCCATTGCAGAATTACCAAAAGATATGGTGGATGCTACTCAGTTAGTAGCTAAAGCTTGTAGTGCTAGTAAAACTAATGAGTTTGTCATTATTGGAAAGGGAGGATTACCAGAAAATCCTACTAATATGTTGAGAGGACAAACAGTTTGGACAGATTTGCGCCAATTATCTACAAACAGTAATACACAAAATAAATTAGCAGCAGCAAGCCAAGAAAAGCTAGCTTCAACTTCTCCAACACCAACACATATTATTGAGGCTCAAGGATGGGTAATTAATCGCGATGGCACTATAGAATTAGTGGCTCATCCGCCAGAGATACCTACTGTATTACCTGTGAATTATGTAGCTAAATGTACTGGCTCTTAAATCTTGATCAGCCATTTTTCATGCATAAATGGGGCGGGTTATTTGGCCATACGTGTCAACTTAAGCTAAAAGCTATATAGGGCGGGCGTTGTACAAATACCTCGCGCCCTCATCCCCTAACCCCTTCTCCCTCAGGGAGAAGGGGAATTGAATCTCTTGCTCCCATCTCCCGGTGGGAGAGGGGCTGGGGGTGAGGGCGAAACCTTGCAACCAAGCGGGTTTCACGTTAAGTTGACACGTATGGTTATTTGGCCCACCCCACAAGTATTTTTTGGTAAGGGACTTCCAGAAATTAAATTATCTAATTGTGAAAGCAAAGACCATAATTTGATTCTTCCTCCTCTGCTTATACAGCGAACGTCTATGAGCGATTAGCTGAATACGCGATGTTGCAAAGAAGGCATTTGGCGACGGACTTGTTCTAGGCGAGTTGGTCTAATTTCTGCGATCGCAATTCCTGGCTTCTCTCCGGCATCAGCTAAAATCGTACCCCAGGGGTCGATAATCATGGCGTGGCCGTGGGTTTGTCTTCTGGCGTAATGGGTACCTGTTTGGGCGGGAGCAATCATATAACAGGTGTTTTCAATTGCTCTGGCTTGGAGTAATGTTTGCCAATGGTCTTTACCAGTAAAGGCTGTAAAGGCAGCAGGGACAAATATGACATCGGCTCCTTTGTGTGCTAGGTGTCGGTACAATTCTGGGAAGCGCACATCATAGCAAATCGAAAGTCCCAAATTACCCAAATTTTCGGAAAAATACACAGGTGGTAGTTGCTTACCAGCCATTACTGTGCTTGATTCTTGATAGGTATTACCATCTGGAACATTCACATCAAATAGATGTACTTTGTAATAGCGAGAAAGTTCTTGACCGTTGGAGTCTACAAGTATAGTTGTGTTATAAAATTTGCTTGTGTTCTCTACGGGAACTGGAAAACTACCGCCCAGAATGGTGACTTGAAAGCGCTGGGCCATTTTTTTCAAAAATATTTCGCTTTCCCGTGCGATCGCTTCTGCTTGTGCAAGTTTGTCTTTTTCTTCCCCCATAAAAGAAAAGTTTTCTGGCAAACTCACCAATTCAGCACCCCTACGCACGGCAAGTTCAATTAATTCTTCTGCCTGTGCTAAGTTTTTGTATAAATCAGGAACACTGGTTAATTGGATAGCAGCTGCTAAATAAGGCTTCATAGATTCCACAAACAGTAAATATGTGCGAGGTAGATTCTCAAATATATCGTTACCAGAGGCAGCGGAAAAGCCCACAAGTTATAAGGATAAGATGGCAGTTGTTTTGGCAACTGTGGGGCTAAGGAAATACCAATAAATTCATTATCTAGCAATTAGGGTGAGGGCGCTTCGTTAACGATATATCTCATTCAAAGTCTTGCTAGTCCCTGGTTTTGAGATTTTTATTTTTTTAAATTACAACTCATTTAGTGAAATATGCATCTTTATTACTTTTGTTTACGTAATTGATAATACGCCTGTTGAGATTTCAATCTTTCCCTCGGTTATAGAAAATAGGACACTTTTCAAGGTAGGTTGTTATGAAACCTTGATAAATATGGTCTAGTGTGGATACCTCAGTTCTCGTTCAAACATTTATTGCTGTATTTGTCCTAGCGGATGCGGTAGGTAATATACCTATAGTGCTGATTTTGACCAAAGGTATGACCCCAGAGGAAAGAAACAGAGTCATAGATAAAGCGATTGTCGTAGCGATCGCAGTTCTGTTACTTTTTGTGTTCTCTGGGCAATTAATTTTGACCTATTTGGAAATCAGCATGGCATCTTTGCGAGTAGCTGGGGGACTATTATTGCTGTTAGTTGCTTTGCAAATGTTGCGGGGAGAATTAGATACGCCCATTTTAGAAGAAGGGCGTGATGTTGCAATTACGCCTTTAGCGTTACCATTACTAGCCGGGCCGGGAACTTTAACAACAGTCATGTTATTAACCTCACAATCGCAACTACCCTATCTCGGTGTAGTTTTAGGTATTGTAGCGGCAATGTTCATGAGTTGGTTAATTCTGCGTTTAGGAACCTATATCGATAAGTGGATTGGTGCTGAAGGTGGGGTAATCATAACTCAATTGTTTGGGTTTCTCTTAGCGGCGCTAGCAGTAGAAATTGGCAGTACGGGAATACGCGAATTATTCTTGAAATAAATACTTTTAAATAGGTTTTGTATTGCTGAGTACTGCACTATTTTTATCTATTTATTAATCATGTTGCCAGACTTTTATGTTTTGCGATCACACTCAAAAATTCGAGTTTGCCAGATGAATTGAATAGACATTAGTGATAAATTTATGTCTGTAAAACTTATCAATAAATAATTTTGAGTCAGCTTGTATTCATTAATTTTTGTCAGGTAGTACTGCTTACACATCACTCACAAGTTATATAAAGATGAATAGAAAGAGTTTTTTATTCAGTCTTGTTTAAGTGATCAGATTACGAATTTTGAATTTTAACTCAGCCCAAAAATTGGCAGAATATATAGGATTCCTATTTGATTTTTGAAAAAATGATTTGACTAGAAGCTTGCTATACAAAGGCTTCTTTCTCAGTATACTTAGCAAGATTCAAGTAGGA
>NZ_JACJPX010000037.1 GCF_014696315.1 Calothrix membranacea FACHB-236
TGCCATGCCCCTACAATCTGTCGCATTCTTTTTTCAAATTGGTATTATTCAACAAAAAAACAGAACAATAATTTTGGAGGGGGTTTGGGGGACGCAACCGTCACCCAATCGGGGGTTTGGGGGAGAATCCCCCAAATGAGCTAGCTTTTTCCACAAGTGACAAATCAATCACTAATGAACTTAACCCAAGCGTATTGCCCCATGCCCTATGCCTGAGTTGTTAGTATGGTTACCTCACGCCCGCGAACCACCTAATGAAATAGCTATAATTCCCGCAATTGACTGCAAACCAACAACAATATGGTTGATGAATGGGAGCGATTCTTTATTCATAGTGCTGGCAAGAAATGTTGGGGGCAGTTGGCAAAAAGAAGCTGACGTTAGGCGTTTGGGCAATCAACTGCACATTGCCGCGTCGATCCACAACCCACCCTTGAGCTTCTATAATTGGTTCTTGATTTTCAGTAGCATTTTTAGATAAGTGAGTTAGCTTTGCTGGTACTTGTTGGAAGGTTTCTGTTGGTTCACCCAATGTCACCCATTGGCTAATCACTGCCCGTTGACGTAACGGTTGGCTGGGATTCAAAGGTAATCCGCCACGTCCTGTAACCAAAAAACTATTGCTGCGTACATTTCTAGCAGTACAACTTTGAGCGATTTGCTGGGAAGCATCAACCAAATTTATCGGTAATTCTACTAAACCTTGAATCAGGTCAACATCGGGAGTGTTAAGTTCTATGATGCCATCAATGCCCAGTTCTGAACTGGCAGTGATGTCGCTCAGGAAAGTTAGATTTTGACGAGGCTGAATACCAAAGATACCAAAAGCTGTAATATTTACTTTCCCACCACTACCAGTGTAAGCATTCGCTGTAAGATCACTATTTTCCCCAGGGAAGGCAACTATAAAACCATCTGGATTATTGATGGCAATATTACCACCGTTTCCAGGTTGCTGCGCCCTGCCAGCAGTAGTAGAAATTTCACTTTCACGGCGTAATAATAGTAAATCGGTAATGTTCAAATTTAGGTTACCGCCATTACCAGAGTTAGTCTGTGCAGTAATCTGACCATTATCTAGACGTACCGAATTAGAATTGATTTCTAAGTTTCCCGCCTCACCTGCTTGGCTACTACTCACTGTTGCTTGCGCCCTGTCAGAAAGCAGCAATTGTGGTGTAGAAATCGTTAAGTTGCCAGCTTTTCCTAACCCTTGAGTACTAGCAGTTAATCTACTAGAACGACCATTATTAGCGCGACCAGTTACTTGTATAAAGTCCGTAGCATTTACTTTTAAAGTACCACCATTTCCTGAACCTCTGGTTTCAGAGGAGATGTTTGCTCCACCCAAAACCCGCAAACCAGTAGTATTAATTGTCAAGTCTCCAGCTTTTCCAGTACTGTCACTTCTAGTAAAAAAGCCACTAGCATTAGTTCCATTAGGAGAACGTCCAATTAGCTCTATTTGTGAAGCCTTGACTATTAAATTACCCCCTGCGCCAGCACCAAGAGTACCACTTCTAATTTGCGCGCCGCCCTGGAGGTTTAATTTTCCAGTTTCCAGATTTAAATTACCGGCATTTCCTGTAGTTTCAGGATTGCTTTGAGTGGTTATACTCGTAAAATTTCCACTCATTTCTACTGCTTCAGTAGCTTTAATAATTATATCTCCCGCTTTTCCTATGCTTTGAGTTGCTGATGATATTGTTCCTCCATTATTCAAAAATAATCGCCTAGTATTAACTGTTAAATTTCCACCATTGCCAATTGCTACTTGTTCCAGTTGTGATACTTCAGTATTTAAGCTACTGGGAAATAGACTATTACTAATAGAGTTAAATATTTGTACAGATTCAGAAGCATTGACAGTGACATTCCCTCCAGTACCACTATTGAATGTGCGACTAGATACTGTTGATTGTTCCCGAATAGTTAATTGCTTAGAATTAATATTTATATCGCCACCAGGTGCGGAGGTATAAGTGTTTGCTGTCACAATAGACCTTTGGATATCTATCTGCGAGGCGTTCAGGAAAATTGCACCTTTTTCACTTGGTATTTGGCTGTTAATGTCTGCTGCGCTTGCAATATCTACAAAACTTCTAGCAATTTGAATATTGCCAAAGTTATTGGCATTTTGATAATTAAAAATCCAGCCTTGGTTTGTTTGGTTGAGATTTAGCTGATTAACTCCAGCGATACTAGCTAATTCAATTCGTCCTCCTGGAGCATTGAGAAAAGCACCTTCTACGATGACATTGCCACCTAAAAGAGCTAAAGTTTTTCCTGAAGGTACTCTTAGTCCCAGACCTTGCAAGCTGCTAGAAAAACCACCAATTCCCTGCACGCGAATATCTCCAGGATTGTCTCCGAATTGCAAGCCTATGGGCGTATTTATCGTTAATAAGGGTGTAGTTTGGGGAGCCGTGGCACTAAATTCAAAGCCATTAGCAAATTTCAAGCTACTAGCAGTGCTACCTACAAATGAACCGCCAATATCTAAGCGTGCATTCTGTCCGAAAATAATCCCACGGGGATTAATTAAAAATAAATTTGCTGTACCATTAGCACGAAGTAATCCATCAATGTTAGAAACAGAGTTACCTGTTACCCGACTAATTATATTTTGAATATTTGCAGGATTATTAAAAAAAGCTGTGCTATTAGTGGGAATAGAAAAATATTGAAAACTGTGAAAAAGATTATTTCCCGCTTGAGTTCCAGCCTCAATAATACTGGTGTTGCCTTCTATTGTGATAGTAGAATTATTTGGCAGAGTACCATCCGGGGTGATTTGAGCCAGGGAGACATTTGGTAAAAACATTGAGATACTCGTGATAGTAATTCCCAATTTTTTTAGCCAATTCCAATGTATAGATACTCCAGACATTGTATTCTCCTAGCAGCAAAAGGCTTTTATGTAAATCTTTTAAAATAAAATATGATGTTATTATTTTCTTCTTTATTGTTTTAGTCTTACAGAAAATCAATTATCTAATTGCATCAAATAATATGTTTCTTGCTTGAACCTGACCAGAAAGAGATAAGAGATTTTTTTAGGTGTAGTCTATTTTCCTAATTAAGTTTGTAAAAATATTTCTTGCTGTAAATAGCCATATTTTTTTAAATTAATATTTTTGATATGAAATTTTACAGTATTAAGACTCACTCCTAAAGCGGTGGCAATTTGTTTATAGCTATATGATTGAGATAATAAAGTTAAAACTTCTAGCTCTCGCTCTGTCAGATTGTATTTATTCTGCTCTATCCGCAGTTCTTCTTGTAAAATTGCATTGCGGTCTTCTAATAAAAAGATTAGCCAAGGATGATTTTCACCAGGAATGTTAACTTTTACTTCAACTTCAGGAGTGATGTGACAAGCACGAATACGAATAGTTTCCTCTTCTGAAATATCGTAATCCATGATGAATACACTATCTTGATTAATCAAGTTTTTCATAATCTGACGATATATATCAGAAATTATTGGAGGGAGACTATCGGAGTGAGAATTACTATCCCATAATCGATGACATATTTCTTGAGCTTTTTTATTTAAATAAATGGGTTGTAAATTTTCAGATATTATCATTACCCCTTCTTTCACCAATTCAAGCAACATACTCTGGAGTATGTTGAAATTACAGCCAAAGCTGGTGTAACTATTTTCCATCTCTATATTGGTAAACATAGTTAAATCTCATCCCTATATGCATCCAGTACAAAATCACCTGCAATCTCACCCCAAAATTTGAGAGCGATTTTCTTTGGGAAATGCTCTGCGATCGCCACGAATTAAGCTGAAGAATTTTGAGCATGAGGGTTTTAGGAACTTCAATGCCTAATGATGAATTGCGATGACATCTATCCCTACGTGCGTTACCCAAATATATGCAGGGTATCCTGTACCTCAGCAAAGGTTGTAAATTTTCTTAATAAACTTGCCCACAGAGCAAGAAGCGAAGCTGGCGCACCTTATCTTCTATACTCTGCTTGTGGTTTTTTGTTTGATAGCGCTCAAAGCCAATTTCCGACTAATACATAGGGTGCCCAAAAAGCGGGACGGCTGTAGTTGGGATACTTTTTCAGGAGAGTTAGTTGAGCATGACGCAGCGCTTCTGCTTTGGTAACTTTGGCAGCAACCAACTCACGATAAAACTCTCCAATTAAAATAGCAGTTGAGCGATCGCCTACATTCCACAAACTAGCGATCGTACTCCTTGCACCTGCACGCACAGCAACACCTGCTAAACCGAGTGTAGCTCGATTGTCTCCGGCTGCGGTTTGACAAGCGCTCAAAATTAGCAATTCTATGGCTTCTGGGTATAATTCATCACGACGGCGCAAAAGTAAATCAAAGTCTGTCACATTAATTGGGCCATCTGTAGCTAAAACATAGGTATCTTCAGGACGAGAACTAAATTTTCCGTGAGTTGCTAGGTGAACAACGTTAAAAGGAATAGATTTGAGCTTGCCTTCTAGCGCTTGACTGGTAAAATCTTGATCTAAAAGTTTTGTGGTTGATACTCCAGCTTTTGTAATCAAGTTAAATTCAGATTTGATTTCTGGTAAAGGCGGAAATTGAGGAAATGAGGATGGCGGTTGTACTAATCCTGCTGCCAGAACTCGCAAATTTTCTTGTGCTAAAAACTTAGGTTTTTGTAATTGTAATCCTAGGTTTAAAGCAATCGCATATTTCTCAATTAAATACTGTTTACCGTCATAAAGTACTGCCATTGGGATATTTCGCAATGCACCATCCAGTACAAAAACTAAAGTCTTGACCTGGCTACGTTGTAACTCTAAATCTATTGGTTGAATCAGCCAACTATATAATTGCTGAGATAGAGATTTAACTTCCTCGCTTCTGTCAGGTTCATTTAAATACTCTCGCAATTGTTGGGAAACAGTTTCTATTTGAATTTGAGATTGGTTAACGACATAATGCCGCAGTTCTTGTTGAGGAACTTTAACAATTACTTGTAATTGGTCTTTTAAGATAATTGGATAAATAATAGCAGCAGTAGGATTATCCTGATCTACTACTTCGTCTAGGACAATTTTTGTTGTATTCAAGCAAGCTTCGCGAAAGAAATTATCTAATTCTGCTAGCTGTAGCGCCTCAATAATTTGTCTAGCTTTATCTAATGTTTGCTGATTGGACTTTGGTGTTTGCGTATCCAAAAGCAATGCCACTAATTCGCGGTAAACAGGTTCTACACTTTCTTTAAATGAAAATTGCACGTCTCGATTAACTGCAACCAAGTCATTTCTCAGAGACTGCAATTCATTAACAGCCGCATCATAGGCTGCAATTGCTCCAGTTGAATTACCTTGCGCTTTGAGCAAACGTCCTAATTGCCAATGCCAATTGTAAGCGATATCAGGTGCATCCAGAGATTCAGCTAATGTCAGTGCTTGCTGTGTCAGCTTTTGGGCATTCAACCATTGTTGGTTTTGCTCATACAGCTTGCCCAAATTACCGATAGCATAAGATTCTGCGCGACGATCGCCAAGGCCTGCGGCTAGTTTCACGGCTGTAGCGAGCATTTTAGCAGACAATTCTCTAGCTGATGAGCCATTGATAGGGCTGAGAGATTGCTGCTGGTTGGCAGCTTTCATTAAGTTTTCCGCAAAATGAATTCTGGCATAAACTGCTACTTGTGAGAGGGGGAGACTATCTAACTCTGTACTAATTTGCGTTAACAGCGGTTGGGCGGTTGACCATTGCTGTGTAATTAATAGCACACTTACAAGATTGATTTGCCCTTGAACCTTCGTAATTGCTGAAGGCGCTGTGGCGATCGCTTGTTGATAAAATGCGATCGCAGTTTGGTAATCGTCCCCAATTCTAAAATTGTTGCCCAAACTGAGCAACGCTGCGCTAATTTCTGGTTTTGATTGTAAATTCTCGGCAGTTTTGAGGCTATTTTGTAGGGCTTGACGAGATTGCGCTAAATCTCCAGTTAACTGGAGTGCATCACCAAGCGATCGCAATTCTACAGCTTTAGCTAAAGAATTTGGTTGAGATTGTAAATTTTTGCCTACCTCCAGCAACATTGTTAAAGCACGACGGTAGAATCCTAATATCTGCAATGCTTGTGCTTGATTAATGTGACTGCGATTTATCCCTGTGCGATCGCTCAGTTGAGTATACACTACCTCAGCTTTTTGCCAGGTTTCTAATGCTTGTTGCGGCTGACCTCGATCTAATTGCACATTACCTTGAATGTCCTGCGTTTGCGCTAGAACTTGCAAATGTGGTTTGGAATTGTTAGTTGCTAGCAGTTGTAAACTATTATTGATGGCTGTGGTGGCTTCAGCAAACATCCCACGCTGTTTGTAAACTAGGGCAAGATTGCTGAGGGTTACTGCTTGTCTTAGTTCGTCTTTTTGCCCTTGATATTGTTGAAATACTATCAACAAAACTTCTTGTGCTTCTAGTAATCTACCTGTTTCATAGAGTATTTTTCCTTGTTGCTCTAAATCTTGGACAGCTATTTTTGATTTAGATAAATGCTGAACTGGTAAATCAGTTGCATAAGATGCTCTCAAGACAGGTGTAACTATCACAAACACAGTTAATAGCAATAGCAACAGGTAAGCAGACAAAGGAAGAGATTGCTGTTTTTTACTTTTTGCTAACTTTAGAAAAGATATTAACCGATTTCTCATCATCAGTAAGTGGGCGCAATTAAGCTGAACTCTAGAAAGTTTATGCTTAACCACAAGCCGCTTTTCTACAAAAGACTACGCGTAGCTTCTCTGTAGGAGTACGGGTCTATATTAACGCAATCCTTGACATCTTGCGTGCAGGTTGTGTATGGTGAATGCGACCAAATGATTCTCCTAAGTGTAAAACTTTGTATCATCACTGTAGATAATCATGGAAACCTATACATGATAAAAAATTCATAACAGGCTATATTTCCTAATCCAACCGGATTAACATAGCAGGAATAACAGAGTTATTATTTTAGAACTTACGCAAGTGTCATATTTTTTTCGTTTAGGTTTGTCCAATGTCAAATGTCAAGAGTCCAAAAAACCTAAATTTTTGACCCTTGACTCTTGACTCTTATGTTAGAGGATCACTGTGCCAGTTGCGTAATTCCTGTATTTGATAATTCTATGCTGTTTTAATTAGAAGGGATTACAATGATAGCGTTCATTAGGAGATAGCTATCATGGGTGAATCCAAACGTAGAAAACAGCAAGAGCCGAATTACGGTATAGTTAAAAATCCTGTTAAAAACCTCATGAAAATCTTCTGCCCTTTTTTTGAGGATTACGATAAATTTCAGCATCTTGATGCTGATGCTATATCGTTGATGATTGCTAAGGAAGGTTACAAAGAAACGGGATTGAAGGGAATAATTTTAAAAGGATATCTAGCAGAACATTTAGTCAAAGATTATCCACCGGAAGCTGAAATCATAGAAGGTTTCAAACAACATGGAAATATTTATGTGACTTCTACATTAGCATTAGCTTATTTGGAGAATTCTCATAATAAAACGGAAAATCTCGAAAAGTTCGAGAATTATAACCCATTAAATGAATTTATACTTATTGAAAGCGATGCTAAAAAGTACAATATAAATTTAGTGGCAGTATAGCAATTTGGCTGGATTCTTCTCAAATACTGGTGTAGACATTAATAACTAATCAATCTCTGTTACTAACCATTGCCACTCAGTTACTATAGTGTTGGGTATGTTAAGAACTAGTGGCTTTTTAGCAGAGATTGGCACATAAAGTTTGAGGGCATCGGTTGTTGGTAATTTAGGTAAAATATTTGTTAATTCATATTCACCTACATTGGGTGCAGGTGTATTAAAAGCATAAGCATCGGATGCTAAAAGCAATTTTCCGCTAACTGTTTCAATTTCTAATGGTTGGGGGTGAGCAATTTCAACTACACCAGGAAACCCCACCAAGCGCAATCTTAAGTCTGGAACTACACTATTGTAATTCTGTTTAAATAACAGCACTTGCCAAGCATATCCAAATTCATCTTTGATCGATACTTGGGAATGGTAACGCAAAATACCAGGTGAATCGTGATGTTGACGCAGTAGCGCCTGTGCTGATTTCACGCCCAATCCACCAAAAGTCAATGCTAGAACGATGGATAGAGTACAACACCAAAAATATTGCCAATATTTTTGTTTCATGTGATACATATACTTAATTTATTTAACTGGGCGATCAAGACTAGCTTGTTGAGAAAATTCCCATGACGTACTAATGGGCTTGCAGTTACGAGTCCAGCTGATAAATGATTTGGCAGTTTTTTGATAGCAATAAACTGATAATAAATTAAAAGCGATCTAGAGCGATCGCTTCTTATTCTACAAATGATTTATGAATGCACCAAAGACAAGATGCCGCCAACAAGCGCACCTAAAAGTAGCACTACAGTACTAAAAGTACTGATGACAAAGCCAATCATGCGTTTTTCAGCAGCTTGATAGTATCCCCAAGCATAAATAACTCTACCCAAAAGCCAGATAGCACCAATCACAGCCCCCCACAACGAGTTGACGTAGAAAGAAAATATCCATAAAGCTGGTAGGAACAAAACCATTTGCTCTATGGTATTTTGCTGGACGCGCAGCACTCGTTCAAAGTTAGCATCTCCTGTCATTTGGGGCGGTAGTATTTTATATTTGGCTCTAGCTCGACCAACATTAATTGTAATTACGAAGTACAACAGCAATGACAAAGTAGTTATCAGACTTGTCCAGGGCGACATATCAATAAATATCCTTGGGTACCAAAAAAGTATAGTTCCTTGGTTTCATAATTGAGCAGGCTCCACAAGCAAATGGCACTAAGATCAGGCTTTTGGGTATTAGGTGTCAGGTATTGGGTGTAACGCTGGAATTGATTGGGGTGGTACTAATACTTGTCGGTTAAGGGGAAAAGGGGCAAGAAAAAACCTTTAACCCTTACCCTTTCAACTTTTCACCTTTTCCCCAAACTAAATTCCTCGTTGAAAATCCTTAACCGAGCAGTATTGGGGGTAGTACTAACTTGTCAGCTTTACATTTTTATAGTACATTTGTACCCACAAGAGAAACCCTTGTCCCCACTGTTAAAGTGGGGATTTTATTAATTCAAGTACCCAATGCCTACAACATCAAGCAATTGGAGCAATTTTTGCGTTCGGCTCCGCGTACTATCGCTATGTCGTATATCAACCAACGGTAGATTAGTTCTGCCAGTCACACCATTTGCTGGGAGGAGATACAGCTATGACATATACCATGCACGACGCTTTAGAAGTAGCAAAATTGGCTACTGCTGATATTGAGGCTTGGCTGCGCTCTCAACCAGAAACCATTGATATTATTAATGTTGAGGATGATCCTCAGTTTCAATGCAGAGATATTGACCTCATCTGGACAAGGCACAATGACGAAACCTTAATTGAGATTAAAGGCGACAGATGGAATAAAACCCGTAATCTGTTTTTTGAAACCCACAGCAATTTAGAGAAAGGAACTCCTGGCTGCTTCTTGTACACTGAGGCAGACTGGCTTTTTTACTATTTTGTCAACACTCGTCAACTGTACAAACTACCAATGCCTAAAACACGGGAGTGGTTTTTAATCACTATGCGACGTTTTCAGGAACGTTCAACTAAAACGCCTGTGGGAAGTAACTATTACACAACCGTGGGATGACTCGTGCCGATTGCGGTAGTCATGCTGGAAGTACCAGGAGTAAAAATGGAGCAGCTATAGCGAGTGCGATCGCTCAAATACCAATTTTGTATAAATTAACACATATATTTAAGATGACGCATAATATTTCAGACAAAGATATAGAGTTATTAATCATTGGTAAATGGCCATATGAATATCAAGGTTTTTCATACCATACAGAATTTAAAAGGAATTTTACTTATGAATTAACTGTCAAAGGAGATAACCTAATTACACGGTTATTAATGGGTTTCTTAAGTCAAACATTTTATGGACGCTGGTATGTCAAGGATAGTACAGTGTATCTCATGGATAACCAAATAGCGAATTCG
Source organism: Calothrix membranacea FACHB-236 (assembly GCF_014696315.1). GTDB lineage: Bacteria > Cyanobacteriota > Cyanobacteriia > Cyanobacteriales > Nostocaceae > Aulosira > Aulosira membranacea. Next base: position 10,046 of record NZ_JACJPX010000037.1, read on the forward strand.
TTATTAAATTCAGATTCGATAGTAGATAAAATATTAGTTGGTGGAATGTTCTCTAATTTTTTTGCTATTCAAAAGCCTGACAAATTGGAGATATTTTCAATTGATAAAAAACATATGTCTATTAAAATGAAAATAAATTCCTACTTAATTATTTTCCGTGAAAAGTAAAGTAACGCACGCAAAGGCTGATAAATGGTGCGTTAGCAATAGCGTAACGCACCATACGCGACCTTCAAAATCAAATATGATTCCTATACTCTGTAATAATAGTTGCAAAATTTTACTGATTTTTCAAATCACTAGCCTTCAGTATTGTCATAGTTGCTTGGGAAGATAAACCAACACAAGCTGCTAGTTCTTCTAATGCTAGGCGTTCGCGTGCGTTTGTATTTAACATTTCCGTTGCAGCTGCAACATAGTCAGGATTCGCCAAGCTAATCTGATGGGGAACAGTGACTTGGGGATTTAAACTAGCAATCCGCTCAGTTTTTGCTCCCGCAACAACAAGCTGTTGCATTTTATAGGCGGCAATTTTCGTAGCTTGTTGGGCTTGTAAGTAAGCCAGATAGTATTGTAAAACGGCTAAGCGTTTTTGCTGTTTGGCTTCGTGCCAACGAGCTTCTCTTAGGGGTAATTCTTGAATAATGTTCAACAATTTAATGGGATCAAATGTCAATGCGATCCCAAAACTACGTTCGCTCTCAGATAATATCTCAGGCAAGTTGTAATTAGTTGTGGTTTGTGATGGTGATAATTCCACACTCAAAACATCGGTGAAAGCACGCCATCCTGTTGCCGCTTTTGCCTCTTGTACTTGCGAAGACTGACGCTGCGCGATCGCCACTAACTGCTCAATAATTTTCAAATCGCGATCGCTAATTTCAGTCTGAAGCGTTTGAGGTTGATCATTATTCAGCTGTTTGTTTTCTGATAACGCTGGTAAAGGCAAACTCATCAGCATTATCAAAAGCACAATCTTCCCACTATACTGGCAGATTTTCGATGCATAACTCATAGTCTATAACTGGGCGAAGCTCTTAAAAAGTTTTGCGTTCCTCCAGATTTGCTAATATCTCTGGACGAGTTCGCCAAACAGGACGCAGTTGCTTACGTGCAAATAGCGGCAGCTGATCGGTAATGTGGGGTGAACCAGGTTGACTAGCATTACCGTAACTAAGCAAAGCCATTGCTTTAACTGGTTGCGAGAACTCAATAGCTGCAACATAACTATCCCCAGCTACCGCTTGAAAGCGTTCATCCTTAGCGGGAGCAAAATTGAGGACACGGAATATACCTTGATCCCCATCACCACCATTGGCAGGTAAATCTAAGTTACCGCTACGCACACGGAAAACTTCACCCCAAGCTACATCTAACTTCCCATAAGCTTTTTCGACTTTTGTTGCTGCTATTTGTAAGGCTTTTGCTGCACTTTCTGGATCTTTTAAACCATCGGGTGTGCTACGAGGAGATTTTTCACTCCAAGGAATAGTAAAGATTTCGTCGTCAGGCATTTCTTGCCACCAAAAGGAAAACAACACTGCACCACGGCTATCAGCATCAGCATTGCGATCCCAAGCAGCCAAAATATTAGCAGCACGACGAGTTAATTCATTACCTGATTTTTGGGCAGCAGGAATCAAATCATCAAGGATACGTTCTGCAAGTTCCATTTTTGTAGAATGCTTATACTGAATCATTTCCGCAAAGGAAATTTTGTCATCTTCAGCTAGCATCCTGGCAGAACGTTGAGCGCGGAAATACATTTCTCCTCGTGGAGCCATATAAGCAGAGTAATCATCAGCTTTGATAGCAGATGGAAAAGTAGTTGTCCAAGGTGGGTCATTGGCATTTTGCAACCAACCACTAGGAGGGTCAATCACACGTGGTAAATCCTCATATGGATGCATTTTTGTCCATAAAGTTTTGGATGTATCACCAGGAATTAAGGCTTGCCAATATTGAAAGTCTCCTTGATCCCGAACCGGTACTAAGCCATTAAATAGGTGCATGATATGCCCTTGTCGGTCTGCATACATGACAGTAAACATTGGCAGTTGCAAACGTTGTAGTACTTTTTGGAATTGGTCGAAGTTTTGGGAAGCTGCCATATCCCACCATTGTTCCAACACCCGAGGACGATCTAAACCAACAACCCGTAGTGCCACAGCTTTACCCGCTTTTTCCTGCACTACTGCACCGTGGACAGAACTTTTGACCAAGAAGGGTTGTTCAACGAGGGAGCCGTTTTTTTGTTTAACCTTTAACAAGAAATTTTCTGTGGTGAAAGGATGGACTTTGCCATCTAAAAAATAACCACCATCAGCTAACTTCAACTCATACAGATCCCAACCATCATGAGTATTGACGGTATGAGTCCAGCCTAAATTATCGTTAAAGGCGATCGCTAAAACTGGAATCCCTACCAAGGCAGATCCATAAGCATTCATCCCTGGAGCAGTCACTTGTGCTTCATACCAGACAAATAAATCTGACCATAACAAGTGAGGGTTTGCCAGCAACATCGCCTTACCAGTGGCAGAATGTTTCGGTGCGATCGCCCATCCGTTAGAACCGGCTTTCGGTTGAGTTTGAGTATTATCTGCTACTTGCTCTTGGTTAACAATAAAAGTAAAGTACAGCACTCTTTGCAAGTGTGCCAATACATCCTCTGGCTTTACAGGTAATACTATTTCTACTTGATCATCAATTAAATCAGGATGTGCTTTTCCATAAGCATTGATCCCACTAGCAAAAGCATCTATATAACCACGAAAAGCTGGACTTTGTGCCTGATACCAAGAATTAGCACGATTGGGTACTCCCATCGTCAGTACCCATTTATCAGACTCTAAATAATCTTCTCCCCAGTACTCGGCTGCTTTTCCCCTGGCTTGACCATAAAGGCGCAATAGTAAGTTAGCGTGACTTTGCATCTGCGCCCAACCAAACGCCTGAAAAGCACTTTGAACATCTTGACCATATATATGCGGTATACCATAGGTATCCCACAATATTTCTGTAGTTCTCGGAGCAGTTGCAAAACTGTTATTGCCCAAAACTACAATCAAAATTGCACTGAGGATAAAAGCTAAAAATCTCGACAATTTTCTTTTCATGGGGATTGGGGACTGGGGAGATGAGGGGGATGAAGGAGATAAAGGGGATGAGGAAGTAGAGGAGAAATTCTTGATCCCCATTACCAATTACCAATTACCAAACTCCAAACCCCCAACTAAGGCTTTTGAGTTGCAATAGCTAACCTTGCACCTTTAACCTGACGGACTTGATCCATAACTGTGACAATCTGACCATGTTCAACTTTGCGATCGGCGTTAATTACAACAATAGTTTCTGGAGTAGAACCCACTAAAGCGCGTAGCTGTTCGGTTAAGACATCAACTGTTGTCGGTTTTTTATTCAAGCTAATTTCGCCGTTGGATTCGACTGTCACTGTAATTTTGGTGGGAACTTGTGACTGTTGGGAAGTTGCAGCTTGAGGTAAGTTGACGGGTAATCCCTCTTGGCGTGTAAGAAAAAGGGTAGACATGATGAAAAACGTCAAAATAGCGAAGATGACATCAATCATCGGCACGATATTAATTTGTGCAGGTATATCTGGATCATCTTGTAGACGCATAGACTTTGTCTCCTCGTTCATAACGACGGCGATACAATAGTTCTAATTGCCCGCCATATTCTTGAATCAAGCCAGTTTGACGTTGAGCTAATCCGCGGAAAGAATTAGCAAAGAATAGGGTGAAAATTGCCACAATTAAGCCGGAAGCTGTGGAAACAAGCGCTTCACTAATCCCTGATGTCACACCTGCGGTTTTTGTCCCACCGACATCACCAAGATTGAGGGAAGCGAATGAAACAATCAAACCCAGTACTGTACCTAACAATCCAAATAGAGGTGAAAGTCCAATAATTGTGTCAAAGATAGTGTTGAAACGTTTGATAATCGGCAGTTCGGCTTGTGCTTCACTTTCTAGCGCTAACCGAAACTCTTCTGGAGTCGGTTCTTCCAATTCCAAGGCTGCAAGGAAAATCCGGGGAATCGGTAAATTTGCATTCTGACGGGACTTTTCAATGGCTCCCACCACATTATCCATCCGATAGAGATTAAGAATCTCTCGTACTACCTTGGCTTGGCGAGTATTGACTCGATACCAAAACCGCACACGCTCAACAATCAAAGCTAGTGCCACAACAGAGAACGCAAGCAGGGGCCACATTACCACGCCACCTGCGGCAAATAAGTTTTTTATCCCCATAAATCCTTTAGTTCAATTTCAATGGATATGCTGATGCCGTCAGTTTCCAGTGGAGTTGATATATACTCTCAACTGAGAATTATATAGTACTGCGAATACTTCTCAACTTTGTGTGAAAATATAATGACAGTAAATTAGTAAAATATTCAAGTAGAAGTCATGCAATTGCTTTTAGTTTATAGTTTTTCGTCACTATCACTTGAAAAACTTACGCAAAAGTAATGTCAGAATATTTATAGATATTGATTGACTTTTGCACCATGACACTTTAACCTTTTTAGTGAGAATAGATGGCAATATACTTATGAGCTTCTCCGGCACTACTTTCGAGCAGCGCGAGAAAGAGACAAAGGCGCTTAAAGGTTTTCTGGTTTTCAGTCTAATAGGTTCCCTCGGCTTTCATGTAGCGGTACTCGCTTCTGGGATTGGTAATTACTTCTCCAGAGTCTCCCCAGTTGAAGAGGAACCAATCGAGATCGCAATTCTCGATACCCCAGAAGATAACAAGTTAGAGGCAGAACCAAAGCCGGAGCAGTCTCCCCAAAAGCCTGAAGTTAAAGAAAAAACAGAGGTTCTGACAAGTTCACCTGTCAAACCAGAGAACCAGGTAAATCCAGTTCCACTTCCTGCCAAAGTGGAATTACCACCTAAGCAACCTGTTGTCCTAGAACCACCCATCGAAAAGTTGGTTGAAAATTTGCGGAAACCTGTCGAGCCAATCAAACCTCAAATTCAGCCAGTCAAACCAGAAACAAATGTAGCCCAGAAGCCTGTTGATCCAGTTCCGACAAAACCTGTTGCTTTAGCTAACACAAATCCTACAAATTCTAGTACTTCCAGTAGTAATTTACGCGATACCTTACGAGGTATTAGAGACTCTCAAAGCAGTCAATCAGTTGCTAATAGTAACAACAGCAGTTCCACAACACCAGGCAATAGCACACCAGCTGGCGGTGGTGGCGGTGGTGGTACATCAGTCTTAACTGGTAACGGAATTGGCAGTGTTGGCGGTACTGGTACTGGTACTGGTACTGGTACTGGTAACGGTTCTGGTGTTGGTAGCGGTACAGGTTCAGGCATTGGCAGTGGTAACGGTTCCGGTATCGGTAGCGGTAACGGTTTTGGTGTCGGTAGCGGCAACGATGGTAATGGTGGACAAAGAATAGCGACTACATCCACCACCCCAAAATTACCCAGTAGTGGTGATGGAGAAGGCAGTTCACGAGGTGATGGTGGTGGTCGGGCAGCTTGTGAAGAATGTAATGTTAAATACTCCGAAAGAGCCAGGCGGCGTAAGGCAGAAGGAAGAGTTGCTGTAGCTGTTGATACTGATGCTAATGGGAAAGTTACTAATGTCAGACTGATTGGTTCTAGTGGTGATAGAGACTTAGATGAAGAACATCTCCGCCAAGCCCGTAACTGGAAACTCAAGCCCTCCCAAAGTGGTAGACAAGGAGTGCAAATAGCTACAGAGTATGCAATACAAGGTTCCCGTCGCCACAACCAAGTCAGGAAGCAGCAGCAGGATCGTGAAGAACGTCAAAGACAACGGGAAATAGCAGCAGCTTCTTCAAATAACAACTCTGGTGGAGAAAGTCCAAGGCGCAGGCGGCGTATAGAAGCTGCTGTTTCTGGGGGTAACGATGTTCCTGTAACATCAACAAGACAAAGGGAGCAAAATTCTAGCAGCAGTACCGAATCAAGAGTTAGCCGGAGATTGCGGCGCACCAATACCGCAGAAGCAACGCCTACAAGGGTGCGAAGTGCTGAGGGCGAAAATTCCCTGAGTAATCGCCTGCGTCGCAGACAACGGGAAGTTACAGCCGATGTCAGAACATCAGGTGAAGCACCGCAACGTCTGAGAAGACGGCGACGGTCTGTGCAACCATCTTCACAACCATTAGATAGTGCTAGTCGTTTGCGAAATGCTCTGCGTCGGAGCAGTCAGCCTGCTCCTGTGGCTGCACCCAGTCCAAATGTCTCACCTTAAGGTTATTCAGAATCAGACGGACGGCTCAACTTAATTCACCTCATGTTGGCGATCAACTACAATTTGTTGCTCGTCAACAATTGTGTAATTTGGAGGAGTGCAAAGCATTTTAAATATCCTAATTCTATGAGAAAAATGCTCAATTAAGATGTTGAATTTGCAAATGTCAGTAAATCGCAAAGTTTTTTCCAATAGAGCGATCGCCAATATTTTGTAACTTGAGAGGCTTTGTTGCAGAACTATCTTAACCCGTAGGCTGGAAGAAATTACTTTTACTTATAGCCCGCTTGTTTCAGACTGGGAAAAACCAATCGCTGAAAGCATGAGCGGAGCTTTACTTTTCAGGTTTTGGCTACAAATTTTAGTTTCTATTAGAAAATAAAAGCTCAAAGCTTGATTAGATAAAAGTTCCAGTGTTTCGCTACGATTATTGTTTCCGGAAGAGACAGAACAGGGATAGTTAAGCAACTTTCAACGACTGCGAATCCAATGGAATATAAATACATTTAACAATTCCATATTTGCGCTCAAAAACTTGAATTAGAAAAGCTAACATTTGGAGGTTTAGAATTAACTGAATTTGATGATAATGATGAGGAACAATTTTTATTTAGGTAATAGCATAGCTAATTCCATGTAATGAAAACGTAAGGATTCAGGTGGCAGAGTATTGACAAAGGGATCACTTGAGGAGGAGTATCACAGATATGAACCAAAACCTGCCTCAAGATTTAGACCGAGAAAGCTTGAACCAGTTATCGAATCAAGAACTGGTAGAGATAATCATTGAGCAGAGCAAGGTAATACGTGAATTAAAGAAAACAGTATTAGAACTACAGCAAGAAGTAGAACGGTTAAAAGTCAGCAGAGATTTAGACAGCAAAACCTCATCTAAGCCCCTATCAGGGGACATCCTCAAAAAGAGCGAAAACAAAAAAGCATTGCCCCAAGAGGAATCAAATCATCCCAAAAGAAAACCAGGTGGACAGCCAGGGCATCCAGGAAAAACGCGTAAGGGTTTTGGAAGAGTAGATCGTTGTGAAATTTTGCGTCCTACGGATTGTGTTTACTGTGGTCAAAAAGCATTTGCGACCTTAGCAGTAAAAGTAGAAAAGCACTGTGTAGCGCAATTAGTGGAACGTCCAATAGAAGTAGTGGAGTATCAACGCCATACCTGTGTGTGTGAGTGCTGTGGAAATGTACAAACTTCCCAGTGGCCAGAAGATATTATTCCAGGACAAGATTTAGGAATCTCTTTACAGGCATTTTTAGGATGGGCAAATAATTATGCACATATGCCCTATGAAAAACAGCAGGAAATGTTGTGGGAATTGGGTCAAATTGAAATTGGTCTAGGTACTTTAGTCGCTACGAATGAACGGATTAACCAAGCCATTGAACCCAGCATTATAGAATTAAGTAATTGGGTAAAACAGATCCAACCTAACATTCATGTGGATGAAACACCTTGGTCTGTCAAGGGAGTTAAAGAATGGTTGTGGGTAGTTGCCAATTCTGAGTTTTGCCTGTTTACTGCGGCTGACACTCGTTCCAGAGCAGAACTAGAAGCCATTTTAGGAGCTGAATATACAGGGGTAATTAGCAGCGATGAATGAGCGTGTTTACAATGGCTATGCGGTGCTTGACCAGCAGAAATGTTTGGCTCATCTACGCCGTCACTTCAAAAAACTAATTCAACTTCCAGGTCTTCACAACCAAGCTATTGGTGAAGCATTTGTTGATTTAATTGATGAAGCTTTTAGAAATTATGCTCGATGGTTTGAAACTCTTGACTGCGCCCGCTATAACGATTGGGTTAATCAATTCAAATCTAAATTACAACAAACACTTGATGACTGGATTAACTTAGCCGGAGCTACAGCAGGAAACCTCTTACGTTCCTTGCGCGATAAAGCCTCCCAATGGTGGTATTTCCTTGACAACCCTGAAATTCCTCCTGATAACAATCAAGCCGAACGCTCACTACGTTTGGCTGTGACAAAACGTAAAGTTAGTGGTGGTTCCCGTTCAATGGAGCGGTTTCAACATACTGCCAATTTGTTGACGGTGGTTCAAACCTGTCGTCGTCAAAGTAGGTCTGTTCTTGATTTTTTTGTGCAAGCACTACTTGCTGACTCTATTAATTGTCAGTCTCGCCCTTCCCTAGTTCCTCAATTTTAGACCTGAATCCTTACATGAAAACAAACATATCAAGTTACAACTCTTGGGTAATTTGCCCTAAACCAAATCCTTTAGCTGTTTTGCGTCTATTTTGCTTTCCTTATGCGGGTGGTAGTTCTTTTATTTTTCGTACTTGGTCTGACTATCTCCCACAATCTCTAGAAGTGTGTGCCATTGAGCTTCCTGGTCGAGGAAGGCAAATAAAGTTACCACTATTTAGTCACATAGAACCGCTTGTGGATGCGATCTCCTCAGCAATCCAACCGTATTTAGACAAGCCATTTGCCTTCTTTGGTCACAGTATGGGAGGTTTGGTAAGCTTTGAGCTAGCGCGTCTACTTCGCAAAAGGTATGATATTCTCCCAGATCACTTGTTTATATCTGGTCGTCGTGCGCCACAAATTCCCGAGCCTGATGCACCAATTCATAACCTTCCAGAACCTGCTTTTATAGAAGAACTGCGCCATCTCAATGGTACACCACGAGCAGTATTAGAGAATGGAGAATTAATGCAGCTATTTCTGCCAATACTAAGAGCTGATTTTGCAGTTTTGGCAACTTATATTTATAGTCCCGAACCACCTTTAGAATGCCAAATTACTGTTTTTGGTGGGCTACAAGATTCAAAAGTTAGTTATGACGAACTACAAGTATGGAAAGAGCAAACAAAAAGTAATTTTAATTTGCATATGTTTCCCGGCGATCACTTCTTTATACATTCTGACCAATGTCTTCTAATAGAAAATTTAACTAAATATTTGCTACATGAGTTGCCAGGATAACTTTTATGTTTCCCTAAACGACTAAGCTGAGATTTATCTTTAATAATTAGTCCGTTATGAGGGTGGCGATCGCTCTCCTTTGATTTGGCACTACAATCATTTTCCTGAACATTAAGTTTGTCAATACTTCATGAAATTTACAGTCTCTCGCTTCTGGATTGGTTTGAATAAATTCTGTAATAACGGTAATTTTTTCGGCTTTTTGTTGGAGTTCTAATAAAAAAAATTGCATCTTATACCTGAATAGTACAATTCCGTATAATTGTACTACTTGTTTGTAAATTAAATAGGATTGCTATAGCTGCTTAATTTCCACAGTGATTGCTAAACTAGACAATGATAAATAAACGCTGGTATAAACAGATCAAATTTTTCTTTCTAATAACCATCAGTGTAATTTACCTTAAAGGTTGCTATGGTTTTTCACCTCAACAAATATACTCCTCAAATGTAAATCCAATAAAAGCAGAATGCCGAAAAATTAAGCATGAGTTAGGGGAAAGCTGTATCCCTTTCCATCCTCAACGTATAGTTGTGACTGACATAGATAGTTTAGAATCACTAGTAGCTTTGGATTTAAAACCAATAGCAACAACGATTCCAAATCGGGTTGGGCATAAAGTAAGTATATTAAAAGATAAAATTGATGAAATTACTTATTTAGGTAAGGAAACTCAGATAAATATTGAAAAAATTGTTCAATTAAATCCAGATTTAATTTTAGGTTTGTGGATATCTCCCCAAGATTATCAATTGTTTTCTCAAATAGCTCCAACAGTTTCAATAAGTTTTACAGAAACTGGTTGGAAAAAAACTTTTAAACAGATTGCTGAAGTAGTAGATAAAAGTCAAGAAGCAGAAAACTTACTAAAGCGATACCAACAAAGAATTGTAAAATTAAAATTAGAGTTTGCTCAAAAAGTCGGCAAGCCAGAAATTTGCATAATGCGATTTTATACTGACTTCAAATTTACCCAATTTCTTAACACATTATCATTTCCTGTTAGTATTTTGGAAGAGTTAAATTTGTCTATTCCCCTGGACCAACTTCAAGTTAGTAATTCAAAGGTAAGTTATGATAATGTTAGTTTAGAACGTGTAAACCTGTTAGAAGCAGATGCAATGTTTATCGCACTAGACCCAGGTGCAGAAGAAAATTTGCAAAAATACCAAAATAGTCCTCTATGGCAAACGCTAAATGTAGTAAAAGAAAATCGAGTATATACTGTTGATTCAGGTTACTGGGTCTTTGGCACTATCTTGTCAGCAAATGCCGTTTTAGATGACCTTGTTAAATATTTATTGTCAGCCTCATAACAGATATTGACTGGGAATTATACAAAAATTTTCTAGATGTCACAATCACTCATTTCCTCCAACGTGCGTAATTTTGTAGAAGAAATATTTAGCCACGCTCAAAGTAGTTTAGATAATTTCTATACTGAGTGCATGATCTTGACTCAGCCTCCTGATGATGCTGAGGTTATGCCTCTGAATGATTACTTACAACCAGAAACACTTCTATCTGTTATTAAAGCCAGATCTGAGTACGACAAAACCCAAGATATTCGCATTTCTGCATCTATATGGAACAAAGTTTATAGCTGGACAATATTACCAGGTGTTTTAGCATTGATGACTTGGGCTGGTGTAGGGCTAGATGCTGGGCTGGAGAATGTAAGTTTGATTTTGGAAGAAGGTCAACCCAAAGCAGTATGGTTTCACGATCTGAGTCGGACTGTCATTTATCCAAAGCGATCGCCTATTCCAATCCCTAAAGACTATCCAGGAAAAATAGTAAACAGTGTTGATGATTTACACCAAGCAGTATTTACTGGTTTGTTCCAACGAAACTTAGCACCAATGATAGACCGCGTTCATAGTTTAACTAAACTCTCCAAAAAAACTATGTGGGGAAATGCGGTTAATGCCTCGGAAGGACAGTTTGCCGAACTAAGCCAGTACGCTAACCCAGAAGCAATACAAACAGATTATTCGGTCTTATATGAACAACCTTACAGTGTAGTCATACCAGGTCGTAATCCCCTCTACAACTTGATCCGCACCGAACAACTCCATGAAACTAATTTACCCAGCAAACTCACTGTTAGACTTACTTGCTGTTTGTATGCTTTCATTCCTCCATACGATGAAAAATGTCCTAACTGTCCTTTGATAGAAACCCTCGAACGAATTGCACTTATGAAACAAGAGTTGCTCGAAGATAAGTAGAACGAGGTGAAAAACCAAACTATGTAAAGTAAAGATAAATACATACATACATACATACATACATAGAATACGTCTACAAAGGTAACAGTGGTATGGGTAGCCGTTTAAGGGTATTTCTGACTAGAGAGCAAGATAAAACTCTGTTGAACCTGAGAACAGCAGATGTACCCCAGAAGGTGAAAGACCGAGCCGAAGTAATTAGATTGAGCGCACGGTTGGTATGTAGAGAAGATAGCAGCACACTTTAACTGGACTGCCCAAACAGTCAGAGAAGTGTTGTATGGATGGGGAGAGTTAGGCTTAGAGAGGCTTTGAGAGAAACCAGGGCGGGTAGGAAAATCAAGGTGGGTGGAAGCTGATATGTTGTTCTTAGAAGAATGTTTGGAGAAAGAACCACGTACATATAACAGTGTTCAGTTAGCTCAAAAATTAGAACAAGAACGCTCCGTGAAATTAAGTCCTGACTGGTTAAGACAGGTACTTAAAAAAAAGGGAGCCAGACTGGACATATTCGTGTCATAGTGCAGGACAACGGCCCAATACATAGATTTAAAGAAGTACAGCAATTATGGTCAAAGTGGGAAGCATTGGCTTTGTAAATTTTCTTTTTACCTAAATATTGCTCCTAGATGAACCCGATTGAATTGGAATGGCAACACCTGAAAAAAGATGAACTCACCGCAAAAAGTTTTGAGGATGAATTAGACCTTGACGGTATCTGTGATTTATGGAGTTCAAACAAGAGGAGAAAAGGGAAACTACAGTACACAATATGACAAATTTAACTCTAATTCTTATGCTTAATTTTTGGTTACATACTTGTAAATTTTATCCCTGACTTACTTAGTTGAAATAACACGGGCAAGGGCGCATAGGTGTAGGTATGCAAAACTCTTACACCTTATACCATTCCTATATGAAGATGCAGAGAAATCACCTTAATAAGAGGGGTTGGCAAGAGTCGAAATCATGTATGGCTTTACAGAGAATTGGTATTGTAACAGATTTTAACAGACAATCGTTGTGTGTAATTCCTGACTAATTTAATCACTAAAGAATACTAAACATGCCACAACAACCAAACTCTAACAGTATGCGTAATTTTATAATCGTCTGTCTTGGTCAGCTTGTATCTACTATCGGTAGCAGTATGACCACTTTTGCGATTGAAATTTGGGCTTGGGAAATTACAGGTAAAGCAACCACCCTAACTCTAGTGGGTTTTTTCAGTTTGCTTCCTAGTATTATCATTACCCCTATCAGTGGTGTCATTGTAGATCGCTTTAATCGCAAGTTATTGATGATGGTAGGTGATACAGTAGCAGTTCTCACTACTGTGATGATTTTAATATTATATCTCACCAATAATTTACAAATTTGGCATTTTTATCTTACAGGTACTATTGTCGGGACTTTCAATCAATTTCAGTCTTTGGCATACTCATCATCAGTATCACTGATGATTCCTAAAAAACACTATACCCGCGCTATTAGTTTAGAGTTTTTGACTGGTTACGGCAGCAATATTATTGCACCAGCTTTAGCTGGATATCTTTACACAATTATTGGTTTTTTAGGAATTTGGCTAATTGATATTTTTACTTTTGCGATCGCCATTAGCAGCTTATTATTCGTAAATATTCCTCAACCGACACCCGAAAATGAAAAAATGGTCAATATTTGGCAAGATTGGGGATTTGGTTGGCACTACATTACTAGACGCAAAAGTTTACTGGCACTTTTATTAGTTAATTTATTATTTTGGCTACCTCATGATATTGGTGAATCCATATACTCACCAATGATTTTGTCACGGACAAATAACAATGCTTTAGTATTAGGTAGTTTGGCTTCTGCTGCTGGTTTTGGCGGTGTCATGGGAGCAATAATTCTTAGCACCTGGGGTGGTTTTAGAAGTAAAATAACAGGTGTTTTATTTGGGATGATTGGTGCAGGTTTAAGCAAAACTGTTTTTGGTTTAGGTAGAACTCCTTGGGTTTGGATTCCTGCACAATTTTGCTCATCATTCAATTTTCCTTTAAATGGAAGTTCTGATAGTGCTATTTGGTTAGCTAAAGTACCTCCTAATTTACAAGGAAGAGTTTTTGCAGCGCGATCGCTAGTTTTACAAGGAGCTGCTGCGGTAGGCTATTTAATAGCAGGGCCTTTGGCAGATAACGTTTTCACACCTGCATTAGAATCAGACGGTCTTCTGGTCGGTATCTTAGGAGGATTAGTGGGGACTAGCAATGGTGCAGGAATAGCCCTTTTATATATAATTTGTGCCGTGTGTATGTTACTAGTTGGTTTAATAGGGTTTTTTGTACCTATACTGCGGAATATAGAAACTATTGTGCCAGACCATGATGCAGAGTATAGTCAGTTGAAATAATCAACAATCGCGCTAACTTGAATGAGGCTTAACCATAACATCTTTTTGTTTGCTTTTACGGTAACGATACCGATACATAATCAGACTAGTAACAAAAAGAATCGTAGGAGCAAGACCAACAAAAACATAAATAATCCGGCTGGTTAGCCCCCAAAAAATACCATAGTGTAAATATTCAAAGGCAGCGAGTATACTGTTTGCTATTGGTAATTTAACACTATTAATTACACGCAATACTTGACCACTATACTGATCTAAATACACTCCGCTTTCTCCGTAAACTATTAATTCATGATTTTGACGTTTACGGATGAAAACAGCGTCTTCTGGTTTGCTAGGAATGCTCACTGAAAATGTCGCTGCATTAGGAAAAATAGTTTGGGAAATTTGCAGCAGTTGAGATAATTTTAAAGGAGCTTGATTAGCAATAGGTTTAGAAGTAACTTCTGGTAGCTGGGGAGTAAAAGTAACTGCGTAAATTATAGGATATGACCAATTAGAAAAATTCCAGCAGAAACCTGTAAAAGCAGTAAAAGCAAGAAAGATTGCCGTAAAAATTCCTGCTACCTTGTGAATATCAAAATTAACTCGTTTGGGATGAGCATTCCACTTAATTTTGAATCCAGAAATTAGTTTACGCCAACCAGTCCATAATATTAAACCTGTAATGCACAGAATGAATAATAATAGTCCAGTGATCCCAATAAGAATTTCGCCATTTCTACCTAGTAAAAGACCATAGTGGAGTCTAAGGACTAACCTTTCAAAGCTAGAATCAGACTCATTCCAACCCATTACCGCACCAGTGTACGGATGAATAAATATCCGAGTTAGTTGATAAGTTGCATCAAAAAGACCCACTTCGTAAGGTGAACTATAATTAGTAGGCAAGCTAATTCGGTCGAATTTAAGATCAGGATGATTAGCACTGGCAGATTTGGCTGTTTCTAAAACAGCATCAATAGAAACCATTTTTTCCTGAGGCACTATATATCCAACTTGCCGAGCAATGAGAAACTGCTCAATTTCAGGCTTAAATATTAAAAGGCTGCCTGTCAAACCAACAAAAACTATTAATAGTCCTACTGCTAAACCAATATAGCGATGCAGCATGAAGGCTATGTCACGGAATTTGCGAGTTTTCATTATGGTAGCCTTTTAGTTAATTGAGAACTATACTATTCAACCCGTTTCTTAGTCTTACTTAAAGATTGTTCATTACCCAAATCAAAAATCAAAAGAAACTGTTCCCAATATAGTTAAAGGCGCACCTGGAACTATATAAGAACTCTGAGACTCATAATATTTAGTATCAAAGAGGTTCTTGATATTTATAGCTGCTCGCCAATTATCCCGGCGATAGAAAATACTTGCATCAGTTCTCACATAAGAAGGGATTTTGATAGTATTTGGCAGAGTCGCTTCTCTTTCATCAACATAGACAAGCCCCAAACCAAATCCTAAACCTTGCAAATTATCCTTTTGAAATTCATAGGTCGTCCATAGACTAGCACTATTGTATGGTACAGCTTGTAACCTATTGTTCACCAGTTCTAGATTATTGTCTGCGCTGACAAAAGAATCTATATAAGCATAGGTAGCAATAATTTTCCATCCTGGTAGAATTTCACCTGCAATATCTAATTCAATACCACGACTTTTTTGCTCACCAGTTTGAATGCTGAAGTTGAAATCTTCAGGGTCAGTAGTTAGTACATTGTTTTTGGTAATATCAAAATATGCCAAAGTCGCTGAGAGACGCTTGTCAAAAAATTCTTGTTTAATACCAACCTCATATTGTTCCGAAGTTTCTGGCTCAAATTGCTCATTTGTTCGGCTGCGTCCAAAAAATTGTGGATTAAATGCGTTTGACCAGCTTGCATAAACTGAAGTAGAGTCAGTGGGTTGATAAACGATACCAATTCGGGGCGAAAATTGAGAATCCGATGTTCTTAAATCAAATGAACTTTCTGCTAGGTCTCTGTAGTAAGAATTGACCCAGTCAAAGCGACCACCCGCTAATAGTTTTAGATTAGGTAAAAGCTCAATCAGATTTTGTACATACAGCGCAATATTATTACCACCATATCCTTCAAAGGAAGACCTCTCAAAAATTCCTGGTCTGGCACCATAAACTGGATTAAAGATATTGATTCCTGCTATTGGGGCATCTAAAAATTCATAAGCAAAGCTGTAGTTAGATAGTTCTACCCCAAACAAAACATTATGACGGATAGAACCTGTATTAAACTTGCCGCTGACTTCAGTTTGTAGGGAAATATTTTCCTGTTTTTCATTACTTTCTTGAGCTACTCGTGGAAGTGTTTGACCATCGTCTTCCAAAAAAGGTTCAGAGAAATTAGCGTTACGTGCTATTGCGGTTTTTCCATTGACACTAGTGACATTGAATCCTTGGCGTAATTTCCAATCATTGCTGAATTCGTGTTCTAAGTTATAGGTAAAAACGTTGGATCTAAATTCAGCATTATTAAAGCCAGGCTCTCCTAAAAATCTGCTAATCGGAAGCTGTAAAAATACACTGCCAGGCGAAAACCCTCTATCAAAGGTGTAATTATATTTTTGATATTCGTATTCAAACGTCATATTGGTTCTGGGCCCAATATTTACGGTAACTACAGGAGATATAAAGAAGCTGTCGTTTTCAGTAAAATCTCGAAAGCTACCAGAATTTTCGTAGGCAATATTCAGACGGTACAATACAGATTTATCGTCTGTTAAAGGCCCAGTCAAATCAAGAGTAGGACGAAAAAATTCGTAGCTACCAGCAGTAAAACTTGCTCTATAGAATGGTTCGGGTAAAGGTTTTTTGCTTATTGTATTGACGACACCACCAGGGTTAACGGAACTTCCATACAACACTGATGCTGGGCCTTTGAGAATCTCAACTCGCTCAATATTAGCTACATCACGCGGACTGGTAAAGCCGAAATCTTGGAAGCCATTACGTAAATTGCCAAACTCTGAAGCAAAACCGCGAATAAAGTAACCTGAAGAAGATAATCCACCATAACCTGCTTGCTGTTGTACGCCACTGACATTATTCGCTAACTCACTCAGACGTACTACTTGACGGTCTTCTATCACTTCTTTTGGTATCACCTGTATAGATGCAGGGATGTCACGTAGTGGCGCGTCTATTTTGGTCGCAGTGGATGACTCTTGTACACGATATCCGTCTTGCTCTCCTGTGACTGTTAATTCAATTGGCTCATCAGATAGGGGTGGCTGTTCTGGCTCGGTTGTTTCTGTTGGTGTTTGGGGCTGTGCCTCTGCTTGGGTAGAGGATGCAGCTGAGGCTACACCAAAAATTAAACCTTGGTCACTATCAAATAATTCAACTTGAGGAATACTATCTACGCCAGTTACAGCTACTCTAATAGTGTTGCTATCAGAGTTAGTCACAGTGACTTCGCTCACTCCGTTTATTGGTTGCTCTTGGCGGAATGTGTCGCCACTGGGTAAGCGCAGTTTAGCTGTGGTAATGTCGGCAATATATGTGTTGCCTTCACGTTTAGGCGAGACTTGTAATTTTTCGCCATCAGGAGTTGTCAGTATGATTTCTAAACCGTTATTAGTAGGATTAAGTTGGACTCCTGTAACTTCTGCTACTGTTGATGTTGACTGTTGAGGTTGAGCAGCAGATGTAACTGGTGTCAGTGCAAAAACTAAACTTTGATCATCATCAAATAACTCTGCTGTTGGTAAACCGCTTTCACCGATGACTGTGACTCGAACAGTATTAGTGTCAGCTTGAATAACACTGACAGATGCAATACCTGGAGTAGGATTATTTTGAGTAAAGTTGCCTCCGTTGGGCAGTGCTAACACTACATTGGGGATATCTGCTATAAAACTATTATCTCGATTATTATTGACTGGTTTGAGTGCTTCTGGATTGGCACTTTCTAAGATTACTTCGATACCTTTAGCTGTAGCATTTACTTTAATACCTGTAACTTTAGTAACTGAGCTTTCGTTGCCTTGGACAAGTAATTTCCCTTGACTAGTAGAGTGAGATTTTTGGCTGTCAATAGTAGTGAGTTTTGCTATAGGCGTTCCTGCATGAGATGCTTGTATCAAGCTGCTGATAATTGCTAATGCCAGTCCTACCGAACGTATATCACTCACCCATCCAGATTTCATTCGTACTGCTCCTGAAACTAAACCCTTAAATAACAGGCTTTTAACCAATGGCTCTAATTGCATCTTGATACTTATCTCCATACCTATTGCAAAACTGCACGTCTCAATTAATGACGCAATATTTTATTGATAAGCGCGGCATTATATTTTTATATTTTCGCAATAGTTAAGTGCAAATATTTCCACCTAACTATGAAATTATTAAGAAAGATTATCATATATTTTCGGTGCAGACAAGTATTGATTAAAGCTTATCCTCCGATAGTGGTTTTATACCAACATATCTTGAAATGCTTGTAAAACAATGAATTGACTAGGTTTTGTCAGAATTTTTTCACACTATCCTTTAAAACAATTTACTTTGTCATGCCCCTAGAGATTTATATGTGATGTATGCTTACATCTGTATTTTGCTCAAAGCTTGATAAGTCTTGTTGATAAAATTTGGAGTTACTTGCTATCTGTGTTAAGTTGTTTTATGCTACAAAGTAGTTGAAAATTATTAGCAATAACTAAGAATCTTGTTCAACACTAGAAATTAACGCCGTTCCTTGGGTATGGCGTAAATGCTTGCTGAGAAACAAAGTGGCTTGTCGCCAGACATGGCCGCAACCAGGATTCTATTGCTAGCTAGGTTTAAGAAATTGTTCTGTGCATCAGGGCGTTGAAAGTGCAATGACTCAATATGTCAATGATTTAGAAGAAAAGATCTGTAAGTATTCGACGGTGATAGAACTGCTGCGTTACAGGTCGATAGAGCAAGCAAATAGTGAGGCTTTTACCTTTCTGCAAGATGGCGAAACGCAAGCAGCAACTTTAACTTATCAGGACTTAGATCGGCAAAGTAGAGCGATCGCCTCTCAACTGCAAACATTAGGTTTAAGTGGAGAGCGTGCTTTATTGCTTTATCCACCGGGGATCGATTACTTACCAGCCTTCTTTGGGTGTTTGTATGCCGGAGTCGTAGCAGTTCCCGCTTACCCACCGCGCAACCAACGTAACACCCCCAGAATCTTGGCAATTTTAAAAGATGCACAAACAGCAGTCATCCTGACAACAACAGCTATCTTAGATCAGTTAAAGTCTTTACTAGCTGATAAATTTGATATAGATAATATTCACTGGCTAACTACCGACAACCTCACACCAGGTATAGAAGAAGCTTGGCAAGAGTCTTGCATTAATATAGATACTCTGGCATTTTTACAATATACTTCTGGTTCTACTGGCACACCCAAAGGTGTAATGCTCACTCATGGCAACTTGTTACACAATGCTGAAGTGACGCGTCAGTATATGGAACATACCTCTAGTAGTAAGTTTGTTACTTGGCTGCCTGTTTATCATGATATGGGATTAATTGGCGGAGTCCTACAACCTTTATATGGGGGTTTTTCTTGTATTATGATGCCGCCAGCTGCATTTCTCCAGCGTCCCTACCGTTGGTTACAAGCGATTTCTCATCACAAAGGCACCACCAGTGGCGCACCTAACTTCGCCTATGAATTATGTATTGAAAAAATTACCCCCGAACAGCGCTCAACCTTAGATTTAAGTAGTTGGAGTATAGCTTTTAACGGTGCGGAACCCATTCGTTATGAGACTTTAGAGAGGTTTGCTGCAACTTTCGCTGAGTGCGGTTTTCGTCCAGAAGCTTTTTATCCTTGTTACGGTATGGCAGAAGCTACTTTGATGGTATCTGGTAGTGTCAAATCTGCGTTAGTAAGTAGTTTGTCTGTGCAAAAAAGTGCTTTAGAGCGCAAACATGTAATTGAAGCGGTTGCTAACGCAGATAACTCAATTACATTAGTTGGCTGTGGTCGTAGTGTGCCACAACAGCAAGTTGTCATTGCCAATCCCGAAACCTTAACTCGCTGTCAAGATAGAGAAGTAGGAGAAATTTGGCTATCTGGCCCAAGTGTTGGCAAAGGTTATTGGCATCGTCACCTAGAAACAGAAGAGACTTTTAATGCCTTTTTGCAAGATTCAAAAGAAGGGCCGTTTCTTCGTACAGGTGACTTAGGCTTTTTAGATAATGACGAAGTCTTTATTACAGGTAGAGCCAAAGATTTAATTATTATTCGGGGTCGCAACCTTTACCCACAAGATATCGAACTCACCGCAGAACGCTCTCATCCATCATTGCGTGCTGGGGGTAATGCAGCCTTTTGTATAGAAATTGAGAATCAAGAACAATTGGTAGTGGTGCAAGAATTAGAATTTCGCGCCAAACCAAATTTTGAGGAAGTGACAGATGCAATTCGCCAAGCAGTAGTAGAAGAACATGAGGTACAAGTTTATGGAGTAGTGCTGATTAAACCAGGCACTATTCCCAAAACTTCTAGCGGTAAAATTCAACGTCGTGCTACGAAAGCAGAGTTTTTGGCGGGTGAATTACAGATAATAAATAGCAGTATTACTGAAAGTATTAATTTTGCAGAAACCGAGAATAATCTCCAGCTAAATCGTGCAACTATCTTATCCCTAGCTCCGCAGGAGTCTCAACTATTATTAGAGTCATATCTAGTTGAGCAAGTAGCGCGAGTATTGAAAATAACACCCTCACAAATAGATATTAAGCAGCCTTTAAGTAGTTTAGGACTCGACTCTTTAAGGGTATTTGAGTTAAAAAACCGCATTGAAAGTTATTTAGAAGTTGCTGTATCTGTAGCAGACTTTTTTGAAGGTTTAAGTATTCAAGGATTGGCAATAAAGATACTGACTGAAATTACTGCGTGTGATGTGCCACTAGTAACTTTGACCAAAGTTGAGAAAATTACTGATTTTCATCCTTTATCTTTTTCGCAGCAGGGACTTTGGTTTATTCATCAGTTAGCACCTGATGCTCCTGCCTACAATATTCCTATTGTTATTAATTTAACAGGTCAGCTAAATATCTCTGCACTAATACAAAGCCTCAATCAAATCATTCAACGTCATGAGGTGTTGCGAACTAAGTTTGTATTAGTTGATGGACAATCTGTTCAGGTAATTCATCCGACTGTTAGCTTTAACTTACCGATAGAAGATTTGCGAGATTTATCAGAGGAAAATACCACATTTGCAGTAGAACGTCTCACCCAAGAGTTAGCTCAACATCAGTTTGATTTATCTTGTCAACCGTTATTACGTGGTTTATTACTGCGCTTGACAGATAATAACTACAGACTACTGATTAATTTTCATCATATAGTTTCAGATGGTTGGTCTATTGGCGTATTCATTCGCGAATTAGCTGCACTATATGAAGCATTCGCCAAAGGAAAACCTTCTTTGCTAGCTGAACTACCTGTTCAATATGTAGATTTTACCTACTGGCAACGCAAGAATTTACATCCAGAGCGCATTCAAAGTCTACTTGCATACTGGAAACAGCAATTGGGTGGAAAGCTGCCTATATTGAATTTACCTTACAATTATGCGCGATCGCCTGTACAAACCTTCAATGGTGCTAAAGTCCAACTATCCTTACCCAAAAACCTTACAGAAGCGTTAAAGCAGCTGAGCCATCAGGAAGGCACTACTCTATTTATGACTTTGTTGGCGGCATTCAAAACCTTGCTGTATCGCTACACAGGACAAACAGATACCTTGGTGGGTTCGCCAGTTGCAAGCCGTAATGCGGTAGAAGTTGAAGCATTGATAGGCTTATTTGTCAATGTTTTAGTATTGCGTACTAATTTATCAGAACAACCTAGTTTTAGAGAATTACTCGCACGAGTCAAATCCACAGCTTTAGAAGCTTACGTTCACCAAGACTTACCTTTCGATAAGTTAGTAGAGGAACTCCAGCCTGAACGCGATCTCAGCCACAACCCTCTATTTCAGGTAATGTTTGTTCTCCAGAATATACCAATCCCAACTCCACAGCTATCAGATATTTCCCTATCTTTCACAGAAGGTGATAACGGCTCGTCTAAGTTCGATTTAACTCTGTTCATGGAAGACAGAGAGCAGGGTTTAGTTGCAACCTTGGAGTACAACACAGATTTATTTAACGCCGATACCATCCATCGGATGCTGGGACATTTCCAGACACTACTGCAAGGTATAGTTAGTGAACCTGATACTGGTATTGCAGAATTACCGTTGTTAACAGAAGTTGAAAAGCATCAGTTAATAGTTGAATGGAATGATACTAAGACAGAGTATCCGAAAAACCAATGTATACACCAATTATTTGAGCAGCAAGTAGAACGCACACCAGACGCTATTGCTCTCGTCTTTGGAAATCAAAAACTTACCTACCGAGAGTTAAACGAACGTGCTAACAAGGTTGCTCATTATCTCAAAACTCTGGGTGTAAAACCAGACGTATTGGTTGGTATTTATATGGAACGCTCTTTACAGATGGTAATTGGGATCTTAGCAATTATCAAAGCGGGTGGTGCTTATGTACCTTTAGATCCGACTTATCCCAAAGAGCGTTTAGCATTTATGTTGGTAGATGCTCAAGTGTCAGTATTGTTAGTGCAACCACATCTCATCCAGGAACTAGCACCACACCAAGCCCAAGTAGTATGTATAGATAGTGACTCTCAAGAATTTGCTGCTTATAGCCATGAAAACCTAACTCATGAACTTACAGCAGAAAACCTCGCTTATGTAATTTACACCTCCGGTTCCACAGGAAAGCCTAAGGGTGCAATGAACACTCACAAAGGCTTGTGTAACCGTATATTGTGGATGCAAGATACATATCAACTAACAGCAACCGACAAGGTTTTACAGAAAACACCTTTTAGCTTTGATGTTTCAGTTTGGGAATTCTTCTGGCCTTTATTGACAGGTGCAAGTTTAATTATAGCTAAACCAGGCGGACATCAAGATAGTGGATATTTAGTTCAACTAATTGCTCAAGAAAAAATTACTACGCTTCATTTTGTACCCTCAATGTTGCAAGTGTTTTTAGAAGAGTCAGAACTAAAAAAATGTGGTAGTATCAAACGAGTAATATGTAGTGGTGAAGCACTATCTTTTGACCTACAAGAACGCTTTTTTGAGAGATTAAACGCCGAGTTACACAACCTTTATGGGCCAACAGAAGCCGCAATTGATGTAACTTATTGGGCTTGTCAACCGAATAGCAATGAGAAAATAGTTCCTATTGGTCGTCCAATTGCCAATACACAAATATATATCTTAGATAAACATTTACAGCCTGTACCCATTGGAGTCAGTGGGGAGTTACACATTGGTGGCGTGGGATTGGCGCGAGGTTATTGCAATAAACCTGAATTTACTCAAGAAAAGTTTATTTTCAGCCCGTTTGAATCAGAACAATATTTATACAAAACAGGTGATTTAGCACGCTATCGTCCTGATGGAAATATTGAGTATTTAGGCAGAATTGACAACCAAGTTAAAATCCGTGGTTTCCGCATTGAATTAGGAGAAATTGAAGCAGTATTAGTACAACATCCAAAAGTAAAAGAAACGGTAGTAGTAGCTAGAGAAGATATACCAAAAAATCAGCGACTGGTAGCTTATGTAATTGCCCATTCAGAAATGACATTTTCCGTGCATGAATTACGCGATTATCTTAGGGAAAAATTACCTGATTACATGGTTCCTTTTGCCTTTGTGATGTTAAATACACTACCACTTTCACTTAATGGTAAAATAGACCGTCGCGCCTTACCGATACCCGAAATTCAAAGCTCTGATTTAAAAGAGGCTTATGAAGCACCCAATTCTGAAATAGAAAGAGCGATCGCTAATATTTGGCTAGAGATATTGCACTTAGAAAAAGTAGACATAAATGATAGTTTTTTTGATTTAGGTGGTAATTCCTTATTAATAATTCAGGTAAATCACAAATTACGAGAAATTCTGCAATGTGACATTTCAGTTGTAGAAATGTTCCAGAATCCAACTATCAAATCTTTAGCTAAATATATAAAGATAACTTCAAAGGAAATATCAACTTTTGAATCTTCAAATAACCGAATCCAAAAGCAAAAAGCAGCTTTAAACAGACAAAAATTATTGTTGAAACGCGACAAGAATTTGCATAAATAACAACTATTTTTGTTAATTTCAGACAATATAGATAAGTTAAGAGGGTTAAACTAAAATGCTTAAAAATGATACGTTATTAACCAGCAGCGAAAATATTATTTACAAACAAACTAATCAATCAATTTTGCAACTGCCGCTTCAAGACACCTTGAACGACTTTAAAGCATTTGGTGTTTTACTGTTTCGAGGCTTTGATATTAACTATGAACAGATGAAGAATTTTGCTGAAAAATTCAGTTCAACATTTGTCTTAGATAAAGATAGACCGATAGTTGATCCACACAATAAATATGTCACTTTAGTAGATCCAGGAATGCACTATGTTAGCCCTCATTGTGAGAACGCTAATTCTCCCTTTCGTCCTGATGTCATCTGGTTTTGCTGCGGTGTACCAGCTTCACAGGGTGGTGAAACCTTATTTTGGAATGGAGTGCGAGTATGGCAAGAATTAGATGAAGAATTGCGACAATTATTTATTGCTAAAAAAATCAAATTCTGCCAAAAATTTCCGGCTGCTGACTGGAAGCGGTTTTTAGGAGTAGGTGCTACCCTAGCTGATGTTAAACGCACTCTTCACGGTATTCCAGGATTAAGTTACAAAATTAATCAAGACCAGTCTATTGCTATAGAATATGTTTGCTCGGCTGTAGTTAAGACTAAATATGGTCATCAAAACGCATTTGCTAATAGTTTAATTGCAGAGTACAAAAATCCCAGAGGAGTCGTCACTTTTGAGGATGGTTCACCGATTCCATCAACAGTTATCAACCAAGTCCAGCAAGTGATGAATAATTTAACTGAAGTGATAAACTGGGAATCAGGTGATTTAGTAATGATTGATAATTCTAGATTTTTGCATGGTCGTCGGTCATTTACTGATACAAAACGCAGAATTTATTCACTCCTCAGTTATATGAAATAATACAAAAATATTGCTGCGTATCTGCATGAATAAATTTATTTGAATTAACCCCAAGTAAGAAAAGATGGGTAGTAGAGAATCTGACACATTAATGGAAGGAATAGCAATTATTGGGATATCAGGACGTTTTCCTGGAGCCAATAATATTGAACAATTTTGGCATAATTTACAAGCAGGAATAGAATCAATTTCTCATTTTACAGATGAAGAGCTATTATCAGCAGGTGTTAATCCTAGTTGTTTCAATGATAGTAATTATGTCAAAGCAAGCGGTGTTTTAAAAGATATTGATTTATTTGACGCTGGATTTTTTGACTTTAATCCTAAAGAAGCAGAAATTACCGATCCACAACACCGAATATTTTTAGAATGCGCTTGGTCAGCTTTAGAAAGTGCTGGTTATGACTCTAATAGATGTGAAAGCCGGATAGGAGTTTATGCTGGTGCTAGTTTAAATAATTATTTATCTTTTGACTTAAACAATGACCAAGTTGGCTCTGCACAGTCTTATCAAAAATTAATTGGTAATGATAAAGATTTCCTCTCTACCCGTGTATCTTACAAATTAAATTTAACTGGCCCAAGTCTAACTGTACAAACGGCTTGTTCTACTTCCTTAGTAGCAGTTACTCTAGCTTGCCAAAGTTTAATGAATTATCAATGTGATATGGCTTTGGCAGGAGGAGTCTCGATTCGAGTTCCGCATCAAACAGGTTATTTATCTCAACCAGGGGGAACTTTATCTCCTGATGGTCATTGTCGTGCTTTTGATGCCCAAGCGCAGGGAACAACTGTTGGTAATGGTGTGGGAGTTGTTTTACTTAAGCGGTTAGAAGATGCGATCGCAGATGGCGATCACATCTATGCAGTTATTAAAGGTTGGGCAATTAATAACGATGGTGCAATGAAAGTTGGTTATACAGCACCTAGCGTCGATGGACAAGCAGAAGCGATCGCCGAAGCCATCATGTTAGCCGACATTGAACCGGAAACTATCAGCTATATTGAGGCACATGGTACAGGTACAACTTTGGGCGATCCGATTGAAATTGCTGCTTTAACCAAAGTTTTCCGCGCCAGTACAGACAAAAAAGGTTTTTGTGCGATCGGTTCTGTCAAAACAAATATCGGTCATCTCGATGCAGCAGCTGGAGTCACAGGATTAATCAAGACTGCCTTAGCTCTCAAGTATCAACAAATACTACCCAGCTTGAATTTTGAACAGCCCAATCCCCAGATTGACTTTGACAATAGTCCTTTTTATGTCAATACACAACTAACTCAATGGAAATCAGAACTATCCCCCCGACGTGCGGGTGTTAGTTCATTGGGGATGGGGGGGACGAATGCTCATGTCGTTCTCGAAGAGGCTCCATCTGTAAAGAAACAGGGTGTAGGGAAGCAGGGGAGAAGGTTTCAATTACTGGTACTTTCTGCCAAGACTGAATCTGCATTAGAGACTGCCACTGATAATCTAGCTCAACATCTTAAGCAGCATCCTGAGCTAAATCTAGCGGATGTTGCTTACACTCTGCAAGTAGGACGCAAAGAGTTTAACCATCGTCGTATCTTAGTGTGTGAGGATATTCAAGATGCGATTAATACTTTAGAAAACAGAACTAACCAAAGAGTTTTCACTCACTATCAAGAACCATCAGACAGACCGATTACCTTCATGTTTTCAGGGCAAGGTAGTCAGTATGTCAATATGGGCAGCGAACTCTATCAAACAGAGTCAATCTTTCATGAATATATAGATAGTTGCTGTTTGATACTTAAACCTCTATTAAATTTAGATTTACGTACAGTTATTTATCCCCAAGAGTCTGACACAGAAATTGCACAAGAAAAACTCAAACAAACATCCCTAGCCCAGCCAGCGTTATTTGTCATTGAGTACGCCTTAGCTCAGTTGTGGATGTCATGGGGCATTTCTCCTAGTGCGATGATTGGTCATAGCATCGGAGAATATGTAGCTGCTTGCCTAGCTGGTGTTATGTCTCTGGAAGACGCATTAACTCTGGTTGCTATGCGTGCGCGTTTAATGCAGCAATTACCAAGCGGCAGTATGCTATCGATTCCCCTTTCAGAAGCAGAAGTTAAACCTCTACTCAAGGAAAACTTATCTTTAGCTGCTAATAATGCACCGTTTTCCTGTGTAGTATCAGGAAATCATGCAGCGATCGCTGCACTATCTGAGCAATTAATTAAAAAGGGTATAGAGTGCCGCAGTCTGCTTACTTCTCATGCTTTCCATTCTCAGATGATGGAACCAATCTTGCAGACGTTTATTGCAGAAGTTAAAAAAATCACTTTAAATCCTCCACAAATTCCCTTTATATCTAATCTCACAGGAACTTGGATATCTGCACAAGCAGCTACAGATCCAAATTATTGGGCAAATCATTTACGGCAAACAGTACGATTTGCTGATGGTATTTCTGTCTTACTGCAAGAACCAAACCGGATTTTCTTAGAATTAGGGGCGGGGCGGACTTTATCTACTTTTGTCAAACAACAAGCAGGAATTCAGCAGGCCATACTGTCTTCCTTACGACATCCCAAAGAAGAAAAAGCAGATGTTGTATTCTTGCTAAATACACTTGGTCGCCTCTGGTTTTTTGGAATTACAATAAATTGGTCTAACTTTTATGGGGCTGAACGCCGTTATCGCGTCCCTTTACCGACATATCCTTTTGAACGTCAGCGTTATTGGCTAGAACCTCAGAAAAAATCTAGTAAGTCTTTTGCTGCTAATCAAAAAAATCCCAACATTGCCAACTGGTTTTATCTACCAGTTTGGAAACAAGCAATTCCCCTTCAGGAACCCTTCACAAACGCACCACAATCTGTAAAATCCGAAAAACAGATGTTGATATTTGCTGGCACTTGTCAAGTAGGTTCAAAAATAGTTAAACGTTTAGCAGGGGAAGGACAAAATATTATTACTGTTTGGCAAGGAGAGCAGTTTAGTAAACTAAGTGCAAGTGAATATACTCTCAATCCCAGCCAATCTGATGATTATGATTCTTTAATCGCAGAATTACAATTGTTTGGAAAAATTCCCGATGCAGTTCTACACCTCTGGAGTCTCACATCTGCTGAACAAACAACATCAGGAATTGAATTTTTTGACAATTGCCAAAATACAGGTTTTTATAGCTTGTTATTTTTGGCACAATCTCTCAGTCAGCAAAATATTAATCAACCTGTAGATGTTTTAGTTGTCACTAATAATATCTACGATGTCACAGGATGGGAAAAATTAAACCCAGAGAAAGCAACTGTTTTGGGAATGTGTAAAAGCATTCCCCAAGAGTATACCAATATTTCCTGTCGCAGCTTTGATATTGTGCTTCCTGCGGCTGATAGTGTTGCCGAAAGCCAATTAATAGAGCAAATTTTAGCTGAATTAAATGCTCAAGAATTTGAGAGTGCGATCACCTACGGTGGGCGGAACGCCATCGCCTATCGTGGGCATCATCGTTGGGTACAATCTTATGAACCACTACCGCTAAATAACAACCAAACACCCAGATTGCGGCAAGCAGGAGTATATTTAATTACTGGTGGATTAGGTGGTATCGGTCTAGAAATTGCCGAGTATTTAGCGCAAAAAATACAAGCAAAACTAATACTAATTAGTTCTTCAACTTTCCCTAGAAAAGAAAAATGGGAAGAATGGCTAACCACTCACGATGAACACGATAAATTCAGCACAAGAATCAGCAAATTAAAGGAACTAGAACAACTGGGTGCAGAAATTCTAGTTTTGAGTGCTGATGTAGCTAATCTAAATCAAATGCAATCAGCTATTACTCAAGCTGTAGAACGTTTTGGTCAGATAAATGGTGTGATTCATGCTGCGGGAATTAAGCTGTTTAGAACAGTTCAAGAAATCACGAAGAACGAATGCGAAGAACAACTCAAAGCTAATGGTCATGGACTGTTTATTTTAGAAACAGCATTGCAAGGAATAGAACTTGATTTCTGTGTCTTGATATCTTCCTTATCATCTGTTTTAGGTGCATTAGGAATGGCAGCTTATCCAGCAGCCCATCACTTCACTGATGCTTTTGTTTATCAACATAATCAAACAAGTTCTACACCTTGGATAAGTGTGAACTGGGATAACTGGTTAACTAGTCAATTGGCTACAGAATTAGCAAAAAAAGCAGAAATCTCCACAGCATTATTCATGAATAATCAAGAAGGTGTGGAGGTCTTTCAACGAGTATTATCATTAAATAGAATAAACCAAATAGTAGTTTCAACAACAGATTTACAAGCCAGAATTAAACAGTGGATTAAGCCTCCACCAATCATTAAGGAACCTAATTCTCTCACATTACATTCCAGACCATCCTTACAAAATAGCTATGTTGCTCCCAGAAATGAAATCGAGCAAACTATTGCTAACATCTGGCAAGAGATTCTCGGAATTGAACAGGTAGGTATTGAAGATAATTTTTTAGAATTAGGCGGCGATTCGCTTCTGAGTATTCAGATTACTGCTAGAGCCAACAAAGCAGGTTTACGGTTTACTAATCAGCATTTGTTTGAATACCCAACCATTGCCCAATTAGCAGAAATCGCCAGCAGAACGCAAACAGTTTTAAGCGAACAGGGATTAGTAGAAGGAGAACTACCCTTAACACCAATTCAATACTGGTTTTTTGAGCAGAATTTAGTTGATGCACATCATTGGAATCAAACAGTCGTCCTCGAAGTGCAGCAACCTCTTGATTTGGTATTATTGCAACAGGCGGTGCAACATTTACTAATTCATCATGATGTTTTGCGTCTACGTTTTCGAGAAGAAACTTGGGGTTGGCAACAAATAAATGCTACTCCTGATGAAGTTGTACCGTTTGAGGAAATAGATTTATCAGGACTGGCACCGCCACAACAGGAACAAGAATTTGCAGTATTAACTACTGAGATCCAAGAAAGTTTAAATCTGACTTCTGGGCCAATTGTGCAGGTTGCCTTTTTTAATTTTGGCACTTATCAATCAAGTCGTATACTATTAGCAATTCATCATTTAGCGATTGATGTTGGTTCTTGGCGAATTTTGCTGGAAGATTTAGAAATTGTATATCAACAACTTAGTCAAGGAAAATCAATTAAACTACAGTCGAAAACAACTTCGTTCAAACAGTGGGCTTTGCGGTTAACTGAATATGCTCAGTCAATTGAGTTACAAAGAGAACAAGTTTATTGGTTAGCATCCGAACGTGATTGGGTATTACCTTTGCCGATAGATTATGTGGATGCTGCTAATACTGTAGCCTCTGCTGAAACTATTTCTGTAACTTTGAGTGTGTTAGCAACTCAAGCATTGCAGGAGGAGATTGCCGCAACTTATCGAGTCCAAACAGATGATATATTACTTGCTGCTTTAGCACAGGCATTTAGTCAATGGACTGGAACTGCTTCACTTTTAGTTGATTTAGAAGGAAATGGCAGAGATGTAATTTTCGATGATATTGATTTATCCCGCACAGTAGGCTGGTTTACCAATATTGCCCCCATGCTATTAGAAATTGGTAAGGCTGAAGAAACTGGAAAAATCTTAAAGCAGGTGAAAGAGCAAATTCGGAGTTTTCCGAATCAGGGTTTGGGATATGGTGTTTTGCGCTATTTGAGTAGTGATGAAATTATTACCGAAAAATTGCGATCGCTACAACAGGCAGAAGTACTATTTCTCTACCTTGGCAACTACGAACAAACTGTACCTGAATCCTCTTTGTTAAAATTATTACCAAAATATAGCGGTTTATCTCGTAGTTCACGCGCACAACGCAGCCATCTGATAGAAATTAATGCCTCGATAGTTCAAAACCAACTCAAAATCGATTGGATTTATAGCCAAAATGTACATCGACGGCAAACAATTGAGAGTTTAGTTCAAGATTTTAAAGCAGCATTGCAAGCACTAATTACTAACAGTCAATCTTCTTCAACCAAAAACTTTACACCTTCCGACTTTGCAGAGTTTAAATTAAGTCAATGGAATCAAGACGATATCGATAATATTTTGACAGCCATTAATCAGGTTACAAGTTAAATAATTTACAAATAGACAACGCAGAGTATTGATGAGGAACCCTCACGATGTTAGTCGCAAAAAATCTACATCCCTTTTTCCAAAAATTGCAGTATCAAATTCAATCATTCCTTTACAGGAATGATCTAAAAAAATTACTCCCTCTTTATGACAGTAAATGGAATCCTGATTTATTTGGTCAGCATTACCAAGAAAATTTTGCCCCAATAAGAAAGAAAAAATTAAAAATTTTAGAAATTGGCGTAGGCGGTTATGATGACCCTTATTCCGGTGGTGATTCCTTAAGAATGTGGAAGCAATATTTCCCTCATAGTATGATTTATGGGATAGATATTATAGATAAAAGTGCTTTAGAGGAAGACCGCATTAAAATTTTTCAAGGTAGTCAAGATGATGAACTATTTCTCAGAAAAGTCATAGCTGAAACTGGTAAAGTTGATATTATTATTGATGATGGCAGTCATCGAAATGACCATGTAATTAAAACATTTAAAATTTTGTTTCCCGAATTGAATAATGGGGGAATATATGTAGTAGAAGATACGCATACATCTTATATACCAAGCTACGCAAACTGGTCGAAATTTTGCAGCGATGATGTCGCTCCTCATTGGGCTGAATATGGTGGTAGCCTAGATTTATATGACCAAAAAACGATGATAAATTTTTTCAAAAGGCTAGTTGATTGCTTAAGCCACCAAGAATTTATTCATCCAGGATATACACCTAATTACTTTGATCGACATATTGTCGGAATAAATTTTTACCGCAATCAAGTTTTTATTCATAAAGGAGATAATACAGCGCCAGGTAACGTGGTTGAAAATAACATTTTAAGACCCGAGTTTTTACAAGAAATAGGTATAAAATCTTTAGCAGATTTGGAATTAGAATTTCCTACTATTGATGATCCAATAAAGTTCTAAAAAATAAATTCAACTACTTTCTGGCAAGCATCAACCAAATCTAGAAATTTTAAAAATATGAAGAATGTTGAGGATTTCTATCCACTTTCACCGATGCAGCAGGGTATACTCTTCCACACTCTTTCTGCCCCAGCTTCGGGAGTATATTTCATTCAGTTTAGTTGTACCATTCACGGAGAGCTTAATACCTCGGTTTTTAAGAACGCATGGGAACAAGTGGTAGAACGCCATCAGCTTTTACGGACTTCTTTTCTTTGGGAAGGTATTAAAGAACCTGTTCAGGTAGTACATCAGCAAATTAACTTACCTTGGCAACAACAAGATTGGCGAATGCTATCGACTGTTGAACAACAAGAGCGTTTTGAGGCTTTACTCAAAACAGACCAACAACAGGGTTTTGAACTTTCTCAAACACCCATGATGCGCTTGACGTTGATTCAATTAGCTGAAAACAGCTATCAATTTCTCTGGAGTGGTCATCACTTAATGATGGATGGCTGGTCTTCTGCGGTACTTTTAGAGGAAGTTTTTGCTTTTTACCAAGCATTGCAACAAGGCGAGACATTGCATCTGGAAAGACCTCGCCCTTACCGCGATTACGTAGCTTGGCAACAACAGCAAGATTTTTCCCAGTCTGAGCTATTCTGGCAGGAATGGTTGAAAAGTTTTACCGTAGTAACTTCTTTAGGAACAACCCAAAAGCCTAATAACTCGCTGAAGCAAAGTCACAATTACGAGCAACAACTTCTTGATTTATCAACGGCAACAACAACAGCATTGCAAGCTTTTGCTCGTCAGCAACAATTTACCTTAAATACCTTAGTTCAGGCTGCTTGGGCTTTACTTCTGAGTCTTTATAGTGGAGAAGATGATGTTGTGTTTGGGGTAGTTGTTGCTGGTCGGCCAACAATGCTTTCCGGAGTTGCTTCGATAGTAGGCCCCTTTGTTAATACTTTGCCGATGCGAATGCAGGTAAAAACTGAGGAATTCCTGATACCTTGGCTAAAAAAGTTTCAGGCTAAACAAGCTCAGATGCAGCAGTACGAATCTACTCCACTGGTGAAGATTCAGCGATGGAGTGATATGCCTTTAGGACTGCCTTTATTTGAAAGCGTCTTGAACTTTCAGAACTATCCGCAGAATCTGTATTCACAAAAAGGACTGTACGGAGAGCTCAAGCTTGATAATTGTCGGTCTTTTGGAAAAATGAACTATCCCTTCTATATAGACGCATTACCAGGACAGCAACTATCAATGTACTTTGTATATAATACCTGCTACTTTGAGGCTGCTACTGTTGCTAAAATTATCAAACATTTTGAAACAATCTTATGCAACTTGATCGTACAACCTCAAGCTAAGTTGAACGAGTTATTAGACAGGGTTCCAGAAATAGATAGACAGCAAAAAATCATCCAAAAAAGACAGCAAAAAGAAAAGCATAATCATAAATTAAAAAATATCAAAAGAAGAGTAATATATGCCTTAAATGAAACAGAGCATCTATAAAAACATTTGTATTTATTAATAATCCATGAACTTTCAGAAAAAAGTATATGACAAACCAAATTAATGGATTTAAAATCTCTCCCCAACAAAAGCGTCTATGGCTTTTACAAAAAAATAGTCAAGTATATCAAGCTTATTGCACGGTTGCATTAGAAGGAAAACTTCAAAAAGAATTTTTAAATAAGGCTTTATATAACCTTGTTAAAAGGCATGAAATATTACGAACTACTTTTCATGATGTTCATGGTTTAAAAATACCAATTCAAGTTGTTCAAGATAATGTTTACTTATCGCTGATTGTAGATGATTTGAGAAATCATGATAGTTTAACTTTAGAATTAGCAAACTTATTTAAATTCAATACTCAGCAGAGTTTTGATAGGGAGCAAGGAAAAATATTACAAGCTAGGTTAATAGCTTTATCATCAGAAAAACATTTGTTATACATCAGTTTACCTGCTTTGTATGCAGATAGTATCAGCCTGAATAATTTAGTTAGTGAACTTAGCAAATGTTATGCAGCTTGCTTAGTTGGACAGGAATTACCTGATCAACCTATGCAATATGCAGATATCGCTGAATGGCAAAACGAATTACTAGAGACAGAAGAACAAGAAGCCGAAACAAATTTATGGAAAAATTTAGACTTCTCTGCTGTTCAAGCTTTGCATCTTCCTTATTTCAAGGAAACCCTTGAAAATCCAGAATTTAAACCTCAATGGTTGAGTGTGAATATAGCATCTGATATGGTCGCCAAAATAGATGCTATATCACATAATAAAAAAATAGCAGATTATGTATTCTTGCTAACTTGCTTTTACGTTTTAGTTTGGCGGCTAACCAAACAATCAAATCTCATTATTGGTGTAGCTGGGGATGGTCGTAATTATGAAGAATTGCAAAAATCATTAGGGCTACTTGCTAAATATTTACCTCTAGAATTGCATCTTAAGGATGATGACAAATTTACAGAAATCTTACTGCAATTGCAAAAATTGACAGAGGAAATATTTGACTTACAAGAAACTTTCTTCTGGGAAAAAAATGTTGAGTTAGATAGAAATAGTTCAGAGCCTTTATTTTTGCCATTATGTTTTGAGTTTGAATCTAATTTAATTAAATATGTTGCTGGCGATGTTGGTTTTGCAATTACTCAGAAGTATGCTTGTATTGACCGATTCCATGTGAAATTATCCTGTGTTCGTCGGGATAATTATATAAGTGCTGAGTTTCACTACGATGCTAATTTGTTTGCTGTCGAGGATATTCAACGGTTGGCAAGTCAATTTGAGACTTTGGTAGCCAGTGTGTTAAAAAATACTGAGAGAACGATCGCGGGTTTTGATATCCTTAGCCAAAGTGAGCGATCGCAATTATTATGGGAATTTAACAACACCAAAACAGCTGAACCAAAATATCCATGCGTTCATCACTGGTTTGAATCTCAAGTAGAGTCCACACCAGACAAAATAGCCGTCGTCTACGAAAATCAACAATTAACCTACAACCAACTCAATCAACGAGCCAATCAACTCGCGCATCACCTACAAAAGTTAGGGGTTGGTGCAGAAGTTTTGGTAGGGATTTGTGTAGAGCGATCGCTTGATCTGGTGGTAGGAGTGTTAGGTATACTCAAAGCAGGTGGAGCTTACGTACCAATAGATCCAACATACCCAAAAGAGCGATTAGCCTTCATTTTGCAAGATACCCAAGCCCCCGTATTGCTAACTCAGCAACGGCTCTTAGAAATTTTGCCTCAACATGCTGCTGAGGTAATCTGCTTAGATAAGGATTTGGCATCAACTCAGACTCTATCAAATCCCAGCAGCCAGACAAATTCTGAGAACTTAGCCTACGTTATCTACACCTCTGGTTCCACAGGTAAACCCAAAGGCACATTAATCTCTCACAAAGGACTAGTCAACTATTTAAGCTGGTGTACCCAAGCTTATCAAGTCAACCAAGGCAACGGAACCATCGTTCATTCTCCTTTAGGATTTGATTTAACAATTACGAGTCTTTTTTCTCCTTTAGTGGTAGGTTCTCAAGTCGAACTTCTCCCAGAAAATCATGGCATCGAAAGTCTGAGCAATGCCCTACATCACAGTTCCAACCTCAGCTTAGTCAAAATTACACCAGCTCACCTAGAACTGCTCAAAGGACAATTCTCGCCTTCAGAAGCAGCAGGTCGGACACGGGCATTTATTATCGGTGGAGAAAACCTATTAGCTGAAAACATCAGCTTTTGGCAAAATGCGGCTCCAGATACCATACTCATCAATGAATACGGGCCTACAGAAACTGTAGTTGGTTGTTGTGTCTATCAAGTGCCAACAGGACAAAATCACTCAGGCTCAATTCCCATTGGCAAGCCCATTGCTAACACCAAGCTTTACGTGCTAGATCAATATGGGCAACCAACGCCGATTGGTGTAGCCGGCGAATTGCATATTGGTGGAGTCGGACTGGCCAGAGGCTATCTCAACCGTCCTGATTTAAGTGCGGAAAAATTTATCCCCAATCCCTTTAGCACAGAGCCAGGAGAACGCCTTTATAAAACTGGTGACTTAGCTCGTTATCGATTAGATGGAACCTTGGAGTACCTTGGACGTATTGACGACCAAGTTAAGATTCGCGGCTTTCGGATTGAGTTAGGAGAAATTGAGGCGGTGCTTTCTCAAGCTCCAGGGGTAAAAGATGCTGTAGTCATAGTTAGAGAAGATATTCCCAAAAACCAAAGGCTAGTAGCGTATATCGTCTTCAAGCAAGAATCACCGTCCTCTATTCATCAGTTACAAATTTTTCTTCAGCAAAAGCTACCTGATTACATGATCCCTTCGGCTTTTGTGTCACTCAAGAACTTGCCACTTACCCCCAATGGCAAAGTCGATCGCCGCGCCTTACCAGCACCAGATCAAGTGAGATCCGCCGAGACTTACGTTGCACCACGCACCTCTGTAGAAGAGACTCTCGCCAATATTTGGACTCAGATACTCGGTCTAGAAGAAGTAGGCATTCATGATAACTTTTTAGAGGTGGGTGGAGATTCTATTCTCAGTATTCAGGTGATTGCCAAAGCCAAGCAAGCAGGACTACAGCTCACCCCGCAGCAAATTTTTGACCACCCAACGATCGCGGAATTAGCAACAGTGGTTGGGAGTAATTTGACAATTTATGCTGAACAAGGATTGATCACTGGTACATTGCCCTTAACACCGATTCAGCATTGGTTTTTTGAGCAAAATTTACCAGAACCATATCACTGGAACCAAGCAGTTCTGCTAGAAGTAAATCAACCACTTGACCCAGTTTTATTGGAGAAAGCACTACAGCATTTATTAGAACATCACGATGCACTGCGTCTGCGGTTTGAATTTTGTGAATCTGGTTGGCAGCAGGTAAATGCTAACTCAGATCAGGCGATCGCTTTTACTGTTGAAGATTTATCAACGCGATCGCCTCAGCAGCAAAAGCTAGGCATCGAAGAAACTAGCGTAAAACTCCAAGCCCGCTTAAATTTATCCCAAGGGCCGCTTGTGCAAGTTGCCTTATTTGATTTGGGACGGCAACAGTCGGCTCGCTTGTTGATCGTTATCCATCACCTGGCAGTCGATGGTGTATCTTGGCGGATTTTGCTAGAAGATCTGCAAACCAGCTATCAGCAACTTCAGCAAGGCCAAAAAATTAACTTGCCTGCCAAGACAACTTCTTTTAAATACTGGGCCGAGCAATTGCAAGAATATGCCAATGCCGCCTCGTTGCAACAAGAATTAAACCACTGGTTAGCTTTGCCTCCGCAACAACAAAGAATACCTGTAGATTTTATTAAAGGTATAAATACGGAAGCAACAAAAGCAACTATATCAAAAATTTTGAGTGTTTCAGAAACTCAAGTACTGCTCCAAGAATTACCTGTAGCTTATCGCACTCAAATCAATGATGTCTTGCTAACTGCCTTATTGTATAGTTTTAAACAATCGACAGGGCAGTCCTCATTACTGATAGACTTAGAAGGTCATGGTCGGGAAGCCATTTTCGAGGATGTGGATTTATCCCGGACAGTAGGCTGGTTTACTACGATTTTCCCGGTACTCTTAAATATATGCAATGCGGCGAATCTTATAGATGCCGTACAACAAGTAAAAGAACAACTGCGTAGTATACCCCAGCGTGGCTTAGGTTATGGCGTATTGCGTTACCTAAATCTGCAATTACCGACACAACCACAACCGGAAATAATATTCAATTATTTAGGACAATTTGACCAAATATTGCCTAATTTGACGTTATTTATTCCAGCCAAAGAATCAGTAGGCGCAACTCATAGCCCAGGAGGAAATCGGTGTCATGTA
Source organism: Calothrix membranacea FACHB-236 (assembly GCF_014696315.1). GTDB lineage: Bacteria > Cyanobacteriota > Cyanobacteriia > Cyanobacteriales > Nostocaceae > Aulosira > Aulosira membranacea. The sequence continues at coordinate 47,864 of NZ_JACJPX010000037.1, forward strand.
CTAGAAGTAGAGGGAATGGTGATCAATGGTCAGTTGCAATTGCAATGGTCTTACAGTACGAACTTGCATCGTCAAGAAACAGTGGAAAAGCTGGCTGAGGGTATGGTTGAGGCATTGCGATCGCTCATTGCCCAATCGCAAACGGCTGAGGTGAATAGTTATACTCCCGCAGATTTTCCTGATGCAGACATCAGTCAAGATCAGCTCGATCAAGTTTTTGCAGAACTCGCTCAAGATTAATATAAAAAATCTGCCGTGAATCAGAAAAATCTGGAATCAATTTATCCTCTGTCACCTGCCCAACTCGGTATGCTTTTCAATACTGTGTCTGCGGGTGATAACTCAGGCATTTATGTTGAACAGTTAAGTTGTACCTTAAACGGCGATCTAAATTTGCCAGCTTTTGAGCAAGCTTGGCAACAGGTAGTCGAACGTCAGCCAGTATTAAGAACAGCTTTTGTTTGGAAGGCTCTAGTTGAACCTAGACAGGTGGTGCTGCGTCAAGTAGAAGTTAGCCTCTATTATCACGACTGGCGAGGACTGGAACCAGCACTTCAGCAACAGCAACTAGCAGATTTTTTTCAAAGCGATCGCCAACAAGGGTTCAACTTATCAAAGCCCCCCCTCATGCGTTTAGCATTGTTTCAGTTGAGCGATATCAGCTATCAACTTGTGTGGAGTCATCATCATATTTTGATAGATGGTTGGTGTCTATCTCTTCTGTTTAATGAATTACTGGCATTTTACCAAGCAATTAATCATGGTCAAAAATTAAACTTAGAGCCAAGCCATCCTTATCAAGACTATATTGCTTGGCTAAAACAGCAAGATTTAGCCAAAGCCGAAACATTTTGGCGCAAAATACTCCAAGGTTTTACCCAAACCACCTCCTTGGGACTGCCAACACCATCAGATAGTTTATTATCAAAAGAAGTAGAAGCTTATGGTCAGTTAGAAGCTTCACTGCCAAGTTCAACTACAGCTGCCCTAAAATCTTTAGTTAGACAACATCGAGTTACATTCAATACTCTAATTCAAGGCATTTGGGCGTTACTCCTGAGCCGCTATAGCAACATTGCAGATGTAGTGTTTGGTATCACCGTTGCTGGTCGCCCTGTGGATTTGGTGGGCAGCGAATCCATGATTGGTTTGTTCATTAATACCTTGCCACTGCGAATTAAAGTTACTTCCTCTGCTTTATTTTGGTCTTGGTTGCAAGAAATTTATAGCCATAATTTAGAACTTCGGCAATATGAATATAGCCCAGGCGGACAAATACATCAGTGGAGTGAAATACAAGGAGGACTTCCTCTTTATGAGAGTCTACTTGTCTTTGAAAACTATCCTATTGATGATGCTATTTTACAATCTCCTAACTTAGGAATTGATATATCTAATATTTATACAAAAGGTTCACAAACTCAATACGTACTCACAATACTAGTTAGTGTCGATGATGAATGCAAATTTTCGATCATTTATGATCAGCATCGTTTTGATAAGAATAATACAAATTTAATATTAAAACATTTCCTGGATTTACTTCAAAGCATTGTGACTGATGCCCAAGTAAATTTAGCAATGCTCGCAGCAAAAATTCGTCCTAACCAAATTCCTTACATTCGACCAAAATTAAATAGTAAAAATGAGGATTTAGAAGACAAGATCATCAATCCGCGTACACCTATAGAAGAAATTCTCAACAAAATATGGACTAAGGTACTGGGACTAGATCAAGTAGGTATCAATGACAATTTTTTTGAGTTGGGTGGACACTCTTTGTTAGCCACACAGATGATGTCGCAAGTCCGCCAATTTTTTCAAGTAGAATTACCCCTTGGTCATCTGTTTGCAGAGCCAACAATATCTGGTTTAGCAAAACAAATTGAAAACACTCAAAAGATAGAATCTAATTTACAATTCCCTGCCTTAATTTCAGGTAATCGACCAGATAAATTACCGCTATCTTTTGCTCAAGAAAGATTGTGGTTTTTAGCTCAATTACAGCCTGATAGCTCAACTTACAATGAATTATTTGCTCTGCGATTAATTGGTTTATTAAATGTAGTAGCACTAGAGCAAAGCTTAAATGAAATTGTCCAGCGACATGAAGTGTTACGTACTACATTTGCAGTTGATCATGGACAACCTTTTCAGGCGATTGCATCAACTCTCAAGATAAAATTGCCAATAATAGATTTGAGGCATTTATCAGCGATTGAACAAGCAACAGAAGTTCAGCGTTTGATCAATCAAGAATATCATAACCCCTTTAACCTTACCCAAGCACCATTACTGCGATGCACACTCCTACATACCCATGCACAGGAGCATATCGTATTATTTAGTATCCATCATATTGTTTCTGATGGTTGGTCAATGGGAGTGTTTGTTCAAGAATTAGCTGCACTGTACGCAGCATTTTCTGTGGGCGAATCTTCTCCGTTGCCAGAATTACCCATCCAGTATGCAGATTTTGCAATTTGGCAACGTCAATATTTGCAAGGTGAAAGACGAGAAGCTTTACTCACCTACTGGAAGCAGCAATTAGCCAATTTACCTGTATTGCAACTACCCACAACCCATCCCCGCGCAGAAGTCACAACTAACCGGGGTTCTAGTTATAGTTTTTTGATACCTACCTCAGTGGTGCAGGAAGTGCAATTACTTTCTCAGCAAGCAGGTGTCACCTTATTTATGACGCTGTTGGCAAGTTTTAAACTCTTATTGCAACGTTACTGTCATCAAGATGATCTGGTTGTTGGTACAGATGTTGCCAATCGCAATCAAGTAGAAATTGAGCCTTTAATTGGCTTTTTCATTAACTTATTAGTATTACGCACAGACTTAAGCGGAAATCCTACCTTTCTAGAGTTATTGCAACGCATTCGCACCCAGACATTAGCAGCTTACACCCATCAAGATTTACCTTTTGATGAATTAGTTAGAGCGTTACAACCTGAAAGAAACTTAGGCAACTCAGTACCATTATTCCAGGTGTTATTTGTCCTGCAAAATACACCAAAATCATCATTAGCGTTGCCAGGCATCACCTTCAAAATATTAGAGGTAGAAAGTAAAACATCCAGATTCGATTTATCAATTTTACTGGCAGAAACAGAGCAAGGTATAGAAGGTAAATGGCAGTACAACGCCGACTTATTTGCCCCAAATACTATCATCAACATGACAAATCACTGGCAAACATTAATCAACAACATTGTTAGCCAACCTCAAAGCCGCATCAATACCTTAGAAATGCTCACAGAATCAGAAAAGGCGCAACAAACTATGCAACAACAGGAGCGTAAAGCAACTAAAAGACAAAAATTCATGAGTATTGCTCCTCAAGCAGTGAGTTTGTCAGTCGAGCAATTAACTAAAACAAATTATCTCCTAGAAGGACAAAAACTTCCCTTGGTGATTCAGCCTAATAGTACAGAAGTTGATTTAATGTCTTGGGCTGAGAATAATCGAGATTATCTTGATACACAATTATTCAAACATGGCGCGATTTTATTTAGAGGTTTTAATGTAAAATCAACTTCAGAGTTTGAAAACTTTGCTCAGACAATTTGCTCAAATTTATTTGCTGAATATGGCGATTTACCCCGCATTGGTGAAGGTGGTAAAGTTTATAGTTCCACTCCTTATCCAGCAGATAAAGCAATTCTCTTTCATAATGAAAGTTCCCATTTACATTGCTTCCCCTTAAAAATTTGGTTTTACTGCGTTCAAGCAGCAGCAAAGGGTGGCGAAACCCCCATTGTTGACTGTCGTAAAGCTTATCAACTACTGAGTCCTAAACTTAGAGAAATCTTAGCAACTAAACAGTTAATGTATGTCCGTAACTACACAGATGGATTAGATGTTAGTTGGCAAAAATTTTTCCACACAAATGATAAATCTGTAGTAGAAGCTTACTGTATTAAAAATAAAATCAACTTTGAATGGTACGATGATAATAGTTTAATAACTCGCCAAATTCGCCCAGCGTTGTTAAACCATCCTCAAACAGGTGAACCTGTATTTTTCAATCAAATTCAGTTACACCATATTTCATATTTAGATACAGAAGTTAGAGAATCTCTTTTGTCTTCATTTGGTGAACAAAAGCTACCACGTAATGTATATTATGGCGATGGTAATCCTATTGAAGACTCAGTAATTACAGAAATTAATGAAATTTATCGCCAGTGTAGCACTAGCTTTATTTGGCATAAACAAGACATTTTAATGCTAGATAACATCTTAGTAGCCCACGGTCGTCATCCATATATTGGTTCCCGTAAAATTGTGGTGGCTATGGGAGAAATTATCACTGGAAATTAAGCACTATAGAGACATAATTTCAGAAATCGAAAGTAAGAGGATGTCAAATTAAACTGAGGAAATAAAATTTTATGTCTTTGATAACATACAATAATAATCATGATACTATAGCTTCTATGTATGACTTAAAAGGCATAGAGCGACATGATATAGTTCTAGAATGTCTAGAAAAATTAATCTTCAATCAAATTCCCCAATCAGCACACATTTTTGATTTAGGTTGCGGTACAGGACAAATAGCACAACGTTTATTAAAAAGAGGCTATAAAGTTACTGGTCTTGATAGTTCGGCAGATATGTTACAGTGCGCTCGCCAGAATGCTCCCAATGCCGAATTTATTCTAGATGATGCACGTTTTTTTAAGTTACCACAAACTTTTCATGCAGCTATTTCTACAGATGTTGTCCTCAATTATGTTCTTACTTTTGAAGAACTAATAAATAGTTTGCAGAACGTATATAATGCACTCATTACTAATGGGTTATTTGCTTTTGAAATGTATATTTCAGAAGGCTGCGAATCTTCGTGGAATGAAAATCATGATGGTGGTGGTGTCAAAGATGATAATGTTTGGGTAGATATTTGGAGTTACGATCGCGAAAATAAATTAGGGCGTAAGGCAACTACTAGATTTCAATTAATCAACGGCCAATGGCAACGTTCTGATATAACTTTTCTATTAAAACTTTATTCTAAATGGGAAATTCAAGCTGCTTTGGAAAAAGTTGGCTTTAGAGAAATTAGTATTTATGACCTCGAACAAGATTTAGGTGTAGAGAATTCAAGTGGTGAAACCGCTTGTTTTGTTTGTCGTAAATAGCGCAGTCTTCTTGAATAAATAGCAGAAACAGATGCAAACTCAAATTATTGAGGGCTTTCGGCTTTCCCCCCAACAAAAGCGTCTTTGGTTCTTACAAAAATTTAGTCTAGCTTATCGTACTCAATGCGCTCTTTTAATTGAGGGAAACTTGCAAGTAGAAACTTTAAAAATTGCTGTAGAACAAATTATCAGTCACCACGGAATTTTGCGTACAACTTTTCGCTATCTACCTGGGATGAAAATTCCTGTTATGGCTGTAGCGGATAAGTCTATTCTTTCATGGCGTGATATATATCTTGGGGAATTAGAACCTCAAGATATTGCAGAAAATATTCAGGCAATTTTTCAAGCAGGAAGAAGCCTTGCTGATAATTTTGACCAAAGTTCACTTTTGCATTTGTCTTTGCTGAAGTTATCCCCAGATAAACATATTTTGGTTATTAACCTACCAGCGCTTTGTGCAGACACTTGGACTTTGAAAAATCTTGTGCAAAAAATTAGTCATTATTATGCTAACTGTCTTCAAGGTAAACAAGTAGATGCGGAAGTATTGCAATACATCCAGTTTGCAGAATGGCAAAATCAATTACTTGAAGACCAAGAAGCACAAATAGGCAAAGAATACTGGCAACAGCAAGATTTTTCGGCTCTCAAGACGTTAACGCTACCGCTAGAAAACCATTATTTAAAAGCATCTAAATTTGAACCTGATAGTTTTACCTTAGCAGTTAATTCGGATGTGGCAGTGAAGCTGATAACATCAGCGAAAAAATATAATATTGCGGTTAATCTCGTGCTTTTAGCTTGCTGGCAAATATTAATTTTGCGGCTGACAGGGCAGTCAGATATTATTGTTGGTATGGCAGCAAATCGCCGAGAATATGAAGAACTACAGGATATATTAGGACTTGTGGCGACATGGCTACCAATTAAAATTCATTTAACTTCAGATTTATGCTTTTCAGAAGTATTAGAAATAATTCAAAAAACTATTAGTGATGCTGAAGAATGGCAAGATTATTTTGTCTCGGAATTTGTAGAGAATGAAGATAATTTACTTTGTCCAATTTGTTTTGAATTTGAGGAATTACCCGAAAAAATTATAACGAAAAAGATATCATTTTCTTTTTATAACTATTATAGTTGCACTGAACAGTTTAAAGTTAAACTCTCTTGTATTCTTGAGCGTAACAGTTTAATCACTAACTTTCACTTTGATCCAAACTATTTCAGTATTGACACAATTCAACGCTTGGCTATTCAGTATCAAACATTATTGGCTAATGTAACTCAAAATCCAGAAGTCACAATCAATGATTTGGACATTCTCAGTCAAAGCGATCGCCAACAATTACTAATTGAGTTTAACCAACCGCAGATATCTACCCAACCAAATCACAAGTGTATTCACCAAATATTTGCAGAACAGGTAGAAAAAACACCTGATCGCGTTGCTGTGGTGTTTGCAAAACAGCAACTCACTTATACACACCTCAACCGTAAAGCCAATCAACTAGCTCACTACTTACAAGCACTGGGAGTCAAACCAGAAGTGATAGTTGGGTTGTATGTCGAGCGCTCCCTAGACATGATTGTGGGACTTTTAGGTATCCTCAAAGCTGGTGGAGCATACCTGCCAATAGATGCCACATTACCAACACAAAATTTAACTGCTCGGTTGCAAGATGCTCAAGTACCAGTTGTTTTAACCCAAAAGAGCTTGCAGCATAATATACCAAAAGATGTAGCAGTCAAGGTGATTTGTCTAGATACTGATTGGGATGCGATCGCGCAGTACGACGATACAAATCCCAACAGTGAAGTGACAATTGACAACTTACTCTATGTCTTGTTTACATCTGGTTCTACAGGTAAACCCAAAGGCGTAGCAATTGAACACCAGCAGTTGGTGAATTATCTCAACAGCATCACACCACAATTAAACCTTCCCCCTGCGGCTCACTTCGCTAATGTTTCAACTTTAGCAGCGGATTTAGGGAATACCATAATTTTTTCCTCGCTGTGTTCGGGGGGTTGTCTGCATCTCATCTCCTTTGAGTGTGCTACTAATGCCTTAGCCTTGGCTGAATACTTTTCTCAATATCCTATTGACTGTCTCAAAATTGTACCTTCCCACCTAGCAACTCTCTTGGCATCGGCTCCTGCTAAATCGATTTTTCCGCGTCAGCTACTAATATTAGGTGGTGAAGTGGCTACTTGGGATTTAATCGCACAAATTCAGCAGCAAGCCGCAAGTTGCCAGATTTTAAATCATTACGGCCCAACAGAAGCCACAGTTGGTACACTGACTTATCTAGTAGAACCTAATCAACAGCTTTTCCTTAATTTCAAACCCAATACAGTTCCCCTAGGCCGTCCACTGGCTCATACCCAGGTGTACTTGCTTGATGAGCAGATGCAACCTGTACCCATTGGCGCGACCGGTGAATTGTATATAGGTGGTGCAGGTTTAGCCAGAGGTTATTTACACAGATCCCAGTTAACAGCAGAACGATTTATTCCCAATCCTTACTTTTCAGCAACTAATCAAAAGTCGGGAACGCGCCTTTATAAAACTGGAGATATTGGCCGTTACCTACCTAACGGCAATATTGAGTTTATCGGACGAGTTGATCGTCAAGTAAAACTCCGGGGTTTTCGGATAGAGCTAGGAGAAATTGAATCGATAATTGCTCAATACCCCCAAGTACAGCAAGCTATAGTTGTACTTCAACAACAAGAAAAAGGCAATCAGCGATTGGTAGCCTACGTTGTTCTCAAGCCACAAAACACCCTGATAACTAGCGAACTGCGGCAATTTTTGACCCAAAAACTGCCAGAATACATGATACCTTCAGCTTTTGTCATCTTGAAGGCTCTACCACTCACTCCTAACGGCAAGATAGACTTTCAGGCTTTACCAGAACCAGATAGTTACAGTCGAGAATTAGCAGCTACTTATCAACCTCCGCAAACAGAATTAGAGCAAAACATCGCTAATATTTGGCAAGAAATTTTGAATGTGGAAAAAGTTGGAATTAACGATAACTTTTTTGAACTTGGTGGTCATTCCTTACTGCTGGTGCAAGTTCATAGCAAACTGCAAAAAACAATTCATCAAATATCAATTACCGATTTATTTGCTTATCCGACTATTAGCACATTAGCAAAATATTTAACTCAAGATGGTGAGCAACAACCTTTTTTAGCAACTAGTCAAAACAGGGCAGAAAATCGGATATCGGCAAGAGCGCAAAGAAGACGTTAACTAACACCAAAAAAAATAATTACAAAGTTTAGGAGTGTAGTATGTATGAATTAGAAACCGATAATATTCTTAATCAGGTAGCAATTATTGGCATGGCTGGGCGTTTTCCCAAAGCCAAAAATATCAATGATTTTTGGTATAATCTCCAGCAGGGAAATGAAATGATTTCCTTTTTTTCAGAGCAAGAGCTACAGTCAGCAGGAATAGATCCTGTTGTCCTGAAGAATCCTAATTTCGTTAAAGCAAATGGGGCATTAGAAGACATCGAACTATTTGATGCAACATTCTTTGGTTACACCCCGAAACAGGCAGAAATTATTGACCCCCAGCATCGCCTGTTTTTAGAAGTTGCCTGGTCAGCTTTAGAAAATGCAGGCTATGATTCTGAAAACTATGACGGTCGCATTAGTATTTATGGTGGTGCTACCATTAGCAGTTATTTTTTATTCAATCTTTTTTTCAACCCAGAATTAATAAATTTAGTTGGTATTGATCAAATTAGGCATAACAATCGTCCAGATAACTTAACTACAAGAATTGCTTATAAGTTAAATTTAAATGGTTCTGCAATTACAGTTCAAACAGGGTGTTCAACTTCACTAGTTGCCGTGCATTTAGCTTGTCAAAGTTTGCTAGATCAAGAATGTGATATGGCATTAGCCGGTGGAGTTGCTATATCTGCTGCCCAAAAAGTTGGTTATTTATATCAAGAGGGAGGAATTTTGTCTCCTGATGGACATTGCCGTGCTTTTGATGTAAAAGCACAGGGAACTGTTAGTGGTAATGGCATCGGTATTGTAGTTTTAAAACGATTGGCAGATGCTTTAGCAGATAAAGATTCTATTCATGCTGTGATCAAAGGTTCAGCTATTAACAATGATGGTTCCGAAAAAGTTGGTTACACTGCCCCTAGCGTTAATGGGCAAGCAAAAGTGATTGCTGAGGCTTTGGCAATAGCAAGAGTTGCACCTGAGACGATTAGCTATGTAGAAGCACATGGTACGGCGACTGCTTTAGGAGACCCCATTGAAGTTGCTGCACTAACAAAAGCTTACCGTATAGGTACTGACAAAAAGAATTTCTGTGCAATCGGTTCGGTGAAAACGAATATTGGGCATTTAGATACAGCATCTGGTGTTGCTGGTTTAATTAAAACTGTTTTGGCTCTGAAGCATAAACAGATACCTCCTAGTCTGCATTTTGAAGAGCCTAATCCCAAAATTGACTTTGACAACAGTCCCTTTTACGTCAATAGCACACTGGCGGAATGGCAGACAAATGGGATACCCCGACGTGCTGGAGTTAGTTCCTTTGGGATTGGTGGTACTAATGCTCATCTAATTCTGGAAGAAGCTCCGGCTTTAAGGGTGCAGGGGGGTAAGGATACAGGGGTGCAGGGAAGAGGATATCAATTACTCTTGCTCTCTGCTAAGACTGAATCTGCATTAGATACTGCTACCGATAATCTGGCTCAACATTTCATACAGCATCCTGACCTAAATATAGCGGATGTTGCTTATACCCTCAATGTCGGTCGCCGCGCTTTTGAACATCGGCGAATAGTGGTTTGCCAAGACATTAAAGATGCCATAGAAGCCTTAGAGAGCCAAGAATCGCAAATGGTGTTGACGCAGTTTCAAGAACCGAGCAATATAGGCGATCGCTCGATTGTATTCATGTTTCCTGGACAAGGCTCTCAGTATGTAAATATGGGTAAAGATTTATACGAAAATGAGTCTATTTTCCGGGAACAAGTTGATTACTGTTGTGAGTTGCTGAAATCATATTTGGGTTTAGATTTACGTACTGTAATTTATCCCCCCGAACAACATCAGCAAGCAGCAGCACAACAACTAAAACAAACTGAAATTACCCAATCAGCACTGTTTGTAATTGAGTATGCCTTAGCAAAGTTGTGGATGGCATGGGGTGTCCATCCTCAAGCCATGATTGGTCATAGCATTGGGGAATATGTAGCCGCAACTTTGGCTGGCGTATTTTCTCTGGAAGATGCTTTAGCAGTGGTAGCAATGCGTGGGCGTTTGATGCAACAAATACCTGCCGGTGCCATGCTTGCTGTACCATTATCAGAGTTGGAACTTCAACCGTTATTAACTGAAGAACTTGCCTTAGCAGCAAATAATGGCTCTTCTCATTGTGTAGTTTCAGGCACAGAGTTAGCAATTCATAACTTGCAAAATCAACTCAACCAGCAAGGTGTAGATGGTCGAATTTTACACACTTCTCATGCTTTTCATTCTCAGATGATGAACCCAATCATCGAGCCATTTACCAAGCATCTACAAAAAATAAATCTTAAATATCCTACCATTCCCTTTATATCTAATGTCACTGGTACTTGGATTACAAATGCTCAAGCAATAGATGGCAATTATTGGGCTAAACATTTACGTCAAACAGTCCGCTTTGATCAAGGAATTTCTGAGTTACTCAAACAACCAAATCGAATTTTTTTAGAAGTTGGTGCCGGGCAGACATTGAGTACCTTAACTAAGCGTAAGCAACAAGATTGCTTAGTGTTCTGTTCAATCCGGCATCCTCATAATCAACAATCCGATATAGTATTTTTGCTGCACAATTTGGGTCAGCTTTGGTTAAATAGAGTTGCGATAGATTGGCATAGTTTTTATAGCAATGAACAATTTCATCGCTTGCCTTTGCCAACATATCCCTTTGAGCGAAAAAGATACTGGATAGAGCCTTCTCAAGTTAGTACATACAATCCTTGGTTTAAACAACGACAGGGAGCAGAGAGCAGTGAGTCCTTGGAGTCTCTCCCAGTAGAGCGGCTACGGAGGGAAAAGGAACAGCGAACAGATAAACAAAAAGAAGAACAAAGTTTTGCTAATAACACTGTTTCAACAGTAATTTCACAACAATTAAATCTGATGTTTCAGCAATTAGATTTATTAGAAGATTATGTAAGTTCTTAAGTTTTGATCACGAACTGCAAATTGTCTCAAGTACGCAAAAAAAGATAGAAATTATTAAGTGCAAGTTTAGAGATAAATGGTATTACTATATAAAATTTATTATTTTTTGTAATTATGACTCAAAAATCACGAGATGAAATTTTATTAATTCTTAAAGAAATTCTCAGTCAATCACTGGGAGTAAAATTATCTGGAATCAAGAGTCAGACTCCTTTTATCGAAATGGGAGCAGATTCTCTAATTTTGTTGCAATTTAATCGGGCTATTAAAGAAAAATTAAGTATTGATATTTCTTTCCGCTTATTGTTAGAAGATTTTCCAACAATTGATGCTTTAGCAACTTATATACATGAAAAATTTCTTCCACAAGTATCTCTAAAGCCTAGTTTGAAAGTAACGGAAATACCATTTTCTGTCGAAGCACAAGCAACACAGATATTTAAACAAGCAGAGCAAAAATTTTCAGCAAATACTGTTTTAGAACAGGTTGTAGCACAGCAATTGCAGCTTATGTCTAAACAGCTAGACTTATTACGTAAAGCAGGTTTAGCTAATAACATAGTACCTGCCCTCAAAGCTGATGAGCAGGTTGCTCCTAGCTCAACGTCAATTTCTCAGCCTTTAGTCAATCAGGCTAATAACATATCCAACCAGGAAGAGACTACTGGCAAGATAAAATTGAGTCTGCGTCAGCAACAACATCTGGATGCTTTAATTAAGCAGTTTGCTGAACGTACTCAAGAATCTAAACGACTTACTCAAGATTATCGTTCCTGCCATGCTAATAGTAGAGCGATCGCCGGTTTTCTGCCTTTAACCAAAGAGATAGTGTATCCCATCCACGGACAACGTGGAGCAGGAGCCAGACTTTGGGATGTTGACGGTAACGAATATGTAGATATCTCAATGGGTTTTGGTTCTCTGTTATTTGGTCATTCACCCTCTTTTATCCTCAAAGCCGTTCAAGAACAAATTCAGCAAGGTATACTGAATGGCCCGCAATCGCGTGTGGCTGGTCAGGTGGCCAAGTTAATTTGCGAACTGACAGGTGCAGAACGAGCTGCGTTTTGTAATGATGGTAGCGAGGCCGTGATGGGAGCAATACGCATAGCACGCGCTACTACTAGACGGACAAAAATTGCTTTATTTGCTGGCTCTTATCACGGTAATTATGATGGGGTTTTAGTTAGAGGCGGGACAACCAGTGAAGGAACGCCGCACTCTGTTCCTAAAGCTATAGGTATTCCATCATACATTGCTGATGATGTGATTGTATTAGACTATGGAAATCCTGAAGCGATCGAGATTCTTAAAACTCAGGCTCACGAATTAGCTGCTGTTTTAGTTGAGCCAATACAAAGTAGCCGTCCAGAATTGCAACCCAAAGAGTTTTTATTTCAGTTAAGACAACTTACCCAAGAAACAGGAATTGTTTTAATTTTTGACGAAGTAATTACTGGCTTTCGGATGCACCCAGGCGGTATTCAAGGATTGTGGAATATTCAAGCAGATTTGACTACCTACGGTAAAGCTGTTGCTGGTGGGATGCCCATTGGAGTTGTAGCTGGTAAGGCTGCTTTGATGGATGCACTTGATGGCGGTATGTGGAACTATGGAGATCAGTCTTATCCTGAAGCAGAAACCACCATCTTTGCAGGTACTTTTTTTAAACATCCTCTGGTAATGGCTGCGGCTTGGGCTGCACTCAACCATATTAAAAACTGTGGGGCGCAACTTCAAGAAGAGCTAACTCAAAAGACAACAAAATTAGCCGCAATTCTCAATGATTACTTTGAGCAAATACAAGTACCAATTCGGATAGTTCATTTTGGCTCACTCTTTCGTTTTGCTGCCTCCAGTCCTTTACAATTTGGTAACTTATTTTTCTATTACTTACTTAAAAAAGGCATTTATGTCTGGGAAGGACGCACCCTTTATTTATCCACATCTCACACCGATGCAGACATTGAGCAGATAATTCAGGCAGTCAAGGAAAGTGTCGTAGAAATGCAACAAGGGGAGTTATTGCCATCTTTAGCCACTTCCACAACTCCCCCAGAAACTATCAAACTTCCTCTAACAGCAGCACAAAAGGAACTCTGGTTTTTAGCACAGATGGGAGATAAAGCCTCCCGCGCCTATAACGAATCTAGATATATCCATCTGCGAGGAACTTTCAATTTATCGGCAGTACATCAGGCTATTCAAGAAATTATTCATCGTCACGAAGCATTACGAACTACTTTTAGTCCAGAGGGGGATGAGCAAATCATTCATCCCAGTTTAACTATAGATATTCCTGTCAGCGACTTGTCGATTTTAGAGCCAAGTCAACGAGAAGCACAGCTATCAAAGTTGTTAGCACAGGAAGCTCAACAAACTTTTGCGCTTGAGCAAGGCCCATTATTGCGCTTTTATCTAATCAAGCTAGAAGAACAACACCATATTTTAGTGATGACTAATCATCATATCGTTGCTGACGGTTGGTCGATTGGTGTTTTACTACGAGAACTAGCGGCTATATATTCAGCCGAGTGCCAAGGTATTGCTTGTCAACTGCCACAACCCCAAAAATTTAGTGAGTATGCTTTGTCGCAAATACAGCTGCAACAAAGCCCAGAGATGAAGAAAGCCAGGGCTTATTGGCTAGAGCAATTTGCTACAGTGCCAGTTTTGGAATTACCGAGCGATCGCCCTCGACCATCCATATTTACTTACACTGGAGCAAGGGAGAATATTGCCCTAACTTCCTCGTTATATAACGATTTAAAAAACTTGAGCAGCCAACGTGGTTACACTTTATTTACCATCTTGCTAGGCTCATTTATGGCTTTTTTACAACGATTGGCTAATCAGCAAGACATCGTTGTTGGTATTGCTTCAGCAGGACAGTCGGCGATCGCAGGCAAGTATCTTGTTGGACATTGTGTCAATTTATTACCAATACGTAATCCAGATATTAAAAATCCCACATTTGTAGAGTATTTAAGTTTAGTTCAAAAGATATTGTTAGATGCTTATGAGCATCAAATTTACCCATTTATTAACCTAATTGAAGAATTAAAATTACCCAGAGACCCCAGCCGCACACCTCTATTTAGCGTCGGGTTTAATCTAGATAAAGCAGAATTTGATTCAACATCTTGCAACCAAGAGTTTGAAATAGTTAAAAATTCTCCTAGTTCTACTAAGCTAGATATTAGTTTGAATGTTGCTCAGACAGATAGTCAACTTCTATTAGAGTTTGAATACAATACTGATCTATTCGATTGTGAAACTATTCAGCGTTGGATTAGGCATTACGTAACCTTCCTAGAAGGTTTGGTTGCTCACACAAAAAAATGTCTTTGGGATTTGCCATTATTAACAACAAGCGAGCAACATCAAATGTTAGTAGAGTGGAATAATACTGCAATTGATTACCCTCAAAACCATTGCATTCATCAACTATTTGCAGCACAGGTAGAAAAAACGCCTGATGCTATTGCTGTAGTGTTTGAAAATGAGCAATTAACCTATCGAGAACTAAACCAGCGAGCCAATCAACTTGCAAATTACTTGCAAAAAATAGGAGTAAAACCGGAGGTATTAGTAGGTATTTGTGTAGAGCGTTCTTTAGAAATGATTGTGGGGATTTTAGGCATCCTCAAAGCAGGAGGAGCATACTTGCCACTTGACCCAGCATATCCCCAAGAACGGCTACGTTCCATGTTAAAAGATGCTAATTTATCATTGGTATTAACTCAAAAGCGATTGCAAGAATGGCTACCTAAAAATCAGTATCAAACTATTTACTTAGATGCAGACTGGTCGTTAATCAATCAAGAAAGTCATGAGAACCCAGAACTAAAAGCTATAGCTACAAATTTAGCTTATGTGATTTACACTTCAGGTTCTACAGGTAAATCCAAGGGAGTGATGGTGCAACATCATTCTTTAGTAAATTATATAGAAACTGCGATTGTTAAATATGGATTGAAGTCCAGCGATTTCATGCTGCAATTTTCCTCAATTTGTTTTGATGTAGCAGCAGAAGAAATATTTACTAGTCTGGTAGTTGGTGCCACACTAGTGCTACGGAATGATTCTATGCTGAGTTCAACACCAGCTTTTTTAGAAAAGTGTCGTCAGTTAAAAATAACAGTCTTAGCTTTACCGACTGCCTTTTGGCATCAAATCACTGCCGAATTATCTGATAATTTACTATTACCTGAAACACTGCGTTTAGTCATTATTGGTGGGGAAAAAGCATCATCACAGCGATTAAGAATTTGGCTACAATATGTAGGTAAGCAAGTAAAACTAATTAATTCTTATGGGCCAACAGAAGCAACAATTGGGACGACTATCAGCAATTTATCGAATTTAAAAAACTGCAATTTTGCATTGAGAGAAGTCCCAATTGGTAAGGCGCTAGATAATGTACAAGTTTATATATTAGATACTTATTTACAACCTACTCCTATTGGTATCCCTGGGGAATTATATATAAGTGGTATGGGGATTGCGAGAGGATATCTCAACCAACCTCAATTAACAGTAGAAAAATTTATTCCCAATCCTTTTAGTAATCAACCAGGAACACGTCTCTATAAAACAGGTGACTTAGCTTATTATTTACCTAACGGCGAAATTGAGATTGTAGGAAGGGTTGACGAGCAAGTAAAAATTCGTGGTTTTCGGATTGAATTAGGCGAAATAGAAACAAAATTAAATCAATATCCTGATGTCAGTGAAGCAGTAGTAAAAGTTTGGGAAGATGAAGGTGATAAACGTTTAGTAGGATATGTTAGTTCTCAAGCAAAACCACAACTAACATCTACTCAACTGCGAAGCTTTTTAAAAGAACAACTGCCGGAATATATGATACCTTCTGCTTTTGTAATTTTAGAAGCTTTACCTCTCACACCTAACGGAAAAATAGATCGGCGTGGATTACCTGCACCAGAAAAATTTCGCCCAGAATTATCAGCTAATTATGTAATACCGCAAACAAAAATAGAACAAACTATTGCTGATATTTGGCAAAAAGCTTTAAATATTGAACAAATTGGTATTCACGATAATTTCTTTGAACTTGGTGGACATTCATTACTTTTGATTAAAATTCATAGTGAATTGCAGGAAATATTTAAAACAGATTTATTAATGCTTGATTTGTTTAGATACCCTACAATTAGTTCTTTGTCAGAGTATCTGAATCAATTACAAAATCAAGTATTTTCTATTCAAAATATAGACAATCAAACTGAAAAAATGACATTTTCTAAAGAACAACAACAAAAACGTCTGCAAAAAATGAAAGCACTCAGAAATATTTAGGAAATTAAATAAAATGGACAGTCAAATAGTATTGGAAGCAAATGGTTCGGAAATAGCAATAATTGGTTTATCAGGAAGATTTCCGGGGGCGAAAAACATTGAAGAATTTTGGCAAAATTTACAAGCAGGTGTAGAATCGATTAGTTTTTTTACAGATGCAGAATTGATAGCCTCTGGGATAAATCCTGCTTTAGTTAATCAGCCTAACTATGTTAAAGCTAGAGGTTTATTAACAGATGTAGAATTATTTGACGCACCTTTTTTTGGTTTCAATCCCAAAGAGGCGGAAATTACAGATCCACAACACCGACTGTTTTTAGAGTGTGCTTGGTCAGCTTTAGAAAATGCTGGCTACAATTCAGAAAATTATCCTGGCGCAATTGGTGTTTATGCTGGTAGTGGTTTAAGCGGTTATTTATTTAATGTTTATACAAATGAAAATGTTCGCAATTATGTTGATGTTCATCAAATAGTCATTGGTGGTGATAAAGATTATTTAAGTACTCGCGTTTCTTACAAATTAAATTTAACTGGGCCAAGTTACACTGTTCAAACGGCTTGCTCAACTTCATTAGTTGCAGTTCACTTAGCTTGTCAAAGTCTCCTGAATGGAGAATGTGACATGGCTTTAGCTGGTGGTGTTTCTGTTAGTGCATTGCGAAAACATGGCTATTTTTATAAAGAAGGAAGTATAGGCTCTCCTGATGGACATTGCCGTGCCTTTGATGCCAAAGCCCAAGGAACAGTTGGCGGTGAAGGTGTGGGTATTGTGGTGTTAAAAAGATTAGAAGATGCGATCGCAGATCAAGATACCATTCATGCAGTCATTAAAGGTTCCGCCATCAATAACGATGGCTCACAAAAAGTCAGCTACACCGCACCTAGTATCAATACCCAAGCCAAAGTTATTAGAACTGCTCAAGCTGTCGCAGAAGTTGCACCGGAAACTATCACCTATATTGAAGCCCACGGTACAGGCACATCATTAGGAGATCCCATTGAAATTGCTGCTTTAACCGAAGCTTTTCGCGCCAGTACCGACAAAACAGGTTTTTGTGCCATAGGTTCTTTAAAAACCAATACGGGCCATTTGGATGCTGCGGCTGGTGTGGCTGGTTTAATTAAAACTGTTTTAGCTCTCAAGCATCAAAAAATCCCAGCCAGCTTAAACTTTGAACAACCCAATCCCCAAATAGATTTTGCTAATAGTCCCTTTTTCGTCAATACACAGCTAACTGATTGGCAAACTAACGGCACTCCTCGACGTGCAGGGGTGAGTTCCTTTGGTATTGGGGGAACAAATGCCCACGTCATTTTGGAAGAAGCACCATTAGAAGTCAAAAGTCAAAAGTCAAAAGTCAAAAGTGAATATATACTATTGTGCCTATCAGCTAAAACTGCTACAGCTCTAGAAACTGCGACGCAAAATTTAGCGAATTACTTGCAGCAAAATCAAGATGTAAATCTGGCTGATGTCGCTTATACTCTAGCAGTTGGTCGTAAAGCTTTCGATTATCGGCGGATTTTGGTCTGTCAAAATACTGAGTGTGCCATCACAGCTTTAACATCTCCAGATAGTCCAGCAGTTTTCACCCATTACCAAAAACCCTGTCATCGTCCGGTAGTCTTTATGTTTCCTGGACAGGGTTCTCAGTATGTGAACATGGGGCGAGAACTATATGAAAGTGAACCATACTTTAGAGAACAAGTTGACTATTGTGCGGAACTCCTCAAAACCCATCTAAGTTTTGATTTGCGTGATGTCATCTATCCTAATGCAACGCAGACTCAAGAACTAACACAAACTGCCATTACCCAGCCTAGTTTATTTGTGATTGAGTATGCTTTAGCAAAATTATGGATGACTTGGGGTGTACGTCCAGAAGCCATGATTGGTCATAGTATCGGGGAATATGTCGCAGCAACTTTGGCAGGAGTTTTTAGTTTAGAAGATGCTTTAAAGTTAGTTGCTCATCGTGGACGTTTGATGCAACAACTACCCGAAGGTGCGATGCTATCGGTGCAAATGGGAGAGTCGGAAATTCAACCTTATTTGGGTGTAGAATTGGCTCTGGCTGCAAGTAATGCGCCATCAAACTGCGTAGTTTCGGGTTCGGTAAGTGCGATCGCAAAATTAGAACAGCAGTTACAACAGCAAAGCATAAATTGTCGCAGACTGCATACATCTGGTGCGTTTCATTCGCCCATGATGGATGAGATGATTGAACCATTTACCAAGCTGTTACAACAAATTTCCCTACAACCTCCCCAAATTCCCTTCATCTCCAACCTTAGCGGTACATGGATAAGTGCAGCAGCAGCCACAGATCCTAACTATTGGGCAAAACATCTGCGCCAAACCGTGTTATTTAGTAATGGAATTAGTGAGTTACTCCAGCAACCAGAACGCATATTTCTAGAAGTGGGGCCGGGAAAAACTTTAAGTACCTTTGTCAAACAACATCAAAAATCAGAGTTAGTCACACTCACCTCGCTGCGTCATCCCCAAGAACAAGAGTCAGATATAGCATTTATATTTAATACTTTGGGTCGTCTGTGGTTACAAAGTATCAAAGTTGATTGGTCGAGTTTTTATGCCCATGAAAAACCCTACCATATACCTTTACCTACCTATCCGTTTGAACGTCAGCATTATTGGGTAGAACCACAACAACAAAAGCTTAAAGCACAAATTACAAATGACGACCTGTGGAAATCTGTAGTAGGAATTGGCAAGAACAAAGCTCAAATACAACTACTCAATCAAGAAACTTATTTAAGTAATAAACAGTGTTTGGATAGCTTATGCCTTGCTTACATTAACTTAGCTTTGAGTCAATTAGGAATTTTCAAGAATGCCTCAACCAAGTATTCTTTTGCAGAACTGTATGAGCAAAGCCAGATTTTACCTCGTTATCAACAGTTATTATATCGTTGGTTAGATGTATTGGTAGAAAATGGTTATTTACACCAAGAAAAAGGGTTGTTTTTTAACTTAATGCCGTTGTGTAATGATACGCTCAATAACCTTTTAGCAGCAGCTAGGGTACAATTGGCAGATTTACCAAAAATGGTAGATATTGTTGAGGAATGTGGGGCAAATCTAACAGATGTAATTACAGGAAAAGTAGAACCTTTAGAGTTATATTTTGCTGCAGGAAATAAAAGAACAGCTACCACAAAATCAGAAGTTCCTTTAGATACCTATTTGAAAGGCATCATGCAGGCTAGTTTGGCACAGATAGTAAAATTACTACCACCAAATGTCAATCTGAGAATTTTAGAAATTGGCGGTGGGCAAGGAATTGCTACCACGGCTTTATTACCTATATTACCTAGAGAGCAAACAACCTACACTTTTACTGATGTTGGTGGTTTATTACTAAATCGAGCCAAAGAAAAATTCAGTGATTATCCATTTATTGAATATCGGTTTCTGGATATTGAAAAATCTCCAACAGAACAAGGATATGCTCTTCATAGTTTTGATGTAGTTATTGCTGTAAACGTTTTACACGTTACTAGTAATATTGGTAAAACTCTTGATAATGTGCGCTCTTTATTAGCTCCAGGAGGTTTATTGTTATTATGGGAAATCACAGAGGCTCAATTAAATTTTGATATCACTGATGGTTTACTGATGAATCCTTTAGAGGATGCAAAACGCAGTCATGGTAATCCATTTTTATCGCAAAAACAGTGGTGTGAAGCCTTAAAGTCTCACGATTTTGTTGAAGTGGCAGATGTTTCTGAAACGCAAGTATTTGGAGAAGAAATTTTAATTGCTCAAGCTAAGACACATGATTCTGTACCGACAGCGTTTACCACCTATATTGAGAACAAACAAACTGATGCAGATATAGTTTCATTAGGTAAAAAGCCTAACATAGCTGACTGGTTTTATATTCCTACTTGGAAACGTGCTTCCTTACCACAGTATTCGCCAAATGACATGAAACCAAATCAACCAAAATTCTGGTTAGTATTTGTGGATGACTGCGGTTTAGGTGAAAAAATAGTTAAGCAATTGAGATTAGCAGGCGGAGATGTAATTACTGTCAAAGTTGGCGAAAAATGTACTTGTGACAGCGATCGCTCATATACAATTAATCCAGAACAACCACAAGACTACAAGTTTCTCTGCCAAGAACTGCGTTCTCTGGGTAAAACTCCCACCAATATTATTCATTTATGGAGTGTCACTCCAAATCATCCAGGGTACTTTACATCACAACAGTATGAATCCTTGGGCTTTTACAGCTTACTGTTTCTGACTCAAGCGATCGCCGAATTTTATCAAAAAGATAACTTAGACATTCAAGTCGTTTCCAATCATTTGCAAATGGTTACAGGTTCCGAACAACTGTGTCCAGAAAAAGCTTTAATAATTGGGCCTTGTAAAGTAATACCGCAAGAGTATGCCAACATTACTTGTAGCAGTATTGATGTAGTTTTACCAGTAGCAGATAGTTGGCAAGAACAGCAACTAATCAACCAGCTAATTACAGAAATTTCTCTGCAAACACCTCAACAGACGATTGCTTACCGAGGACATCATCGCTGGATACAAGATTTTGAGGCTATCAAATTAGACACCTCAATTCAAGAAAATCAGCGTTTAAGGAAAAACGGAGTTTATTTAATTACTGGTGGTTTGGGTGGAGTTGGACTAGTCTTAGCTGAATATTTAGCCAAGACTGTACAAGCTAAATTGATTGTAGTCGGGCGATCGCCTTTTCCTCAACCAGATGAATGGACACAGTGGCTATCAACCCACGATGCACAAGATGTAATTAGCCAAAAAATTCAGAAATTACAAAATCTGCAAGCTTTCGGTGCAGAAATAATGGTAATTAGCGCTGACGTTGCTGATTATGAACAAATGTCAGCAGTAGTTAAAAAAGCCAATTTGCAATTTGGTCAAATTAACGGAGTAATTCATGCAGCCGCAGTTTTAGGCGGAGGGATGATTCAACTCAAAACTAAAGAAATTGCTGCTGATGCTTTAGCACCAAAAGTCCAAGGAACAAGAATACTAAATGAAATTCTACAAAATACCAAGCTAGATTTTTTTGTACTTTGTTCCTCACTTTCTTCCTTTACAGGTACATCAGGAATGGTAGATTATACTGCCGAAAATGCCTTCTTAGATGCCTTCGTTCACTATCATGCTGCACAACATAGTAATTTCATCACATCTGTTAACTGGGATAGATGGCACAGGGTCGGAATGGCCATTGCCGTTGAAAAAAGACATCAAGAAATCACAGGAGAAGAATTAACAATAGGAATGACTGTGACAGAGGGAATTGAGGCATTTAATAGAATTTTATCTAGTAGTAACTTGCCGCAAATAGTTGTCTCTACACGAGATTTGTACAGTCAACTTCAACCCCAGAAATCTGAAAAATCTATAAAAGAACAATTAGCTCAACTCAACCAAGCTAGAGCAACTTATTCTCGTCCCAACTTGGATAATGCTTATGTTGCTCCTCGTAACGAAATAGAAATGAACCTAGCCGACATCTGGCAACAACTTCTGGGTATTGATCGAGTCGGTATTCATGATAACTTCTTTGAATTAGGAGGAGATTCTTTATTTGCCACTCAGCTTGTTTCGCAGCTTTGCAAAACTTTCCATGTCGAACTTTCTTATAAGGGCTTTTTCAATTCTCCTACTATTGCTGAATTAGCTAAATTTATTGTCCAAAATCTTTCAGAGCAAGCAGGTTTACAGGATTTAGATCAAGCTATAGCAGATATTGAAAAACTATCAGAGTCAGAGGTAAATAATATACTTTCTTTGCCCAATTTAAGCAGTTAAATTAATTGGCAAACTCAAATAATCTCGATATTTGCTAATTTAAAAAGAAAGATTTTCATTTCATTAGGAGTCTATCATGCTTCAAACAAATTCTATAAAAATGACATTATCCTTTTGGTTGCTTAAGCTATTAAATTTTATCTATCCACCAGGAAAAGCTCATCGTTTTGAAGAATCAATTAGTTTGATAGCTAATCAGGCTTCTAACTCAGATAATAAAATCCAGAATTTTGTTTATCCTGGCATTACTTATAAACCTTGGTATGAGGCTGATGATTATCATGCTGTAACTGTAGTTAGTAACACACTCAAAAAAGAATTTAATAATATAGAAAATGAGTGGGAAGCTTTTTTAAAATCTCGAAAAAATATTATTCCCAGATATAAACCAAGTGAATTATTTGGTGATAATTTTAAGAATAAAGATGAGACATGGAAGTATTACTTGATTTGGAGACAAGGGAAGTTTACAGACGCAGCTTTGTCTTTGTTTCCTAAGACAGTCAATATGGTAACTAAGCTGAAACCTTTCCTCTATCCTTTTGGAGAAGTTGTGTTTATTGTCATGGAACCTGGAGTTATATTGCCACCACATACTGATGATATAAATATTTCTTTAACCTGTCATTTAGGAATAGAGACTCCAGAAGATTGTGGTATTAAAGTCGGAAATGAAACAAGAAAATGGACTAAAGGAGAAGTCTTATTTTTTGATAATAGTTTTATACATGAAGCCTGGAATAAAAGTAAGTCAAATAGAGTCGTAATGTTATTAGACTTATATCACCCTGAACTGACAAAAATGGAAAGAATTTTACTAGAAATTGCACTGAAGTATTTAAATTTTACGGAAGAAAATGGATATCATGGAATTAAAGATACACAGTATTTAAAAGGAAAATTGAAAAATTTGTATTGATTTGAGCAAAATAAGTGAGGTCTAAAATGCCTACAGAATATTATCTATCTTTTTTCAATATGATTAACTTGAATTTTATTGCGATCGCATCACTCATTGTTATTAGCATAATTATTTATTTATTCAAGAGACAGTGGCGAAATCAAGAATGCAAATTAATCTGGACACATATTGATTTTGTTGAGCGTCGCAGCAACCTTTCATATAATGAGTTTATAAAAGAATATGCGTCTGTTGGTAAACCCGTAATTATTACTGACACCATGAAAGATTGGCCAGCTTTAAAAAAATGGGATTTCGATTTTTTTAAGTCGAAATATGGTTCAGTAACTTATGGATTTAAGGAAGACAAAGATGAAGTTAAAGGAACAATCACTGTTGCTGATTACATTGATTATTTGACGGAACATAATACTAATAAAAACGACCAACGTCTATACTTAGCTAATTGGGTAGTTTCTGACTTTCCGGAATTATTAGAAGATTATCAGGAACCAATTTATTTTCCCAATTGGTTAACAAGATTACCAAAAAAGATTTTGCAGAAACATGGATATGATAACCCCGAAATATTTATAGGTCATAAAGGTACTTCGATAGGTCTTCATGAAGACCCTACTAGTTGTGCTGCATGGTTAGCAGTTATATCTGGAAGAAAACAAATTGTGTTTTTCAGTCCAGACCAAAAAGATTTTTTGTATGGAGGAAAAGTTGATGCGTTCAATCCAGATTTAAAAAAGTTTCCCTTGTATGCAAAGGCTAAACCAGTAGAAGTCATTGTGAGCCCAGGAGAAATTATTTATATACCTCCTAGATGGTGGCATCATGTTAAGAATATTGAGGATACCATAGCTATGGGAAACTTGGTTGTCAATGAATTGAATATAGAATTATTTTTTCAATCTAATATTGAAAGCTACCCAATCAGAGGTCGCCTTGTACCATTAATATTCCAATTTCCTTCGTTAGCAACTGCTTTAGTTGCTATTGGCGTAATCTAAATACAGTTTTACTTAAAGATTTAGCATACCCATAACATAATGTTGTTTAGATAATTTAAATATGAGTGACCTTTCTCAAAGAATTGCTGGTCTATCCCCAGAGAAACTAAAACTACTTGCACAAAGATTGAACCAAAAAAAAGGACAAAACTTATCGATAATCCAAATAAAACCCCAAAGTCAAGAAAACAATACTTTCCCCCTATCATTTTCGCAACAGCGGTTATGGTTTCTCGACCAATTGCAACCTGGGAACCCAGCACTTAATATTTGTCAGTTTATGCGCTTGTCAGGTTGGTTAAACGTGCCAGCATTAGAACAAAGCTTTCAAGAAGTTGTCAAGCGTCATGAAGCTTTACGCACGACATTTACCATAGTTGATGGACAACCCCTTCAGGTAATTTCTCCTGCTTCGGTATTCACCATACAACTAGTAAATTTACAAGAATTACCCCTAGACAAAAGAGAAGCTGAAGTTATACATTTAGCTCATCAAGAAACGCAAAAATCCTTCGATTTAACTAAAGATTGTTTACTCCGAGTTACTTTACTACAACTGAGCGAAACAGAGCATATTTTATTATTATCAATACACCATATTGCTGCTGATGCTTGGTCAATAGGTGTATTAATCAGAGAGATTACAACGCTGTACGAAAACTTTTCTCGTGGTTATCCTTCACCACTACCTGAACTACGAATTCAGTATGCAGATTTTGCTGTTTGGCAGCACCAATACTTGCAGGGAGAAAAACTGGGAATGTTGCTGAGTTATTGGCAGCAACAATTAGGTAGTCAACTTCCTGTACTCGAATTGCCTACAGATATGCCACGCCCAACATTACAAACTTTTAATGGTGCTAGGCAGTGTTTGGTTTTATCCAAAACTTTCTCGGAACAATTGAAAACGTTGTATCAACGAGAAGGTATTACCTTATTCATGATTTTGCTGGCAGGATTTAAAACACTACTTTATTGGTATACAGGGCAAGAAGATATCGTTATAGGTACTGATATTGCTAACCGCAACCAGCTTGAAACCCAAGAATTAATTGGCTTTTTTGTTAACCAACTTGTTTTACGTACTAATTTATCAGGAAACCTATCATTTCGTGAGTTACTTGAACGAGTCCGCGAAGTAACTTTAGATGCCTATACTTACCAAGATTTGCCGTTTGACAAACTTGTAGATGTTCTAAACCCAGTCAGACATTTGGCTCGTTCACCTTTATTTCAAATAAAGTTAATTTTAGAAAATACTCAAGCTCCTACGTTACAACTTTCAAATTTAACTATCAAGCCTTTAGAGATGGAAAAAAAGACAACCCAACTTGATTTACTATGGGAGATAACAGAAACCGAACAGGGAATAGTCGCAGCGTTGGAGTATAACACAGATTTATTCTACGCTACTACCATAGCTCGAATGCTCAAACACTTTGAAACACTTTTAAATCAAGTGTTAGCTAAACCGACAGCGAAATTAAACGAATTAATTGACTTACTTAGCACATTAGATAAGCAAGAAGAATTAATTCAAAATAAAAATAAAAAAGAAAAATATAAACGTAAATTTAAAACAATTAAGCGCCAGATTATTGATACTTTACCTGAAAAGGAGAATGCCCAATGAAGAAGTTAGATAAAACTATTAAACGCCAAACAATCAATTTAGTACAAAATGAATTAGTTAAATTAGATCATTTCATCAAAGGCAAGGATCTGCCACTGGTTATTAGCCCTGACATCAACAATATTGATCTTACTGATTGGGCTGATGCTAATCGTAATTTTATAGAAAAAAAACTACTTCTAAATGGAGCTATACTATTTCGAGGATTTAATATTACTACACCATCAGAATTTGAACGTTTTGGTTTAGCAATTTGCTCAGAACTTTTTAATGAAAATGGCGAACATCCCCGTACTAGCGTGAGTGGGAAGGTTTATACTCCCGTTTTTTATCCTAGAGATCGCAAGTTATTATGGCACAATGAAAACTCCTTCAATTATCGCTGGCCAAAAAAGATTTTGTTTGGGTGTCGTCAAGCAGCCACCCAGGGAGGAGAAACCCCAATTGTTGACAGTCGCCAAGTTTTTCAACGCATAAATCCTAAAATTAGAGAAAGATTTATTGAAAAACAAGTTATGTATGTCCGTAATTATGGTAATGGATTAGGGCTAAACTGGGAAACAGTTTTTCAAACTAATAATAGGTCAGAAGTTGAAGCAATTTGTCAGCAAAATTTTGTGGATTTTGTCTGGAAGCCAGACGGAAGTTTAAGAACTCTTTCTGTTCGCCCAGCAGTAGCCAAACATCCTCAAACAGGTGAAATATCTTGGTTTAATCAGGCACAACATTGGCATCCAGCCTGCTTAGATACCCAAACACAAGAGTCACTATTATCATCATTTTCAGAGGCTAATTTCCCCCGCAATTGCTATTACGGTGATGGCACTATTATAGAAGATTCAATAATGGCAGAAATTTGTGAAGTTTACCAAGAATTAGAAGTAACTTTTTCCTGGAAACAAGGAGATATATTGCTCCTAGATAACTTACTGACTGCTCATGCACGTAATCCCTTCATTGGGGAAAGGCAGTTATTAGTAGCTATGGGCGAAATGATAAGCTTTGCAGATATTAATAATTAAAGGTGGTAAATCACAATGCCTCAACAAATACAGGGATTTCAACTTTCTCCACAACAAAAGCGGCTATGGTTATTACAACAAAATAGCTCAGTTTACTTGACTAAATGTGCTATTCTCATTGAGGGCAATCTACAAGTTAATATTTTAAAAAAATCTTTACAAAAAGTTATTGATAGAAATGAAATACTTCGCACTAGTTTTCATAAAACCAGAGGGTTAAAACTTCCTATACAAGTTGTAGAAAATAATGTTTCTTTATCTTGGCAGGAAAGCTCTTTTTTAGCGACAGATATTGAGAATTATTTGCAAGAGTTTAACTGGCAGAATATTGAAGAGGAAAAAATTGGTTTATTACAGACAACATTAATTAAACTAACAGATGAAAAACATATTTTATTGGTGCAGTTGCCTGCAATGTGCGCTGATAAGGTATCATTAAATAATTTATTAGCTGAAATTAGCTGTTGTTATAGTGATAAATTAACTGATGACCCATTACAATATGCCGATATTTCTGCATGGCAAAATGAACTGCTAGAAGCAGAGGAAACACTTGCTAAGAAAAAGTATTGGCAACAATTAGACATTTCTCAACTTGAGAGTTTTCAATTATCTTTTGAACAGTCGCTTACTCAAGAACAAGAATTTAACCCTCAATTCTCAAAATTGTCAATTACTCATGAGCTAGTTAATAAAATTGAGGCTATTGTTCAAAATTATCAGTGTTCAATTAGTGTATTTTTTCTAGCTTGTTGGTTAATTTTGCTGTGGCGATTGACGGAAGAATCACAGCCTATTATTGGTTTAGGTTGTGATGGTCGTAATTATGAAGAACTAAAATCAGCAATAGGGTTACTCGCTAAATATTTACCTCTTAGCTGCGAGTTAAACGAAAGAGATTGCTTCCGTGATATCTTAGTTAAACTTAGCACTGCTACAACTGAATTAACCGAATGGCAAGAGAGTTTTGCCTGGGAACAACTTACCGAAATCAATCAAGATTATACAGAACAACCATTTTTTCCCTTCTGTTTTGACTTTACAGAAGCACCAAATCAGTATACGGCTGGTGACATAAAATTTACTATTTATCAAAAATATGCTTGTGTTGACCAATTTAAAGTTAAACTTATTTGCGATTGCGCTCCGCGCAGCGCCAAAGGCGATCGCACCAACGATCAAACCGTTAACGCAGAATTCCACTATGATGCTAATCTCTTTTCTGCCGCAGATATTCAACGTTTAGCGGGTCAATGGTACACATTATTAGTTAGTGCCATTGAAAACCCCTCTGCAACCATCTCAAAATTAAATATTCTCAGCAACACCGAACGCCAGCAAATTTTAATCGATTTCAACAAGACTCAAACCACAGAACTACAATACGAGTGCATTGACCACTGGTTTGAACAACAGTGTAATTCCACACCAGACAATATTGCTGTTGTATTTCAAGACCAACAACTTACTTATCAAGAATTAAATACCCGTGCTAATCAATTGGCTCATTACCTGCAAAAATTAGGTGTAAGGCCAGATGTATTAGTCGGAATTTGTGTAGAGCGATCGCTATGGATGGTCATCGGTTTATTGGGTATCCTCAAAGCTGGCGCAGCTTACGTACCTTTAGACCCTGCTTATCCCGCAGAACGTCAAGCTTATATCATAGCTGATACTCAAACACCTTTGGTACTGACCCAGCAACATCTAGCCACTGGTTTAGCCACAGATAAACTACAGCTGCTTTGCATTGATAGTGACTGGTTAGCGATCGCTCAAGAAAAAACAGAAAATCTAGTCACTCAGACAACTTCTCAAAACCTAGCCTACGTTATCTATACCTCCGGCTCAAGTGGTAAACCCAAAGGAACCTTAATTACTCATCAAGGACTAGTGAATTACCTGAGTTGGTGTACCCAAGCGTACAATGTTGAGCAAGGAACAGGAACATTAGTTCACTCTCCCTTGGGGTTTGACTTGACAGTTACCAGTCTGTTTTCACCCTTACTTGTAGGTCGTCAAGTAGAACTTTTACCAGAAAATCAAGGAATTGATGCACTGGCTTCTGCTTTACGCCGCAGTCATAACTTAAGCCTAGTCAAGATTACACCCGCACATTTAGATTTACTCAAAGGACAACTATCTCCTGAAGAAGTAGCCGGACGCACACGAGCTTTTATTATCGGTGGCGAAAACTTGTTAGCTGAAAAGTTAACATTTTGGCAAGATTTTGCCCCCGACACAATGCTGATTAATGAATATGGCCCTACCGAAACTGTAGTCGGTTGTTGTGTTTATCAAGTACCAAATAATCTGCGTGATTCAGGGTCAATTTCTATCGGTAAACCTATCACTAACACCCAACTTTATGTATTAGATAAACACTGGAAACCAGTACCTATTGGTGTAGTGGGTGAGTTGTATATAGCTGGTTTAGGACTTGCTCGCGGCTACTTAAATCGACCGGAATTAACTGCACAAAAGTTTATCCCAAACCCATTCAGTAACAAAGCCGGAGAACGCCTTTATCGAACAGGTGACTTGGCTCGTTACCGTCCAGACGGGACTCTGGAATTTCTCGGACGTATTGACAATCAAGTTAAAATTAGAGGCTTTCGGATTGAATTAGGAGAAATAGAAGCAGTATTAGAGCAACATCTACAAATTAAGGAAATTGTAGTTATCACCCGCGAGGATGCAGATAAAGAAAAACGTTTAGTTGCTTATCTTGTTGTCAATCAAAAACCAGGCCCTTCTATTAGTGAAATACGCCTTTATTTATTAGAAAAATTGCCTGAGTATATGATACCTGCGGTCTTTATCAAGTTAGATGCTTTGCCACTCACGCCCAACGGCAAAGTAGACTATCGAGCTTTACCTGAACAAGCACAAATTGATTTAGCAGAAACCTACGTGGCTCCTCAATCTGAACTTGAGCAAATTATTACAAATATATGGCAAGAATTATTGCATATAGAAAAAGTAGGAATTCATCACAATTTCTTTGATATCGGCGGTCACTCATTACTAATGGTTCAGGTTCATAGCAAACTCCAAAAAGCATTAAACCGAGATATATCAATGCTTGATATGTTTCAGTATCCAACTATTAGTAAATTTGCTAAATATTTAAGTCAGGAACAACAAAAACAACCTGATTTACCTAACTATGAACTGGATGATAACCAGCGAGAATCTAGAAAACAACGTAGACAACTTAGACAAGAAAATCGGACAACAAGTAAGCAGTAGGAGTAAGCTTATGAATAACTCAAATATATCTGATTGTCTCGATGAAATAGCTATTATTGGCATGGCAGGTTGTTTTCCTGGAGCGAAGAATATTGATGAATTCTGGCAAAATCTGCGAGACGGTGTAGAGTCAATTTCTTTTTTTACTAATGAAGAGTTGATCAATTCAGGAGTAGAAGCTCGTTTATTGAATCAATCTAATTATGTGAAAGCCGGAGCTATATTAGATGATATAGATTTGTTTGATGCGTCATTTTTTAACTTTAACCCTAGAGAAGCAGAAATCACTGACCCGCAACACCGTTTCCTGCTTGAATGTGCCTGGAATGCTTTAGAAAATGCTGGTTACGACTGTGAAGCCTATTTAGGTCGGATAGGTGTTTTTGCTGGCGCAAGTATGAGCAGTTATTTTTTGTCAAATCTATATTCAAATCGCCAGCTTATAGAATCAGTGGGCGGTAAGCAAATTGCGATCGCTAATAGTCAAGATTTTCTACCTACTTTAATTTCTTATAAATTAAACTTGCAGGGGCCAAGTGTCAATGTCCAAACATCCTGCTCTACATCGTTAGTTGCGGTTCATCTCGCCTGCCAAAGCTTACTCAACGGCGAAAGTGATATAGCTTTAGCTGGTGGGGTTTCCATTGGAGTACCACACAAAACTGGCTATCCTTATCAAGAAGGGAGTATTTTGTCTCCTGATGGACACTGCCGTGCTTTTGATGCCAAAGCACAAGGAACAGTTAGTGGGAATGGTGTAGGTATTGTAGTTTTAAAGCGGTTAGAAGATGCGATCGCAGAACGAGATACCATTCATGCTATTGTTAAAGCCTCTGCTATTAATAATGATGGTTCTGCAAAAGTTGGCTACACTGCTCCCAGTATCGAAGGTCAAGCCAAAGTCATAGCCGAAGCACTTGCTGTCGCAAGAATCTCCCCAGAAAAGATTAGCTATATAGAAGCTCATGGTACGGGAACAGTTCTCGGAGACCCAATTGAAATTGCTGCACTCACACAGGCTTTCCGCGTCAAAACTGACAAAAAAGGTTACTGTGCCATTGGCTCGGTGAAAACTAATATTGGACATCTAGATACTGCTGCTGGTGTTACAGGCTTAATCAAGACAGTTTTAGCCCTGAAACACAAACAAATACCTCCGAGTCTGCATTACCAACAACCTAATCCCAAAATTGACTTTGCTAACAGCCCCTTCTACGTTAATAATAAGCTGTCACAATGGAACTCTGATGCTAATCCTCGCTATGCAGGAGTCAGTTCTTTTGGTATTGGTGGTACTAATGCCCATCTGATTCTGGAAGAAGCCCCAGTTATTGAGCAGAGAAGTCAGGGAGAGCAGGGGAGAGGATATCAGTTGTTGGTACTCTCTGCTAAAACAGCATCAGCACTAGAAACTGCCACAACAAACTTAATTGAACACTTGCAGCAAAATTCAGAACTCAACTTGGCTGATGTGGCTTACACCTTGAGTGTCGGTCGTCGAGCGTTTGAACATCGTCGTGTAGTAGTTTGCCAAAACCTTGATGATGCAGTGCAAGTTTTAGAAGCAAAAGATCCGCAACGAGTTTTTAGCCACCACACCGAACTGCCTGCGCGACCAGTTGCATTTATGTTTCCTGGACAAGGTACTCAGTATGTGGACATGGCTAAAGAATTGTACCAAACTGAGCCAATCTTTCAAGAAAAAGTAGACTATTGTTGTGAATTACTCAAACCTCTATTAGAAATAGATTTACGTAGCGTTTTATACCCACAACTAGAACAGCAAGAAACAGCTGCTTTGCAGTTACAGCAAACTTATATAACCCAGCCAGCGTTATTTGTAATTGAGTATGCTTTAGCTCAGTTATGGATTTCTTGGGGTATACAGCCTAGTGCGATGATTGGTCACAGTATTGGTGAGTATGTAGCTGCAACTGTGGCTGGTGTGTTCTCCTTAGAAGAAGCACTCATGTTAGTAGCGACTCGCGGCCAATTGATACAGCAACTTCCATCAGGGACAATGTTAGCTGCGCCAATTTCAGCACAAAAAATTAGCTCATTGTTAAATGAACAACTTTCTTTAGCTGCAATTAACAGCCCAAATTTGTGCGTAGTTTCAGGAACAGAAGCAGCGGTTGAGGAATTACAAAATCAGTTGTCTCAACAAGGTGTTGATTGTCGTCGTCTGCATACATCTCATGCTTTTCATTCCCACATGATGGACTCGATTCTAGAGCCATTTGAGGAATTACTGAGCAAAATCAAACTAAATTCTCCCAAAATTCCTGTTATTTCTAATGTCACAGGTACTTGGATAACCGCAGCACAAGCAACAGACGCGAAATATTGGGTAAAACATCTCCGCCAAACAGTGCATTTTAGTGAAGGAATTGCTAAATTGCTGCAAAAGTCAGAGCAAATTCTCTTAGAAGTAGGGCCAGGAAGGACATTAACTACCTTGGTTAACAAGCAGAAGTTCGCGCAACAGATAGTTTTGTCCTCACTCAGACATCCCCAGAAGCAACAATCAGATCAAGCTTTCTTACTCAATACACTTTCGCAAATTTGGCTTGAGGGAATCCAAATAGATTGGTCAAAATTTTATGAGTATGAACAACGTTATCATCTTGCCTTGCCCACATATCCATTTGAAAAGAAAAGATACTGGATTAAACCTGCAAGCGATCGCAACTCTCACTCATCACCTGAGCCAGAAATTAACGTGCCACAACCAACACTTATAAATAAACCTTCTCCAGTTCATAAAACTTTGTTTATATTAAAAGAAATTTTTAGTAATTCTATTGGTGTAAAATCATCAGAAATTAATATTCACCACCCTTTCCTCGAAATGGGTATAGACTCTCTATTATTACTGCAAATTAATCGCGCTATTCAAGAAAACTTGAGTGTGCAAATTCCTTTTCACATATTCCTTGAAGATTCACTTACAATTGATTCTCTAGCAGCTTATATAGCTAAAGAAAAACCTCAAGAAGAAATAACGATAGTTTCACCTCAAGCTCCAACCCCCAGTGTTACACCAGTATCAGTTAAAAATCAGTTTACGCCAGCACTTAATCAGCAAGAAGAACAACCAGGAAATAGTAATATTGAGCAGATTCTTTTACAGCATCTTCAGGTAATGTCTAAATTGGTAGACTTATTGCCTCAGAAAGATTCATCAACTCAAACTTTGTCTTCTGCTGTTAAACAGAGTAGACAAGTTGCTCAAATTTATCATGAACAGAATCCAAATTCAATATCTACTTCAACTAAATCAGAACCTAATAATCAACTTCTAAATCCTCAATTAACTCCCATATCAGCAACTCAAAAAGAGCCAATAGCGTTGTTGACTCCCCATCAACAAAAACATTTAGATACTTTAATTACACGTTTTGTTAGCAAAACTCAAGAATCCAAGCGGCTTTCCCAAGATTATCGTTCATATCATGCAAATAGCAGAGCAGTTACAGGGTTTTTTCCTGATATTAAAGAGATGATTTATCCCATCCACGGACAGCGTGGAGAAGGAGCCAGGATTTGGGATGTTGATGGTAACGAATATGTAGACATCTCTATGGGATTTGGTACGCTTTTATTTGGTCATTCGCCATCTTTTGTGATCGAAGCACTACAGCAACAAATTCAACAGGGCATCTTGCATGGCCCACAATCGCGTCTGGCTGGTGAAGTAGCAAAATTAATCTGTGAACTAACAGGTGCAGAACGAGCAGCTTTATGTAACACTGGCTCAGAAGCCATAATGGGAGCAATACGCCTAGCACGTACTGTAACAGGACGCTCTAAGATAGCTTTATTTGCAGGTTCTTATCATGGCAACTTGGACGAGGTTTTAATCAAGGGAGTGATGACTGCTGATGGAAACTTATCTTCTGTTCCCAAAAATTTAGGAATTCCTCAGTACATGGCTGAAAATGCCATTATTCTTAACTATGGCACTCCCGAATCATTAGATATTATCCAAGCTCATGCCCACGAGTTAGCAGCAGTTCTCGTTGAACCAATACAAAGCAGTCACCCAGATTTGCAACCTCAAGAGTTTCTATCTCAGTTAAGGCAACTTACCCAAGAAACAGGAATTGTCTTAATCTTTGATGAAGTAATTACTGGCTTTCGGGTACATCCAGGCGGTATTCAAGGATTGTGGGGCATTCAAGCAGATATTACTACCTACGGAAAAGCGGTTGCTGCGGGTATACCCATTGGGGTAATAGCTGGCAAAGCTGCTTTCATGAATGTATTAGACGGTGGTATGTGGAACTATGGTGATGAGTCTTATCCTCAAGGAAAAACCACCTTCTTTGCAGGCACTTTTTTTAAACATCCTCTGGCAATGGCGGCTGCTGAGGCCGCATTAAATCACATTAAGATTTATGGGTCTAAACTTCAGGCAGAACTAAATGAAAAAACAGCAAAATTAGCCAAAACCCTGAATAACTTCTTTGAAAAACAACAAGTACCAATTCGAGTTGTTAATTTTGGTTCGCTTTTCCGTTTTAGTTTTCCAAATAATTCTGTAGTAGGTAATTTATTCTATTACTATTTGCTAGAAAAAGGAGTTTATGTTTGGGAAGGGCGTACTCTTTATTTATCTACAGCACATACTGAAGAAGATATAGAATATATCATCCAGTCCGTCAAAGAAAGTGTAGTAGAAATGCAAGCAGGTGAGTTTATACCATCTGCACCTGTGACCAATTTTTCGTCAATTAAGTGTAGTCAAAAAGAACTGGAAGCACCTCTGGTTATAATTCAGCCACATGGATCTAAAAAACCTTTATTTTTTATTCATCCTATCGGAGGCAATGTTTTTTGCTATAAAGAATTAGCACGTTGCTTAGGTTCCGAGCAACCTTTTTATGGACTGCAAGCACCGAGTCTTTTTGGAGAATGCAAACCATATACTCGTATTGAAGATATGGCTGCTCATTATATTGCAGCAATGCAAACTGTACAGCCACAAGGCCCGTATTATTTAGGTGGGTGGTCGCTGGGCAGCTTTGTGGCTTTTGAAATGGCTCAACAACTGCAAAAGCAAGGTCAACAGGTTCCTGTACTCATATTATTAGATAATGTTGCCCCCAATTCTTACAAGCAACCAATAAATACTCAACCAAATGATGAGTCTAGAATCTTAGCAAGTTTTGCATATGATATTGCCAGTTCGGCAGGCAAAACTATCTCGGTATCGTATGAATATTTTCAACAAATGCAGTATGACAAGCAATTGAATTATGTTTTTGAACAGTTGCAAATTGCTAATTTAATACCAGCTAATTTTAGCTTTGATAACTTTTGTCTGTTTCTGAATATTTATCAAAGTAACCTCCAAGCAAGTGAGAACTATGTAGCTCAGATATATCCAAATCGAATGATTCTCTTGCGTGCTTGCGATAGCAATGAAGGTTTTGATTATCCCAACGATCCTAGCTGGGGCTGGAACAAATTATCTTCTGAACCAGTGGAAATCTCTACAGTTCCGGGTAATCATTACACAATGCTTGCTAAACCTCACGTCCACGTCTTAGCAGAGTATTTAAATACATACTTAAATCAGGCAGAGTATGGACTATTTGTTAAGTAACACCACCATAACCAAAATTTAGCTTTGATGAATCCGAGAAAATCTAATATGCAACAACTAGAATTTCAAACTCATCTCATTTCAGAATCAACAGATGATGATGTAAAAATTGAGTTAAGTCCTTGTCAACAGCAGCATTTAGAGACATTAATTGTTCGTTACATTGAACGTACTAAAACATCAAAACAATTGGCTCAAAAATATCGTCCTGTTTTTGCCAATAACAGAGGTTCTGTGGGGTTCAATTTATTTTTGAAAGAAATGTTCTATCCCATTCTCACCAAACGTTCTCTAGGCTCTAGAATGTGGGATGTTGATGGGAACGAATATATAGACCTTACTGGTGGATATGGAATACATTTATGCGGTTACAATCCACCTTTTATCAAAAAAGCTATTTTTGATCAACTTGAATATGGTATACAAAGTGGCCCACAAGCAACGCTGGCTGGCGAAGTTGCTAAATTAATCTCTGAACTGACGGGGATGGAACGGGTAGCTTTTTGTAGTGTAGGTACAGAAGCAATGATGCTCGCACTACGCATAGCACGAGCAGCGACAAATCGTGATAAGATTGCGCTATTTTCTGGTTCTTATCATGGTATTTTTGATGGAACTTTAGTCAAAGCAGAGGCGACAGATGGCAATCCAAGAGGCATTCCAG
Source organism: Calothrix membranacea FACHB-236 (assembly GCF_014696315.1). GTDB lineage: Bacteria > Cyanobacteriota > Cyanobacteriia > Cyanobacteriales > Nostocaceae > Aulosira > Aulosira membranacea. The sequence continues at coordinate 84,487 of NZ_JACJPX010000037.1, forward strand.
AGTATGCGGGAGTAACACAAAATGTTGCTGAAGATGTTTTGGTTTTAGAGTACGGAAGTCCTCAAGCTTTAGAGATAATTAAAATCCATAAGCAAGAATTGGCTGCTGTTCTTGTAGAACCTGTACAACAACACCGACTGGGCTTTCAACCTAAAGCATTTATTCACGAACTGCGCCAATTGACTAAAGCTTTAGGAATACCGTTAATCTTTGATGAAATGAATACTGGCTTTAGAATCCATCCAGGTGGCGCACAAGCATGGTTTGGAGTTGAAGCCGACATAGCTACCTATGGAAAAATTATTGGTGGTGGTATGCCTTTAGCAGCAGTAGCCGGTAAAGCTATTTATATGGATAGAATTGATGGCGGTATGTGGAATTATGGGGACACATCGTATCCTCATATACCTGCTACTTGGTCTGGAACCAGCTACTGTAGACATTCTCTCTCTTTAGCTGCTGCACATGCTTTATTGCAGCATTTAAAAATGCAAGGAGCAACTTTACAAGAACAGTTGAACAAGCTTACATCACAATTTGTAGAAAGGCTTAATGCTTACTTTGAAGTTGAAAAATTACCCATCTATTTATCAAATTTTGGCTCATTTTTCAATGCTGATGTATCTGAAAATTCTGAGCTTGTAAAACATCCTACTTCCCTGATAGGTTTCAAACTTATATTTCATCACATGATTGATAGAGGAGTTCTCATGCCAAAAGCTGATGGATTTTTGTCACAAGCTCATACAGAGCAAGATATTGATTTGATTATTCAGGCTGTTAAAGATAGTGTCAGTGAAGTTCAAAAAGGTGGTTTTTTAGTTAGCTAGTTCTAAATTTATTAAGTGTAATATTTAATTTTGCAGGAGGTTAATAATGTTTGTTTTTTAATGGCTATAGTACAGGCATCAATTTCTTAAAAAAAACAAAATCAGATATGTTTGATTCAACAGAAGAGTCAGATTTACTAAATAAGATTTTGTTCAAAAAACTTATAAAATGGGAAATCAAAATGAACCAAATAACTTCAGAGGATACTACACTTTATAAAGTAGTAATTAATCATGAGGAACAATATTCTATTTGGCCTGCTGACAAGGAAAATGCTCTTGGTTGGAGAGATGTAGGTAAAAGTGGACTGAAATCAGAATGTTTAGAATACATTAAAAAAGTTTGGACTGATATGCGTCCTCTGAGTTTAAAGAAGCAAATGGAAGAAACAGCTAGTAAAAACTAATAATAAAATAAGAAATCAATTGCTATGGGTAGAGAAGTTAGACCTATTCTGTCGCTCTCCGGGAGAGCGACCGCTAGAAGCCGATAAGGAAATCAATACAAGCTATACTATTAGAAAAAAGTTGGTCTTGTATTTGTTATTAAAAAAGAATCCCGCAAACACCTGCTATACCAAATCTCTAGAATTCGGAAATGGCAAAAGTTTTCGGAGAGTGACAGAAGTTAACCATGCTACTAAAACACCGATTCATTAATAAAATAAGAAGCTGAGAAACCCTATTTTAACGTTTGATACCAGCAAACATTTCTTGTTACAGCACCAAAAAATTGGATGTTTGCTCATGATTCTGAATACTGAATCGGTGTTCTACGCCCTGAAAGATTAGTTAACCTGAGTTCGGGATAAGGAAAAGCACAGGTAGTAAGCTGAAAATTCGGCATTCAATTTTTTGCCAAGCCCCGTCGCAACATGAAAAACTTTCCTCATGCTTCTCCATGACAAACTTTTATCCCGTAAACGCAAGAGTCATTGAAACGATTAACGACCAACTCAAGAATATTTCACAGATTGAACATTCACGACACCGTAGTCCTGTTAATTTTTGCGTTAACGTTCTGTGTGGATTAATCGCTTATTGCCATCAGCCTAAGAAACCCAGTCTTTAGATGGAATGGCTTTTACCTCAATCTGCTTAACCCGAACTCAGGTTAGTTAATCGAGCTTTTCCTGACCACCAAGGGATTGTGTATGGAGTTTGCACAGCCATACTCGTCATCGTGTCATTGCCTCAGAATGATTTGAAATGGTTGTGGTGTGAAAATACTTATTGAAATATATTCAATAAGCTCCGAGCATATATTATCAAATTGATTGAGATTCATTATCAGTAAATCTAGAGAATTTTTATCAAATTCACTGTGATCTAGGCAGGATAACGCATTTAAAGCTACTCTAGAATGATAAATCTGGCTAAATAAAAGTAAAAATTGATATTTGACGAAGATAATCAGGCAAATACCGCTGGTAATTGGGATATATTGAGGTTAATCTTCATTGTAGCTTGCCCTATTTGGCAGTAAAGGAGTAGCTCAACTCTTTAGCAATAATTATGCTTTAATAATTGAGAGTATTTTTTAGTAATTATTCTACGAGTTAAAAATTATGCAGATTTTAGGAGGGTGCGATCGCTCTCCCTGGATGTAACAATGCAACCATCAAATATTGTCAAACACTAGGTTGGGATAGGCTCAGGTGTAGGAAGGATGCGTGCTAGCAAATGCGATCGCAATGTCCCTGGTATTTTAGCGGGTAAAACATATCCATCTTCACTTTCTTGATAAAGCAAGCTGAATTGCAACAAATCAGTTGTGCTGTCCTCGGTCAGATCGACAAAATGGTATGTATATTTTTGCCGACAAACAAAGCTCACTACACAAGAGCGTTTTTCCATGCAACTCCACAAACACCCCACAGGCTGAATATTGAGAGTGCTGTAAGTGTAATTATTTTTTTGAGCTTCCAGCAACTTCAGGAATAGTTGATTTCCTTCGGCGCGATCATCTGCTTCGTCGTGATCGAGCCGACATTCCGCAGGTTAGTTAATAAAGAAGATAATATTTTCGACAAGGAGCACCAAAAAACTGGAGAATCCATTGCCTTTCCGGGGTTAAGTTGGTAATTTGCTTGATTTGGGCAATCGTAACCAAATGAATCGACATAAAACATTGGAACACCCAACGTAAGGTGGGAGTAGAAGTTGGCTTAC